>JANQGX010000052.1 GCA_028282885.1 SAR324 cluster bacterium
TGGCTGAAATTTCAAATCGAAAAATAGTTTTATCTTTCTAACTGACCTTTTTAAGGGTGTTTACAAGAATTAACTGAGCAATCAGTGAGACACTAGTGAGTTTGAATATGGATTAACAAACGATTTTGCTGAAAAAGTGAGTGATCACTATCCGGTTGAGGTATATATAGTCTAATGATCACTTTTATGTAATACATGTATTAGTATGTAACTGTAGTGCACTTTTGGAATGCACCACACCTAGGGGTCCTGTTGAAACTCTATTACCGTTTAAATGTCCTTCCTATTGTCTTGCCGCCACTGAGAGATCGAGGTGAGGAGGTGGTGCTGTTGACCAGGCATTTTTGGAATCGATATGTAAAAATATATAACCGGGAAGGGATTCAATTAAATGGAAAAGATGAAAAAAAGCTGAAAGCATACAATTGGCCCGGCAACATACGGGAATTGAAAAATGTGATGGAAAGAGCGGTAATATTGTCAACCAGCCAAGACAAAGAAATCATGTTATCGCCGAAAAGGAAGCTCCGGGCCGGTCATCCTTTTTCTGACGCGCCAACCTTTGATGAGGTTCAAAGGCGACATATTCGCTTTGTTCTGGAAAAAACCGGTGGCAAAATAAGTGGTCGGGGAGGAACGATCGAAATTCTGGGTATGAAAAGACAAACTTTGTATGCCCGCATGAAGAAGCTGGGAATAAAATAGAAATCCGTATGAGTGCCAAGTATGCGCCCATCCCATATAGTTCAGCGGCCTGAAACGCCTGGAAGCGCCTTGGCGGGCCTTCGAGTTTGTAGCATCATTATTTGTGGTGTGGTTCGACGTTAACGGCGATACCGGTGAGAGCACGTTTCGCCTGTGGTTCGCCAACAGCCGTGATTCTTCGTTGAAAGCCAGGTTTGCCTTTTGGAATCCGGTTTGCAGACAATTCCTTGTCAAAGATACGACCAGAACCATTTAAGCAATAAAAGAGGTATTCTATTATCTGCATTAAGGAGCATTCGGATGAAAAACGGCAAAGGTATTTCCTGCTTAATCGCAATGATTGTGGCTGCATGCATGTGTTGCTGCGGAAGTCCTACATTGGATGAAGAGACCGACAATCAGGAAACGACATTTATCGAGAATCTTCCCTCGACTGTCACGTCGGAAATATTGTGGTATTGTGATTATGAAGATGGAACCTATCAAAAATGGGAGGATGCAGGAACCCACGACCATTATTCCGGGGGCGGTATTTTTGTAACCGATTCCGCCAACTCCACTTACGGGATTACTGGCGATTTATCAAAGTCCGGATCGAAAGCCGGTTATGCTACTATCCGGAATGCAACGACACCCGGAGAGAATAAAGCGGTCCGGTTTATGAGGTGGACTGATAAAGCCTGGAACGATGCAGGAACATACTTTCCTGATGCAGCATATTACAGCGTTTTCATGTACTTTGCAGCCGAGTATGATCCAACCAAAGATCCCGGCAATGATCCGAACAATGATGGCGGCTGGTGGAACTTATTCCAATTCAAGGCCCGCAATAACGCCGGAAGTCAGCCGATCGTTGCGCTCGATCTTTATTATGGAAGTGGCGGAATGACCATCGGCTTGTCGATCAAGGATTATCCCGATGACAACAGCGACGATTACACTCAAAACTATGTCAAGCAGACGAATCCAACGGAAATCAAGGCGAACAGCTGGGTGCATTTTGAAGTGTATTACGAAAAGACAACGGAATACGCGGGAAAAGTGATCGTCTGGCAGAATGGCAAGCAAATTTTTGAAGAAGATGGGATTCGAACGCTGCTGCCGCAGGCGGAAACCGCTACCTGGGGTGTTGGAAACTATACCGATTACGTTAACGGGGGAACCGAGGCTGGAACAGCGACTCTCTATTACGATGATGCCATTGTTGCCACGACCAGAATCAGCCAGTATCTGTAGTCTAAACAAAGAATCGGGTGATTAAGCGGATACAAGGTCGTAAAGGGAAAAAGTGATGGCAGCGATGAATTGTCTTTCAAACCGCAAATCCTGGTTTTTTTCCATTCTGATTGTCCCCGTTTTTGTCGTCACTCTCTCTTTTGAGTAATTGCCGACCAATTAAGCTTATGCATTAGATTTGTGAATAAAAATTTGCATTCAGTGTTTTGCCATGTTTATGCTAGCGAACAAATGTTCCTTTTTCTCTATTTCTGGTTGCCTTTCGGGGTTATCATGGCTTTCCTCCGTGTTTATCATCCCAGAGAACCAAAGAAGTGTATGGAAGAAGAGCAGCATTGAGGGGTACAACCTTAAAGGGCCACGGATTCGTAATTGACCCTTGTTGGAGGCGTTCAAATCAAGCCGTTAAAAAGTGGCGATTGTAGAAGACAAAGGTTAATAGTATCATTATGGTAACAGTGACCCCAACTGATGCTGCATCCACGCAGGATAGAGAAGGAGCCTCATGAAAATTAATCGGATATTGACAAATTTGTGTTCAGAAAACCTTGAAGAATCAAAGGAGTTTTATTTAAACTTGTTTGACTTCAGGGTGGATTACGATAGCGATTGGTTTGTTCATCTTATCTCAGAAGGACGAGATCTTGAGATTGGAATCATGAAGTCCGGGCACGAGTTAATCCCGAGTGAGTTCAATGGCAAGCCGGCAGGGATGTATATCACACTGGTGGTTGATGATGTTAATCCTGTTTTCGAAAAGGCCAAAGGGCTTGGAATCCAGATCATTCAAGAGCCCACACTTACATTCTATGGTCAAAAAAGGTTGCTCCTTAAGGATCCGGCGGGTGTTCTTGTTGATGTTTCATCACCGGATAATGGGTAGCTGACGACCCAAACTGAGACTCAATACTCTATATAAGGGGCCGAATCCAATTTTAGGGAGGCTGGATTAAACTGCAGTCACAAAAGAGGCCCTCAGCACGGTGTTCAAGAGGTGGTAACGACACTCTGAATCAGAAGTGTGGAGCTGCTTTGATTATGGGTTAATGCAGACTCCTGCTGTAGCTGAAAAAATAACTCTAAACCAATTGAATATGGATACGAATGAGCAGTCACTACTCCTGAGACCCGCCAATCCGGA
>JANQGX010000055.1 GCA_028282885.1 SAR324 cluster bacterium
ACGATGTGGTTCAACAGAACTCGTCCGTTTCGGAGGAAACCGCTTCCGCATCGGAGGAGCTACGGGGGCAAACCAGCGATTTGAGCAAGATGATGAACAGATTTAAGGTGGGCGAACCGGATTCAATCCTGCTCCCCACTGACGTTAAAAAGGCAGACCTCGTATAGCAATAGACCCCTGCGATAACTACCTCCTCTCTTAATCGAAATAATCAATTGGCTTAATCCTGCCGGGTTTTGTAACAATGTCCAAAGATTTATCCTTAACCACAGGCTATTGGACTCTGAAAAGACACTCTCATGTGGAAGATGGCTCCTATAGGTCCGATTTAATTGGATTCCATGGGATTAACTCAAGGATGATACGGTTGGTTTGACCTTTATTATACGGGTGCTGATTAATGGTTTGTGGCAGTTATGAGAACGGATTTTTGGATTTCCAAAGAGAATCAACCTTATTTTTAATGGAGATTGTGATGATTAAAAACTTTTTTGCCAGCAGGTGGGGAATCATTGGAGTCGGTCTGGTTATCGGGATTTTGGCTCCCCTCCTTCAAAAGTTGGGGAATCCGGGGAACATGGGAATCTGTGTTGCCTGTTTTGAAAGGGATATAGCCGGGGCAATAGGCTTGCACCGGGCAGGTGTCGTTCAGTATGTCAGACCTGAAATCATCGGTTTTGTAATCGGTTCGCTGGTCGCCGCCTATCTGTTCAAGGAGTTCAAACCCAGGGGCGGTTCCTCTCCAATTACCAGATTTACCCTTGGTGTGTTTGCCATGATTGGTGCCCTGGTCTTTCTGGGTTGTCCCTGGCGTGCCATGTTGAGGTTGGGCGGTGGCGACGGTAATGCCATTATCGGTCTGTTGGGTTTGATTGCCGGTATCTGGGTCGGAACCTTATTTTTCAAAAGCGGGTACAACCTGGGAAGATCGAGAAATTCTCACCCTTCATCCGGTTGGTTACTGCCGCTTGCCATGCTTGGCCTTTTTGTTTTGATACTGGTCTATCCCCAGGTTGAGGGCAGTGCAAAGAGTGGAGTTCTTTTTTACAGTATAAAAGGTCCGGGAGCCATGCATGCTCCTGTTGTTGTTTCCATTATTGTTGGTCTGGCCGTTGGATTTCTGGCCCAGAGAAGCCGGTTTTGCACCATGGGTGCGTTCAGGGACCTGATTCTCTTCCGTCAAACCCACCTGTTTGGCGGAGTCGTAGCCTTGATCGTTGCAGCATTTGCTTCCAACCTGGTCCTGGGACAGTTCAATCCCGGATTTGCTTCGCAGCCTGTTGCCCATAACCTGCATATCTGGAATTTTATCGGTATGGTACTCGCCGGTCTTGCCTTTGCACTGGCAGGCGGATGTCCCGGGAGACAGCTTTTTCTGGCCGGAGAAGGAGACGGTGATGCGGCGATCTTTGTCCTCGGTATGATTACCGGTGCGGCTTTTGCCCACAACTTCGGACTGGCGAGTTCTCCCAAGGGGCTGGGGCCACACGGAATTGCCGCTGTTGTTGTCGGTTTTATTGTCTGTCTGTTTATCGGTTTTACCATGAGAAAAAAAATATAACGGAGAAAAGTGATGAGCGATGTCATTGATGCCAGGGGTCTGTCCTGCCCACAACCCGTGTTACTGGCGATGGATGAAATGAAAAAAGGTCGTGGCGGGAAATTCACCATTCTGCTGGATTCCGAGACTTCAAAGGAAAACGTTACCAGGGCTGCCGGTACTCAAGGTTGGTCGGTAAATGAGATTTCCGATCAAGACGAAGAGTTCAAACTGGAACTCAGCCGAGGGTAGAAAATTGTCATTTCTAAAGCGCTTCAAAGAGTCTCTTGTCCGATCAACGGGGCTTTCCAATAAAAAAAGAGTCTTCCGGGATCGGGCGATACTCATTTTTAACAACACAAGCGAAGTTATTCGAGCTGAATCAGTTTTAAAGGCCAAGGGCTGGCAATTAAAGGTGATGGGACCGCCACCCGAAATTCAAAGCGGTTGTGATTTGGTGATAGAGATTCCCCTGATCGAGAAACTGAATATTCTCCGGGTGTTGGAAGAATCGAATAACTTGCCGCTGGATACCGCGCCTGTTAGCAGCACACTTTTAAAACCTGTCGACATCTATCAAATCAAGGATTTTGGCGACTATCTGATGGTCCGTGCGGCCAATATGAAGCTTACCATTGATAAGCGCACCAAGGTCATTGTCAATATTTCAGGAGGCGGTTGTCCCGATGTTCCCTATCTTGCCGGAGAGATGGTGGGGCGTCATCTGGATGAATCACCAACTCCTCGTGATATCGGACATACTCTCTGTGGTTACGCACTGCAACTGGCTTATGAGGAGATGAGAAGAAAATGTACGCCATAGTCGGCACTGTCCCCGATCCCTCATTTCCCCTGACTGCAGCACCGGTAACCATGAGGGACAATCAACTGAAATGCGGGGATATGGCAATCAATGTCAACCGGGGGACTCCTGCCCTTATAGCGGCATCACTCAAGGTTGGCGAGGTATTGAATCTGGAAGCGCCAATTGCTTTCCTGGCAGGAGATACGGGTATTGGAAAGGGTAGCAGGGAGTTGTACGCTTTTTTGGAAAGTGAACTCGGGAGTTTCGGACTTTCAATCCTCTGTTTTCACTATCTTCAGCCCGATGTCGACTGGCATTTCAGGATTCTTGAATCAATCAGATCATCCGGTTCTTCCCCAGTTTTAATCGCGGATGCAGGATTTATGTATGCCGCCAAAATGAGCGGAGATGCAGAAGAGTATGACCTGTTTACTCCCGATGTCGGAGAACTGGCCTTCCTGGCAGACGAAAAGGCGCCACATCCTTTTTACACGCGAGGATTCATCCTTCATGAGGAGAACAAGGTTCCGGAGCTTATCACTCGGGCCTATCAATTCCGCAATGCGGCAAAACATCTCCTGGTCAAAGGGGAAACGGACAGGATTGTCTGCCAGGGTGCGATTATTGATTGTATCGATTCGCCGAAAACGGAAGCCTTGGAGGCTATTGGTGGAACCGGAGACACTGTCACGGGCATTGTGACAGCACTTATCACTTCGGGAATTCCGGTTGACCAAGCTGCCGGTCTGGCCTGCAGGGTGAACCGATTAGCCGGCTACTATGCGCAGCCCGACCCTGCAACCCAGATTGCCGACATTGTTGACCAGATCCCAAAAGCCCTGGAAGAAACCCTGGGGAAGGAGTAGCAGGTGGAGTTTGTTTTCTTTTGCGCGGAAAGCGGGCGTACTTTCAGGTCCCGGGATTTCAGAATAGCCGATAATAAAGGGGTGAAAAAAGATCCATACGGGAACAAGGTACTTGACGCCAAAGTGATTCTAAGATCCCCCTGTCCGTATTGCAGTAAGTTCCATGACTACAAGGCATCGGAACTTACCTGTCCTTTTGAGAGCGAAGCAAAGAGATTGGAAAGACAGTAATAGTTCAACCAGGGCGCAGCAGACTTCTAGAAATCCCATTGATCTTTCAGGTGATAGGCGTCTCTTAGCCGCATCTCCTGTTTCACCGCAGTGATAGCGAAAATCTTGATTTTATTTTCATCAGGCAGCCGGACCTTGACCGCCTGTTGGGGTACTTCAAGTACTATCGTAAACATGTATCCAAACCGGTAGGGTTGGTCTAATCCATCCCTATGGGTGTGAGTGCTGTACCATTCCAGGCGTTGTCGTTTGACATAACCCGACTCCACACCAACACAGCGATTAAGCCAGGCATAGTCACGTCGTAGCTTAAGGTGGTGACGCGGTTTTCGCTTCCAGACACGTTGGTCCCACTGCCCGATAAAACCTGTCATGGCAGGTACTCTTAGTTCAGAATGGCTGATTTCCCGACCTGTTCCGTCCAGCCAGATAACCGTTTCGACACAGTCATTGTCCGCCCCGGCCAGAAGATAAAGCAGTTTATGGTTCAAGGGCAGTTCAAGGTCCTGTCCGCAGCAGGCAAGGACGTCCTTCTTCTCTCCCTTGCCGAGCCGATACCGAACCGATCCCGCTTCAACAATCCCCGGTAACTGTTCGAGTGGGAAAAGCCCATCACCTTTTTCCCCATTGGTACTGAAAAGCTTGTCATTCCAAGGCAACGATAATTGCACCTGTTCTGTCTCCAACCCCTGTCTCTGATCAGCAAATACGACACGATAGGACTTCATTCCATCGGCCGGCAGGGTTACCTGCAGCCTGTTTTCCCGGTAAATGGCATCGGAGATACCTTCCTCCAGTCCATTGACGGCCTCTGCTTTCAATATTGGAGAGATGAGTTCCAGAGTCCCGGAAGCATCACGACCGTACCGTTCATAAAGCCGAATGATGATCCCGCGCCCATCTTCTGCAGCTTTTATCGCCATGAGACCAACCTGAGGCGTGGAGATATTCAACAAGGATAAATGACCACGCGATCCTGATTCGCATTTACCGGAGATTGTGAAGGCGCGTACCGGTTGATTGAATCGTCGCGCCTGTCGATCTGTTCCGCGCCAATCTCCTTGGTGGGCATACAGTGCATAGCGGATGGTATGCCGGCCCCAATCCTGCGATTTCTGGTCCAGACAGCCGGTCAGAGGGAGGTGCCAGATGGCCGGAGTGTAAAGAAGGGTCATGCGAAGCGTGTCCTCCCGGGGTCTGTCGTAACCGTACTTGGAATCCTCGATCAGGGAAACACCCCAGTTATCACCTTCACTGATATCCACCCAGAGGCGCGAAGGCATCTCAAAGAGCTTCTCATTGTTAAGCCCTCGATGCATCCGGGCGGTCTCCCAATTATAAGTCACTGTCGGCCGATTAATGGTGCTTGTGAAGGCCAGTTTCAGAGAACAACCCGTTTCCCTCCAATTGATGCGCTCGGTAAATTCGATTATTTCTGATTCTGACCCCAGGCAGATTTCCCTGACCAGCTTAGATGATCGATATTGATGCGCTATCTCCAAAGTGCAACGAAGAGGACCGTTTTCGATAATCCTGACACTACCGCCGCTTTCAATGCGGGTAAAGGGTGGTTTCCTGCGATCCTTCCAGTCCATGTTCCAGGCGGGGAAAGCAACAGGTTGTTCTTTCTGCAGTTCATAGGCCAGGGGCTGTTTCAACAGCTCTTTCTTCAGACCTTTGTGGAAGATAGAGAAGATATCCCCGGTTTTACCGACCTTGATTTGATAAAGCCTGCTCTCCATCAGAAAACCTTCATCATTGACCGTGATACGGGCCGTTTTATCTGTTGATGAATGTCTTCTCTTGATACTGAAACGGCTCCAACCCAGGGGAGGCAGCTCCGGCACACAGGTAATGACCTTATTCCCGGCCTCCCCCCAACCAACCTGGCAAGGGATGGAATGCCCTTCATGATCCACAAGGGTAACGTTATCGCTTTCCAGGGGCAATTCAACATCAACCGGGTCCTTTCTGCTCTCTTCATACGGATTGAATAGAACCAGTTCTCCTTCACCTTTCAGGAGTGGAGCGATGGATTGAGCCGCATCCCTTAACAATGAGGTCCAGGTGTTCAGAGCGATGACCTCATCATTTTGAGAGTACTCATACGCTGTAGGAGTAGAGGTTCCGGGCAGTATATCATGCATCTGACTGCCAATGACCCTGTTCCAGGCCGATTGGATTTTGGTGTAGGGATAAGGCGCTCCGGCAATATGGTTGGCGAGAGTGGCCGCGCTCTCAGCGGCAAAGGCCAACTGTTCATTCCTGCGGTTCCAGCGTTTCATGATCGCTGCAGAGGTGAGCGTGCCAGCGCTGTGATTGGTCAGCAGAAGATCTCCCTGGTACCGCTCCAGTTTGGATTTCTCATCAGCCGTCAATTCAGCAAAAAAACGATCGGCCGCTCCCTGTCGCACGATAATGTTTTTCGATTTGTGTTGCAGACTCCTGATGGCCCTTTTAACCGATCCTTTGGTCGGAGAACCGCCAATATCCCCCACGCCGTAATACTGAAAGGATTTCCAAACGCCTGTGGATTCGCCTAGCTTTTTCAAGCGATTCAGGCGGGTTCGATTATATTGGATAGGGAGTTTAAGATGAGAGTTGTAATTACCGGGATTGAGAGCACAAGGTATTTCCGCTCCATCAGGTCCTCTCCACATTCCGACTTCAAAAGGGATGCCCACCACGGAGTTCCAGGTCAGTTTCTGGCTTGAAAATCCGTTGATACCACAATGGTCCATCACCGTCGGCATATTCGCCGGAAACCCGAAACAGTCGGGAATCATATAGTCCCGGCTGCTTTCACCCAACTCTTCTTTTGCCCAGCGATCGCCATAGAGGATATTCCTGACCATGGATTCTGCGGACGGAATCAATACATCCGTTTCATCCAGGCAGGTACCGGCTATGTGCCAGCGTCCTTCACGAATAAACTCTTTTAAACGTACAAAGTGTTCCGGATAGTACTCCTTGATCATCGCATAGCGTATGGAGCCGGTAAAATTGAAGCAATACTCCGGGTATTTTTCCAGAAGCTCAAAATTCTCCTCCAGGGTCCTTTTGAGATAAACCTTGATGGTGGTGGGGTATTCCCAACGCCACTGCGTATCAAGATGAGAATACGGAACCAGATATATTTCCCCTGCTTGTCCGTTCATGCGTGCCTATTCTGTTGTCGTTGCAGAAGATGTCATTCCTTTCAAATCTGCTGCCCGTCGGCCGATCAGGTTGATCATGTCTCTACGATCCCTGCTGATGGTGAAATAACCCATGATGTAGATGATTCCACATAATATCCAACAGGAAACAGCAAAGTTCATCATAAAAATGTAGCTTCCGGAAACAGCCAGAATCATACTGCCAACCGCCGGACCGATCCCCTTGCCCAAGCTGTCAAAAAGGTTGTTGACCGCGAAGATGGAATCGCGATGCTCGGGCGGATTCACATTCATAAAGATCGCTTTCTGGGTTGGCCCGCAAACAACAGTCATTATTCCACCTATAAAAACCAGGATAAAAAGGGTGCTTAAATGCTCGAATGACAGGTTCAGGAACAGATAACAAGGGAGTGTTCCCAGAATCACGCCGACACCGCAATAAACCGGAGCCCATTTTGGATTCATTCTGAAGATCTTATCACCCAGGACAGCCCAAACAATAAGGCCAACAGCCGTTCCCACTCCAAAAAGTTCCCAGGCCCAGGTGGCATCAGCCTGCGAGAGTTTCATAATCTCCTTGAAATAGGTGATGGACCAGAACGTCAGTACACCCCAGGGGATGCAACCCGGTATGCCCTGGACCAGCATCAGAATATTGGTCTTGTTGCGAAGAATTCTCTTGAAATCCACCAGTTTGATACGATAGGCATAGGCAGCTCCGCCATCCAGAGCTGTTCCCAACTTTTCTTCACTCCTGCCCCGTTGAGGATCACGGGCGAAAATCCAGTAGATGACAGCCAGGAAAAAGTTAGGAACCGCAGCCAAAATAAAAGCCAGGCGCCAGCCGTAATCCGTGTTCAGGGCCAATCCCCCCAGGATGGGTCCCATCATGACACCGAGCCCCCAAGCGATATCAATGGCCGCATTTGCGATTGCTCGGTGCCGATCACTGAAATAGTCAGCCAGCAGTGAAAAGGTGAGCGGATAGATCCCCCCGACACCGATACCGGTTAGAATTCGCATCGCCAGAAAACCGTAAAAATTGCCGGTAATGGCATGGATACCGGTCAAAAAACAGGGGATCTCTCCGATCAGCACAGTCAGGAGCAGGAGCTTTTTGCGAGAGTATTTATCAGTCAAAAATCCAAAATAGAGACTGATGACAGCCCCTACCAAGACAAAGGCAGATCCCACGTAACCGATCACTCCCTTGTCGACGGCATACTCCTCTGCCAGTTCCGGCACAATGGAAGGAGTTATATAGAGATCACACATCAGGAAAAACGACATCCCCACCAGCAGGATCAGCGTGAATTTGTCCCGGGGAGGCATTTTGATCCGATTGGTCATTACAGTCTCCCTTATTTAATACTGGTGGAGAGCGCCAAAAAGATTTCTCGTTTTAAATCGTGGGAGCTAACAAGAATCATCGTTCTCATTTTAAAACAGACTCCTAGTCGTTAAATTTCGCCCTTGCATTATCGAATCCGACTGAATATGATATATCTTATAAGATAATATGATATATCAAATAATCTGGATGATTTATAGCTTGAATCAATTTTGATTGTCAATACTTATCACTGGGAAGAATCGATCCGATATGGCAAAAAAACCTCTCTATGCTGTGATCTACGATGATATAAAGAAAGGAGTTCTATCGGGTAAAATCCAACCCGACAGCAGGCTCTCAACGGAGAAAGAGATTGCGAGGCAATACAACGTCAGCCGTATCACGGCAACCAGGGCCCTGAAAGAACTGGAACTGGGCGGACTGATTCGCCGGGTGAAGGGGAGCGGCAGTTATGTGAACTCCAGGGAGCACTGGGAGCCCGGCAATATCAAATCCGATATAAAGCACAACACCGGTATTGTCTCCCTGGTCCTCCCCTTTGACCGGAGTTTCTCTTACGAGTTCCTTTCCGCCATTGAGAAGGTGGCAAAACAAAACCGGTGTTTTGTTACTTTTCATAACTCAGCTCATAATCCCGAGATAGAAAGGGAGATAATTGACGAAATCATCAGGAAAGGATCTGCCGGATTTATCATCTACCCCACCCTGGGCAGGGATAATATGGATCTCTTCAGCAATCTGATGATAAGGAATTTCCCCTTCGTCGTTATCGACCGGATGATTCCGGGCCTGGAGACACCGTTGGTCTATGCCGATAATCGAAAAGGTTTTTTTGATTTGACCTCCCATCTGATAGAATTGGGACATGAAAGGATCATCTTTGTGGGAAGCACGGTGTTTGACATCTCGTCAGAACTGGACCGCTATACCGGGTTTTGCAAAGCCCACCTTGAACACGGGCTTGCCCTTCTGCCCAAGCACCTCTTTGGCGTTTCCGACATAAACCGGATCCCTGCCGATTACAGGCCAGGAGTTCCATCCTTTGAGAGAGAGTGCCACTTTCTCTTTGATCGCCTCGAAGAGAGTCCCATAAGGGAGAGACCGACTGCTATTGCAGCCGTCAACGATTATATTGCCGAACACATCCTCAGAACCGCCTTGATCAGGGGGATCAAGGTGCCGCAGACATATTCCATTACCGGCTTCGATGATCTGCCTTCTTCAGCACAACTGGAAGTCCCCCTGACCACTGTTTCCCAACCCGTGTACGAAATTGGGCGTATTGCTGCAGAAGAGCTTTTTAAACGTATCAAGGCTCCGGGTACCGAGGCCACCGTCCGGACTGCCAAATCCTCCCTTGTCCCCAGGGAATCGACTTGTCCTCCCATTCCGGGCTGACTGTTGTCAGACTCAACCGATGGCGACAAAGATGTATGGATACTCTGCCAGGCTGCCAAGGTCCTGATCTCCCACCCGTACCTACCTAGACGTACCGACCTTAATGCCGGGCAAAGTCAACCTGTGTTCACTATAGTTTAAGACCCTCCATAATCCCTCGGGCAAAGTTATTTACCCCGGTTGAAAATCGACTTGACAGGGTTCATTGAATCCAATAGTATCCAAAATTGAATGATATTCAATTTTTATTTTATTGAAAATATTACATTTTTTAATTCTTAATTTTGAATTTTTAAATCCTGTTCAATATTAAATTGAAATGAGTTTCTTGGGTGTTTCTTCCGGGGATCAGTCGGCAAGACAGAAGTTGATGTCGAGGCAAACCAAGCGTGTATCACTCCCGATGAAACATATTGTTTTATACAATATGGCGGCTTTCTCATTCAATATTTATGATACGGCCTTGTATACCTGGTTAATTTACTTCTATTCTCCGCCGTTAAGTTCAGGGCGACCCATCTATCTGAGTATCGGGGTTATTGGTATCATTCTGGCGGGAGGACGTCTTTTGGATATCCTCTCCGATCCTATCATCGGATATTTTAGCGACAGAACCCGCTCCCGCTGGGGACAACGAAAACCCTTCATTTTCATTTCAGCACCTTTCATTTTCATCCCTTTCGTATTGGTCTGGATCCCGCCGATGGATTCGCCGGGTCTCATCAATGCCATTTACCTGGTTTTGCTGCTTGGGGTTTATAATTGGGCGTACACAGGTGTCCTTGTTCCCTGGCTAGCCGTACTGCCGGAGATGAGTAACGAGAATGAACAAAGAGTAAAAATCGCTTTTATTGGTGCCTTCGTGGGGATTTCCGGAGCATTTATCGCGGGGATTTTGTCTGGCATTATCTATAAACATTGGGGGCCATTGATTATGGCGCTGTTACTGGGCTCCATTGCTTTGATCGGCCATGAGGCATCCACCCTGGGAATTCGGGAAAATGCCGTTGCTGATAACAGGCAGGTATCTGACGGCCTTTTGCAGACTTTAAAGGAGGTTTTCGGCAACAAACAGATGCTGTCATTCGCGCTTATGATGACATTTGTGCAACCTGCTTCCCAGCTCATGCTCATGAACACACCTTTCATGGTGACATCCGTGTTGCAGGGCACCGAGGCAGATGCCTCTTTCTTTGTCGGAGAGATGATGATGGTCATGGCCCTGTCAACACCGGTTACCTTTTGGTTACTTCGGAACTTCAGAAAAAAGACCGTTCTTCGTGCCTTGATTGTGGTAATGGTCATCGGTTTTTGTCTCTGTTTCACCATTGGTACCATACCGGCAATACCGCCCTTCATACAGGCGATGATCATACTACCGATTGCATCGCTTCCGATAGGTGGGATGTTTATCGTTTTTTGGTCGCTGATCGCCGATCTCTCCGATTATGATGAGTTGAAACACGGAAAAAGCCGCAAAGCGATCTGCTACGGAATGTACAGTATCGTGAGAAAAATATCCTGGGCCTTATGTCCGCTGATCCTTGCCTTAACCTTCAAGATATTTGGTTTCAGTGCGGAAAATCCTTTAGGGGTGCGTATGATTTGGCTTATCTGCTCAATCTCCTGTGTTATCGGACTCATTGCGTTCATTCCTTATAAACTCGGAGACAGCAGGGCGGAAACAAGAATTGCCATAAATGTTTAGCAGAATTCGGTAGTGATCAAATCCATGCATATGGGGTAGGGTTATTGAAAAACATTGAAATCACGATTTTACGATAAACCGGAAAGCAACGAGTCGATGGCAGGAAACAATGTCTGATTACGCAAAAAACGAACAAGACAAGCTGGCCAAACAGAGACGGATTCTTGAATCCGCCAAGTCCCTGTTTTTCGAATATGGCTACCAGCAAACAAGTATTCACAAGATCATGAAGACCACCGGTGAGAGTACCGGTACCTTTTATCAGTATTTCAAAAGCAAACGGGAAATCTACGTAAAGCTCTACACTGACGGTTTGGACATATTCAAATCGATGTTGGAGGATGCCCTCCAGGTTTGTGGACCAACCGCACTGGCCCAACTGGTAGCCGTCGCCAAGGTTTATCTTATGTTTTACCGTCGTTATCCCGGTTATTTCGATATCGTGGCCTTCCTGGTCATGAATGATCAGGAATTGAGAAACAGGGACGAGGGTTCCGATGAATTGGATCAGAAAGCCATTTCCATTTTGAAAGAAATTGAAAAAATCCTCATCGGGGGAATAGCCCGAAATGAGTTAAAACCAACCAACACCTGGATAATGACGATTACCTTGTGGGGCGTCATGGACGGGATTATCATGCTGGAAAAAAGAGGAAACCTGCCCACCATGGGAACCAGTATGGATCAGGTGTTCGATCAAACGATTAAATCATTTGTCTATCAATTGGCATTGGAATAAGCCCCGAGATGGTTTCAAAAACCAGCTCAAAACCCAAACAGGAGAATCGACAATGGATACCGCCACTGTTGAAGGTTTGCACAACACGCAATCGAGAGATCAATTCACCGGTTTCCTGGAGTCTTTGAAAAACCGACAAATAAACGGGGAAACCGAATTTATAAAACAAATTGTCGGCAATCGGAAACCTTCCACCCTTCGCAATCGCCTCAGACGCGAATCCGTTTTTACAACTCCCTTTTCAATCTGCATCGAGAGGGCCCGCTATTTTACCCAGAGCTACCAGAAGACCGAAGGAGAATTGCCGATAATGAGAATGGCCAAAGCATACAGTCATTACCTGGCCAATGTCACCCTTGTTTTCGACGATCATGACCTTTTTGCCTGTTATCCCGGCGGTAAACTTCGCTGCTCCCAGATTTTCCCGGAACTAAACTCCACTTATCTTGACGAGTCGGACTATTTAAAGGGATTGCGCTCTCTTGAACTAAATCCGGTCCAAATCAGCGATTCTGAAATCGGGGAACTGAAAACCATGGCTGATTACTGGAAGGGTCGATCCCTGGATGATATGGTTAAAACTCTTGTTCCGAAGAATGACAGCATGCTGCATGATCACGGTTTGATATTTGCGAAAAACATGCTCGCAGGGATCGGACATTTTATTGTCGATATAGAGAGAGTGCTTAAAAAAGGGCTCCGTGGATTAATTGATGAAGCAACAGAAAAGCTAAACCGTCTGGAACAAAATCCCGAAGACGGACAGACTCCCAAAAAAATTGCTTTTTATCGCTCGGTGATTATTGCTCTGGAAGGTGTCATTACCTATGCTCACCGATGGGCTGACGAAGCGGAGCGGAAATCACTCGAATCGCAGGACACCCTAAGGCAAAGGGAGTTCAGGAGAATCGCGGAAGCCTGCAGAAACATACCTGAACACCCGGCCCGAACGTTTTTTGAAGCCCTGCAATGTTCCCAGTTGCTGCTGTTTACCCACCAGATGGAATCCTGCCATATTTCCATAACACCGGGTCGCATGGATCAGTTTTTATACCCTTATTACCGAACAGAGATTGATTCCGGTACCACGACACATGATGCAGCGTTGGAAATGCTTGAAAATTTCCTTCTGCGAATCGGGCAAAACTACTGGACCTACGTGGGACAACAGGGCGGTGGGCTCTTTTATCCGCAAAAAGGCAACCTGTTTAATATCACCTTAAGCGGGAAGGACCCGTCCGGAGCCGACAAGACGAACGAACTGACTTATATGTTTCTGCATGCCCATGCCAATATCGCTCTCGGCCATCCCAGCTTTTCTCTTCGTCTCCATCAGGACACACCTGATGAACTCTTTGAAGCCTGTGCCCGGATTATCGGCACGGGTAAGGGACAACCCGCCGTCATGAACGATGAGGTTATGATTCCGGCGCTCATCGATTTGGGCCTGGAAGAAGAGGACGCATACAATTACGGCAATATCGGATGCATCGAGATGGGAACTCCGGGAACATCCATAGGACCGGTAAGCATAGGATTTATCAACCTGGCCAAGTGCCTGGAGCTGGCCCTGCATGACGGTTTTTGTGCGCGTTCCGATACCCGGATTGGTCCGGGCACCGGCGATCCATGCACATTCACACGGTTCGATCAGCTTTTTGAGGCTTATGAAAAACAGGTTCGTTTTGCCATGACCTGTTTCAATCAATCCGTCTCGGCAATTGAAATGGCCCATGAATATCTCAGGCCCTTGCCTTATATGTCCGCCATGACCGATAACTCCATGGAGTCGGGACTGGACCAGACCAATGGCGGTTCCAAGTATAAAACAGCCGGTGTTGAAGGGGTTGGTCTCGCTGAAGTGGGCGATTCCATGACTGCCGTTAAAAAACTGGTATTTGACGAAGCCAAGGTGCCAATGTCTGAACTGATTGAGTCGCTGAAAATCAATTTCAGTGAAAAGGAGCTTCTACGAACAATGCTGGTTACCAAGGCACCAAAATACGGAAACGACGATGATGAAGCTGACGAGATAAACCGGCGTTGCTGCAATGTCTTCCTTCATGAAGTCAAAAAACACACTGATTACTGGGGCAGCACTTATTACCCGGGAATCTGGTCAATCGAGCTTGCGTTTTTGTGGGGATACCTGGTCGGGGCTTTGCCGAATGGCCGAAAAGCGGGAGAACCCATGACCGAAGGTATCTCGGCGAGCATGGGCAATGATATAAACGGCCCGACTGCATTGATCAAATCGGTATCCAAGCTCGATCACAGGCTGATTCAAAACGGTGGGATTTTCAACCTGCGCTTTAATCCCGGCATGTTTGAAGACGGTGAAATCCGGCATTTTATCAACCTGGTTAAAACGTATAATCACCTGGGTGGTTTCCAGATGCAATTCAGCGTTGTAGACAGGAAAACCCTTGAAGATGCGAAGGCAAATCCGGAGAATTACAGGGATCTAATCGTGCGTGTCGCCGGTTACAGTTCCTACTTCATCGAGTTGACGGAAAGAGTACAGGATTGCATCATTCAACGAACCGAGTACGCTTAATCATAACAGGGTGTTTCAGGCAGCGCTTCTTTTCATCGAATTTGAGATAGTCAGGTATCTGCTTATTTTCCGGGAAGGCCGATTTGAGAAAAAAGGAAGAAAATAAATCCGGGATCGGTACTGAAGAGACCGAAGGACTATTGTCCAATATCCAGAAATTCAGTATCCATGATGGCCCCGGCATCCGCACCACTGTTTTCACCAAAGGCTGCCCGCTCAAATGCCAATGGTGTTCGAATCCTGAATCGATAAACCCCTTTCCGGAAATCATGACTCGGTTCGACCAGCTCTGCTGTCATTGCGATAAATGCATTGAGATCTGCCCTGTGGGGGCCATCAAAACGGAAACAGCGGTTAAACCGGACAAACGCTATCTGGACAGGGAACGTTGTGATCTATGCATGGAGTGTGTCAGCGCCTGCCCTAACGGTGCTTTGAGCCGTGTAGGTCAAATTTACGATGTTGAGGAAGTCCTGGCAATTGTTGAACAGGATCGCGCATTTTATGAAACCAGTGGCGGAGGCGTCACCGTATCCGGGGGAGAACCGCTTCACCAGCTTGGCTTTACCCGCACGCTCCTCATGCGTTGCCAACAAAAAAAGATCCACACCGTATTGGACACTTCCGGATATGCTGGTTTGAAGGCATTAGAAGCGGTATTGCCTTATTGTGACCTTGTACTGTTTGATTTAAAACATGTCGATCCCCTTGTTCACCGGCGGGGCACGGGTGTCGGCAACCAGGAAATACTTCACAATCTGGAAATCATCAGCACAAGAGTGCCAATATGGATTCGCGTTCCCCTGATTCCGGGATTTAACAGCGATCCGGATACCCTGGAAACCATATTGGGAATGGTCAAACATCTGAAAACAGAAAAGCTGTGCCTGATGCCTTACCACGATTGGAGCAGGCCAAAATACAGCTCACTTGGAAGACCTTATTCTATTGGAGAGTCCAATCACATTTCGCATGAGACAATCACAAGAATTGAAGAGCAGGCCCGAAAAGCCGGTTTGACCAACTTGCAGATTGCCTCAAATCACTTGGCTAAAGAAGCTCCGGAAAGTCCCGGAGTCTGAATCAACCTCCGATCTCCTCATTCTAAAACCACCTTCGATTAACACTGGGGGCAGATGATAAATCAACCGGAAAACACAAAAGAAGGCACGGACGTTAAACTGCCGCAGGCCATCCTGTACAACCTGGCGGCAATTCCCATGAACATATTTGACACCGTACTCGTCGCCTGGGCCATGTATTTTTATGTTCCTCCCGCGGATATGGGCAGAATCCAGTATCTTCCCCTCGGAATTATCGGGATTGTGCTCGCGGGCGGTAGAATCCTGGATGCTGTCACCGATCCGCTGATTGGGTACCTCAGTGACAACACAAGATCCAGGTGGGGTCGAAGAAGACCTTTTGTCGCTTTATCCATGCCCATTCTTTACGGCTCGTTCATTTTTATCTGGCTACCCCCGGTAAACGGTAACAGCATGCTGAATGCCGTTTATCTGGCCGCAGTACTATTCATCTACTATTGGTCCTACACCGGTGTCTTAATTCCCTGGTTTGCTTATCTCCCGGAAATGAGTCGTAAAAACGATACAAGGGTTAAGATCACCACGGTGGGTGTCATCATAGGCGTAGTCGGGGCTCTGATTGGCGGAGGATTATCCGGTCCCCTGATGGAAAAGATTGGATTTTTCAAGATGGCACTGGTGTTGGGAGCTGTTGGTTTCATAAGCGGAGAGCTGTCCATTCTGGGAATGCCGGAGGCAGGCCGCCACCCCGAAGTTAAAGAAAACAAGGGAATAAAGGATTTCTTTAAAATACTGAAGGAAGTATTCGGCGATAAACAGGTTATCTCTTTTTCGGGCATGATCATCCTTGCACAGATGACCTATCAGCTTATGTTGATGAATGTTCCCTATTTTACAACGCTGATTTTGAACAGGCGGGAGGCGGATGCATCCCTGTTGATGGGACAGATCATTATCATCATGGCGGTGGCAGCGCCTTTGTGGTACCTGATGTTGAAACGTTACCCCAAGAGACATGTCTTCAGACTCATCCTGATACTGATGGGATTAGGTTTTCTGGGTTGCTATTTTATCGGCTCCTATCCCTTATTCACCCCTTATGTACAGGCGAATATATTGTTTTCTTTAACCATCATACCATTCGGCGGCATGTTTGCCACTGTCCTGGCACTCATAGCGGATATTACCGATTATGACGAACTGAAATACGGTAAGCGCAGGGAGGCCGTTTACTATGGAGTTTATGGTATTGTACGGAAAACAGGATGGGCTCTCTGCTCCCTCATCATCATGATTGC
The DNA here is from genome assembly GCA_028282885.1 of SAR324 cluster bacterium. GTDB lineage: Bacteria > SAR324 > SAR324 > XYD2-FULL-50-16 > XYD2-FULL-50-16 > JAHJTV01. The sequence goes on from JANQGX010000055.1 coordinate 16,698, forward strand.
TTTCACTCTTTTCGGATACAGCAAAGATAATCCGGCAGGTGTCAAGGCTGTCTGGCTGATTTGCGCCGCTTGCTGCATCGCCGCATTGATCGTGTTTATTCCCTATAAACTTGGAGACAGCAAGGAAGAGACCCTTCAACTCATGAATCCGGAATGCGGGACATAGCACCCTGCGCTTCCTGCATTATAACTCCAGGTGTAACGACCGGAAGGCACCAGCGTGAGATGGGAGTTCCAAGTCTTCCTGAGCTTATTCGGCAGCAAAAGGGGATGTTTGTGATTTTTTCCGTGTCAGTTTTGTTTTGTAAAAGAAAAGATACCAGAAGGAGAGAATCAATAGTAACCAAACCAGTGCAATCATGATAACGAACGGCCAGGGGACACTATATATTGCCACGAGAAAGTAATTCATAAAAAACAGAATCAGGCCAATTATCAGCCAGTGTGCATACTTCCAGTGTCTTTTGACAGCCCCGGACCCGAGATTTCGATTAACTCTTTTCTGCAGACCAACTTTCAAGCCGGTCAGTGTAAGTCCTGATATCGCTAATCCGAACAAAAACCAGATTAATTTCGTTACAAGACCACCCCAGGTTCCGAAATGCAGGGGATCGGCGATATCATTCAGCCAGGTGACCGTATCGATACTGTCAGCTTTTTGCCACTGGATAACCTGGTAAGTCGTCGGATGAATGTAGACCCGATTGGCGCGGTTCCGGACCAGTTGTACTTCGCTGGAACCTGTCAGGTAAAGCGGATGGCTCGGGGATGAAGGGGGGGTAATATCCTTGACGTTTAAATTCGGGATATAGGATTTAGCGATTTTAACGGCCCTGTTATAATCAATGTCATAGGAAAATCTTTCAAAAGGGAGTGTCTCTTCAATCGGCATTTGAAGGATCGGCATTTTCATGTTAGCGGTGGTGCGAATATCTGCCACGTTGATTCGTTCCGCGAAATACCAGATTCCGGTCAACGAGAACAGGAGGATCAGGGGAAGGGACCAAAGTCCGGACAGGCGATGCAGATTGATTAAAACAGCATTCGTTTTCCTTCCCTTTCTGAGAAAGAAAAACTTACGGAACCAGTTCTTATAGAAAAGCAAGGCAGTAATTGTTTGTACCAATAGACAAAATGCAAAAAAAAGTACGAGGTAATGCCCGATTCCAAAGGGAATAAAAAGAAAATAGTGCAGATCTCTCAAATATCGCTGCAAAGTCAGCCTGGAAGCTCCCTGAATGGCACCATTATAAGGATTGATGTACAGGAACAGCTTATTCTCATCGGTTTTTAACTGAATCACATCACAAAGATACTTTTCTACAGCCCCTCTCCAGTGTACGATAGTACCCTGTGGATATTCATTTTTCAGGTTAGTGACAATGCTGTTTTTGTCAGCTATCCAGCCTGTTGGCTTCGCCCTGTATGCGGGATTAAGCAGCCATTCGATCTCATGACTCAGCGTGGCCAGAGTTCCGGAGAAACAGACAATAAATAAAAGGATGCTCAGATTAACGCCGATCCAACGATGCGGTTTGTAAAACGCTTTTCTCTTCATTTTCTGTCACACCCCTGGCTATGTGGTGGTGGTTTTGATAAGATTCAGCGGCTGTTAATTGGGTATCGGTCGATTTCCCGTTTTACAGCCACATCAGGTAAAATCGCTGTCAAAGCAGACTTCCGGGTTTGTCACAGAAGCCTGGTTAATAGCTGTAGGTCTTTTTGGAGGGCATGGTAAAAATGCCCCCTGTCAGCGGGGACCAAGGTACAATGAGTTATTGGCTAAAACCGAGCATAAAGGGAAGCGCCGATGAAATCCAAGTTTATCGAATCCCCGGCCGGGGTGGCATCCCTGCCGTTGTATCTGGTCGTATGTAACAAGGCGAACTTCAACCCGGATTTTTTATCCTTGGTCAATGGCCAATCATAGACCAAATCGCTGACCTCATGGTCGATCTGGCTTGACTTCATTTCTTCTCCCTGCATTGCGATCTTGATAGTCAGTAAGCCGTGGGTTGCAATGATTTTTCCCGGTCCCAGGTTAAAATGAGCCTGGATGGCGTATTCGCTGCCGTTGAATTCAACATCCAACGGTTTATCTATGTCAAACTTGGATCCAAACAGAAGCTTAAGACCTGCCCTCGCTTGGGTATCGGTAATTTCGGAAAAAGGATTGATCCCTTTAAATACTTCACGGTTGGAGGTTCCGCCATATAAGATCAATCGAAAGCTGTCCGGCAAGTCATAAGCGATATTAAGCGCTGAGCCGACATGGTTATATTCCGGACCGCCATCCCTTTTATCTGCCGTGGCAGTACCCGAGTGGATTCCGATCGCAATCCTGTCCGTTTCAGTCAGCAACCCCTGGAAGATACCTCCTTGTGCACCTAGAGCATAACCGTAACCCTCAAATCCCAGTTTGGCATTTTCACAAATATCACAAACCCACGACTTTCCGGGGGCTACACCTAAAACTTCATACAACCACTGGTCTTCCTGCCCCGGCGTAACACCAAGCAGATTTGTAACTGTTGAATGGCTATCATGGTCCGGTAGACGGATCACCTTGATGACGTCATTCATCGCTTTTTCTATTGATTGCTGAAGGTCATCTCTTTGATCGCCAACCACTTTGGTGATAAAATAGGGATTAATAGTATAATAGGTGGCGGCGATGTTCAGGGCTCCCAGAACCTTATAATTGAGTTTAATTCCGGGCCCTGACATATTTGCCATAAACCCCAGGTAATTCATCTTGGTGGTGATCCCAATGTCTTTCAACCCTGAGGAAGCCACCCATCCCCCGGAACCGATTGCGGGGTTTTCTCCAAGTCGGATATAAAAATCATCAGAGAAGTTAAATTTGGCAAAGGCATTAAATATTTCACGATGATCGGTTTCATCCAATACATGAGGAGTGTTTGAAGAAAAACTGACCCCGACATCAAATTTTTCGTATTGTGCCCTGGCCTTTAGTGATGATTTATAAGTGAGCTTAACTTCCGGTGGTTTTGTGGTTTTGTCATAATCCACAGAACCGTCTGAATTGCGGCGACTATAAGTAAAATAGTCCTGATCAAGCCGATCGTCATCTTTGCTGCGTCCTCCACTTTTGCCATCATAATCCATCAGGCCAAAAGTCATTCTGACAGTACCATCCAGAACGATTTTATCACCGCTGAAACCGAAAACGGGAATAGCAATCAGGCCTGCGATGATAATTAAACACCGAATCGTTATTCTTAACATGGCTTTCTCCTGCTATGTTGTGAGAGTAAGAGCCCTCGTCGTCATCTGAATCCCGATGAGATGAATGGCATGGGCTCAAGAAAAATCGGAATCACAGTTCAATTTGATCAATAGACTGTTCACTTTAATGACAATATAAATTAATAATGTTATGACCAATATGGTGTAAGTTTTTCTTATAATAGACATGATTGAAAACTCTCCTGAATCGGATCTTCAAGTCTGTCGAACTGCCTTGCGGAAGGATTGGTACTTTGCCCAACGTAAAACGTCTTCCGTTGACTGTTTCACAGAATTCAGACCGGATGATTAACGATTTTGCTCCTTATGGCCCGGATCCCGGGTGGTTGACATCGATTATGGTTTTCGCCTATTTCGCTGTAGCCTTCCCGTAATCAGTGCCAAAACTTCGCGCACCCAGGAAGAAACAAATTGCCGCCATGAAATAACAAATCGGAACCAGACTAAAGGCTGCAGCCAAATTTGGATTTCCAGGAGTTCCAAGTCTATCAGACAACCAGCCGACAACCGTTGCACCCGGACTTGCCAGCATATGGCCGATAAAGAGGTAAATAGCCAAACTCATACTTCGTGATTTAAGCGGCGAAAGATCCATGATGGTACTTCCAATAGGTGACAATACTGCAAAAGCCAGTACGGCGGTTATCAAGATGCAGCAGTAACCGATGACAAAAAAGCCGGAGTGATCGGCCACGAAAGCGATCGAAACGGAAACGGTTCCGATGGCGGTCAGTGTCCCCGCGGTCAGCGGTCTTCCCCCAATGTGTTTTTCCCTCCACTTGTCAGCAATGATACCGGCAAGGAGTGAGCCCAGGGCTGCAAAGACAAAGATTATCCCAAACATGGTAGACGCTTGAGTAACATCCCATCCGCGTGATCGTGTGAAATAAAGCGGCAGAAACTGCATTACCGAAGTATTGGAAAAACTGCAAAACGAAAATCCAATAGTCAGAAACCAAAATGTCTTGAATCGACAAACAAAACGAATATCGCTGAAAATCTCACGACTGAAGGAATAGCCGCTTTTCGACTCGGTTGAATAATCCTTTGTAAATAGTATCAATATCCCCAGTATGACTCCCGGTACGGCAAAAATATAGTAAGGTGCTCTCCATCCCAAACCCCAGAGGTTCGCTTTTGCTATGTAACCGCCAACCAGCGCCCCCATGATTAACCCGACGGGCGCTCCCATCACAAATATCCCGTTCACTCTGGCACGAGCTCTTTCGCGAAATGTTCCGGATATATAGGCCATTCCTCCGGCCGCATAACCGGCTTCTCCGATGCCCACCCAGCCCCTGGCATGCATGAGCGCAGGAAAGGATTTTCCTAATCCGGTTAACAGCGTTCCGACACTCCAAACCATTGCCATGAGTGATAACGCTTTTTTCCGACTCCAGCGATCAACTAATATAGCTACCGGTACTGCCAGCACGGCAGTCATGATTAAATAGATCGTTCCCAACCAGCCCAATTGTGTATCTGTAAAGCCAAGATCTTCTTTGATAAGGGGGAGCGTCACCGATATGATCGTTCTATCCATATAGTTGACGACGTAGAGCAGTACCACGACTACCAAGATAAATATTGATTGAGACTGGCTTCGATCGTTTGTATCCGGCTCGCCATTAGAAATTGGTTGCATAAGCTTCATCTCCTATCAAGTGATTTGTTTCTGATTTTATTGTTAACCCTGAACAGAAAATGTACTTTCCCTGTTGATATCGCGGTTTCTGGAAAAAGATCCGGTGTTCAATATCACATCAATATTCTGTAATTTGGACTGAACCGGGGTCTGATCGTGGTCAATTCCGTTTTCGCAGGCAGAAATGATTTGGGCCATAATTCGTCCGGCTACGGGACCATTTTTAAACTGGTTGCCGCTTGTCCCGATTGCCAGATAAAAACCTTCCAAATCTGAGCGGTCATAAATGGGTAACCAATCGTCACTAACATCGTAAAGCCCTACGATTCCCCTGACATGATTCGGAATCGGGAGATTAGGGATACGATTGGCCAACCGATAAACCTGTGTTTTCCAGATTTCATTGGTATTGTTCCGATTATACCGATCCGGATTCTCAATCCAGACTCTTTCGTCACATTCCGGATCGAGACTGCCTGCAAGAATTTGATTGCCACTTTCAGGGCGGTGATAAATACCGGTATCAACATCCGATACCACACAAACCGTTTCATCGTAGGTGAACTCCTCAGGAGAAGGTAGAAAATGCACCTCTCTTCGAAGAGCTTTTGTTTTAATATTTGAAGATTTCTCAATACCCGCCATTCGATTAACAAGGAAGGAATGGGGGCCGGCCGCATTGACGATGAAACCGGCCTCAATGATACGGCCATCCTGAAGCATGACACCGGTTACCTTGCTGTCGTTCTGAAGAATCTTAATAACCTTGCTGCTGAAAATGAATTCTCCCCCTATTAACTCTGTCGCCTCCTGGATGTTCCGGACTGTAAGCTGGGGATCATCAACATAGCCTCCCCTGGGGAAAAAAAAGAAATCACCATTCAACACGGTGTCCGACAGCCTCAGAAACTCGGGATCGTCCAATCGTTTTGGGGGATAGTAGGATCGATCTGAAAAGTGAGGCAAGGTTGTCGCGATCTTCTGCCAATCCCAGATTTCATATGGTATCTTTAGTTCATCGTGATTTTGTTTTACTTTGCTTGTCAGGGCTTTTCTCTGATCGATAACCAGAAAGCCGACTTCCCTGAACCGGCTTAACCATTTGACATTTTTTAGATTCAAATAGTCCGCCCAGTTTATCCAGTCGAAATAGCTGTCATAGGCTAGTGCGGTTCCCTCCAACGTCGAATAGTTTGTTCTGATGATGGCACAGGAGTCACCGGTGGATCCATAACCGGCGGCAGGTTGCTTGTCGATATTCAAGGTTTTGAATCCTTTCTTACAAAGCTCATAAGCAATAGAAGCTCCTATGATGCCGGTACCAATAATGATCCCATCTGGTTTTGCACTCAATTTCAATCTCCCTTAAAAATAGTATTGATCATACTATAAATATTCTTAAAAATACGCCGATCCGTTCTCTTGAAAAGGCAATTTTCCCCAACCATTAACAGCAGCTCATATGGTTCTCGATGTTTATTAAACTCGTTGATCAACTCCGTTCCCCGGTGCGGCAATATGCCTACACGAATAAGATCATTGGATCTCACCTGTCTTGTTCCTATTACTCATTTCGTGCGACCGGACGACTTGCCGCTTGACTATGGAGCCATTCTTTTCAACACCGTATTGCCTAAACCGATTGAGAACAGAACTCGGCCATACCAGGGAAAAGGCTTGACATCCAAAGGAGGGGCATCTATCTCAACAATTGCAACATCAAAATCCTTACCGGCCAGAAACTCGCGTTTTAGCTTCGCAACCTCCGGCACAGCCTGTTCAATCTCGCGGTGTCTGTGGCCACCACCATTAACTATAATCCAGTGTGTATTGGGAAAGCTTTCCAATGACCGCTTTGCCCCGGCCGGGGTTGTATTCCCATCAAACGAACCCGACATTGCAAACACGGGTATCGCCGACGTAAACGGAGCCACCCATTCTGCATCTACAGCGGGAAACCCGATTTCGTCGCATGCAAAAACGTTATGTCTGGCGATGACGTTTTGCCCAATCCAATAGTGGGGCGCAACCTCCCGATTCTTTGAACTGATGAGCGCATCGTTAAATTCTTTCGATGTTGCGAAATTACAAAGTGTTGAAATCGCAGAAATATTGAGTGGCATTGGCTTTGGTTGAAATTCCTTTTCAACACGGGCAATAGTTAGTTTGGCAATTCCCTCGTAAGCCCCCTTGTCCAATGCATAGAGAAACAGAGGCAACATGGAGGCCCCCTTGCGATGTTGTGTCATACCACCCGAATATATTATCCGTGCCACAGTCGCCGGATCAAATGTTAATGTCTCTTTTCGACCCAGAAAGTCCACCTCCACACTTACCGGTTCTTTTTCCAACCGCCGCATTAAATCACTCAGGGCCCCGGAAATGCCCTGCTCTCTAAACATAGACTTTACGGCCTCTGTAGCATCCAAATGCTTAACCTGATCGCTGAAGGCATCCTCCGCTTCATTTGGCAACCCCCAGGACCTGTCCAATCCGTAAACGCCGCTTATCGCCATTCGGTGCACCAGGTCGGGATGGCGTTTAGCCACGGCAATACTCCAGTAAGCACCAAAACTATTGCCTGTTAAAGAGAATTTTTTATATCCCAGGCTAACCATCAGATCAGCCACGTCGTCAGCGTACGCCACAGGATTATATCCTCTCAGGTCAGCACCCTGTTGCTCCCAGTAAGCCTTGCATTCTGATCCTTCCCGCGCATACATTCTATGCTGTGCTTCTTTCCTGATAATCAATTCCGGCTGTTTGACATGGCATATCAAACTTGGCTCAGACAGCCCCAAGCCCCTGCCGTCAATCAGAATCTGGTCTGCGAAGCTCTGCATTTCCGTCAGGACATGTATGCGGGTGGAGCGAGTTTCGATAATGCCTTTGGATGTTGGGCCACCATGCAATAAAACTACAGGTGGAGCCGGATCATCTGTTGTTGCCCTAATGCGAATAAAGGCCACCTTGATATTGCGGGTATTTGGGACACCACGAACCTCAGGGACAGCGACAAAGCCTTTTTCCCCTTCAACGCTTTCTCCCAGGTCATTCTTAAAAACATGCTTTTCGATATGGACCGTGCGAACCTCCGGGAAATAGTCTTGAACCGAAACCGCCGGACGTGTTCCTGTACCGTCTTTCGCTGTCACTGATGACGCCAAACAAACCGTAGATACCAAAACCATTTTAAGAAAACGGGTACATTTCATGTCAATACCTCCTCGCCCTGTCGCTCACCGCGAAAGGTGTCTGTTTTAAAGTAAGAGCGCCCTTCTCCATAACAGAGGTAATCTGCACAGGTAGTGTACAATGCATGACTTTCGGTTGAGATAAAGCCCGATATTAACAGCCCTGTTTTTCCAGCCGGCATTGTTGTTTTCAAACGTTTCACCTGTCCGTCTTCAAAGACTTGGCGCATATGATTAACAGGTTGGGAATGAACGCTTTGATCCTTCAAAGGTTCACTGTGTTACCTGCTGTCATAGGTGTTCTTGAAAATATGCCGCAGCCACTTCCAGAAAATAACGCCGATCCGTTCCCTTGAAATGGTGATTTGCACCCGGCATTAACAGCAGATCATACGGTTTCCGATGTTTAATAAACGCGTCGATCAACTGAAAAGTGAAATGCAAAGGCGTGTTGACATCACTGGTTAAGGCTACCATCAGCAATTTACCCCGCAGGTTTTCTGCCAGCGATGCGTTTGAAGCTGCCAGGAATTGCCCGGGATTGTCCCGGTGAAGCCCAAGATAACACTCTATTGCCATTCCCACTTCGTAGCGGCTTTTTTCCGCTATTCCCGAGGCAACCGCAACTTTGTAAAAATCGGGGGCTTGCAAAAGGGCCCTGACGGAAAAATAACCTCCGTAAGAATGTCCCATGGCTCCGACTCGGCTGATATCCATCCAAGGTCGTGTTTCCGCAGCACTTTTTATTGCGGCAACGTGATCGAATATTTCAAACTGTCCAAGTTTTCCATAAACCATGTCTTTGAACGCTTTTCCACGTCCCGGTGTTCCCCTGGCATCAACCACCACCACAACATACCCCAGCTCCGGCAATCCCTTGCCGAAAAAGGGAACTCTGGCATCATAGGTATAGGGAACATAATTGAGGAAGGGACCGCCGTAAATGGCATCAATCACCGGGTATTTCTTGTCCGGGTCGAAATCTGAAGGTTTGAAGATGACACCATGAACAGTGGTTTTATTATCGGCTGCCAATGCGGAAAAGTGCTCGGGTCTCGGTGCCAGGAACCTGGCATTTATCCCCCGCTTTCCTTTGCTGAGGACACTGACAAGCTCTCCGTCCGACCGACGCAATTCAACAACAGGCGGATCGGCTGTGGTTGAAAACTTATCAATATAAAATCGACCGGATGGTGATACCTTGATGCTATGCTGTCCCGGGGCGTTGCTCAGGCGATCGTTTTCTCCACCGTCCAGGAAAACGGTGTGGACATGGGTGTCATATGGCCTTTCAGGATCAGAATGCGCCGTATAGAGAACAGCCTTCGATTTGGCATCATATCCACCGTAGGATGCGACCGGATAAGGGTGATTGGTTAATTGACGGACCAGACCCCCTTTTAAATTATAGAGGTAGAGCTGGCGATAACCGGATTTGTCAGAAATCCAAATGAAATGTTTCTCATCTTCAAGGAGATGAAAATCGGGACCATGACGAAAGATGAAATTTGGCGGAAACATATGAAAGGTATCGGTAACTTCTGTAAGCAGTGTACGGGTGTTTCCGCTGTGGGGAGATACGGCTTTGAAGGAAATCGTTTTTGTATCCCTCGATAAAAGGGCAAATAACAGCTCTGAGGAGTCAGGCAACCATCTGAGAATTCTCAAATATTGCTCCTCTCCAATATCGATATTGACTTTCTGTCCGGTCTCTATGTTGAAAATAGCAGCATGAAACCTCATGAGATCATGTTTTGCCATGGGGTAGCGTACGTATTTCACGGACGCGTCTACTTTGTTCCAATCAACAACAGGAACCATCCCGCTTTTTCGATTATCAATCCTGGCGGTGACAACAAACCGGCTGTCTGGTGACCACCTGGCATATTTCAGATTCCATTCGGCAAATTGAATACCGGAATCGGTTAACCTGCGGATATCACCCTCCCTTGAACGAATAAAGAGATTATAGGGATCTGCAGTCAACACCCATTGTCTGTCTGGCGAGACCCTTTCCTTTTCATCTCCCCAAACCTCGGGAAAAGCTGATCGTGCAACTCCCTCATAGAGTGGGTCATCGTCTTCGGGGTTGCAATTCGAGACAAATTCGGCAACACCGCTGTCAATGTTATAGGACACTCGGTGTTTCAAGTAGATAAACTCGATTTCGTTGTCATTAACGAAGGAAAATCTCTCAAAGGGAAAAGGGTTTTTCGGGATATCTTTTTTGAAGAGCAGGGACAAAGCGTCAATCAACTGATCGTCGTTTAAAAAAGGTTCACTGGTGTTTGTCTCCGGATTGACAAGCTGAAAATCGGGCTTTTTTGTGCTCCCCTTGTTGTATACGAACCGTTGTCCGTCGTTGAGCCAGACCGGTTTAACCCGGGCCCCTTCATAGGCTGTGGATGCGGTGCGGCGTAGCCCAAGCTTGGCCATTTTGACTGCCGGCACACTTGTATCCAGGCGGTAACTCCCGATTCGGTAGCCAGAGTAAACTGCAACAACGACAACACAAAGGGTGACCAGTACAATCAGTAATCTCCTTTTCCAAGACTTCAACTGCCACATAATATATCCTCCCAATATTCAAAACATTAGTCAGAAAATCAGAAAGTCAGTGTAATATATACTTTTTCAAAACATGCTTATCAGCGCGGTCTGCTGATGATCCAGTCCCAGATTTGCGACTGCAGATCTATTGAATCTTCAATATCTTCTGCCAACAGATATCCTTCTTTCGCCAGCTCTTCGGCTTTTTTCCTAACCTGGTTTAAAAAATGCTGCTTTGATGGGTAAAGAGATTCGATGGTCGGCCTGGGATCGTCAAAAGACGATTTCTCCGCTTCATCCCGGGGAAATGGTGTAACGCTGCCGGTAAAATAATCTGTCAACTTGGTAAAACTGTTTGGATAGTCCAATCGCCGCCAGGGAGTGTAGGTAGCCAAAGGCACAAGAATTTCCAGGGTTGGGATTCCGGCAGTCTCATTGCCGTATTCGTCAACTGTCGAAACATAAGATGGATAAGCCTTACCGGTCCTGATTGGCGGTTCATGACTGATAATCCCTGATTCATGAAAATCGGGTCCGTAATCCAATACCCATGCCTGGTAAAACAACACCTCCGCCGGAGACCCGATGTCTTTGATCAACGGAAAGGCAAGCTCACTCGGATGAACCATTGTTTTGTCCGTAAATCTCGGTATACGGCTGGGCGGGGGTTCCTCTTCATTCGTTATCCATTTTACCATCCGTATAACCAGGTTTCTCAACGCGAAATGATAATCCTGGAAGTTTCCCCGGTAAATCAACGACTCGGGCAAACGGGTATCTTCCTGAGGAGGAAAAGGCGTCATTTCAACCGAATGCTGGGTACAGGAAAAGTAGTAGTGTCTTTCATGGGCTGCCTCGGTCATGTCCGACTGACCGTCAATCGAAGTATGAAGAAGGGAGTTTGCCCTGGCCCAGTATTCCCAGGCGGTATTAACATGAAACACCTTCGGCAGGTGAGATGGATCGGTTGTTTTATCGTACAAACCGGCCTTGATACCGGTATGGGGGTCCACTTGTTTCTCTGCTGTGAAGGGAAACATATCAACCGGAAACAGCGTTTGGGCAAAATGATTGGCACCTGTGGTGGGCTGCCCGAACCGGATATTGAAGCTTCCCCTTCCGGCCCCCCCGGTGTGGGGGATTACTCCATCCAGGGCTTTTCTGCCGTTTTCGTCTCCGTTAACACCGGAATACAAGTAATCGAGCTGGAATCTACCGGTTTGAGAACGACCGATTGAGATGCCGTATCGAACCGGAAACGGGCAGCTCGTATCATATTTGGCGTAAGAGATCGTATCCCTTATCACCGCAAAACCCAAGCCGAGAACAAGCGGGTTTTCAGCTTCATATACCAGGCGGTAAATACCCGCTTCAAATCCATCCTTACAATAGACGTAAGTCGGATCCGGAATCGCTTTGCCGTTTTCCTCACGAAAGAAACCCCAGGACGTTCGCGGTACAACCTCTTCAGATTCATCCCCGTCAATCGTGTTTGGGGTTTGTTTATACAAGGTCAAACCAGGATCATCAGGGTTCACCGGCGGATAAGGTCTGTGTCCCCAGAGTCCCAACGGTATTGTCTTTTGCCCCTCCTGAACCAGAGCCAGGTTTCGAACCAAACCGCGTACACCCATTGCCCGAGGCGCTTCCAGATACATCTGTTGCTCATTTGGGATTATGTCCGCTTCCCAACCGATCCAAATGACAGTAAAACCGTGTCGCATTAACCAAAAATCACCGAATAGCTCCGCTGAATCAGGATCGTGGGGCATTGAACCGACTTCCAGAGGGATACCGCCTCTTGGACCTCCTTCACGATTCAGTTTTACATGTTCCGGGCCGGGAACCCATCTATTGAGTTTGTTAAACAGGGTTTTGTTCCCCCTGTTAACGATTTCCAGTATCGCAACACCTATCCTGTCCTTGGGATCTTGCGGTTGCGAGACGTAGATGTTTGATCGTGCGGATACCAGCCCGCGTTCGTTTAACTCTGCCTTGTCCAGATCAACGATGTTCCTGTTGGCTTTATTGTTTGGATCGAACTCAAATTCAACAATTCCCTTTAGTTTCTCGTAGGCCCCGACTTTACCGAAACTTGTTCCTCCCAGGATCACCGAACGCTCTTTGACTTCCAGTTTTCGTATCATCTCCTTCCTCCAATAAGCCAAACGTTTTATTGAACCCTACACCCATCCTCCGGAATATTACGTTGCGAGTTGACTTTTTGTTACACGACAAGACTAGTTATCAAAAAAACAAAATGTCAATTAAAATATTTAATTATTTAATAATTTAATGTTTAAAAAATAACACGCCTATTCATATAGCTGAATTTTATAGTTATATTAAAACCTCCAATCAGAAAGAATATTAAAACAGCAGAGATTTTTGCTTGTTGAAGAGTCGTCGATATCTTTCGATGTGCCGTCTTGTAATCAGGATGGCTTTGTCGGCATTTTTGTCTTGAAGGGCTTGGATGATCTCTTTCCAATCCCGGTATGCGATTTGGGGATCAGATTGAATGATCGGGGCAATATCATTGATATATTTGATATTATTGTGGATAGAAACCAATACCGCTTCAAACATACGATTACCGGCTAACCGGAACAGTGTTTTTCTCAACTCGATTTCAGCCAGCAGATAGTCAGCCCAGCCATCTGATCCGCGGTCGGCTTGTTTTTTAAGACCGGCGAGTTTTATTTTTATTTCTTTGAAATCACTTTTCTTTAGCCTTTTAGTCAAAAGTCGAAGCAGCTCGGACTCCACCGGTTTTCTGAATTCTGCCAGTTCATCCATAGAGATTTGCTTTTGCCTCATCAATAATTCAAGACTTTCAGTGATTTTTTCCGTGTTCGTGGATTTAACAAAAGGCCCCCCTTTAACACCAAGACGGATTTCAATCAGACCTTTCTGTTCTAAAATACGAAGGGCTTCGCGCAGGGTTCCCTGGCTGGCGCCGAGCATCTTTTGGAGATTTTGCTGAGAAGGAAGCTTGTCTCCCGAACGGTAGGTACCATCAAGGATTTCTTCTTCGAGCTGGGAAACGATATTCTGGACGAGACCGACCTTTTTTGCTTTAACTAATGCCACAATGATTAACCGGGGATGGGAACAATCTACCTTACCATAACAAATCACACTTCCTCTGAACGTCATAATTTCAGAAGACTGTTTTCTGCCAAGATGATTATTCTTTGTTAAAACAGCTATGAACAGACCTCGAACCCGGGCCTTCCCGTGAACGCTGCGTGCAAACCGCGAGGTCTGTGATTAAAAACATACATGATGTGTTCTCTGTATCGCCCGTAAGAGTTTTTAGTCAAGTCGAACGGGGTAGGAAATAATCCAAATGGCGACGGATTCGGCAGTCTTGCTAAAGGTCGAGGATAGATGCTCAAAGACGATTTGGTCTTTGAGCAATAATGCAGCCTCTTAAGTTATGATGTTTTTCCGCTGTTTTCCAGAAACTCCAGAATGATGGGGTTCACCCTGTCCGCACATTCCTGATGAGGACTGTGCCCGCAATTCTCCAGCATTTTCATCTCCGCTCCCGCCAAATCCTTTTGAAACTTCTTCGGGAAATCCGTTGAAATCCATTCATCGGATTTCCCCCATATCACCAAAAGCGGCACTGAATTCTCGTGATAGTTTTCCGTCATCAATCGGAACCGACTGGAAAAGTAATCCTCGGACAGAGAAGCCATCATGTGCCAAAATCCGCTTTTTTGAAACGGAATTGTATACTGGCTTATCATTCTCTCATTAACCAGGACTTTGTTATAAAAGACTCCTTTAACATATCTTTCGGCCATTAGTCGCGGAGGCACCAGTGAAATGAGATATTTGACTCCTGGCCATGCCAAAAATAATCGCCGTGGCGGTCCGTAAATCGGCGCATTTACAGTTATTGCACTTTTAAGTTTGTCGGGATGGTTCTGGTGAATAAACAAGGTAATACCACCTCCCAGGGAATGACCGATGAGATGAAACCTGCCCGTCTTCAGCAACTCCGCAAGCTTCAAAACAGTTTTAGCCTGGTTTTCTACAGAATAAACATAGGACTCGTCCGGAATAGCCGATCTTCCATGTCCGGGCTTGTCAATAATGATAACCCTGTATCCGTTCTCCACAAGGGGTTTATAGTTTTCACGCCAACCGTAACTGGAATCCGTCATTCCATGCACCATGATCACCGGTTCTCCTTTACCGATGTCGATATAATTAAGACGACTCCGGTTTATATAAGCCTCCGCTCTAAAGGGCCTCACCTCCGCTTGCCAATCCGGATCGCCGGGTTCGATTCGTGTGGAGCAACCGGTAGCAAACAGACCGCCCACAAGAACGATAATAATTAACACAAAACTGACAATTAGTTTATTCATTTAACAATCTCCTCGCGATAGTGGACCGATTCGGGAGTTTTCCCGGGTTAGTTGTCAGCAGAAAGCAAATTTGGACTAAATCGCTTTCCGGCATTTGACATTTTAGTATTTAGCTACAGAACACAGAAAATACTTTTTCCCGAGCATTCAATGATGGATACTCTACTCATTTACCGCTCGACGGAGGCACACTCCAGAGAAAACCTTCAATCAATCTGTTGGTAAGCCCGAAAATGACGAAAAAGCCGCATGATTTCGTCAGGCAACGGGCTAAAATAATCAGCAATTCTGTTTTTTGGAATAAATAAGTTTTCAGCCACCAAAGTGTCGATCCTTACCCCCTCGAAAATTCATCTTCTTCTCCTAATTGATGAAACGCGAAAAACCAATGCCACCAGAATGAATGAAAGACCGGGGATAACCAAAGGGGCTGTATCACAGGTTCTTTGAAGACTGGAAAAAAAGGGAATCATCACCAAAATCAAAAATCCCCACTCAAAAAACAAAATAATTGTGTCGTATACCGATATTGGAGAAAAAGCGATAAAAGAGTACAAAAACGTCAAGCTCCAATCCGGCAAGCAGTATACCGTTTACTTGGCGACCCTTTCCGACAGTGGATTGGAAGTTCTGAAACGCTTTTTAACTTACCTGGAGAGCATAACCGGCAACTTTTAGCTCCCATGCTGCTTTACCTTCCGATCGCACCATTGATCTAACCGATTACCCAGCATCAACAATTCATTAGACTTATCCTCCGGTTTGTTAGTCATGCAATCGCATTTTAAAGATGCGGCATTGCACTTTTCATTTGTCGGTTGGATAGCCGGTTTTTAATCAGAGTTTAGTTAATAAACTCTGAAGATGATATTAAGAACTTGCTTTTCGTATGTCAAGGTATTGACCATGAATTTTGAAGAAAACGATGGCCAATCTCGGGAATTGAGTCTCTGAATTCAGGACAAAGCTGTGTAAAAGGTAAGATTCACTCGGGAAAGAATCAAAGGCAGGCGCAAATCATCGGGATCGGAACTGCGAGCTTCGCTCCTCATCCTTTCATAAACCTGGATATTTTAGAATCTCTCAGATCGGTATCATTTCCGTAATAAACGAATTAAAAGCCAACAGCGGACGAAATTGCAGAAATGGCAATGAGCGGGAAAGATATTTCCCCTTGTTTTTCAAACAAAGGTCAGATGAAGCCACCGGTTCAGAGGGTCAATGCGAATTTCACGGTCGACATGTTTCAGGAACTGGATGATTTTGCAAGAGAACTGAACATCAGCCGGCAGGTGGTTATTAAATCATCACTTCGCCAGGTCCCGGATCAGCATCGTTTGGCAAAGAAAACACGGGTAAGATAAAGAAATTCGCACAAATAGAGGTTCAGGTTTACCAAATCCGGACGAGACCTTTTGTGCTTTAACTAATGCCACAATGATTAACCTGGGGGCGGGAACAATCTACCTTACCATAACAACCACACTTCCACTAAATGCCATAATTCCGGGAGGCTACATAATGCCAAGATGATTATTCTTTGTTAAAACCGCTATAAAAGGGCCTCATTGGGTCCGCTAAGTTCCGAGTTTTCACGAAATCATATCCATTCCCATGTCGTACGCCTTCATGTTGATATCCAGTTTGTCCGCCGGAACGGAGTCGGCAATTATCGATTTGAAGTCTTCTCTTGCGATCGGAATTGTCTCTGTTGCTGCCAGCGCTCCCAGTAGAATTATATTCCCGTAAATCGGGTGTCTCATCTGCTTGAGAGCCTCATCCGTGGCATCCAGAAACCAGCATTGACTCGATAGTTCTCCAATCCACTCATGAATCCGGGCCTGCTCCGGGTAGTTTAGCTCTCCCGAAATGACCCCGACTGCATAGATCGGCCTGTTGTTGCACAAAACCTTGACATCCTGATTGCCGTAATTTGCCAGAACCCTGAGAGCTTCGGTCGGTTCAAGGGCCACTATCAGATGGGCCTGACCCTTGGCAATCTGAGGAGAATAGCAGGCATCGGAAGAGATTCTTAAATGGCTCATAACCGAACCTCCTCTCTGGGAAGCGCCAAAGGTTTCGCCAATCGTTACCGTATAGCCGTTCATGGAAAACATGTTTCCCAGCACCCTGGAAGCCATAACATTCCCCTGACCGCCAACGCCGGTGATTATCAGGTTGTAAGGATCAAATTGTAATGATTTATTCATATGCCACCTCCTTCCTGCTGATTGCGCCCACAGGACATATTGCGGAACAGACACCACATCCTGCACAAATGGCTTCATCTATCCTTGAAATACCGCTTTCCTCATGCCAGACCAGTCCGGGGCAGCGGAAGATTCTGGTGCACAATCGGTTGCAGCCGCAGCTCTCGCCTTTGCACCTGGATTCATCAACTGACATCTCGAAGTTCTTTTTCGCTTTTTTTTCAGGACTCAAGGCACAGATCTGTTCCAGAATCAATACCTTTACCCCCTCCTTGATCTCGAGAAGCTCAAAAAGGAGCTGCTGGGTTTTCTCAAAATCAAAGGGATTACATTTTTTGACCACAGCTCCCATGGAAATGCAAATGGATTCGATATCCAGCTTAACGGCATCTCCTCCGCTGGCATCCACCTCTAGACCCGGATGAGACTGAAAACCGGTCATGGCGGTTCCACTGTTGTCAAGAACCACCAGGGTTATATCCGATTTATGATGAACGGCATTTACAAGAGCTGGAATAACCGAATGAAAGAAGGTTGAATCGCCACAGACAGTAACAACCGACTGATTCATCCCAAACTGGGTAAGCTTTCCAAAACCACTCGCAACCCCGGTGCCTGATCCCATTGAGTGAAGCGTCTTCAGCGTACTGAAGCCGGTGGGAAGGGTTGCCATGGTATAACATCCGATATCCCCGCAAACGAATCCCCGGTTGTTATCCAGCTTAAGAACATTGTTTATACTCCAGAACGATGCCCTGTGCGGGCATCCCGGGCAGAATGTCAAATCCCTGACCGGTGCCGCAAAAAAGGATTTTTGCATGGCATTGGTGGCGTACTCCTCCGACATCGCCTGATATTCAATACCCAGCAGTTTGGCCAGCGGAGCAATTACCAGATCGGGATTCATCTCATCGACTGAAGGGATGGATCCGTCCCGTTTACCGTAAAAAATTTTCCGACCGATCTTCGGTTCCAGCTCCTGCGCCAGGATTTTTAGATTTTCCTCCATAAATGGTATCACTTCTTCAACAACCAGAATGGAATCACATTTTTGAAGCCGGTTTTCAATAAGTTTTTCGGGCAGGGGCCAGGTTGTGCCCAGTTTGAGAATACCTACCCGCTCCTCCGCCTTTAAGATATTTATCGCTTCCCTGCTGTATAAGTTGCAGGCAGAACTGGTTACGATCAGTACTTCAGGTTTTTCCGGGCCGGTATAAGTGTTGAAGGGGCTTGATTCAAAAGCGGCGGTGGCCTTTTTCAGCTTTTCCTGTTGCTGACTGTGCCTGAACGCCACAGGTGCGCTGGTTATAATCCCTTCATTGGGGTCCAGTGGAAAACCTTCATGCCTGAACTCCGCTTTTACATCCGTTACAGGCAGATCTCCCAAGGTCACATTGCCACTGGCATGGGAAAGTCGAGTCACGCTGCGCATCATGATAACACATTGGAGCTCTTCTGATAGCTCCAGGGCCCACTTCGTCATATCCTTGGCCTCCTGAAAATCGCCCGGTTCCACGAGGGGGATCTCCAACAGCCGTGCAAAATGCCTGGTGTCTCCTTCATTGATACTGGAAAGAGCCCCGGGATCATCACAGGGAATCACCAGCATGCCCCCTCTTGTTCCCGACCCCGCCAGGTGCAACAGGAAGTCGGACGCCACGTTGATGCCATTCTGTTTTACAACACAGATGGATCTCAGCCTGGCGAATGATGCCGCAGCAGCCACTTCCATGGCAATTTTTTCATTGGTGGACCACTCCACATAAAGATTGCCGGCTTCTGCAACTTTGGCCAGGTTTTCGACTATTTCCGATGAAGGCGTCCCGGGATATCCGGCCGCCACTTTAACACCTGCCTCCAGGGCACCCCTGGCAATAGCCTCGTTCCCCATTAACAGGCGTCTGGAACCTTTCTTACCGCTTATCAGTCCACTCATTTTTTCTCCTTTGTTAAGAATTCCTCTGCCTTTTTTCTCTTGTTATCGGCCCCCAGGGTCAGATGTTCCAGCCTCGATCGAGGAAACTCATCTCGAACAAGATAATCGTCAGCAATGGCCTCTTCCACCCATTGCTCTCCTTTTTCACTTCTGATGATCAGGGTATTCCAGCCGGGCTTTCCCTCATAAGCGCCCACGGAAACGTCGGCCCATTCTGCAGTCATATCCGGACAACAGGCACATCCCCTGGGAATCATTTTACGGATCTCCTTGAGTGGAAACTCCCGCTCTTCATTTTCCGTTTTTATTTTGAATGTTTCTGCCGGTGGTGGCGGCACATCCATGGAGACAATCTTTTCCCCTCCCGTTTCCCCGGCTAAAAAAGCCGAAAATTTCCTGGTGTCCAGTGACCAGGTACAAAACAGGCCTAAAGAAAGACCAATGGAGTTTTCCTGTTCAGCCTTCCCCAGGGGATTCGCCTTTATTGTGGCCAATGCCTTTACCTGGCAAGCGGTTCCGGCAACACCGAGGTTTTTTCGTCCATCCCTGATTGCTTTATGAACTGCTGCCAGTGTTGGCGTTGCCATATACTTGGTTGTCGCACAACTCGCGACATCACAGGCGTTTTCAATGAGCATGGGTTCCGGAAGGTCATCGTTTTGACCGGTCAGCACTGCTGCATCAATCAATCCGCTGTCCAATGCATGAGTAAAAAGGGCAGAAACCGTTCCACCGTTCTGAAATCGATTACTCTTTATTTTGGATCCCGCTTTCGCTGCAATGATGGAACGGTACTGACCCAGTGCTTCGCCTTTGTCCATCGTACCGAACATCGTACGTGACAGAAGGTCGCGATCGGTTTCAGTCTGTGGGCAATAAGCGTAACACTGGCATGGCGTCATATCGCAATCAAATACCAGGGCGATCTTTCCTTTATATGATTTATGATATGGACAGATTTCCACACATGCCCCACAGGAAACGCATAGACCTTTATCACGTACCTGCTCCATTAATTCCTTCGTGCCCAGTATCTCCATTGTTTCTCCTTGGTTCCGGATTATGCTCCTGTGGTCAAAATCTAACACCCTGAAATCAGCCGTATCTACTTGACCGACAATTCAAGTGACCGTCGATTTTTTGACCACGCCAGTTAACTTAACAGCGTAGCTGATAAATGACCTGTCTTTCCCCCGAAAAAACAGGGGATTTTCGTTCAAACGCCGAGTGCTTATGCCGTTGCCGATCACGCTGATTTACATCGAATTTCTCGTGTAAGAAGCATCTGAACAATGCCATCCTCCCGGTATTACCTGTCTCAATGTCTTGTACAGATTCGGTTCGGAAAGATCATTATTTGATGCCACGCATTTATTCAAATAACTTTCAATACCCTTACCAGGATAAGCAGGATCAGACCGAGTATCCCCAGTATAAATCCCAGTATCGCCAATACTTTGTTGGCATTTGAGGGTTGATACGCCTTGCTGATGAGACGGTTGACACAGTAGATGTTCAATCCGAATATGAGTGGAATATTAATCAACCCAACAGAAACAGCCAGTAAAACAATAATCATTGGCCGTTTGACAATTGTGGTCATTAATAGCCCACTAGTCGTAACCAAGAGGAGGTAGCCAATAGTCAGACGGTTTGACAACGATTTCTCCACCTTGAAAACCTGCCGGGTAAGGTTACCGAAAAGAGTTTTGATTCCGTCCATGGCAGCGAGATAGCCCCCCCAAAAGGCTGCAAAAAGGGTGATGATAAAAACGGGGAACATCCACGGTCCCAATGTGTCGGTGAAAATCCTGGAAAGCCTGAGGGAGACTTCCACGCCTTCAGGCACAATACCAAGCGGTCTGAGTACTGTGGCACCGATAGAAAGGAAGATTACAGCGACCAGGCAGGAGATGACAAAACCCAATCTGACATCAAACAATGAATTTTTTAACATTTTACCGATGTCTGATTGAGAAATTGATTTCGATTCGTTTTCGAGCCACTCCGATCTCTTTTTTACCGCCCATCCCGACAGGAAAATAGAGACGGCAGGGTCTGTCGGCGCCCTCAATATAGCGACAATCACAATCATTACGCCTGCTGTTGCGGGAATTGTTGGTACCAAACCGGCAAAAAACTCAGTCGGTTCCGGGGGAGATACCAGGAATACAAGGATGGCTGTCAGCACAATAATCAGCACCATCAATTTCGAAATACGCTCAATCATCTTGTACCTGCCCCCCAAAATGATCGACAGGGTAATGATGAAGAGAATGACGCACCAGGATTCATAACCAATCATTGGTAAAGCCGCATATAACACGGAGCCGCTCAAGCCAAGCAGGGAAGACATTATTAGAGGCGGTGTGACGAACATGAACAATATCAGAACAACAGAAAGAAAGCGGCCGATTTTCACCCTGGCGTATCCATCGATCAGTGTTTCACCTGTAACAACCGCATAGCGTTGAGCATATTCAAAATTAGGGTAGTATAACACATGGACCATGATCACTACCCACAGCAGGGAGTAGCCATATAAGGCCCCTGTATATGCCAAAAGCGCCAGATGGGTCTCACCGATACAAAGCGAGGCAAAAACAATCCCGGGCCCGATCACCCGGAAGATTTGTCTGATCCTGTTGCTCATTCATTACCCTCCGGCCATGTGCTCAATGATTCGTTTTGTTCTGGTATGATTTACGATGCCGCAAACACAGGGCTTTGCGAGCAGTACAGCTCCATCATCACTGGTAAGATCTCCCTTCTTCACCTGCCGTATTATCTTTCGAACCAACGCCGGGGCAACAAGCGCATGACCACACTGGGTTGTTATGCTAAGGGTGTCGTCATCCGGCAATTTCTCAGTTTGTCCGAACACTCCCAGGGATATATTGAAGGTGTGCTCTGTCAGGTTTTGGCGATGGCATATCTCACGCACGTTTGCGAATAATGAAGATAAAACGACCGATATTCCCAGGTTATTCTCCCTTATTTCAGACAGGAGCTTAACCACTGTCTCTTTATCATTAAAGACAGCAGTTATGATTCCAAAGCTCGGCGATAATTCCCTGATATCTTCATCTTTGATCCCAAGCGGTCTCCCGATAATATTATCCGGAGAATAGGAAAGGACAATATCAGTCATTTTTTTGATGGCTTCAGCTTTTTCGGCTTTTTGCTTGAAATGAACCATGCATAGTACAACAATCTCGTTATTGTCCGAGTCGTGGCTGATTCCTGTTCGATTCTGTGAATGTGTCAATTTGGGTCTCCTGGTAAGAAATTAGATATTTGCCAATCCGAGATTGACCTTGCCATTCGGGTAAAATGCAATTCGGTTACGTTCCAGTTCCTCGAAAACCGAAACCCTGCCATTCTTGTCACAGCGCGCAATAAGACTGACAGTGACGACAGTCTCAATTTGATTATTAAAAAACGGAATCAACTCTGAGATAAAAGACAGCAATTCCGACCTTTTGACAGTAAATTCAGCAATCGCACTCAGTACTTTTTCATTCAGCACTTCAGGTCGGAGTTTCCCCGTTGAATGATCGATAATAAGAGGATAGACCGGATTATCCTCGGCGAAGTCCACTCCCATTGAGGTGGCTTTTTGAACCACTTTCTCCAGCTCATATAAACGAGTACCCACACCTGGCCTGCCCAACTCGACAGAAAACCCGATTTGGTCTTCGGTGTATGAATGAGTAACATCATTTGTTTTCATCTCCTCTGTTCCCCTTCCACAAACATCGATACTTTCATGGGTCATGGCCGGATCAGAAAAATGAGCTCGAACAATACGGGGATAAGGGATCTCATCCAATTGCTTGATGGCACTATTCGGGCATATATTGTATCTGAAGCAGGTACCGCATTCCACACACTCATCTTGTACTATCACCACCTCTTTTTTCCGAGCCCTGATTGCACCTACGGGACACAGCGGGCGACAATCCATGCATCTCTCGCATAACGTTGAATCTATAAACATTTTATCCTCAAAGAGTTAGCCATTTGCATCATTAAAACTCGATGAAATGCCTGTTTGTAAGCTGAAGTGTATCGACTGTTATTCCAAATAACGCCGGCGTTCGGAAAAGACCACACGGACTCAATCGTTTTTAATACCGGTAATGTTACGTCTGTTGAAAACCTGATTGGCCGACCTTATTCAATCCGGTGTTTTACCATCCCAACCACCTGAGATCACCGTTTCAATCTCCCCAAAAGATTTCGACCTTCCTGATCTGTCCGATCTTCTTGGAAATGTCGTTGGAATATTATAATGTAATTACCAATTTGTCAAATCCCACCATTTAACATCAGAAATTAATATATCAAAATCCTGAATCGATTGATTTTATAGTGCTTATTGACCAGTATTCCTGCACGGCAGTAAGCAAGCCGACAAAGAGATGAAAAATATGGAGAGGTAAAATACCTGCGATTTGTCCATTGCTTGCAATGATATCCAAACGGTTGATTTGCCCGTTAGACCGATCATGGCTGAACCTACGATATTGCCGAAGTCAGCTCAGTCTAGACAGCACAGTATGGGTCATCACCAAACAACAAAAGCATTTCCGAAGCTGTCATTTCTTTACAAACCCCACAAATGAACTGATTCGTAAAAGAGACCAATTGAGCGAAGACAAGGCCGATTTAATTTTTGAAAAAGATACGTTTAAATTAATTACTACTGCTTTTTGTTCCTTTTCAATTTTAGTCGGAACAACCGGCGATTTACATCGATGATGCAGTAATACAACAGCATAACCTCCCATCCTTTAGTATATCACATGAATATCGACAGGCTGCTATTATCATTAATGGGTATTCAATTAAGCCGGATGTTTTTTCAATTCGAAAAAACACTATTTTGTATTAACATAATAACCAATTTTATCTAGACTCATTGAAAGAAAGTGTCTCGGAAATCAAGAGGGGTAGTCCTTTGATTTAAATTCAAAGAAGATACACTACATGGTATCGACGCCTCTTTTGATGTCAACTATAGCCACTCAAAACGAGACGTCGATCCTGTTCCGATTCCCGGGATCAACCTGCCTGGCGAGACGGTTGTGCCAAAAACACTCGAAGTGGAAGACGAAAGATGAAATTAGAAAAAGATGTGTTACCGAAATACTACCGACTTGAACAGATTTTGCGAAAACACATAACCACCGGTAAATTAGCGAATGATCGACCTATGCCGAATGAAAGGGAGCTTTGTGAGCTTCACGGTGTAAGTCGAACCACGGTTCGTAACGCCCTGGCAGCTTTGGAAGCGGATGGATTAATTTACAGGGAACAGGGAAGAGGAACCTTCGTTAAATATAACCCCGACAAATGGTGTTTTGAATTGAGGGGTTCGGTGGAGGATTTATTCAACCTTGGGACGAATATTTTTTTAGCACTAACCGAGAGAAAAACCATTGAGCCGGAAGAGTGGCTTGTGAATGATCTTAAACTTCCGGAGAAACAACCGGTTTTGTATTACGAGGGGATCAGAAAACTGTATGATGATATAGATGTGTTTTTCCAGGCATACCTGTCGGAAGATATTGGCAATCTTGTCCGGATTGAGGATGTCAAAGGATCCCTGTTTATACAAACAGTCGAAGAGAAAACGGGAGAATCCGTCAAATCAGCCGTTCAGATAACGTCCGCTGTCACAGCGGAAGCTTGGCTGGCAGAAAAAATCAATTGTAGTATCGGGGATCCGATTTTACTTCAGAAGAGGATTTACTATTCAAAAAGAAATCGTGTGTTACAGGTATCCCTCAACCATTTTCCCGGGCTGGTTTATCAAAGTGTCGCCCAGCTAACTCGAGATTAATCCGAGATAACTAGCCAGCAGGACAGTGAAACGATCAATTCGGCGCCTAAGTTCGCCGGTCCTCTACTTTTCGTATAGGCTCATTTGATTCGGGGAGTAACGGTTGATGACCTTCTTCATTCACCTTAAAGTATTCGATCCTCTCTTTTTGGATTTGCGCCTGGCTGGTAAGGTTTTGTGTTGCGTTCGCCAGTTGCTGAGCGATGGAGGAGTTTTCCTGAACACCGTTATTGACCTGGGACAAGCCGTTGTTAATCTCCTCAACCGCTTCTTTCTGTTGTTGCGAGATAGCAGCAATATCGCCAACCATTTCGTTCACGGATCCGATTTTCCCAACGATCTGCTGGAAAATCTCTGCTGTTTGATTCGATAATTTCAAACCGTTTTCGACCTCTTTAATCGAGTTTTCGATGAGATCCGTCGTGTTTTTTGCGGCATTGGAGCTACGACCTGCCAGATTTCTCACCTCTTCGGCCACCACGGCAAATCCCTTCCCGTGTGTACCTGCGCGAGCGGCTTCTACAGCAGCGTTCAAGGCCAAGAGATTGGTTTGAAAAGCAATCTCTTCGATGGTGTTGATTACCTTGGTCACATCCCTGCTGGTCTCATTAATACTCCCCATCGATTCCAGCATTTCCTCCATCTGTTTGTTGCCATTTTGAACGAACTCTCTTGTCTCACCGGTGATCAAGCTGACCGATTTGGCTTTTTCATTGTTATCTTTGGTTTGTCTTTCGATTTCGTTCAGCGAAGAGGAGATTTCTTCAAGACTGGCTGCCTGCTCTGTGGTAGCATTTGACAAGTTGGCAGCGGAATCGGAGATCACATTGACTCCGCTCTGTACCTTGATCGTGGTGGATATCACATCCGCAACCGTTTTTTGCAGGATCTCGATTGAGTAATTAACATGGTTCTTCAGATCGTTCAAATCCCCTTGAAATTCGGCATTGACATGTTTCCTCAGATCCCCCTGTGCCACGGCACTCATAACATCGGAGATTTCATTCAGCGCAATCTGAAACGAGTCCATCAGGCGATTGACCTCCGAAACGGCAGTTCCAATCTCATCTTTGCTGCGGACCTCACTACGCATGGACAGGTCGCCTTTTTCGCGTGTTTGCGTCAATATAGTCGCCAATTGACGTAAGGGTCGTGCGAAATGCCTGGCCAGGTAAAACACCGACAGGCTGATGGGAATAAGCCCGATTACACCCACGGCGATAAAAACGATGGCCATTTTTCTCACTGGTGCAAATATCTTGTCACTTTCGATAACTGCCATCAGATAGAATGAAACCCCTTCAACGGTTAAACTATCCGCAACATAATAGCGATTGTCGCGATTCATTAATCCGGTGCTGTCTAAAACCGAATCCAGGTAGGTTGGGACCCGATGCCCTTTGACCAATGCATCTCCGCTATCCGTCGAGATCATTCCAACATCCGAATGCAGAATGAGCTTTTTGTCCGAAGTTTTGCCAACCATGAAGGTTTCACCAATGTCGTTATATGGTCCCAGAATTTCTTCAAAGGCCTTGGGTGTGATCTGAAACAAGACCATACCGATATACTCCCCCTTTATCTCCTTGGCCACTTTTTCCGCCACCTCGTCATTTACAAAGGGCAAAATATAAATCATCTGTTTGCTTTTCAAAATGGGAGTCGAAATAAAATAGGAATATTCCCCTTCAAAATAGGCAAAGTCGTGCACGGTGACTGACTTCTTGTTCCTCCCCTTAAAATAAGCTTTCGAAATGGGATCATTTACCTCCCGAGTGACTTGCAGTCCGTTTTGTCGCTTGTTTTCAATGTCAAAGGTATCCTCAACAACATCCAGTTGCCCTTCTTTTTCCACCTGCCTTGCAGAAAAAAGCACCCTGCCCACCATACTCTCCTCATCCTCCATGTAATTGGCGATGATGAACATGCGATTTATGTCTCCCTGCAAGTATTGCTGTAAATAGGGGAAGGCGTTTTTTAGTTCAAGATTTCTGACAAAATTATCCTTTTCCGGATAACGAATCAGCTTCTTCGTTAATCCCTGGGTTGATGTGTTGTAAAAAGAAGACTCTCTTGCCTTATCCGCCAGCATGCTGATTTGATTTTCTATAAAACGTTTCTGCCATTTCAAATCGGAGTCCAGACGAGAGACGATTTCCTTGCGGGTGTTCGCTTGAGAATAAAAGACCGCAATCAGGCAAACCGTGATAAACGGGATCATTGCCAGCGCAAACACATTGATTCCCAGTTTGATTCCAACACTCATCCCGGTTCTCTGTTCTTTATGGTTCATAATTCCTTTTATGATGTGTATTGACGGATTTTTAGCTTCAGTCTCACCTTACGATGTATTGAAATCTTTAACCCCACAAGACGAGCATTTAGCTATCGACACGCCCAAGTATCCGGTCTCTGTTTTCGGACGGAATCCCCAGGATTGCACGGGCCTCATCCGGGCTCGCTATATCTCTGCCGATTTCCCTGGCAAGGGTAACGATTTTTCTGACCAGCTTGACGTTGGATGCCGGAGAGCCATCCGGCATCTGCAGATTATCCTCCAAACCGATCCGGACATGACCACCCATCACGGTTGCAGCCGCAGAAAGCGGAATCTCCGCTTTGCCGATCCCCGCTACTGTCCAGGTGGCATCTGCCGGGATGCTTTCGGATAAAAAAAGCAGATTCTTCACTGTCCCGGGCATCGCCCCGGGAGCTCCCAGGACAAAGTCAAAATGAAGGGGAGGTTCAAGTAGGCCCTTTTTGACAAGGTAAAGAGCATTATTGATCATCCCCGTTTCAAATACTTCAATTTCCGGCTTTACGCCCGTTTCCTTGAACCCACTTGCAAGATATTCAATGAACTGGGGTGAGTTCTCATATACGATCCCGGGAAGATTATTGGAACCGGTTGTAAACGAGGCCATTTCGGGAAGAAGTTTTACCGGGGTAATCCGATCCTCCCAGTTTTTACCGGCCCTTGCACCTGTTGATAGCTGGATGATAACATTCGGCGCCACTTTTTTGATTTTTCCGACAATTTCTTCAAAAACCGATCTGTTGAGTGTTGGAATTTCCTGCGAGTCCCGGGCGTGAACATGAAAAAGCGAAGCCCCTTCATCCGCGCATCTTTTTACATCCTCGGCAATTTCATCAGGAGTCACCGGAAGGTTGGGATTTTGCTCTTTTTTAGGAACATTCCCGGTTAAAGCGACAGTGATAATAAGTTTTTCCATACAATCCTCCTTAACCTTCTTTTTTGCGAAATTCGACATCCAAGAGTTTTTCGAAAACCTTGATCATTGCTCCTTTATCTTCGGCGCCAAACCCGAAATTCAGGGCCATTTTATAGGTTGACACAGCAGCCTGTACAACCGGGATGGGTATTTTCTCCCTGGATGAAATATCACAAACATTTGCCATGTCCTTATAAGCATTGTCCAGGGAGTAAGCCTGGTCAAATCGATTATCCAGAATGTTCGGAATAAAAACCCGCGAAGCAAAACTTTGACCGGAACCGGTATTGATAACCCTGGCTGCTTTTTCGGGATCCAGTCCCAGTTTTACAGCCATGGGTAAAACTTCCGCAAGCGCCGCTATGTTGACATTATAAAGAACGTTATTCAGCATCTTGGAAAGCTGCCCGTTGCCTACGCCTCCCATATGAATAACCTCCGTACCCAGTTTTTCAAAAACCGGCTTGAATTTTTCAAATATCTTCTGTTCTCCGCCAAACATGATTGTAAGCGATGCGCTTTTGGCACGATCGGTCATTCCGGTTACGGGGGCATCCGAAAAATAGATTCGATCCTTTTTTAACCTGTCCGCAAACTCCCTTGTCCAGATATAACAGGAGGTCCCTAAATCAATTAAAATCCGGTCACTTCCTGATCCGTGAATAACGCCTTCTGGACCGAATACGACTTCTTCAATAGTCCCGGAGTTTGGTAAACTGAGAAATATCCAATCCGCGTGGCTTGCCACCTCAGCCGGAGAGGTTGCTTTTTTGACCTTTTTGTCGGTTAAAAAATCCATTGCCTCTTTGCTGCGATCAAAAACAATAAGGTCAAAATCATTTAAACAGAGGTTAAGCGCCATCCATCTTCCCATTTGTCCCAACCCGATAAACCCTATTTTTTTATTCATATCAGAATCCATATTCAAGCCGTCTGTCTTAATTGATGCGGGACTCCTCCCGTAGTACACCTGAGCAAAAAGCTCACTGTCCTCATTTCAACTCTCGGCGGAGAAACAACACCCCTGGTATTTTCTCAAATTCCGTATTCCGGAATTATTGTTATATTTTTCCCGCTTTGAAAGAAAATATAGTCAGCCAGTTTTGTCCTGTCAAGCCCTTCCGAATGCTCGGTAGAACCCAGTGTGAAAAAGTTGAATACCGTTCTAATCGATAGTGAGACCGATTACTCAAAGCAATGAATGAGGATATTCCCGGGTTCGGTTTTAGAGAGCACAGAACCTGGTATTCTCCCCTGATTAGTCGCAGAGACAAGTGTAGAGTGTTCCCGGCAATAGATTTCGAGGCGAAGAGTAAAATTCTATAAATTAAAAATGATAAAAAAAACCTTGACAACCCCATGACTGGGTATTAGGTCTTTTAGAAAAACAGAATTTTTTTAATAATTATTCCGCTATCCGGAATTTCGATTTGATTTAAAGGAGGCGATATTGGATCATGCCAAGGAGCAGATATGCTCGCGCGTTGATGCGATTTCAAACGAACTGATTGCCATTAGTTGCTTTTTGAAAGATAACCCCGAAACCGCATATCAGGAATTTAAAGCTTGTGCTCATTTAAGTGGTTTTTTGAGAAAGCATGGTTTTGACGTGGAAACCGGGATTGGCGAAATTGAA
Source organism: SAR324 cluster bacterium (assembly GCA_028282885.1). Taxonomy (GTDB): domain Bacteria; phylum SAR324; class SAR324; order XYD2-FULL-50-16; family XYD2-FULL-50-16; genus JAHJTV01. Next base: position 46,605 of record JANQGX010000055.1, read on the forward strand.
ACCTCCTTTACGGCAAGGCCGTCCGGCTTCAATCAGGACCGGCCCACCGTGGCACTCCTGGCCGAGTATGATGCACTACCGCTAATCGGTCATGGCTGCGGACATAACATGATTGCTGCAGCCACCATCGGTGCAGCATTGGCGCTTTTGCCAATGGTCGGTGATCTGACCGGTTCTCTTGCTGTTGTAGGAACACCGGCAGAAGAAGGCGGGGGCGGCAAGATCAGACTGGCAGAAGCGGGTGTGTTTGATGACTTTGACGTTGCAATGATGTTTCATCCGGGTCTGTTAAATCTTCCCGGTAGAGATTTTCTGGGACGTATTCGCTTTAAAATGGAGTTCTTTGGAAAAGCCGCTCATCCCACGGGCACTCCCGATCATGGACGCAATGCCCTGGATGCCATTGTGATCGCATATACCGGCATGAATGCACTACGACAACAGCTACGGCCGGATGGAAAGATACATGGTATCATCACACATGGCGGAGAAGCGCCGAACATCATCCCGGATTATGCGGCCGGTGTTTTTTACGTCCGGGCCGGAAGCCGGGAATATCGTGATGAAATATTTGAACGGGTTAAAAGATGTGCTGAAGGAGCGGCACTTGCCACCGAAACCAGGGTTGAGATCAGTGTCGAACTTCCGAATATTGACCCCATCAGGCGTTTCCCATCCCTTGACGCGGTTGTAAAGAGCAATATGGAAGCTTTGGGCGTGCCTGTTGACGAGGATGACGGCAGACGCGGATCGTCTGATATCGGTAATCTGAGTCATTATCTACCCGCCATTCATCCATTTTTGGCCATCGTGGATCCGGAATCCGGAATCCCCGGCCATTCCGCCGGTTTCTGTGAGGCTACGACATCCCCGAAAGGAGTTGAAGTATTGTTGAATGCCTCCAAGATGCTGGCGCTGACCGCTTACGACTATCTGAGTTCAGAGATGTTGAGAAAGCGGGTTGCTGAAGAGTTTAAGGGAACCACTTGATTTTGCAAATTATGGTTCTCTTCAATCGGATACTTGAACGATTCCAGGTTTGACGTAACTTCCAAATACAAAAGGAGACCGGCATGAAAAAACTAAATTTCAATTTGGTATCGTGTATTGCTTTGCTGTTTCTATTACTATTCACTCAAATGGGACTGGCCACCGAAAAACCCTTACGAATAGCTTTTCGGGGAGATGCTGCCACTCTCGACCCCCATGGTCGAAATGAAAACACCACATTTAATATCCAGGCCCACATTTTCGATCGCTTGGTTAAGTTTGACAAAAACGGGAAGATCATTATGGATCTTGCCGAAAGCTGGCGACTCATTGATGACGTGACGCTCGAGTTCAAACTAAAAAAAGGAATTAAATTTCATAACGGTGAAGCCTTCAACGCCGAGGCCGCCAAATACAGCCTGGAGAGAGCCAAGACCTGGAAAAAAAGCCAGTGGAAATATATGGTCCCCAATTACAAGGAAATTAAGGTGATTGATGACTATACATTGCAGCTCATTACCAAGGTTCCCGAGCCGGAAGCCATTCAGATGCTGGTTGGAATCAACATGGTGCCGCCCGTATATTATTCCCAAACACCGGAAACCAAGCTGGCTAAAAGTCCGATCGGTTCGGGGGCTTATAAATTTGTGGAATGGGTAAAAGACGATCATATTAAACTGGTCGCCAATCCTGACTGGCATGAAGGTAAGGTCGAATTCAAGCAGCTTGTGTTTCGGTCTATTCCCGAAGGTGCCACAAGGGTGGCTGCGCTGGTATCCGGGGAAGTTGACGTGATCTGGGGAGTCTCCATTCCCGATATTTCCAGAATCGAAAGAAACAAAAACACTTACGTAAGCCGTGTGCCCAGTAAGCGGTCGATTTATATCATGTTCGATATTCACACCAAAAAAGGTGGTCCGGCTCCCGAAATGCAGCCCGGACTGCCCGAAGGCGCTCCCAATCCTTTCAGGGACATCCGGGTTCGAAAAGCGGTGGCCCATGCGATTAATATCGATGAAATCGTGCAGTACGTAATGGAAGGCAGTGCCTATCCGGCAGCACAGTTGATCAGCTCTTATGCACCCGGATATCAGCCGAACGTCGACCGCCTGCCATACAATCCGGAACTGTCCAGGAAACTGCTGGCCGAAGCGGGTTTCCCGGAAGGTTTTGAGGCCAATTTCGATTGCCCCAATAATCGCTATATCAACGATCAGGACGTCGCTGTGGCCATTGCCCACCAGCTCAGCAAAATTGGTTTGAAGATTAATGTCATAGCCCAGCCTAAAGCCGTCTTCTTTCCGAAGATCAGCCGTTATGAATCTCCCATGTTTATGGTCGGTTGGGGTTCGGTGCTTTGGGGACCGACCATGAATTCACTCTTCCGTGAGAAAAAAGGCACCTACGGCCGCAGTAACAGGGGACGTTATTACAATCCGGAGGTTGAGAAACTGCTGGACAAGGCCAACAGTGAGATGGACCCCGACAGGCAAAAGAAGTTGCGGGCCGAGATTACCAAAAAAGTTTATGCAGCTCACTTCGTACTTCCCCTCTACTACCAGGAAAACGTGATTGGTTTCAGCAGCCGTGTTGTGGGAAAAGCCCGTGCGGATGAGATGATCATGGCTTCAGACCTGAAAAAAGCGAAGTAACCGGCTTGGAGAGTACCACCGGATCGGATAAAGAGGTAAACAAACTCCGGGCGCTTGCTAAGCGGCCGGAGTGCGAGTTAAAGCCTGCAAACCAAATGACAGGAGGCAGACACAATTTATGGGACTTTATTTCCTTCGGCGTCTCTATCAAGCGTTGATTGTTTTATTTGTGGTCACGCTGATTGTTTTTATCATTCTCCATGTATCGGGCGATCCGGTTGAGCTCCTCATGCCACCGGATGCCACGTCGGAAGATCTGCAGGATATGCGCAGGACGCTTGGGCTGGATAAACCCCTCGTTGTCCAATATGGAGTATTTCTGCTAAATGCCGTCCAGGGAAATATGGGGATCAGCTATCATCACGGTCAACCGGCGCTTAAGCTTGTTCTGGAACGGTTACCGGCATCGCTCGAGTTGGTTGTCGCATCCATGCTGATCAGTTTGATTCTGGCCATACCTCTTGGCATTCTGGCGGCAACTAATCGGGGCAAACTACTGGATCGGCTCTGCCTGATGGGATCTCTCGTCGGCATATCATCACCACCGTTCTGGATCGGTATTGTTTTTATACTCGTATTTGCCGTCCTGCTTCAATGGCTGCCCTCCTCCGGGCGCGGGTCCTGGATGCATTTGATTTTGCCCGCAACATCTCTGTCCCTGTATCGGCTGGCACTCTTCCTGCGATTAATCCGTGCGGGAATGCTGGATGTGATGGCGCAGGATTATATCCGGACCGCCCGTTCCAAAGGTGTCCGGGAAAAAATGGTTGTGTATAAACATGCCCTGAAAAACACCTTGATTCCTTTTGTAACCATCGCCGGCATACACATGGGTTCCTTGCTTGCCGGTGCAATTGTGACCGAGAAGATTTTTGCCTGGCCGGGAATGGGCAGGTTGTTTTTGAAATCCATCGTTGTTATGGATTTCCCGGTCATCATCGCCTGGGCTTTGGTGGTTGCGGTTATCTTTCTCGTTATCAATCTGGCAGTCGATTTAATCTACGTTTATCTGGATCCACGGATAAGAAATGAAAAGTGAAGTAAAACAGAATCCTATCAATTTGGAAGCCGACGGGGAAATCACTGAAGGGACCTATTCGCTGCCCGAAGCCAGGTTTTTGGGTTATCGATACATCCCTGCGGAACGACAGATCCTGCACGCCTTTTTAACTAATAAAATGGTATTGGGAGCGTCTGTTCTGCTGTTGCTGTTTATTCTGTGTGCTGTTTTCGCCGAATGGGTAGCCCCAATGGATCCCCTTGAGCAGACCCTAAGAGCCCGCCTGACCCCGCCTATCTGGTATGACAAGGGGATGGCCCCTTTCTTCCTGGGAACTGACAGCCTCGGCCGTGACGTTCTCAGCAATGTTATTTACGGGTTACGTATTTCCTTGATGGTGGGATTGTTAAGCGTGACTCTCTCGCTGCTCATCGGCTTGACATTGGGTCTGATTGCCGGTTACGCGCGGGGTGTTTGGGAAAGCCTGATCATGCGTGCTGTGGATGTTCAGCTTTCCCTGCCGTTGATTATGGTGGCTATGTGCTTCATGGTCATATTCGGCCAGGGATTATACAAAATGATTTTCGTGCTGGCTATTACCGGATGGGCGACTTATGCGCGGACGGTGCGCAGTATGGTCATATCGATCCGCGAGAAAGAATACGTGGAAGCGGCCCATGCCCTGGGTATCGGTCCGGTGACGATCATGTTGAAATACCTTCTCCTCAACTCCATCACACCCATTCTCGTATTGATAGCGGTACAGATTCCCCATGTCATCATTCTGGAAGCAACGCTCAGTTTTCTGGGCGTAGGAGTACCGGTCACCACCCCTTCCATCGGTATGGGGATCGCCCGCGGATACCAGGTATTATTTTCGGGAAATTGGTGGGCATCCATATTTCCCGGGCTGGCACTAATGCTGCTGGTTGGCTGTATCAACGTATTGGCGGATTGGCTCCGGGATGCTTTAGAACCCAGATCCCGGGAGGAGGTATAAGCGATGGAACCGCTACTAACCATTGAAAATTTAAAAATCTACTTTAACATGCTGATCGGCACCGTTAAGGCAGTGGATGATGTCAGTTTTTCAATCAACCGGGGTGAAACACTTGGGGTTGTCGGAGAATCAGGTTGTGGAAAAAGTGTCACCGCCATGTCCCTGTTACAATTGATCCCCATGCCTCCGGGAGAGTTGGTGAGCGGTCATGCCTTTTTTGAGGACAAGGATCTTCTGCATCTTTCAGCAAAGGAGATCAGAAATATCTGCGGTAACCGGATCTCAATGATATTTCAGGAGCCCATGACATCACTGAATCCGGTTTTTACCATTGGCAACCAGATGTGCGAGTCTATTCAACTGCACCAGGGAGCCGATAAAAAAGAGGCAAAGGAGAAAGCCGTTGAGATGCTGGAACTGGTCGGCATTCCTGAAGCGGTGCGACGTATTGATGAATATCCCCATCAGCTTTCCGGTGGCATGCGGCAGCGGGTTATGATCGCCATGGCGCTTTCCTGCAACCCGGCGCTTCTGATTGCGGATGAGCCTACCACGGCATTGGATGTGACCATTCAGGCCCAGATACTGGAATTGATGTCGGATTTAAAAAAGCAGATCAATATGAGTATTATGATGATCACGCACGATCTCGGCGTTATTGCAGAAACTGCGGACAGGGTCATTGTCATGTATTGCGGTAAAATCGTTGAAGAGGCAGAGGTGAACAGTCTTTTTGAAAATCCCTCGCATCCGTATACCCGGCAGTTGATTGCATCGTTGCCACGACTTGATGCCGAGCCGAAGCGGCTGCAGGAGATTCCGGGAATTGTCCCGACCCTTCATAATCCGCCGGAGGGGTGCGCTTTCCACCCCCGTTGTTCCGTTGCCCGTCCTTCTTGCAAGCTTCGCTCCCCGGAGCTTGTTGAAATCAAACCCGGTCACCTGGTTGCTTGTGACCCAGTGGTCGAGGAGGCACGATGACAACGACAACACTGCTCAAGATAGAAAATGTTAAAAAACACTTTGTTCAAAACCGGGTGTCTCTCTTCAAACGCGGCAAAAAGGTTTTTGCTGTTGACGGGGTCAGCCTGGAACTGAATCCGGGGGAAACCATCGGCCTTGTGGGAGAATCCGGTTGTGGGAAATCCACCCTGGGCTGGGTAATACTGCGATTGATCGAACCGACTGATGGACGGATCCTGTTTGAAGGCCAGGATATCACTGATATAAAAGGTCCCGAATTGAAGACACTCCGGTCCCGCATGCAGATTGTTTTTCAGGATCCGTACTCGTCCCTGAATCCCAGGTTGAACGTATTGAACATCGTGGGCGATGCCCTGAAAGCCCATGGAATCGCTAACGGTAGTGAAATTGAGGATCGTGTTGCTGACATCCTGAAAAAGGTAGGCATCAATCGTGAGAGAATAAGGGCTTTCCCGCATGAGTTCTCCGGTGGTCAGCGCCAGAGAATCGGTATAGCACGCGCCCTGATTCTACAACCCAAACTGATTGTCTGCGATGAGCCGGTATCAGCGCTGGATGTAAGTGTGCAGGCACAGGTGATAAACCTGTTTGCAGACTTGAAAAGCGAATTCAATTTAAGCTATATCATGATCGCCCATGACCTGAGTGTGGTTAATCATGTTGCGAACCGTGTGGCGGTGATGTACCTGGGGAAGATCATTGAAATGGGTACCAACAGGTCGATTCTGAGCAATCCGCTTCATCCCTATACCCAGGCGCTCATATCTGCGATACCGGTATTGGATCCGAAAGCTAAAAAGAAACGAATTACTCTAAAAGGAGAGTTGCCCAGCCCGATCAACTTGCCTTCCGGTTGCCGGTTTCATCCTCGCTGCCCTTGGGCTATGGATCACTGTAGAACAGTGGAACCGGAGTGGGTCGAAATCGAGCAAGATCATTTTGTCAGGTGCCACAAAACCTAGACCTGCGTGATCCATAATGTATTGATATTGAGAAGTTTATGAAGATGTTGTATGTTTATGACCGTCTTCAAAGCGATCAGAAACAGAGAATCAATCTCCTCCTAACCGGTTTTTTTAAAGGGCCACAGATGAGCGACAAAGACTATATTCGATCGATTGAAAAATGTTTTGTAATTCTGGATTGTCTGAACAAATCCGACAGCCTGCTAACCCTGGAAGAGATTATTCAAAGAACGGGATATAAAAAAACCACCTGCTTTCGGCTGGTAAAAACGATGCTGGATCTGGGTATTCTGGAACGGGCCGCTTCAACAAAAACTTACCAGTTCGGTTATCGACTGATCCAATTGGGCTCGTCGGCGCTCAAGAATATGAATCTTCGTAAATCCGCAGTACCGAGTTTGCGACAGCTTAGAGATGAAACCGGGGAGACCGTTAACCTCGGTATTCTCAGTGGTTCGGAAGTGCTTTTTGTGGAAAGGATCATGTCTGACTACTTAGTGAATATAAATATCAATGTCGGAGACCGCCTTCCCCTGCATATATCCAGCATGGGTAAGGTGATGCTGGCTTTTTTGTCGGAGGAAAACCGGGAAAAGATCATACCTCAAATGAATCTCCTGCAGAAAACGGATCGTACCATTGTTACAGAAGACGAACTCAGGCAAGAGATCGAAACAATTCGAAAAAGGGGGTATGCGATAAATGATGAAGAGATAGAAAAGGGATTAAGAACGGTGGCAGCCCCCATCATCAATTACACTGGGGAAGCATTTGCTGCCATCAATATCGCCTGGTTGATCGCCAGACATCCAAAACGGTCCGTCTTTACTGAATTTGGAGCGAAAGTGGTAAAAGTCGCCGAGCAAATCTCCCGCTCAATGGGATATAGTCCCAAATAACGAATCATCCAACCACCAGGCATGTAGCAATCTTCATCCGTTCTTCAGAAAACAAATGTAACCCATGATAGCTTTTTCTCGCATAGCGGCCATTGCCAAAAGCAATGTTCGATGACCGGGGCTTTGAGTAACACAGGAACAGTCAAACATCCGGTTGGGATATCACCGGGAATAAGGGGTATCAGAAAGTCAACCACAAAATAATAAGGAGTCTGTATGGCCTTTTTGTCCAGAAGCGTATTCGAACACCGTTTTTCCATGATGAAAGACTTTATGCATCAACATCATCTTGATGCTCTGCTGTTTTCAAGTGAAGACTTTGTCACCTTCGCCACCAATTATTCTCTTGATGTCAGGGTATTCGAACGCCCTGCAGTGGCGGTTGTAAAAAAGGATGCCACCATTTTTGCCTTCCTGAATCAGCTTTCAAGAAATCACTTTCGTATGTCGGAAGAACGGAACCAAAACTGGATCGATGATGTTCTGTTTTATGATGAATTTCCCGGGGGCGTTAATGAAGGACGAATACTGACAAACTGGCCTGAGGTCTTTTCAACCATGTTGGAAACACATCAGCTTCATAAATCACGCATTGGAGTGCAAAGCCAAGGAAAACTGCTGCAGACAGTCAACCAATCATTATCCGATTTGGAATTTGTCAATGTCGGCGAAGATATGAAATTGCTTCGAGCGGTCAAGCATGAAGAGGAAATTGAATTAATGACAAAAGCCTGCGAACTTTCAGACTGGATGCAGGAGAGATATATTGAAAATATCCGTCCTGGCAAAATCGTACAGGCATTGGACGCTGAGATGCATGCAGTCGGATTCCAAAAAGCCCAGGAAATGTTTAACGGGGATGAACTTGTTTTTCGGGGTTACACATTGAGCGGACCGACTTCCGCATCGCCTCACGGCAACGGCGCTCGCACCGGACAGATGATCCGGGTAGGGGATGGAATTGTAAATATCGTCATCCCTGTTATCAATGGACTGGTGGTTGAGAATGAAAGAACCTACTTCTGCGGTGAACCGAACGATACGCAAAAGGAGGCCTATTCGGTCGCCTTGGCTGCAAACAAGGCGGCTGTCAATAAAATAAAACTGGGGAACAGGGTTTGCGATATTGAGAATGCCGCACGGGAGACCATTATCGCCGGGAATTTTGGAGAAAACCTCTGTCACCGAACCGGCCACGGGCTTGGCTACCTAGGTCACGAATGGCCTGTTGACATGGCTTTTGAAGACAGGATGCTCATGAAAAACGAGGTCTATTCCGCAGAACCCGGAATATATATTCACGGGCTTGGTGGTTTTCGGGCAGATGACACGGTTGTCGTTGACGAGACACCAAAGGTACTGACCCGGTCACCCAAAGAGCTGGAAGATATTATCATCAAATGTTGAGCCCTAGCGCTAGGAACCTCTACATTCTTGTTCGCACTCTGTATTAAGAGCAGTGGAAAACGTTTTGGCGGCAATCCTTTCTGTTATCAATTTATTCCATATAACTGGCATCGAAGTATGACAATATCTCAAACTATCGCGGAACTGACCCGGAAATTAGACTATTCGACACTTGAGACATCTGTTGCAGAACAGGCCAAATACCTACTGCTGGACTACCTGGGCGTGACCATACGGGGTTCACGATCTGATTCATCGCAACAGATTCATCGTTTTCTCAAGGGCAATCATGTATGCTCCCAGGGGCCACCGGTTATCGGAACCGACATCAGGGTCGAGGCGTCTTTCGCAGCCTTGGCCAATGGAATCGCAGCTCTTTCCCTGGAATTGGACGATGTTGTTAACGCCGCATCGTTGCATCCGTCCGCCACAATTATGTCGGCCTCACTTTCTGCGGCTTCCGTAACCAACTGTTCAGGGCTCGAACTTCTGGAGGGTATTATTGCCGGTTACGAGTTAGCCGTTAAGCTTGGAATTGCACTGGATCCGGTAGCGCATTACCAGCGGGGATTTCACCCGACAGGTACCTGCGGAACCCTGGGATCGGCTCTTGCAGCCGCTAAAATCCTGAAACTTGATCCGGAGGGGATTGTCAATGCTATTGGTATTGCCGGCAGCCAGGCAGCAGGATCTATGGAGTACAATGTGGACGGATCACCGACTAAGAGATTTCATGCCGGTTGGGCGGCTCACGCCGGTCTGGTTGCCGCACTCCTTGCAAAGGAGGGATTTTCCGGGCCCGCAAGTATTATTGAGGGGAAACAGGGATTTCTGCACGCATATTCAACTGGGTCGGATTCAAAAAAAGTGCTGACCGGCTGGGGCGATCCCTACCAGGTCCTGAAATCAAGTATCAAACCCTATGCCTGTTGCCGATATCAACAAGGCTCGATTGACTGTATTCTTGCAATCGTCAAAGAGAACAACCTGACCGAAGCAGACATTGAGAAAGTGGAGGTAAGCATTCTTGAGGCAGGGTTTGCTCTTGTGGCAAAACCTGTGGAAGCGAGGCAGAATCCTCAATCGGTGGCAGATGCCCAGTTCAGCATGCCCTTCGGCGCCGCTGTTGCAATCCTTGAAGGCGACGCGTTTCTTGATCAGTACACCCGGGAAAACATCACCTCACCCGTGGTAAAAGACTTGATGCGCCGGGTTGTCTGTGTCAGAAATCCTGAACTCGATAAGGAGTTCCCGACCAAATGGCCTGCAGAGGTGAAAATCACAACCCGGACAGGTCAATCGTTTCGCAAGGGGACACAATATCCAAAAGGGGATCCTGAAAATCCGCTTTCCCGCGATGAAATCATCGAGAAGTTTTTCAAACTCGCTACCGCCGTTTTTGATGAGAACCAATGCAGAATGATTGTCAATCGTGTTCTCCAACTCGAGGGCGAATCCAGTCTGAAACGATTAATGACGGCCCTGCAAAAAGGAGGGGGAGGGTAGGTACATGTCTGCAACCTGGAGGAATCAGAAATGAGGGACGTAGTTGAAATATTTCGATTTGCACAAATCGAAATATTTCAACTACGTCCCTCATTTTCTATTACTTGATTTGCCATTCTTTCGCTCGTTGTTGCGCGGACCACATGTTATAGTACTTGCCTTTTTTGGAAATCAGTTCGTCATGCTTTCCGTGTTCAATGATTGCGCCGTCATCAACAACCAGAATATTGTCTGCTCCCGCGACAGTTGATAATCGATGAGCGATTACCACAACGGTTTTATCTTTGACCAGTTTATCGATGGCATTCTGTACCGCCACCTCGCTTTCAGTGTCCAACGCGGCGGTTGGTTCATCCAGAATCACAATGGGAGCGTTTTTCAGGATTGCTCTGGCGATGCTTATTCTCTGTCTTTCTCCACCGGACAAGCTTCCACCAATGTCGCCAACTTCCGTGTTATACCCGTTTGGCAGTCTTGAGATAAACTCGTGACAATATGCAGCATTGGCTGCATTTTCAACTTCCGAATCCGTGGCGTCCGGATTCGACATTTTTATATTGTTTAAGATGGTGTCGTCAAAAAGGTATACATCCTGAAACACAACGGATATGTGTTTCAGTAGATCATCAGGCTTCATGTTTTTGATATCCACGCCACCGATTTTGATACTTCCCCGCTGAATATCCGCGTATCTCATTATAAGTCGGGTCAATGTAGTTTTGCCGCCGCCAGAATCCCCTACAATCGCGTTCAATGTTCTATCAGGCATATGAAAACTCACATTGTTTATTGCTTTGGCCTTCTGGTTTTCATAGGTAAAATCGACATGATCAAACTTAATATCAAAGTTATTCGGTTGCCGGACAGGTTCTTGGATTTGAAGCGGTTGACTTGCAAATACAGTTTTAATTCGATTGAAGGCGGAATCTATTAAATCAAACAGTTTTATGACATTGACAAGCACCGACACAGGTTCCGTCAGTCTGGCAACGATAATGATACAGGCGGCCAGGGTAACAAATTCCAGCGTACCGGCTATCACAAAAAACGAGCCGAAAAACAAAATAACGAGCAGGACCGCTTGAACCATAATGCCGATCATAACAAATGGTGCCTGGGTCATGAAAAGCCCTTTTTTTTGCGAGGCTCTGACACGTTTAATCGCGGCCTGCAAATCCCGGGCGTCCCGGCCTGTTTTGTTCACCGCCCGTAAAACAGGGAGTCCCTGTATATACTCAATAAAGCCTGCTTCAAGATCTGCGTGGGAACGGTTATATTCTGTTTTATCGTCTTTATTGACATTTCGGATTCGGTAATAAAGCGGTATTGTCAACGGAAAGAACACAATCATCAGCATGGCCAGCCTGTAATCAACAAATAAAGTAACGATAATGATAGTGGTGGGGACAAACAGTAATTGCAGGACCATTGACGCGACCATACCCAACATCATAACGGATTCTTCAACATTGCTGGAAAAAATGGAGTTTAAATCACCCGTTTTGTAGGCGGATAGTTTTTCCAACGGCATTCTTCTCAGGCTTATCCCAAGTTTTGTTCTCAAAGTATAAACCACATCCACGATTTTGCCTTTGAAATCAAAATTATGACCTTTCCACTTTGCGATCAGCGAGATTATACTGAAGAGAATCATTAGACCCAAATAGGTCAGAATCTCGGAGAAAATGAAATTATCAGCAAACAGCCTTTTTAACAGCGGGTAAAACGTACCAATCGCGAGACCTTGAGTGATAAAGGCGACTGAAAAACAGACCAGGCTTTTTTTGAAATCATCCGATAGGTCTCCAGACAGCTCCAGGGTTAATTTGTAGATCCCGTATGCAGATGTGAATTTGTTTTTTCTCATTGCTTATTTCCCTCCTGATGTAAATCCCAGGTTTGTGCTTTTTCATAGTTTCGCCATAATCTTTCATACGTTCCTTGGTTTTCCAGCAAATCGCCATGTTCTCCTGTTTCCGTAACCGCTCCCTGGTCGAAAACCACGATTTGTTCAACATTTTTTATGGTTGATAGACGATGTGCAATCATGATGACTGTTTTACATTTCAAAAGGTTGGACAGCGCTTTGACAATCTCTTCCTCGTTTTCAGGGTCTGCAAAAGCGGTGGCTTCATCAAGAACAATGATGGGGGTGTTTCTTAAAATCGCCCTGGCAATAGTGATTCTCTGTTTCTGACCACCAGAGAGATATACTCCCCTGTCCCCGGCCGGTGTTTGATATCCCTTCGGCAAGGTCATTATGAAATCGTGAATCTGAGCGGCTCTCGCAGCTTCTATCATATCCCCATCAGTAGCGTTTTCGTTAGCGATTTTGATATTGTTAGCCAGGGTATCGTTGAATAAAAAGGTATCCTGAAAGACGAAGGTGACCGTGTCCATCAGTGTTTTCGATTCCATATCCCTGATATCAACGCCGCCGATTTTTATAGTGCCTTCCTTTATGTCCCAAAACCTGGGAATCAGCTTGGCCACGGTGCTCTTGCCAGCTCCGCTGGGCCCCACCAGTGCAGTGGCGGTATTTTGGGAAACTCTGAAACTTACGTCTTTCAATGCGTAATGATCCTGCTCATTGTATTTGAACGAGACATTCTCAAAAGCGATGTCAAATTTTTCCGGTCGTTTAAATGATGATGGTATTTTAAGCTGAGGCAGATTTAAAATCTCCTGAATTCTCACGGCTGCGGCTTTTGATTTTTTAAGAAAATCTCTCATCCACATCAGCGGCATCAAGGCATCAGCCATACCGGTGCTGACCATTAGTGCAGCGACAAAGGGCACAAATTCCAAACTACCCTGCAAAATGAAAACGATACCTGTAATGGTTACCGCAACCAGGGTCGGCAGTGGATTCAAAACAGTTAAAGAGATTTGTCCGGCCGTTCCTGTCGCGGCAATCCACGCTTTTCCAAAGGTACGAAATCTTTCAAGTGCGTTGTTATACCTCTTGAAAGAGGTGGTACCATCATCAAAGGTTCTGACAACCGGCATGGCCTGAACAAACTCTATAACCGCCTTATTTACATCAGCCTGATTTTTATCATATTTTTCCCTGTAACTAACATCATCTTTCATAACAAAATACATTATACCGGCTCCCACTATTAGTACGCATAAAGCCACAAGAGCCAGTCTGTAGTCAATAATCAAAAGCGCGATAAAAGAGGCGATTGGCGAGGCTACACTTCTGCCGATCATGGGTGTGCTGTCGGCCACAAAAGCGTGCAGGTTTTTAACATCGTCCAGGAGAACTTTTTTAAGCGCTCCCGTACCAATGGTGATAATATTTCCCAAAGGGATCTTCGCCAGTCGTGTTGTGAGTTGTGTTCTTAGTATCTCTTCGAGCTTAAATGCCCCCAGGTGAGATATGACAAAGGAATAGTAGTTAATCAGGAAGGAGAGGATCACCATTGAGGCCAGGAATAGAAATGACTGCTTAAAGCCAAATGATATGTTGAAAGGTCCGAGGCTTCCGCCTGTTACAGCCAGTAATATGAATATTGTGACAGAGGTTATACTGCCTATTACCGATAGTCCAACGGCTGTGATTATGTAGCCTTTGACAGGTGCCACTATTGCCCAAAGTCCTTTTTGTATCGTTTCAGGTTGATTCATTTAATCATCTCTTCGTGTGTTCGGCCTGCTTTCTTTAAAGTGCGGGGGGTTGGGATGCCTATGAAAAATGGATCACCGAATCAAGGGATACACAAATACCCCGGTTTTTGCGATATCTACATCCGCTCGAAAAAACTTCGTGTAGTATTCCTGGTGAATGGCCACCGGATCAAGATCGGCGAAAAGTTTCGGGTAAAAAATCTTGGCCAGATAGGGCATACTCAAAACGAGATTAGCTCCGGCAAACAACTCCGACATAGCATAGACCCTTCCCTCTCGGACAGCCCTGCTGTTCGCAAAAGCAGGCAGCGCCATTGCGGCATCCCTGCGTTGAGCTGCCAAAGTTGTATCGCCCACGAGAGGACCATACGCCCCGGGGACAGCGTCAGCGACCAGCAACACATCATAATCCTGTTCCACAATCCATTCCAGATCGATCCCTTGTACATAACCTTTATGAGAAGATGGAAGTTCACCAGCAACGTTGTGCCCGCCTGTTACAACATCCCGAGCATAAAACGTGGGCATTTCATTGGTGAAAGTTAAGAAATAGTCGACAGGTCCGGGGCTGGTTTTGAAAAAGTAGGTTGTTTTTTCTTCTTCCGAAAGATCCTTTGTTTTCCTGACCAAGCTTTCAACCATACTGCCCACCCAGTCTATATAAGCGTTTGCCTCATTCTCTCGATCCAGAAGTTTACCCAGCATTTTAAAGCTTTCCCGCATTCCATTAGGATAATCCGTGGTTTTTACCGCAACGATGGGTATCACGTCTCCCCACTTTTCTATAAACTCCGGTAATCCCGGCATTGGCAGTACTTCCAGGATTAACAGATCGGGATTCAGCTCGATCAGCACTTCCATATTAGGCTGATACTGATGGTATATATCAGGGATAATTCGGGTAATACTTTCAAAACCGGGATAAAGGCCAGGATCACTCACATATGGCCCCCCACCCACAACCATTTCCCAGGCATTCAGGATTTTCAGCACAACCGGTATACTGTAATTGGTCCATGCTAAGGTTCTGGCTGGCCCCTTGATGGTTACCTTCCTTCCCAAGGCGTCTGTTACTGTGATCTTGTCTTGGGATGGAGAAGCGATTCCCCGCTTGTCAACGGCTATAAGTGGAGGACAAAATACAATTGATAAACAAAGACATATGGCTGTTAGCAATTGTTTTTTTGAATTTTTTCCCATAAAAACCCCGTTTGGATTCGAAAACAGCATCAAAAACATCTTCCTGGTTGCTTATCAACTCAGGGTGGCAGATTCATGACTCCATATTGTTTCGGTATTGCCTTGGCAGTCTGCTTGACAAGCCGGAACTGGACTAAAAGCGAACAGGTTTACTCCTCTTCGTTTATCAAGATTTATGGATCTTCAATCCAAAGGCGTTCCGCATATTCTTAGATGCACCATTGAACATACACCAAGTATATCAGGTATTAAGAAAATCATTTTTGTTCGCAAGGGAAGTCCCTTGTTCATTCCTTTAGACATTGGAATTGTGTTTATTACTTTGATTCTTTTGTCCCATTTTTCGAGGGCTTTTATTGGTTTCAGTCCCCATCCACCATCCATGGATATCCCGATACCTCCCTTTTTTAGCACTTGCTTTTTGGCAATTTTCATTCCCAGTGGCGACAGTGAATCAAAGAAAAGCTCACAAGATTCAAAATAGTCGGCTGTCTTAATAAAGAACTCCTTAATCTGATCTTCCCCGAAATAATAGAGCACGCCCCCGGCCAGAAACAGCAATCCATCCCGAACTTTTATCTCTTCAAACCATTTCGTATCCAGAAATGACGAAGCAATACTTTTATGCCGGTCGCTATCTTCGTAGAAGTTTTTTCTGAGTGCTATAACATCAGGCAGGTCAAGCTCGTAGAACATGATTTTACCATTGTCTATACGGCTGAAGGTGGTGTCTAAGCCACAGCCTATATTGACAACCGCAGCTTCGGGATGCTTTTCAATAAACTCGAGGGCCATTCTATCCGTATGCAGGCTGCGCGCTACCCAGCCATGCTGGGACATGGATTGGGTTTTTTCGACGGCTGAAAAGTCGTAATCCAGTTTTGTGATAATTTCTACCGCTTTTTCATCCACTAATCGCGGATGGCTCTTTTGTGTTTCATAAGCTCTGCCCCACAAAGGCAGTAACAGTGTTTCCTGAATAGTGCCTTTATTTATTTTGATTTTTTGATCCATATCTCTTTCTCCATGTGGACTATTTTTTGAGGTTCTCGGGTTTTGCTGGGTTCAATGATCCACTCGTCAAAACATGTAGGCCAGTTGTAATCCCAGTTCACCCGGTTCGCTGTAGACGACATTATAACCGCCGTAGACTCCTTTCGCGTCATAGATCGTGTCGAAGATGTTTTTGCCATAGAGGTATACATCAAGATTCCTGAACTCATATCCGACCTTGGCATTGGCAATAGCGTACGCATCCCTGGCAGCAGTATTGGCTTTATCGAAATAGGTCTTGCCGTAACCGATATAATCCGCCCTGGCGTAAAATCCCGAGGTATGTCGGTATTGGCCGCCGATGTTACAGGTATAATCCGGAGCCCATGGATTTTTGTTCCCCTCATAGTCGCCCAGGGCATCACTGAATTCATCAAATCTTACGTCAGTTTGTCCGTAGCTTGCAATCAGGGACAGACCGTCGGTGATCCTGGCAGACAGTTCCAGTTCAACGCCTGTTCCTGTGGCCTTGGCGGCATTGGTCAGGTAGGAGAAACCGCTGGGGAGGGCCTGCGTAACTTGCATATTGGTGATATTCATCTGAAATATGGCACCGTTGATGATGAGGCGGTTGTCCAGCAAGGCGCTTTTCACGCCGATATCATAAGACCACAACTCTTCCTGATCGTAGCGGTAGTACTGTTGATCGGTCGCTGCAAGGTTGAATCCACCCGAACGATATCCTTTTGCAACACTCAGATAAGTCATTACCTTGGGGGTGACTTTGAATTCCAGGGCAACCTTGGGGCTGACCCCATCCCACGAGCCACTTCTCTCTTCGTTTGAAATGCGATTCGTGAAATTTCGTTCTTCATTCTCATAGCGCAAACCCCCACCCAATCCCAGTTTCTCGCTTACCGGGTAACTCAGGTTGGCAAACACGGCATAGGAACTGCCGTCAAGTTTACGATTATATGAAGAGGCAAAATTCGGATAAATCGACGTTGTCACGCTCTCAATATTGTTGTCATCCAAGTCGTAATACAAGCCCGCCAGCCACTTCAGATCCCCTTTTGCATAACCCAGTCGTAATTCTTCCGATTGCTTTCGGAATTCATATTTGTTTTTATTGTGCATTAATGTGTTGGGGCCAAAATCATAGTCCATATTGCCTTCATAGACCGTGCTCCAGTTTGTAGTTACAGAGGTCAGGTCAAGCAGCTCACTGAGTGCATAAACAATTTTCAAGGATTGCGAGTCATTTGTTGTATTGTCGTATGGGTTCTCCAGATTAGAAGAAATCTGGAGTCGCTCCGGGGCGGGAATCATAAACATTGCTGCGCCGGTCTCCGAAAGGTTCATTTGAGATCCATCCTTATTGCGCACTAAATGGGAAATGGATAACGATACATCCAATTTATCATTCGGCATCCAGTAAAAGCCGACTTTACCGAATGTTTTTTCCAGGTTGTTCGCTGATTCGTCTGTCAGGGTGTTTGTAATATATCCGGCTTTTCGATCAACTTTGCCGGCAAAACTGAAGAACATCTTTTCTTCTTGAATGGGGCCGCTGAAGGTAAAACCGACACCTTTGTTAATATTTTCCCCGGATTCGGATGAAAGCCATTGCCCTCCTTCGAGGATTGCCTTTCCCTTGAACTCATCGCCCGGTTTTCTGGAGATGATATTGATCGCTCCAACCTCTGCCCCTTTGCCATAAATCGTTCCCTGGGGCCCACGCAATACCTCTATTCGTTCAATATCCAGCATCCCGGCTTCAAATCCGGCGGCATGCAGTAAAGGAACGCCATCTACATATAACCCGGTCGAAACGGACATGGATTCAATGGTCGCTGATATGCCACGGGTAACCGGCAGATTTGAGCTGTCTGTCTGGAATATCATCAGGTTTGGCACATAGTCGGCCATGTCAGCAACCGATTCGATCTTCCGATCTTCAATCGCCAGGTCATTCAAGACAGTGATACCAATCGGAACTTCCTGTACGTTTTCTTCCTGTTTCTCCGCAGTTACGGTTATGACCTCGATTCTGAACGTATTGGTTTTGTCTTCCACCAGATTATTCTTATCCTGTGCGGATAAATCCCCTACTGAAAGTACATTCAAGAAAAACATGGCAAAACCAATCACTGCAAAAGCAACCATCCACGACCTATACCTTTTATGTTTTCCTGTAGGCTTCATCATCTCTGTTACTCCAAAATAATTATGCAACTAATTGAAAAAACAAACCTCTTCGGCGATTGACAGGAAGTCAATATTCATAGTATTCTTACATACGAATTTAATTGTTACTATTTACAAATTATTGAATTGCTACTGATTAACCAAACTAGATAAGGAGTAGGGTGCTGTCAATTGGAGGCACCCAATTCTGGAAGATTGTTATAGAAAATTGGAAAAATCTTTTAGTTGTGTAAACTAATCTTCGGATACCGTTTTGGAACAATATTATCTTCCTTACTTAAGTGACCTCGGCCTGGAATCCTCGTCCCATCTGAGCCGGATCAAGCCCTGCGGACGCTATTTCAAGATGAATCCGGCAGTGGGTAGTGGATTTTACTGGCTCTTTTTAGAAGAAAATCGATTTGGAATTGCCATTTCAGATTTGAAGATAAATTGTGATCGGCCCAAGATGGAATTCGGCCCGGCCCCTTTTTTATACCTGGGGCAGTTTAAATGCACGGGTTATGATGATCAATGGGAGTTGGGTGACATAACTGACAAAAGTATATTCGGATATGTCGGTTCCAATTCCAGCTTTAAGACGACCATCAGAGCTGGTTTTCATTTTTGCAGCTTCGGTATCACCTTAACGGAAAGCTTTGCGGCTGAAATTCTGGATCGCAACCGTCCCGAAAGATTTGACCAATTGAAGACAGCTATCGACCGATTCAGCACCGGGGGCCATGTTTCAGAGATTTCGGAGACGCTGCAACAGATAAAAAGATTCCGACCGTCGCCAGAGATAGCCCGTCTGTATTATGAAGGTAAGATCCTTGAGTTAATATCCTTAATCCTGCAGTACGACGAGAACTGCCGTCGACATGCCGAGTTGAGGATTACAAAATCGGATCTGGAGCGACTGGAAGAAGTCTCTGTCTACCTGGAAAACCGATTTACAGGACCAATCTCGCTGAACGAACTCTCGCGTCTGGCGTGTATGAGCAAGAGTAAACTGTCCGACCTCTTCAAACAGGTTCATAAGTCTACCATAACAGACTATCTGAGAAGTTTACGGTTGCAGAAGGCAAAGGATCTGCTGCTTGACAGCGACCTCAATATTGCAACTATTGCCGACGAGGTGGGTTACAACGCCCACAGCAATTTTTCACTCATCTTCAGGCAAGCCACCGGTTTTACACCCTATGAATACCGGCGCCGGAAACTCCAGTAAAAAGGGGAGTTCATTTGGCAGGCATTCCGGGATTTGAGGTTGTCGCTGGATCAATTCTGACTCGTCAAATGCTGTTTGTTTGGCGTGCAGACATCAAGGTCTAGAGGGCTTATAAAGGTTGGTCATGCCCGGCTGTTGCCAGTGACCAGACTTCGCGCAAAGACATTGGCAGGGCCATCAGTAAGCAGAAAAATCACCTTTGGTGAAAGAGGCTTATTCATTATCCGGATCGTGGAAGCCAGGACGCAACCCATGAAACATTTATTCAGTTAAAGTAATACTTCATGATTTGCAGTCACTAGTGTCTCACTGATTGCTCAGTTAATTCTTGTAAACACCCTTAAAAAGGTCAGTTAGAAAGATAAAACTATTTTTCGATTTGAAATTTCAGCCA
>JANQGX010000057.1 GCA_028282885.1 SAR324 cluster bacterium
TGGGGTGGAGTTGAAGCAGGATACTCTGGAGGTCCTGACTCCGACTTTCAATAAGCTGGAAGCCGGCACCATCTTTCTGTCCGAAGATAACGCCGTTGATGTCCTGCAGACGATCTACGATGAGCTGTTAAAAGCCGGAAATGATGAGTCAACTGCTGTTGTTATGATGAAAACACCGTTAAAAGAGTACATGAGGAAAAACGGGGTAATACAGGAAGGAATTGATGAAGGTCCGATAATCGACAATTTCTTGGGTTTGTTTGTGAAGAATTCTAATAACGAACACGGGAAATCCCACATCGAATTGATAGAGGAGAATGTTTCTGTTTTAGGGGAGATATTAGGCCTGGATCCAATGATTGTCCAGCAAGAGTGTTTTGATACTCAGAGTACAGCCGGAGAAATTGTAGAAGGGATTTACAATTCCAAGTTCACAGAAGATGATCGTTTTGTCTTTAAAGGAATAATAAAAACTGGATGGGAATCCCCAGTCACCGCGTCTGACACAGAACCTCGACATGAATATTCTGTTGAGGTTCGGTATGATGTTGATGGAAAAGAACGACAGCAACATATCGAGCTCACTTTCGTTAACGAAGAGCCGTACAAAAATAAATATGAAATAGGAGAAAGGGTTGAGCTTTCATTCATCGCCAAAACCGTTAAATTCCAAAATGGACAGGTTTTTTATGACCTCGGGCTTGATGAATCCAGTATTCCAGGGCTCAAACCGAGAGAAGAGCGATACAAAACCTCTGAGAGAATTGATTGCGATAGCCGGGTTGATCTCCGAAACATCCCCGAAGATATTCTGAAGAAAAAAGACAAGATTATTCAGGAAGATACTAAAGGCCCAACAGCCAATCTTTTACTTCCAATACGTCCGCCTGTTATCCCCCGGCCAAATCCCTCTCTCGCTGAAAAAGGTATTTACTTTCTGAATTCCGAAATCTCTGATGACAGCGTTTTTCCTGTTATCCAAGAGATTATAAAGCAAAACACCTTGAAGCAGGAAGACCGATTGAATCAAATCACAGTGATCGTAGCCTCAAATGGTGGTTCTGTTGAAGCAGCATTTGCCTGTATTGATGTCATGGGTACCTCAAAAATACCTATCCACACTGTTGCCATGGGCAAAGTAAAATCTGCCGGCCTACTTATAGCCATGTCCGGAACACCGGGGCATAGGAGTATCTTTCCAAATACGGCTGTATTGTCGCATCAATTCAGTTGGGGTATGCGTGGCACCGATTCGTCGATGCAAGCGACGGCTATTGAGTTGGAAAATCTAAGGCGGAGGCTCAGAGGGCATTACAAAAAATGCACAGGGCTTTCAGAGGCAAAAATCAAAAAAGAGTTAATGCCGGCAAACGATCGATGGTTGACCGCGAACCAGGCTATCGAGTTTAACTTATTCGATCGTATTGAAACCGGTGAAATTTACCAGTCCAGTGAACCAGAAACCGAGCCGTCAGGTGATAATGGTACCTCTAAAAAGGAACCTGAAATCAAAGAGGATGTTGAAGAGGTTGAGATTGAAATCAATGATAGCGAAACCGATGATGTTGACCAGACACCTGTAAATCAAGATGAGCTGGAGGGAAATGGCGACGACGAATCCCCTTCTGCCGAAGATGACAAACTCGATATACTCTCAGAAATGGAGGAAGTAGAAGAGGTCGCTGCGGAATGAATCATCCAATGGTTATTGAAGAGGGGATAAGCATCTCCGAACTGGATTCCAAAATCGATTCCGCTTCGACCATCCAGGATTTAATCGGTGTTGTAAGGGTTTGTCTATCAAGAAAAGGGAAACCGGCCCAGTCTCAAATACGAGAGGATTTAATAGACCAAATCACCTTTGATAAACGAAATAACCTTTGGGTAAAAGGAATCCCCATTGGAGCTGTCAAAGTAAAAGAGGTCCCAGGGCGGCTTGAAGCTGATGGCGCCGATCGGATTGCAGTCGAGTTTAAAACTCTTGATAAGTACCGTGAGCAAGATCTGAAGACCTATTCGAATAGGGCCGAGAAAATCGCCAAAGAAAGCGGATACCGATTTACAGGCTTTACGCTCAAAGTTGTTGGCGGATATGAATTCCCGGATAACTATGTGGGATATTTATCTAAAGCTGGCGCCGGCAGTGGAAAGTTGCTGGATTTCGGCCAGAAAATCGGTGGCGCTGCGAAGGATCGGTGGAAAGAGATCAATCTGACAGTTGACGACCTTAATGATCTCAACGATCAAGAGGCGTTGGAGTTTGTCAAGAAAGACAATATCTGGAAAAAGATCAACTACAAAGCTTTGATTGAATCCGGGAAAGATCCGGCAACGGCTTACTTAATCAAAGGTATTCGCGATGCAGTTCCTGTGAAAGTTGAAATCCCTAAGAATAGAGAGTCGCAAGCCAAAGAATATTTTCGTAAATACATCGAATTGGTCGAGAAAATTCGCGACAATGCGATGATAGCTAAGGAGCCAGAAGACCTTATCAATATTGACGAACGAGTATTTGTCGATCCCGATACCGGAAAAAAGTTGAAACTTTCGCTTGAAGACTCTTTTCTCGGTGCTATGGATTATAAAAAAAGACGCAAGCTCTATTGGGCGTTAAGAATCACCCAATACAACATTGACCAAGCAAGAAAGAAAATTGAGGAAACTGGATGGCCGGAAGTCAAACCATGGATAAAGGGATACCAGATCGTAGAAGACTCGGTAGGATTTGGCTTTGATGGGGTATTTGTAGCCAAGGGGCGGTATATGGTCCGCGATGGTTTTCAGAGTAAAGAAGATGCTGAAGCCTGGCTTAAAGTACAGTACGAGGCGAAACTCCAGAAGAGAAAAAAAGCAGGTCCTAAAGCCGTCCGCCCACAGCTAAAAAATATTGAAAGAACCGGCGTTGATCATCGAAACGGAGAAGACGTGACCGGTGACGATATGCTAAAAACATTCCGATTCCGTGGTGGCGAATTTGGTAACTGGTTGTCCGAACAGGACCGACAGCAATCACTCAATCATGCTTATGATGCCTTAATGGACCTCAGTCAATCGATGGGTATCCCGTCGGAAGCCTTATCGCTTGGCGGGCGTTTATCGTTTGCTTTCGGTGCCAGGGGGAAAAGCAAGGCAGCTGCTCACTATGAACCCGCAAGACGCGTGATAAACCTGACAAAAATGAATGGCGCCGGCAGTTTGGCCCATGAGTTCGGGCATGCCTTCGATCATATGCTTGGAGATCTTGCAGGCACTGGTAGTCTGAAGCATCCATTTGCTTCGCAAAATATCGATACCGGCAATATACGTCCAGAATTAGCCGACGCATTCAAAGAACTCAAAGAGTCGATTTTTCTCCGGCAGGTGACGACAGAAGAATACATCAAGATACAAATAGAGAAAATACAATCCCCTAATCTGATAATGAAGTCTCTATTTGACGATTATTCGTTTGTCCCGAACGAAGTTGGAAGCGAAAAGGATTTTCAAGAAAATGTAGTTTCTCACCTACTAAAAATTCCGGAACAGGCTGAACCACTGGATTATAAAGAATGGAATCTGACGCATAAGACCGCATGGGAATCTCTACTATATGATTTCGTTGATGCGGAAACTGGTAGGCGAGCAAATGCTGAGTTCCAAAAGCCGTTTGCAAAAGCGTTGAATGCCAAATTGGAATTGATGTCGAAGATAAGTGCGACCAGAATACATAATCACCCGACAAAGGTTCCCAGTCAGTTTGTTGAGGATGCCTTGAGATTGGATGGCGGGAAGAGAGGAAAGCCTTATTACTCCAGCCCTGTTGAGTTGTTTGCAAGAGCTTTTGAGAGTAGTATTCAGGATAAAGTGACAGCTACAGGAAACAAATCGGATTATCTCGTTCACTCGACAAAAACAAATGAATCATATGCCGGATACAAACCTTACCCTGAAGGAAAAGAACGGGAGGCTATTAATCTGGCGTTTGATACTTTTCTGAACCATCTAAAAACCGGGAAAGACACAACAATTCTGGAATCCATCGTATCAGAACATGGTGCCTCTGGGGGCACTAAGCAGGAGATCGAAGAAGCCGTAACGATAAAAAAGAACCACAAAAATGAACATATCGGACGGAATCTTAACAGCAAGGTTAAAAAAGGTAAAAACCTTCAGGACTCGTACAGATTCCAGGGGCTGAATATTTCAATTCAAAGGAAACGGGGTTCGACAAGATCGGGTACGGATGGAGACGGCAACAGTTGGTCTCAAAAAATGAAGTACGACTATGGCTATATCAGATCGACAAAGGCGGAGGATGGTGAATGCGTCGACTGCTATGTCAATAAAATAGGCAGGAAGGTCGGCAAGGTTTATGTGATTCGTCAGAAAAAACTGACTGAAGTTCGTAAGTGGAAAAACGGGATCTGCCCTCAATGCGGTAAGATTCACTATGAATGCAATCACGCTTATGACGAAGACAAGGCTATGTTGGGATTTTCTTCTCTGGATGCAGCAATCAAAGCCTACCTTCATCATTTTGATACGGATTTGGTATTGGGGCCTGTATCGACGTATTCAGTGAAAAACTTCAAAAAACAGCTGGAACAGTCGTTCGGGAAACGCCTGCCGATGAAGATTGAAGAGTCGGTATCCGGCGATGATTTATTCAAAAGAATAGACGAAGCGAAAACACTAAACGATCTAATAGACGTTGTCCGGTCCGGGCTTTCCAATAAAAAAGTCCTTATTCGATTGGAGCCATCTGGGAAATCAAAATACAACCTGTATTATCCTGACAGGGGGAAGGAGAGTGTTTATAAAGACAGGTCGATAAAAGATATTCTTACTTTTCTTGAGAGAAGGTCTCAAGCGGGAGAAGTATCATCAGGTTACAAAAAGACCATCCAATCAGAAAAGAAGAGAGTCGATGCAGTAAGAAACCAAGCCGAACTAAGTAAAACACCAGAAGGCGAATTGAAAGAAGGAATGACTTTGGAAGTCAAGTCCATCGGACGAAAATGGATCAAAGCTGTTTACCCCGGCAAATCATTCGAGTATCAGGTTCGTATCAATGAAATCAGCAAGGATTTCGAAGTTGGAAGGCAATATACCTTTGATGCCGTCGTTAATATCGAACGGGACAGATATGGGACGAAAGCAACAATCGTTCCCATCGATCCATCTGAAAAAGGGAAATTCGACAGACCCGACAATGAAAGTGAAATTGCGAGATGGCTAGGCTATATTGGCGATTATGTGAAGAAAGGCGACGGTTATCTTTATCCAAAAGGAATGGAAAAGGTAAATGAACTGGGCATCGACAACTATCCCGAAATGAAAGCTACTCTGGATAAATATGTCTCCAAAGCAGAGTATGACAAAACACGGCAAACTGCTAAAAAACTTCACCGAAAAGCGAAAGACTACCTCGGATATATCAAACAAAATCTTGACAAGTATTGGTATCGGAAAGGAGAAGACCGCTTGAAAGGATTTATCGCTGAACTAGACGAATTGGGAGAAGAAACGAGCGGTTATACGGAGCGTCTAAACGAGTACCGAGAGCACTATAATTTGTCTAAGAACAAGGCGGGTAGCAAAACCGATGTTTTGAAGTTAGGCGAATTCATGATTTCTAAAGGAAGTGGATACGGGGGCCGGCCTTTCAAGGTCGGTTCGGTCTTACGCAATGAAGATCATAAGATAGCGGAAGGCCAACCCGAATATCTTTATGTGATATCTTCAAAGGAAGAGTATGTCCGGTATGAAGGGATGTCGTTTGGCGTTGGAGATGAACAAGGCTACATCTATTCTGCAAAGGTTCGGGCCGCAACGGATGAAGAATCTATGGGATTGCGAATGCAAATTGAAAAGAAGGAAAACATCAGAAAACACAAACAGCGTTTAAAAGAAATCGGACAACAGATACAACAGACTGGAGAAAGACCGGAAGGGACGAATAAGCCCGAAGGGAAACGATATGCTGATACTCAGAATATTTACGGTGGCGGTGAATGGTTTGTTATTGGAGAGAAGTATATCTGGTATGTCGAGAATCATGGGATGGACGGCGATTCATGGGACAATAACAATGTTCGAACCGGCGGTGCCGGTGCTATCGGGTGGAGAATCCCATTCGACAAAGAGATTGCCGACATGATTATAAAGTCGGATCAAATAGTCTTTGGAACAAAAAAGATTGAGGAGTCCGTCTGCGGGATGGAGGTGATTGACCAAGCAACAACCATCGATAATCTTTGCAGTGCCGTGTCAAACTTTTTTTGAACTTTGCCAAGGTTTTTTCTTTTCTTTTTAAATATCGCAATGTTAAATAATGATTTAAGAAACCGTATTTAAGGGATAATGTCGACTGAAGAAAAGAGAAAGAAGAGCCTAATTACCAAGTTTGCCGACCTTTGGAAGGGAACAAGCGAACTGGACACCTCCACACATACCGATTCCGGAATGTTGGAGCTGACCAATGCGCTCTCGCAACTTTCTCAGTATGCCGATGTTCTGGAAGAAGAGAGCGGAAAGGACTTGGTCAAACGGCTTCCGATCGACCGGGTACAGCAGTATTCCGAATACGACCTAATGGAAGAGGATGCATTATGCGGGAACGCTCTTCAGATCCATGTGAACAATTCGTTGATGTATAACGAGGAAGCCGGATATTCGGTCAAAATCGAAGGCAAAACAAATGAAAACGACCCTGTGGTCGTCGACCTGAAAAACACTTTCCATGAGTGGCAGCAAGAGAATAGCAAAAAAATCCTTACTAACGTTGCAAAGTACGGATGTTGGGGTATGCGGCCGTATATTACAGCGAATAACAAAGGGCTCGATCTTTGGAAGTCGCTGCTTGGATCCGAATGTCATCCGGCGTCATTTAAAATTTTCGAAATATTAGGGAACTATGCAGGTGTTTGGTCGCATGGGTTTCAGGATCCGAGAATATATCCAACACTATTACAACCTTGGCAGTTTATTGTGTATCGCTCTCCCGGGTACAAGATGAAAACCGGGTATAAGCCGATCCGCATTAACCCTAATGATGCCAATTACATTTTTGATATCCTGGATGATAATCCGCCACCGACTTTATGCGAATCCTCGGACTACGGTCGGTCCATTTTCCAGCGGGCTTTTGGTCCCTGGAAGATGGTTGAAGAAGCACTGTTGGCCCTGCTTATAGCCAGGCTTAAATCTGCCCAGCGGGAAACACTGATCAGCTATCCGGTTTCAAACCAAGATCCCCTTGAGGCAGCGCAGATGGTTCGAACCTTAACCGAAATGTTGCAGGCTAGGGACGATGCTGAAAACTCCCGATCGATTAAGGAAGGACTGGTTCAGGTGGCTAGAAAGCTTATTCTGCCTTATGACGCGAACGGGAAAGGGCAAATCGCATATTCGCAGGCAGAGGGCAATATCAACGTCGAGGGGATTGCCGATGTAATGACGTATATAAAGATCCTATGCGGCACCTTGGGGATTGACCCGGCGTTGATGGGGTTTTCCGATTTGATGGCCGGTGGACTCGGAGAAGGTGGCTGGCTCAGAACCTCAATATTGGCTGCAGCTTACGGGATTATGCTGAGACAGGCGCTTAGAAACGGGTATGAGAGGCTGTACGAAATGCATGTTCGTTTGCGCTGGGGAAAGATCTACACCCCGCTACAGAAGCCCTGGAAAACAGTATTCCATGCAGTAAGTGATGCAAAACAGCGAGAAGCGAATGATGTCCGGTCGGCAAACTTAGACTTCGGCGAACGTTTCATCAATTTACTGCTCGGATTGGAAGCTGAAGGGCCAATTTTTAATCGGAAAACCCTTGTTAATATCCTGATGACCGATTTTCTCAAACTGGATGAGCCCGTTGTCAAAGAACTGGTGTCCATGATCAAGGAAAACAAACCTGATCCGAGTGGTCGAACAGATGAGAAAGGCGAAAAATTCAATGATATGAATATCGAAGAGAAAGTCGGTTTTCTTGAAGATGCACTGAACCCATATTTGGAGGTCATAGGACATGCCGCCTGAAACAACAGAGAAAGGACCGCTACGACTTATCGATGCGTCTTTTAATATTTTCGAATCCGGGTGGGGTAAATACGGGAACCACCGAAAATACATCACAAACAACGTGGATGCCCTGGTTAATGGCGATATTGTCCAGGAACGTGTTGATAACGGTGTAATGGTCGGTTTCTTTGGGCACAACAGCAACAAAGAGCTGGAAGCTGTCGAAAGGTCGGATAACCCCGCATCTCACAAAACGATGTATCTGAAGTTCTATCCAACATCCGGAGATGTCGAACACCGGCAGTCAATCAACCGTAACAAACCCGGTAAAGCTGTGTTGGGACTTCATGACTCCGACGTTGGTAATTGGAGTTGGCGCGGAAAGGGTGATTCCAGTTTTCTCGGTGCTCGTTTCTCTCCTGAAGCCGAACGTCATTTACGCTTCGATTATGTCTATCAACCTGGTTTCGTTAAGCAAGAAA
Organism: SAR324 cluster bacterium; assembly: GCA_028282885.1. Taxonomy (GTDB): domain Bacteria; phylum SAR324; class SAR324; order XYD2-FULL-50-16; family XYD2-FULL-50-16; genus JAHJTV01. The sequence continues at coordinate 8,484 of JANQGX010000057.1, forward strand.
AGAAAGATGTGATCATTAAGGAGTCTGTCGGTGAATTTCAAGATCTTTTCGACCGATTTCGTGAGATGGGATTGGTAGGAGATGATGACGGCCAGATGACTATTGAAGAAGCCGTTTCTATGTGTGCCGACTGGCAACTCCATGGAATGATGATATCAGGATTAGAGAATCGACTCCATGAAGCGGCTATCCAGGAGGGCATTCTCCAGGAACAGGTCAACGCTTTCAAACACGCTTCTGCACAAAGAGTGAGGCTTGTGGAAGAGGCCTTGAGGGGAACCGTTTATACGCTTTCTCCCGAAGCGATGAAAGCACTGACTGGCATTGCCGAGAAAGGCGACACAGAACCGCTGTCCGAAAGCGATTTTGTTGCCTTGTTTGAAACGTTGAAATCTTATGGAGCCGTCGAAGATCCGGTACCCGATAACAGGGGAGCCGGTATCACTTTCCCGGCAGGTGTTCTGGAAGATCCTAATGGGGAGGATTTTAACCCGAAAGCCTCCGGGCTTGCGGTATTCGATTTTTAGTACAAACAATTCACTAACTTCAAATCCGGAGGAAGTATGATTACAGGCGTGGAAGAAAGCAAACTTCGCGAGTTTGAAAACCAGCAGACGGAATATCAGGCCGTTGTGACCGGTTTTCTGGAAGAGGGCCTGCAGCCGAGTCGTTCGGAGCAGGACCGGCAGCTTTTGATGACCGATACGGTGATCCCCGAAATCATTATGAATGTCGGGGGCGATCAGAAGGACATCGATAACATGATCGTGGAACTTTACCAGGC
>JANQGX010000034.1 GCA_028282885.1 SAR324 cluster bacterium
AAGACCCTCTGATTTGCCCCGAATGTCAGCATGAGATGAGAATTATTTCGTTTATCACTGAAATGATCCCCATTGAAAAGATACTAAAATATCTGGAGTTATGGGATGAGGCGCGAGACTCGCAATGCCGAACCTCCAGAGATCCGCCGATAGTTATAGAAGAGATAGTCTATACTCCAATTGATGATGGTTGGCATCAGGAAATGGATGATCTCGTCAGCTAAGCTTTCCGAAAACCTGTTCTTCGAAGATCGGTGAAAATTGTTCAAATCCCGTCAAATAGCTCTATTTCTTGAATGCTTATCCTGCAGTTCTTATAATTTTTCCTAGATTCAACCTGAATTCTGAGGCTCAAATCCAAGACGGAGCCTTGATTACTTCAAAGTTTATGTTCAACACCTTGACACCCAAAAAGCGATTTCTTATCATCCATCTATCCTTCGACAACTCAACAATTACGTACCTTTCCAACGCCTTAAGTGTTCTTGAAAGGTTGGACTTCTTTCTGTTGCTGATCCGCTCCAACTCCGCCAGGGAATGAGGTTTGTGATCAATGATTAACCTAAGCAGCTCCTGATTTTCATTTCCTAGTACTTGGGCCATTGATTTCACTGAATCAAACCAGATCTTGGGCTCACCCTTTTGGGGTTTGTACTCGCCTTTAGCAATTGCAATAGTTCTTTTTATGTAATCTGCTTTAGAGAGAACCCCAATCTTTAAAACTTTTGCTTTCATTTTATATCCTATAATAACGCATAGTATCAGTAGCTTTGATGTTGTATGCGCTAATGATATATTGCTCGACTAGTCGAATGAGAGATCTGATCCCCTCCCACAAAGTTTAAGGAGGGAGGAAGGCAAATCGGTGTAATTTGAGCTGGATCGGATATGATTACTGAACCTTAGGTAGATCTATCTCTTTTTTTTTCTTGAAATCCATCACAGATTACTTTCAAAGATATTACTGACGGAGTCTAGCAACCCTTATTCTGCAAGGATTAGATCCGGAAGATGCAGTTATATATACTATTCTACCAGCCAAATGCGAAGCCAGCAAAAGAGAAAATACTTCCTTAAAATAGGTGTGAGATTGCCTTAAGAGAAAACTCCCTGGTCTTGTTGTGCTCATCGTACAGTCTGATATACTGCTAGTATTGGCATCAAGCTTGACCCACACATCATCATTGTCAACTCTGAGCTCTTCAATTAAGCCATTGCAGCCTAGAACTCCACATCCTGCCTCGAGGGAAGTCGCTACAAGACCTGATCCCAACAATAATAATATAACTACGATCTGCTTCAGTATACTACTCATAATTCACCCCAATCAAAGTTTAATTTTTTGTTTTTATAAATAAACTACCCCGCCGCAAGCGGACGGGGTATTCTGAAAAGCGCGGAAACGCCCCAAGGGGCGGGGTATTAGTCCCCATGCTTCGCAATGAATCTTGGCAGGTATCAAGTTAACATCATTCGATCCTGATTTTATTTATAGAAATGAAATCTCCAAATATCTTACAGGAAGCAGTCCATTGAGCGCGATTGCTATAGGGTACATTTATTGTCATTCTGGTGGATTATTGGCTAAATTGAACCAACTAGCCCCCGAATCATCTACAAGTGGCCGACCGGAAAGGCAGCCATTTGTATTAACAATTACCCTATTGCCGGTGACAAGAGCAGTCAATGCGATGCTAAGCAACATCTGTTTTTGTTCATTCAAAGCAGCTATTTCAAATCTAGCTTGTGCACAGCCTGCTTCGGGGATTTCCTTATCCAAATGGACATAAATATGTCCTGTTCCATACATCCCTACGCCAGTCACTTTTGCATCATTAACATTGGCAGCAGCAAAGATTGTTATTGGAATTAACTGTATTAAAAAAGAAACCACTACTATCTTCATTTTCATATTGATTCCTCAGAATTCATCAATCGATTGAGTTAGGCTTTTGATCAGATAACAACAGGTTGTTATCGATGAAAAGTTAAAATTGACATCTGAAATGCTCTCTGTCCATTCCTCGGGTGTAGAATCCTCAAAACCCGGGCGAAAGGACTCCCCCACCTGCGTGAAAAACTGAAAAAAATGAGAAAAATTCTAATTTTTATTAGAGGAAGTGATTGATAACTATGGGAAACTTTGAAATGAAAATTAAAATTTATTCTAGAAAATTCCAGTTTTGGTGAAAAGTGGGTTTTTTGGAAATTTTACCCATTGTTGTGGATTTTTCGGAGGTGTAATCGCTTATATTCGGCAGAGGAGTTTATCGCGGCCATTACGCAGCATATTCCTAAGAAGAATTTTCAGATGGTGAGATATTATGGCTGGTACTCGAATAAATCGAGAGGAATGCGTGCTAAAATAGAGATCGAGGGAGACAGCTTTAATAATAGCAAAAAAACTCTTGAAGAGAGAATTCTCGATGTCTCGAAGCATCGTTCCAAAAACTCTCCTTCATTGACATGGAGAGAGTCGAGTAGGCCGAAGGAACTTCCCCTTCAGCCTCTCACAGAACCGTACGTGAGACTCTCGCCTCATACGGCTCTTATTGTATAGTCATTACTCCAAGCCATTTGATCCTCCAATGAATGAAAAGGTCAGGGTATCTACCCATTAACCTCTTAATCCATCTGAAGAATGCTTTGCGGCCACGAAGACGTTTATACTTCCTTCTTCCCCACCGGTAAAGAATAGAATTGAACTGCTTCATAATAAAATAGGTCTCAGACTCGTTGACACACCCGAAATAATTCAACCAACCTCGGAGTAACGGATTGATCAATCGGGATATCTCGAAGATGTTCAGGTCGCTGCGACGCTGGAGCCTGAAGCTCTTCAATCTATTTGAAAATGCCTTCCTCGACTTCATACTGACTGCAGGGTTGAAACCATTGAAAAGGACACCACACCTGTTTTTGGCTGTTCGGCTTCTGAAAGTAAAGCCCAAAAAGTCAAACTCAGTATGGTGATAATTCCCTTTCCGATTGTCATCCTTGCAATAGACGATCTTGGTCTTATCAGGATGGAGTTCCAGATTGCACTCCCTCATCCTGGCAGTTATCTTTTCTTTCAGGTGTTCGGCTTCGGCTTGTGTTCGGCAATGTACCACCACATCATCTGCATATCTGGCAAACGGATTCGAGGGAAACTCCCTGTCCATCCACATGTCAAAGGCATAATGAAGAAAGAGGTTCGCCAACAGAGGACTGATGACGCCTCCTTGCGGTGTTCCTTTGAGAGGATAGATTTGCGTGTCATCCTGGAATTGAACCGGTGCTTTAAGCCACCTTTCAATATACAGGATAATCCACCTCTCTTGGGTATGCCGGACAACCGCTTTCATTAACAGGTCGTGATCCAGATTATCAAAGAATCCCTTGATATCCAGATCGATCACCCAGTCAAATCGCCAACACCTCTGGCGAGTGATACGGATCGCTTGCTCTGCAGACTTGCCCGGCCTGTAACCATAGGAATCCGTATGAAAAACCGTTTCCAGAGAGGGTTCCAGAGCCATTTTCGCTGTCATCTGCGCGATACGGTCCGTTATCGTCGGTATTCCCAGAGGGCGCATTCGACCGTCGGCTTTGGGTATTTCCACCCTCAGCACCGGCTTCGGAAAGTAGGTCCCCGAGCTCATCCGATTCCATATCTTGTAAAGATTGTCTTTCAGACGATTTTCGAAGTCCTTGACTTCCTGGCCGTCGACTCCCGCCGACCCCCTATTGGCCTTGACTTTCTTGAAAGCCGAGAATACCAGATGTTTGGAAATATCAAATGACTTTGTCTTATTCATTCAGCTCCTCCTGTTTGTCAGTTGGCTGATTGATTAAAACGATACAATCTGTCCCCTTGGCTCCTTTTCCATTACAGAAAACTCATCGCTACTACGAGACAGTCCGCCCCAGTGCTGCGTATTGGTACTCAGATACTTATGGGTCTTTCCCACTTGCATCGCTCCCTTGACACCGCAACGACTGGTTCCCAGGTTCCACACGAAAGCCTGAATCAGAATCGCGCCGCCTCTATGCCGGATGCCGCGCAGGCAGTAAGCAGATTTCCCCTGAACTGATCCCGGGTCGATGCACGTCACCCCGGTTTTGACATCGTTTACTTTCTCTCGACACCTCATCGGCGGTTCACTTTTGTTCGCCTTTCTGATTCGCACCTGACACGTTTTATCGTGCCTTTTCCTTATCGCTCACTACCCAGACTCTTAAGCCGAGCAGCATAAGGTGGTTTAAGACCTGCTTCTGCAAGCCGGTTTTGAGGGGCCCACCCTCATCTCTCGCGCAGCAAGGAACATCATACAGACTGTTCCGTCCTGGCACACGTGCATCAAGAAGATCTGGAAGGAAGACCCTCTGATTTGCCCCGAATGTCAGCATGAGATGAGAATTATTTCGTTTATCACTGAAATGATCCCCATTGAAAAGATACTAAAATATCTGGAGT
>JANQGX010000005.1 GCA_028282885.1 SAR324 cluster bacterium
GAAACGGAAAAAAGGTGGGTGATTTGCCAACCAGCGAAGCCACGGCAGAAATCCTGGCCAACATGATGGTGGGTCGCGAAGTTCTACTCCGGGTTCCACATGTGGCTTGGTGACCCGGAGTAGAACTTCGCGACCCACCATCATGTTGGCCAGGATTTCTGCCGTGGCTTCGCTGGTTGGCAAATCACCCACCTTTTTTCCGTTTCTCATCACCGTGATCTGATCGGAAACCTCCAACACCTCTTCCAGTTTATGGGTAATCAGAATGATGGTTTTTCCCTGTTCTTTCAACGTTCTCAAGATCTGAAAAAACTCGTTTACCTCCAACGGGGTCAGAACTGCAGTTGGCTCATCAAGAATCAAAATATCCACGTCCCGGTAAAGCGCCTTCAAAATCTCCACACGCTGTTCCAGACCGACGGATAAGGTTTCCACCTTTGCCAGGGGATCGATGTGAAGTCCGTAGTCATTGGATAGCTTTTCAATTTTAGCTTCAGCCTCGCTCAGTTTAAGAATGCCACCGGAACCCGTGGGTTCTATACCGAGGATGATGTTTTCGGCCACCGTCATGGGTGGAATCAGCATAAAATGTTGATGAACCATTCCAATTCCGTTGTGAATGGCATCATGGGGATTGCCTATCTCGACTTTTTTCCCATGCAGTTCGATCTCTCCGGAATTGGCCTGGTAAAACCCATAGAGGATTTCCATGATGGTCGTTTTCCCAGCTCCGTTTTCACCGATGATGGCATGTATGGTGCCCTCCTGGATGTCGATGTCGACCGCATCATTGGCCAGCACGGTTCCGAATCTTTTGGTGATGGACCTGAGTCGTACCGCATACGAAGATGTGTTCATAGCCTGTTGTCTCTAAATGGTTTTGCCGTTTGGATTACACCCGCTCCGGATTTCAACTGGATTACGGAATTTGCAGATACGGATTGTGACTGGATAGGAATCCTTGTGTTCCTTGATATGATGGGAAGAAACTCGGGAAAGATCCACAACCGCAACTGCAATGGCGAATCTGACATAGGGATTAAACGTTGATAATCAATTTAACTGCTACTGCATTTGTGAATCTCATATAATGATGAGATTGGGTTTTGGACTTCTCTCATCCAAACTGACAAAGGCGGTTTAGCCCCAACCGCCTTTGTCTCTCGAACTCTAATCAGAATGATCGATACTCAAAGCTGTGCCTCATCGAGCGATATCGATTTGAGATGATCAGGGCACTTGGTGATCGATTATCTTGTCGATGGAACCTTGATTTTCCCGTTGATGATATCTTTCTTGAACATTTCAACAAACTTCAGCATATTACGACTGACGAGAGGCTTGTTGTACTCATCCATTGCGTATCCTACGCCATCGTTGTTCAAACCGAAAATAAGTTCTCCGCCTGAGAAAGTTCCATCCTTGACCCTTTTGATGGTCTCATAAACGGAAACGTCAACTCGCTTCAGCATAGAGGTAACAATCTGGCCGGGAACGATGTAATTCTGGTTGGAGTCAACACCGATACCATATACGCAGGAGTCGGTTCGTTGCTTGTTCTTGAACTGAGGCATACAGGGGCCTCTTCCGTTTACTTCTTTCAAGGCATCGAAAAGACCGTTTCCGGAACCGCCGGCAGCAGCATAAATTACGGAAGCACCTTTACCCATCTGGGCATTGGCAATTTCCTTGGCTTTTGCAGGATCATTCCAGGCAGTGGGGGTGTTACCAACATAGTTGACAATCACTTCAATGTCGGGATAAATCCTGCGGGCACCTTCGCGGTAGCCGACTTCAAACTTGTGGATCAGCGGGATTTCCATACCACCGATGAAACCCACGGTTCTCTTTCCGTCAACTGCACGGGCTCTCATTGCGGCGATCATTCCTACCAGATAGGACCCTTCATGCTCTTTAAACTGAAGGGATGCAACATTGGGGAGATCAACAAAGGAGTCCACAATGGCAAATTTGATGTCGGGATATTCGGTTGCAACATTTTTGATGGCTGTGGCATTGGCAAAACCGATTCCGAAGATAATGTCATAACCTTCTGCGGCGAAAGCTCTCATGGCTTCCTCAACAGCGCTGCTATCGCCAGGCTCAACATCTTTCAATGTAATTCCCAGTTCATCCCTTGCCTTAACAGCACCTTCCCATGCTGACTGGTTAAAGCTACGATCGTTTTTTCCACCGGCATCAAAGACTATCCCAACCTTGATTTCTGCCATTGCATAAGCTGAAACCATCATTAACGCGGCTATCAAAACAATTACTCTTTTCATTTTTTCTCCATTGAAAAATTATCGAACTACTCTTTTGCAAGATTCCAGCGGCAGACCGCTGATTTGATGGTTCTGATTCCCAAAACTTGAGCCAACGACCTACCGGAAAGGAACCGAAACCAACCGGATCAAAAGATTAATAACTAAGGAAAAAAGATACCGGACCAGCTTAAAAAGTCAATTATAAAAGCGATTTTTCGAATTGGATGGTTAATATATAACGTGTTCCTTGAAATGCTTGCGACACATGGAAATATAGCGGTCGTTTCCGCCTATCACGATTTGTGAGCCTTCACGTACTGCCTTGTTGTTTTCATCCATACGAACCACCATGGTGGCTTTTTTTCCGCAATGACAAATGGTCTTCAACTCCTTTAGCTCATCAGCCCAGGCCAGCAGGTACCTGCTTCCTTCGAAGAGATTTCCCAGGAAATCTGTTCTCAGACCGAAGGCCAAAACCGGTATTTTTAACTGATCCGTCACTTCAGTCAATTGAAATACCTGGTCTTTGGTCAGAAATTGTGCTTCATCCACAAGCACGCAATGAATGGGTTTCTCCTCCAGCACCTTCCGGGTTTCCAGCAATAGATTGTCACCATTCTTGAAGGTTGAAGCATCGCTGGATAGCCCGATTCTCGACGTAATTTTTCCCACTTCGTACCGGTCATCTATTGCGGCTGTAAACAATAACGTGTTCATTCCCCGCTCTTTGTAGTTGTAGCTGGATTGCAGCAGCGACGTGGTTTTACCGGCATTCATGGAAGAGTAATAAAAATATAGCTTTGACATGGGTTAGGATTTATCGAGTATTTTCAAAAAAAATTGAATTGATATTAAAAATTTTTAATATCAATTCAGAAAAACAGGGTTTCAATTTTCCATTTTTCCCCGGCGTTTTGCTTCGACGCTAGTCCGGAATCCGGGGGGAAATTCGTTTAAGGATTGTATGAAAAACGGATGGCTATGTCCAACCGAAATATCGGCTCACGGGCGCAGTGCCACCGGAGAAAAAATGAGGGCCTATCAGCCCGAGAGTGGCTGTGACTCTGTTGAAAGAAGGTGCAGGGTGCAGGAGATGATTTAATCTGCCGGGAGAAGTCTTGCAGGTTCCTTGAAGGCAAACAGCAAAAATCAGGACTCGTCATCACGGGTAAAAGCGGGAATCAGGATGAATTTCAAGGTCTCCCGAATGACCTGGTCGTAGTCCTTCTCATTGATTTTGAGAATACTGCGCATGAAGTCCTTTCCGGCGGTAAAGCTGTAGATGGCATTGGACACAGCCAACACCCTGGCATTGGCTGTTGTGGAAATACCGTTTTTGCTGGGTGCCAATCCCATGGCAATGGCGATATTGGAAATCTGTTCAAAAAGCCGTTGGTTCAGTTCACCCGGGGTGCGGGTTTTCATGAAATGGCTGAACATAACCAGCTTGGCAACTGAAGGTTGTGTGAAAAGGTAATCGCACATAACATCAATCGCCACCTCAAGTCGATAGGCCAATGATTTCCCCCGGACGATTTTCTCAATCTCCTTCAGCTTCATTTCGATTCCATCGTTGAGATCCTCAACCACCGCCTCGAACAGGTTCTCCTTGTCCCCCCAATGATAATGGAGCGTGGATATATCGATACCCACATCCTTGGCGATCATGCGGGTGGTAACACCATGGAAGCCATATTCGGCAAAAAGGTCCCGTGCTGATGACAGAATCCTGGCCTTCATCGATCCGGGATCTTTTCTTGCTTTTTCCAACGGTGTCGGCATACTTTTGTTCTTAAAAAATAATTTCGTTGATGAGTCCGGATAATTAAAAATGACCTGTAACAGACGGCTGCTACAGATAATCAAACCCGGGGCATTCCCACAAAAAACTATTGAGAGACCCGGATTGACAGGGATTTTCCATTATATGATTCCATCAATTGATGGACTTCTTACTTGATTTTTAGACTTAACGGGGTATAATGTCAAGGCTGATTTTGGGGTTTGTAGCGAGGGGATGCCATGAAAGACAGTATTTCAGCGATTTCATGGCATATTGCTATTGGCAGGGCCCGATTTTGTTATTGCGGAATGCTGTAATGCTGTTTCCAGATCTTGAGATAACGTGTTTCTTCGTCATTCCATTTACGATCATCCCAATCCAAAACCGACTGGCAGATCTTTTTGATTTGAGGGAGAAACGATTTTCCTCCTTCTCCAATCAGGAGACCGATACGGGTCCGGCGTAACAGCAGGTCATCGAGATGTACTACCATCTCCCGCTTTGCCGCCCAACGTAGTTCGGCCCAGAGGGTGTAGGTATCGTTGACTTTCTCCAATTCTCCGGCTTCCGCCTGTTGAACCAACACCGGGGCCAAGTAGCCATATCTTCCCCACAGGCGTGATTCCGTTTCCGCTTCAACTCCTGTCACACCGTCCGAAGGCAATTTTTCGGTATGAATAAAGATTTTGCGCTTTTTCTTTATTTCGGGCAACGGTCCAAGAACAGCTTGTGCTGCTTTCAGGGTATCCAGGGCAATGATCCGGAAGGTTGTCAGTTTTCCGCCGGTGACGGTCAGGAGACCATCTTCATTCCAGACCAGGTGATCTCTTGATTCTGCGGATGGATCGGCCTTGCCGGTATCGATAACAGGTCTGATCCCGGCCTGGGTGGAGATGATATCTGCAGCGGTCAGGTTCAGATCGGGGAACTGGTAGTTAATTCCGGCCAGGAGGTATCGCACCTCTTCGGAACTGATAGATGCTTCCTCATCCATCTCATGTGGGTGATCCTTATCCGTTGTACCCATAATGACTCTTCCCTCCCAGGTTAAAGCCATCACCGGTCTGCCATCTTCGGGATGCATGAAGGAGATATTGTCCACCAGCGGCAACCGGTCGGCAGAAAAGATCAGGTGACTTCCACGCAGGGGTCTGATTTTCTGCTTGTTGATTTTTATGACCTGGTTGCGAAGCTGATCAGCCCAGGCGCCTGTAGCATTAATTACCAATTTGGTTTTGAGGGAATATTCATTGCCATTGACCTCATCGACGAACATTAATCCTGAAACCCGTTGCCCATCTTTTAATAAACTATCAACCCTGCAGTAGTTCAAAGCCATGCCCCCTTCTGCCCGGGCTTCAGTGAGAACCCTGTATACCAATCTCGCATCATCGGTCACTGCATCATTCATGATGTATCCTCCCCGCAGACCTTTTTTTGCCACATGGGGGGCCTGTTTTTTCATCTCTGACACAGAAAAGAGATGTTTTCTCCATTTTCCGGAAAGCAGATCATAAATGATCAGGCCTGCGTGCATCATCAGGCCGCTCAGTAGTTTGTTTCGATACTTGGGAATTACAAACCGCTTCAACGTTACCAGCCCCGGGAGTTCGGCTACCAGATTCTCCCGTTCATGCACCGATTCGCGGGTTAAGGCAATATTGCCCTCTTTCAGGTATCGCAATCCCCCGTGAACCATTTTACTGGATCGGCTTGAAGTTCCCCAGGCAAAATCCTTCTTCTCCAGAACCAAAGCCTTTAGTCCCCTGCGAACCGCCTCCCTGAGAATGCCGGCTCCGGTGATCCCTCCTCCGACAACGATCACATCCCAATGTGTGTCTAATGCCTTCTCCAGCAGTTCTTCTCTCGATGACTGTTCCATCTTGTTATATCCTGATGTTATTGTTTGCTGTCGTCAAAACCGAGTTGTCCTCCCGGATTCATAATGTTGTTGGGATCCAGGTGCTTTTTGACTGCTCGTAAAAGGTCCATCTGTGTCTTGCCAATATGACTCTCCATACGAGGACCGATCATTTTTCCAACCCCGTGATGATGGCTGAGGGAACCTCCAAATTCCTGAATTTTGTCCAGGATTCCTTCCTGAAAGGATTTGTACTCATTGATATCCCTGAATTTAGCGATAAAAATAAAATAGAGGTTAGTGCCCTGGGGGTAGAAGTGAGAAGCATGGGTCATACAGATGGTTCCGGGTCTGCTTTTGACATACTCCCTCACACCCTGGTGAACCTGGTGCAGGTTTTCCCAGGTAACGGAAGTCTCCAGGGTGTCGGTGGTAATGCCAAAATCCTGGAGATCCTCCCGCAGGTATGGATCGCGGAAGCGACCATGCTTCCAGTTGTTTACCGGGTACCCGGTAATGTACATGCCGCCGGCCTGTTTGCAGATCTGTTTGATTTTCTTTTTAACATGACGCGAGAATCTCCGCTCACCCTCAGTATGGCCGATACAAAGGCAGCGCTGCATCGGTTTGTAGCCCCTGAGTTGGATGATTTTATCCAGGATAGTCCCTTCCACGCCGTACAATTTTAAACCAACTTCTGTCTCTTCGGGATCGGAGATTCTGAACACCGAAGGCATACCGAACTCTCCCTGGCAAACTCTGCGGCTGGCATCTACTGCGGCATCCCAATCAGGGAATATAAAAGCAAAATTGAACCGGTTTTCCGGCTGATAGCGAAAGATTTTCATGGTCAGTTCAACCAGAATTCCCAGGGTTCCTTCACTGCCTTTCATCAGGTCATTTACCTTGGGACCGGTCGCCGTTGCCGGATAATCAAGGGTTACAAACTCTCCGACCGGGGTGATGTACTCCTGGCTGATGACGATATCGTAGGCATCGCCATAATAGGAAGATTGCTGTCCCGATCCCAGGGTTACCACCCAACCCCCGACGGAAGAGTATTCGAATGACTGGGGAAAGTGGCCTCCCGTGTATGCCCTTTTTGCATTGAATAGCTTTGGAGCATCATTGAGAGACGCTTCATATGCCGGCCCCAGCATACCAGGTTGTACAGTCACGGTTTGGTTCACCTCATTAAGCCTGATGATTTTGTTCATATGTGTCTGCATCACCAGGGTGATCCCAGCCCGGACCGGCTGAAAACCAAGGTTAACCGAGGAACCCCCGCCATATATGTAGATTGGAATCTGCTCCTTGTTACAATAGGCTACGATTTTACCGACCTCTTCCTTGTTCCTGGGATGAACCACCAGGTCGGACAGGGGACCATTGATGCCATTTCTCAAGCGGATAGCCTCTTCGGCTGTTTGACCGTTGGAGTACCTGACCCGGGAAAAATCATCGGTCTGAACGTTCTCTTCACCGACTATCTCGACAATAGCATCGATCCTTTCGGAAGACATTTCCGACGGACGGTCAACAGCAACCTGTTCATGTCCCTCCTTTTCCGGTTTTTTAAAATCCTCATCAGTGAGATTGAAAACACTTTTCATCATCCGATAGAGGCGTAAATTGGGATGCTTGAATCCAAGGGGATCTCCCCACTTGAAAATGGATCGATAACTTCCCGGTTTGGGTGCTTCTTCGTACCAGTCGGGTTGAAAATCTTTTTTAGTATCAGCCATATCAGCCTCTTATGTTTGATGAAAGATCATGGGGAGCCCCCCGTAAAATGTCTGTTCTACAATCCGGAAATATTTTTTCTCTTCCAGCTCAACACCTTCAAACCGATTTTCCAGAAGAGCATCAATGGCTCCCCGCTGCATTCCCCATAGTGCGCAAGTGTAATAGATCAAATCTTCCGAATCACTAATCTCCTTTCCCAGGGCCTTGACCAGGATTCGTTTCACCAGTTCCATTTTTTTCTCCTGCTGCTTGTGAAGCGAATCCCGAACCTCATTACTGAGATTGTCACGGACACAATGGGCATCACAGCGTTTGTGAACTGCATAGGCCTCCTTGTCCTCCAGGCAATGTTCCAGGTAAACCCGCAACAGCCTGGGAATTCTCTCGATTCCCTCTTCTTCGATTTTTTCCAGCCTGGCAATGAACTTCTCACGTCTGAGATAAATCAAGCGTGCATATATCTCGTCCTTGCTCTTGAAATGCTTGTAGATGGTTCCCCGACCGATTTCCGCTTTTTCGGCTATTTGCTCCATCGTCATCTGTCCCGGTTCCATCTTGCGCAGAAAACGATACGCCGTTTTCAGTATCTCCTCTTCCCTGCGTTTGAATTCGCGCTCTTTTCGTTCCTTGACACCCATAAATTTTCCTTTTCAGATTGGCAACACATATTCATTTTATGACACTCGTTCACGAAATGACAAGTTGTTTTTTTTCTGGATGTTTGTTTTTACCCTGAAGGAAGGAGATAGATCGGTTTTTAGGACTGTAATTGGTATTCCAAAGCGAAAAGCGGTTGCATTTCCCGCATGGAGTGTATTAAGTTTTCCTAAATTTTTCTGCTTCGGGAGGGCTGGACACCGTCGTCCTGAATCGGGAACTCAAACTAGAATCCTTTTCACCGGACTAACCATGAGCGGGAAACAATACGTACTATCCATTGACAATGGGACTCAGAGTATTCGGGCTTTGTTATTTGATCTACAAGGCAACCTGGAAGCCAAATCACAGGTCCACATTGAACCTTATTTCTCCGAACATCCCGGTTGGGCGGAACAGCACGCCGAGGTTTTCTGGGAGAATCTCTGCCTGGCTTGTCATAATCTCTGGGAGAATACCGAAATCAAGAAAGAGGCATTGGCAGGAGTGGCGGTTACCACCCAGAGGAGTTGTGTTATCTGCATGGATAAAAACGGAAAACCGCTGCGCCCGTTTTTCAGTTGGTTGGACCAGAGACGAACCGAAGGGATTCAACCCATTGGCGGAATAATGGGAGTGCTGTTCAAGCTCGCCAGGGTGGACCAAACAGTTCGCTATCTCCAGGCTGAAGCAGAGGCGAACTGGATTTCCACCCATCAGCCCGAAATCTGGGAAAAGACGGACAAATTCCTGATGCTGTCCGGCTATCATATCTTCAGGCTGACGGGTGAATACAGGGATTCAGTCGGCTCCCAGGTGGGTTACATCCCTTTTGATTATAAACGCTTGCAATGGTGCAGAGACAAGGATTGGAAATGGAAGGTTTCTCCCATCACACGAGAAATGCTGCCGGAACTGGTTCCACCGGGGGGGATTTTGGGGAAAATCACCAAAGAGGCTTCCCTCGCGACCGGGATACCGGAAGGATTGCCGGTTGTCGCCGCTGCTACCGACAAAGCGTGCGAAGTTTTGGGTGCCGGTTGCCTGGATCCCAATGTTGGGTGTCTGAGTTATGGCACCACGGCCACCATCAACACTATCAGCTCAAAATACGTCGAACCGGTACCCATCATTCCACCGTATCCGGCACCTGTTCCTGACGCTTATTGTACCGAGTATATGATTTATCGCGGGTATTGGATGGTGAGCTGGTTTAAAAAACAATTCGCCCTGCGTGAGCAGCAGATAGCCGATGAAAAGGGAATAGAACCGGAAAAACTGTTTGATGACCTGGTCAATGCCGTACCTCCCGGCTCCATGGGATTGACTCTTCAGCCCTATTGGTCTCCCGGATTGAGGATGCCGGAAGCCAAGGGTGCCATTATCGGATTTGGTGATTTACACACTCGGGCACATATCTACCGTTCCATTCTTGAGGGGCTGGCCTATGGACTGCGGGAAGGAAAGGAGAGAATCGAAAAACGCAGCCGGATATCCATCGATCGCCTGATTGTGGCCGGCGGTGGATCGCAAAGCGAAGCGGCCATGCAACTGACTGCCGATATTTTCGGAATGCCCGCTATCAGACCTCACATTTATGAAACATCCGGTTTGGGAGCAGCAATCGATGCAGCGGTGGGGCTGGGACTGCATTCCGGTTTTGATTCCGCCATCAAGGAGATGACCCGGGTGGGAAAGGTTTTTAATCCAAGGGAAGAACACCGGGAGATTTATGATGGTTTGTATAAGAGGGTCTATTTAAAACTGTATAAACGTCTGCAGCCATTATATGAGGAAATCCGCGATATTACCGGCTATCCAAAACGACATTAATCCGGATTTGATCGGGTGGATTTTCACCTGCTGTGTGTTCCTTAAAAAACCAGAAAATTTAGGAAATTAGACTTGCAATTTCCTTTTTAAGCTTGTAAAAATAACTTGCTTTTGAAAACCGCTCGGTTTTCGTAATTTTTGGGCAGGTGGGTGTGGTATTTTGAAACCATTTGCGAACGACCATTCGTTTAGTGCTGAAAGGGTTTAAAGCAGGATTTCAAAGCAGCATTCCTACACGAATAATAAACTTTGAGGAGTATGGTAAGATGGCCGAAGGTCGGGTAAAATGGTTTAATGCAAAAAAAGGCTATGGATTTATCGAGTCTGCCGGGCACGGTGATGTCTTTGTGCACTATACTGCAATCGAGGGTAACGGCTTTCGTACCCTGGAAAACTCGGCAGAAGTTGTTTTCGATATTGAGGAAAGCGAGAAAGGCCTCCAGGCAGTCCGGGTTCAATGTAAGGTTACGGCGGGTGAATAGACTGTCAGGGCATATTTAAGCCAGAAAACAAGGAGAGTAAGAAATGAAAGAGCGGTAAGTCGATCTGGTCGGCTTACCGCTTTTTTTGTGTCGTCAATCCAAATACCCTTTGGCCTTGGCAAGCTCAGCGCTCAGAATCCCGCCTCCTGCCGCTCCCCTCACAGTGTTGTGAGAAAGTCCGACAAATCTGTAATCAAATACGTTGCAGTCCCTCAACCGACCGACCGAAACTGCCATGGCCTTATCGAGATTCCGGTCTTTTCTCGTCTGGGGCCTGTTTTGTTCCTTTTTATAGATAATCGGTTGTAAAGGCGCAAATGGCAGATCCAGTTCCTGGGGTAATGCCGAGAATCCCTCCCAGATTTCAATGGTCTCTTCGACAGATGGTTTGGCATCCTCGAACTCGATACTAACACAAGCCAGATGCCCATCGATCACCGGAACTCTGTTGCAGTGCGCGGATATCCTGATTTGATCGTAATTTTTGAAGGCACCGTTTTCAATACTGCCCAGAATCTTCAAGGGTTCAATCTCCGATTTCTCCTCTTCACCCCCGATATAAGGGACCACATTATCCACAATGTCGAGTGAAGCGACACCGGGGTATCCTGCGCCGGAGACAGCCTGCATGGTGCTGATGATCATTTTGCTGACAGGAAAACCCGCTTTGATCAAGGCATACACTGGAGTCATGTAGCTTTGGACACTGCAGTTCGGTTTGACCACTATAAAGCCCTTGTTGTTTCCAAATCGCTTTCGTTGCGCCTCAATGATATCCAGGTGATGAGGATTGACCTCCGCAATCACCATGGGTACATCACTGGTATGCCGGTGCGCTGAGTTATTGGAAACAACAGGTATGCCGCTGGAAGCGTAGAGATCCTCCAGCTCCCTGACAGTCTTCTTGTCGGTTTCAATCGCTGAGAAGATCAAGTCACACTGCTCCCCTGCAGCCTTGACGTTGGTGGCATCCTCCACCCTGACATTTTTCAGATGGGCCGGAATCGACTCCTCCATCAACCATCTTCCCGCAACTGCCTCCTGATAGGTTTTACCGGCAGATTTTGTCGAAGCGGCCGTATAAACCACCTCAAACCAGGGGTGATTGTCCAGCAGCCTGATATAATTCTGCCCAACCATTCCGGTTGCACCGATAACACCTACTCTTAGTTTGCTCATGGGATTCCTTGGTCGATAGGGTCTTGCTTCTGAAAAGATATATCAAATCACTCCATTCTTGGTCCGAACAAGTGATAATCATATCCCTGTCCCCGGTCTGCGTCAAGGGAGTGAACCCGCGTATTTCTTCCCTTATCTTTGCAGCACGTGCCGGGGGGACTACTAAAATATGGGTGCAACCGGGAGCTTTTTCTTCAGAATGCTCTAACAGGAGACAAATTCCACGATTATAATCTTCGGATGAGTTCACTCCATGGGGATTTAAGGTTTTTCTGTCGGATTTTGCAGTTGGACAGGCAAATAAAGTTAACTCATAATAAAAAGTGACAGGTAGATGCTGTCACAAGTGAAATTGTTTTTAAATTGACCTGAAGAACTGATCCTATGATACTCAACAGCTCTGATACCTCCATGATATTGGACTGAAACCTCACTAATGAAACTGTCGATGGAGAATTCCCAATGATCGATTTTTCAGCCATTAAGACTTATCCCATCAAAGAGCGACGGAACAAATTTACTCTGGAGCAGATGATTTCACCGGGGCATACCGTCGATTTTGAAGACAGCTCGGTTGAAGCGATTGCCCGTTCCATGATTGCAGCCGAAAAAAACAAACGCCTCTCTATTGTTATGCTGGGTGGGGCTGTGGTGAAAGTTGGCTGTTCCGCGATTTTGGTCGATCTGATGAAGCGGGGCTATATCAATCATCTGGCGGTCAATGGTGCTGTCTCGATTCATGACTTTGAAATCGCGCTGATCGGTGAAACCTCGGAAGATGTGGAGCGAGGATTGGAAGACGGTACTTTCGGTATGGTTGAAGAAACCGGTAATCTGCTGAACCAGGCGATTAACGAAGGGTATGAGAAAGGTGAGGGATATGGGGAATCGGTTGGTCGAAAAATCGGGGAACTCGACCTTCCTTACAAGGATCAAAGCCTTTTTTACCATGCGTATCGATTGCAAATACCGGTAACAGTGCATATCGCAGTTGGCGGTGATATTATACATCAACATCCGACCTGCAACGGGGCGGCCATGGGGGCTACATCCTTTCAGGATTTCAAACTGTTGACAGAGAGTGTCTCCAGATTAAGAGAAGGGGTGCTTCTTAACATCGGCTCTGCGGTCAATCTTCCCGAAGCCTTTCTAAAAGCACTGACCATTGCCAGAAATCTTGGCTACGATTCCGGGAACTTCAGTGTGGCGAATTTCGACTTTATCGACATGTATCGTCCCCGAACCCGCCTATTGGAATGGCCTAAAAAACTGGGTTGCCGGACCTATGATATCAGGGGCAATCACAATCAAACAATTCCGCTACTCTACAGGCATCTCACCCAATAGGTTAGGCAGCTGATCCAGGCTGTAGTAACAAAAAACCGGCTTAAGGCTTTTTGAAACAGTAGAAACCACTCACTCATAAAGCCGGTTCGTCTCAATAGAACTGATAAATGGAGTTGTGATGGAAAGCTATGATTTTGACAAGGTGATACCCAGAAAAAACACTGATTGCGCCAAATGGGATGCGGCAAGTTTCCTTTTCGGATCCGAGGAGGTAATTCCCATGTGGGTGGCGGATATGGATTTTCCAATTGCCAGGCCCATTACTGAAGCTTTAAGAAAGCGCACCGAGCACGAAATATACGGATATTCTCTTCCCGAGCCTGCTTCTACCCTTGCGGCAGTGACGGAGAGGATGAAAAAGAATTACAATTGGGAGGTCAAACCTGAATGGATCGTCTTTACGCCGGGGGTTGTTCCTGCCCTGTACAGTATTATCCGTTCGCTTACAGCTCCCGGAGATTCCGTTATTCATCAGGATCCGGTTTATTATCCTTTCTGGTCCGCCATTGAAGACAATGGATGCCAGGTCTTGAATAACCCCCTGCAATTAAAAGGGGGTAAATACCGGATCGATTTTGATCATTTAAAAACGTTGTTTAGACCCAGGGTGAGGATGACACCATTGGCACAAAGAGTGCGGGCTATGATTCTCTGCAATCCCCATAATCCGGTAGGCAGGGTGTGGACAAAAGAAGAGTTGGTGAGGATGGGAGAAATCATCATCGGCAACGGGGCGATTATGATCTCTGATGAGATTCATTGCGAATTGCTGTTCAAAGGTCAGGAACATATTCCATTTGCCAAATTGTCCGAAGAATTTGCCCAGAATTCCATTACCTGCATTGCTCCCAGCAAAACATTCAATCTTGCGGGACTTGAAGCCTCGGTGTTGATCATTCCCAATCGGAGTCTCAGGTCGCGGTTTTCTGCCATTCGCAAGGGATTTCTACCCTCGGTGAATATTTTCGGCCTGGTAGCCATGGAAGCCGCATTCAGGAATGGCGATGTCTGGCTGGATCAATTGTTAGTTTATCTGCAGGGTAATCTTGATTTTCTGGTGGATTACTTTCAGCAAAAGATTCCCCGTATCAAGGTGATCAAACCCGAAGGCACCTATCTGGTCTGGCTGGATTGTCGCGATTTGGGAATGAATGCTGCGGAACTGGAAACGTTTATGAACAGCGAAGCGAAAGTGGGATTGGATCATGGAATAGCGTTCGGTCCCGGCGGTGAGGGATTTGAGAGAATAAATATAGCCTGCCCCAGATCGATACTTGAGCAGGCGTTGCAAAGAATCGAAAAAGCGGTTTCCCGTTTGTAACCGGGTCAAACCTCCTTTAAAAACTCGTCAGCTTCCAGATTATCATCAATGGCAATCCAGTTTTCCTGGTTTTTGGCAGGTTTGGATGACCCCAATTGGGTGATTTTTCCGCCGCCTTTCAGGTATTCTTCTACCGCCTGGGCGATGAACTCACTATTTGGATCAAAGGACAAATGGCGTCTTTTTCGGCGCCTGCCCGGGGACTTTTTTGGTTTCATCTTTTTGTGACCAATCGTATAAAAGAGGTTTATCATTCCAGTAAAAACTCATCGGCATCCAGGCTACCTTCATGTCGTGACATGGTTTGCCTGAAACTGCGCTCATCGGGCTTCAATTGTTCAATTTTCCCACCCTGTTTTAAAAATTCTTCAACGGCATTTGAAACAAACTGACGATCCGGATTGAAGGAAACCGAACCTCTTCTGTGACGTCTTGCTATCCTTATTGATTTTCTCATGGTTGTCCTCCGAGAAGGTTCTCTGCAATAGTCGATTCAAAGTTGATTCTTCTACAGCCAAAAGTGTGCCATGAATTGAAAACATAGAAAAATCAATAAACTAAGAAAATAAAAACTCAAGTAAACAACTGCACAATGAAAAAAATGAGTAAAAATGAGTGAATTATCCAAACCTCCTCCGCCAAATAATCGAAAATGATTGATTTTTTTACTCAACAGGAAAAACGATTGAAAAAGATAACAAAAAAGGCAGCCTGCTGAAATAATAAAGATATCAATTACTCTTTCCATCAGATTTGTGATCACGGCCCGTTTTATCCGGATTCATCACCTTGAAATGCGCAATTCTGCGAAATAGAACCAAGACCCCGGATAAAGCGTATAACATGGTAACGTGTCTGCTTTGGCACGATACTGTTTGTTTTTGGAGAGATTTTTATCCGAATACGTTCGCCGATTCGGTTCAGGTACGGTTAGGCTCCGGATTTTCATTCCTGGGAGATCTGAAAGTTGAGAGATAGATGGCTGTCAGAACGATGATCAATCCGGTCCAACCAAAAAACACCCGGTAAAACGCAGAAACCGTTGGGGGCACTTCGAACACTTTGAAAAATACACTGGAGAAACTGATATAAAAGCCCCCTACAGCTAAAAAAAGCTCGTTTTTAGGTAAATGCGGGTTTTTGATTTGAGGCATATCATTCACTTGGCATATCGAGCCGCACTTTTCGATCCCGGCTATTTATAGCAAGAACCATGTAATGGCGAATCTAATGACGACAAGTTTGGAAATTAGCTAAGCTGGTTGAACTTCTCAGTCGGAAAAACAGACTTGTCTCCAAATCATTGGGTTGATACGATCTTCGAATATCCGAAGCTCGTATGCCCTGCAGGTTGTCTGTTGCAACTGATCATAAGATAGGATGTGTACAGTGTGGGTCCTTTAATTTGAGATAGGGGATTCGCAACAGATATGCCGGAGAAACTTTCTGTGTTAAGTAAATGTGGAAGCGGTTCTACAAAAACCGGAGCTTGGAGGTGATTACCGGTAAAGAACAACAGACTGACCGCTAATATTTCCCGGAGTGAGTAATGGTGGATCTTATAGAAGCCGAAGACCCGTATCAATCAAAGAGCCGATATAGCTATGCCGATCTGCGGGGGTGTATCAATGCGATTCCGGCACTCTTCTGGCGAATCGAAGTGGTAAAAAACCGGATAGAGTTTCTTAACCATTACGAAATCGCCGGTCTGGGCAGGAAATCCAACCTGCTGCTGCAAAACCTCAACTTCAGGAAAGAGGTTATTCTCGAAGAGGATCTGAAGCTGTTTGATACCTTCATGAAATCCGTCAGCGAACGACAAAGGGCGGATACGGTTTTTCGGATCAAGCTCAATGATGGCACCCTGAAGTGGCTGAGAATCACGGGAGCTCCCGATCCGTACAGACCGACCTTCTATTCCGGTTATATCGTGGATATCTCTGACATGCTGGACCTGATTCGGGTTTTGGACAAGAGAGGGACAAGCATCGGAGAGAAAATAGCTCTCTTTGACAATCCTGTGGTTCTGTTCAGTTTTTCCAGCAAAAAGATCTATGCCATGAATCGCGCTTTTCAGGAATCTTTTGGTATCGATCCAGAGGCTCTCGACCATCTGACAATTCGTGATTTTTTGGGGGAAAACAGAAACCAGAGTATTGATCGCATTTACGAGGAGATTATTTTTCATCACCAGTGGAACGGAGAGTTGGAATTCAGAGACAACAGCGGGAGGATCTTCGTTGCTGAAACTGCTATACGGACTGTCGCCAAAGAGGGGAAAAACCTTCTCTGGATATCTATCCAACCCGAAACCACCGAGGATGTCTCTTTTTCCGGTTATCAGGATCCATCCGCCGGAAAAGGGCTGTTGGAAAACGACGAGCTGCTGGAGATGCTAAGACTTTCCGCCCGCCAGGGAGACATTATGGAATGCCTCAATGTAATCCTGAAAAACCAGCCCGATCAGAACTTGGCGGATTCCATTCTCTATTCGGATATCTATATCAAGGAAGGAAAAGTGATCACCTATGGAGTCGGCCCCTCCTTTGAATCCCTGCGAATCGGACAGGAATATCCCTACGAGGGGACCATTGCGGAGAATATCGTCAAATTCAAGCTTGACTTCATAATTGTGGAAAACACTTTAAGGAGTATCAAACCCATCGACTGGGCGTTGTTCATTCCCAGGAAGGTCATGTCCTACTACGCCAAGCCTATCTATAGCGAGGATGTCCTCAGGACCGTGTTAATATTCTGTTCACAGAAAAAATCGGTTTTTACGGAAGACAACTCCCGCAGTTATGAACCGGTTTTCCCCCTCTTTCGGGAAATCTCAGCTATCTGGCAGAATTCCAAATAAAAACAAGCGTTTCAGACTGGTAAAGACGGGCAAAGTCTTGATTCGTTTAATGGATTCAGTTTGAAGTATCCAAAGCCGGTGCGGAGTTATGAGGTTATTTAACGCAAACGGATACCGGATTTCCGCTCAGTCACCCGGATAACTTGAAAGTATGGTGAAGGAATGCGATGAAGAGTGCATGATCACGGTTGTCTTTTTTGTGAAATAGGAGTAAGAGTAAAAGTTCACCTAAAATCGGTACTACCAAATAGGATTCACTTCACCTTTCCGGCTTAGAATGGATCGTAAATCTCAAGTTATCAATCAGCTCCTGAGTTATATCCGGGAGAAACGCCTGCAACCGGGCAAGAATCTGCCATCCGAACGAAAAATGGCGGAAGCGTTCGGTGTCAGTCGTAATACCCTGCGTGAGGTTATCCGCATGCTGGAAAACAAAGGTTATGTTGAGGTAAGAGCCGGCAGTGGTTGCTATTTGCGAGCTGTTCCGGACAGAAACCTCAATCCGGAAATGCTCCTGACTCCTAATCCCGTAACTGACCTGGCGGCTCAACTCGAAGCCTGTTATCTGTTTTTTCCGGAAGTGGCCTCTCTGGCTGCTGAAGAACTGAATGAAGAGGATTTGCAGGAGTTGGAAAAAACCATCGTTGATCTTAGTCAGGCAGTAATCGGTAGGGATCACGTTGGTTTTGTCAAAAGTGACAGAATATTCAGGAGATTAATTATCGCCAGCCTCAAAAATCCGGTACTGGACAGGATGAACGCTCAATATGAACTGGATAGCGAAGGCCTTGATCGCTCTTTTGGGCAATTCCCGGAAAAGGAGATCTCCCGTCTTTTCGCCGGTTATGTCAGAGCGCTGGAGGCAATTCGCAGCCGGAACAGGGACCGGATTCGATCCATTCTTAAGTATAATCTACTGCTTTTAAGCTTTCTGCTAATGACTTATGCCGATATCCGGTTTTCTCCCCGGATGGCAACCCTTCTCAAAGAATTTAGTCTTGACGTTAACGGGGATTGATCATCGTCAAGTTCCAAGCTGATTCGGAGACGATCCGGGTCCGTCTCCCTTACAGCGGCTCATCACGTCTTTAATTCACCAGTTGCCAGCCCCTCCCAAGTTTTTCCTGGATTTCTTCTTCCTGTCGATTTCCAGAGGCTCTATCGTTCAGGCATTTTATCATATTTGAAAAATTGGTACTACCGAATTTAAGAATTCTGATCGAGTTGAACTATTTTCCTCTTGCTTTCCAAAATATTTTTGTTCAAACTCTAATTGGTAGATCCAAAAAAGAGTACCAAATAGTACCAAAGCATGATTTCTATTAGATTAAGCACGTAACCTTTCCATTTTTCAAAAATTACGAGGAGCAAAAAGATGGAACGATATGGAACGAATTACCTGGAGGAACGCAAGCTAGTAAAGCGATGGGGTGGTCCCGTACCGGCTTTGGTTTCCCTGGTTTTAACCCTGGCTGTTTTTTATGCAACCTGGTGGATATTTCAGGACCCGCGCGGTTGGCTGAGGATGTACACCCCTTATGTGGGATACATGTACACCCGTTGGTGGTTGATTGTTCTGATCTGGATGGTCTATCTGTTCAATTTCTGGCCGTTTCGGAGAAGCTGGCTGGACAGGGCGCATCCGATCTTTAAGGGAGTTGTGTTAACCGTGATTTCAGTGGTCGTTCTTCTGATTCTGATCAAAGGATTCTTCGAGGGGATTTTGGGGAATTACGGTCTGGCTTACTTCAATCCGGAACAGCTTTCCAAGCTTCCCGGGGTGACCGAGTTCTTTGCTATTGAATACGCTGCGTTGGCCTGTCTTATGTTTGCGGCTATTGCTTCCTGGTTGAGTCCCGCCTGGGTCGTGGCCATGGAAGAATCTCCCTGGCAGAAGCTGACCCAACCTACCAAGGGAATCACGATCCTGATAGCCACCTTCTTTCTGAGTACCATTGTGTATTTTATCACCATGCATCCACATATGGGGATTCTTTATCATCCCTGGCAGTATTTCACCTCTATCGCACCACCTTATTGGGAGAAATTTGCCGATACGGTATCCGGTAACTTTCATGTCTCCTGGATTATGTGCTGCACGGTATCGGTTTGGCTGGTTGAAACCATCTGGGAGCGCTATCCCTTCTGCCTGATCAAAAAGGACTGGCCGAGACGTCTGGCGACCTTTTTCGGAATTATCGCCATCGCCTTCGCCTTGCATTTTTTTCTCTATTTTGCGCAGGAACTGACCTGGGGAGAAGCGATTCGGGGTACAAGAAGGGCTTTTGCACCGGATTGGAGATGGTTGCACGTTGGAGAAATGGCCATTTTCTGGCTTGTTCCGGCCCTGTTTCTCACTTTTTATTGTGGAAACTGGCCAAAAAAGTACAGCCTTCCGGTTAATGTGCTTATCAGAACGGTTGTGACCATTCTGGCAGGCATGCTGTTCTACATTTTCTACTACAAAACGTCTCACCTGTTCCTCGGAACCCAGAAAGGTTTTTCCCATCCGCAGCAGTTCCCCATGATTCCGACGATTTGGTTGATCAATATCTGGCTGGTTCATCACTGGTTCATGGATAACTGGCCGGCCTGGAAAATGGTACCTAAGACTGCAGGCGAGATCGCCGCGGATGAAAAGAAGAGAGAAGACTATCTGGCGGATGTCAAATGGACACCCAGGTTTGGAAGAGGACTGGGAGCCGGTCTGTTGGCCGGGGTTGCATTTTATTTCATTACTATCTGGGCATTGCCGGGTATTTACGCTGCCATTGATATTATTCCCAAGAACTAGAGAAATGGAGGAGACAAATGTCTGATAATACAACAAGTCGACGGGATTTTTTAAAGGGCTCCGCCATGGGAATCACAATCGGTGCCTTCGCCACCATGGGTGTTTTTTCCTATTCCCCCTGGCGAAAATCCTATTTTACCGAGGCTGAGAGGAAACAGGTCGATATTGGCGTCTGTAAAAGTGTCAAAGTGACCAATATTTCGGAAACGAGTTGGTTCGACAACGCTACCTTGATGCACGATATCAAAAATGCCGGGGGTCTTCTGGTTAACCAGTATGACTATAACTGGCCTCCTTTTGGCAATGGCAAGGGGCTGGGTAAGGGCTCCTACCAGGAAGGAATGAGCAAGCTGAAACAATATCTTCCCAACAATCTGGAAAAGGCCTGGGAAATCATCCAGGATAATTGTGTCAGTGTTGACAACGCCGGTGGTTATGCTGCCCTGATCGAGGTTGAGGAGATGAGTGGCAGAAAGAGGAAGTTTCTGCTGGACACGGGCTGGTCCTACGCCTGGACGGATGAATGTTTCAAGCGTGAAGGGATCGACAAAATGCTGGAGAACAGGGAAATCGAAGCACTTTTTATTTCCCACGAGCATTTTGACCACTATTGGGGACTGCCGGTTACCCTGAAGTATGATGATCGGATTCCCATTTATTGTCCGGAGGGTTTTTACGAGGAAGGTCGTCAATACATCAAGGATTGTGGTCACAAGGGTGAGGTCACCTATGTAAAACCGGGGCTGAACAAGGTAATTCCCGGGTTTGCTTCCTATGTTTTTGCAATCCCCATTATTTGCCGCGTATTCGGAGAGCAATCCCTTTACTTCAACGTCAAGGACAAAGGGCTGGTCAGTGTAACCGGCTGTTGTCACCAGGGGATTATCCGTTTTGCCGAGACCGCCTATACCGAGATTCAGTATGAAAACGACAACTTATACGGAATCTACGGAGGGCTGCATATCTCCCCCTTTGATGATTGGGATCCGAAATATGACGATCTTGTCATTTCACTGGGCAAATATGGTTTCGAAAAAGTGGGTTGTAACCACTGTACAGGCGTGCTTTGTGCCAAGAAATTCATTGCTGCAGGATACCCGGTTATCAGAGGCACCGCGCAGCATCGCTCAAAGGATACCGCCTATCTTGGCAACGGGGATACCATCGAGTTCGGCAACGTTTAGGTTTATCTCTCCCTACCCGGACCCGGCTTCATTATCTCCATCAGCCAAAGCCGGGTCCGGGTAACATTTAACGGATGGTTTAACCTGTATATCCGCTTAACCGGTATTTTTCCATGGAACATGATAAATACCAAAACTGCTGGTGTTAATCCCATGAACATTTCTGAAATTCATCCTAATTTCAATGTGGCAACTCCTGAGGCGGGGATTCAGGAGCTGTTGCGTTCGATTCTGATCAGAACCAACCTGATTCCGGGTATACGTTATCGCATCGGATGGAGGGGGCTCAAGGACTCTTCTCATGGTATGGAAGCCTGGACTGCCCGAATAGATGGATTGCCCGGAATTTTCGGAATCTCCTTTGAGAGAAACGACCTGAAGAACGATTTACAGACCGGCCGGTTTGCCCTCTATTATTTTCCATCCCCTGAAGAGGAGTTGATTGAACGGCTGTCGGTAAAGGCAGGAATCCAAGCTCAACAACAGGACTACCTGGAGAAGGTTCGTGATTTCCTCAGGCATCCCGAGTTTCAGGGCATGTTCTTCATCGGATCGGTTCGGCTCATGGTCAAGTCCGGTGGTAAACAATTGATGCTTGAGTTGGAAAGTATGACCCGCCAGATCGTTATCTCCAAAAACGGTATTACGCTTCCTGCAGGAGATGAGGGGGTTGAACTGGTTCCTCCCGATGGAATCGATCAGGATTTCCCTGCTTTTGATACGGCCTATCGATTCTTCCGGGTGCTGGCCGCTTCTCTGACCTTTAACCTGGGAGAACCGCCTGTTTTTCTGGATTGCTATCAAAGCCCCGGGCCTGAATATGTCTCGGATGCGGCAACCGGGCTATGTCACCAGGTGGAGTCATCAAGAGCTGAAATGCGGTCCGTCTGCCTGGGTTTTGGATTGGTGGAGGCAAAGAGGGATCCGACCAATACTAAAGAAAATAAAGGGAAGTTCCGACTTCTGAATTCCTTGAGTGAGGGCGAAACGGTTCCCAAGGAGTATGTCGATGAATTATGGTGGGAGGCCCATCGCATCGGGAATTTCAGCGCTGAAAGCGGGGAACTGTCAGGAATCGATAATAGACCTCAATTGATTCTGGTGACAGGCTTCCTCGGTTCGGGAAAAACCAGCTTCCTCCAGCATTTTATCGAATACCAGGGTCAAATGAACCGGTTCACCGCCGTGATTCAAAATGAAATCGGTGAAGTAGGACTCGATGCCAAATTATTGGACCAAGGGTATGCGGTTACCGAAATGGACGAGGGTTGTGTGTGTTGTACCCTGGTGGGTAATCTAAAGGCGGCTGTTAACGGTATCCTGAAAGAGTACCGACCTGACTTTATCATCCTGGAGACGACCGGTCTGGCCAACCCGTTTAACTTGCTGGACGAACTTGACGAACTGAAAGAAATTCTACGCTTTGATTCGGTAACAACCCTGGTGGACGGCCTTAACATTGAAGAATCTCTGGATCGGTATAATACGGCGGTCAATCAGGTCAAGGCTTCCGATCTTATTATCCTGAATAAGGTGGACCTCCTGGACAGTGAAAGTATCAAGCGGATTACCCGGATTCTGCGTCATCTTAATCCCGGTGCCCCGATCATTAACAGTAGCTACGGCGATGTTAATCCGGCGCTGTTGTTTGACCCGGGATTAACCAACCGGTCCACCTGCCAGGGGGAAGGACCGAATAACACGAAAGCCTCAGATTGCGGGTGTCACAATCATTATCACAACTCTGAAGATCATCATCACCATTCCCATATGAGTGATGATCTTTCCGCACTGAAAATCGATTTTTCAAATGCTGTGGACAAGGATCGACTGATTGGTGCGCTCTCTGAAATTCCGCAATCCGTTTATCGAATCAAAGGGGTGATCGATCTTCAGCAATACGACTATCCCATGCTCGTACAGTTTGTTGGGGGCAGGTATGAGATTAGTCGGTATCCGGATGCAGACTTTAACGAACGGTACCTGATTGTGATTGGTCAGGATCTGACTGATAGTTTCTCCGGCAAATCCTTCAAATCCAGCCTGGAAGTTGTATAGGTCCGGCTGAACAGCAGGTTATCAAAAGGTTGGGAGTGGTGGGGCACCATTCTCAATCAAACATTAAACCTGAAATTAATAATATCACCATCCTTGACAGGGTAGGTTTTTCCCTCCAATCGGACCGTACCGGCTTTCCTTGCGTCAGCAAAGGTTCCGGCAGCCATCAGATCATCGTAGAACAGGACCTCGGCCCGAATAAATCCCTTTTTGATATCGGAGTGAATCACATCTGCCGCGTCAACCGCCACGGTTTCCCTGCGTATGGTCCAGGCTTTTACTTCATCTTCCCCAACCGTAAAAAAGGAGATCAATCCCAAAAGGTCGTAGGATTTTTTGATCACACGATCCATGGCAACCTCTTTGATATCAAACTCGATCAGAAAATCGGCCGCATCCTCTTCCGGCATTTGGGCCAACTCCTGTTCCAGCTTGCCTTTGATCACCATACAGTCTTCGTTTTGAACCAACACTCCGGCATCAGGCATTTCATCGTCGTCATCGGCATTGTTAAACAGGATCAGCGTCGGTTTACCGGACAAAAAGGTAAATCCTTTAAGCAGGGGTGATCGGGCCAATTTCTCTTTTTTTCGGAGAGGGATCTCATTCTCCAGGGTTTCCAGACATTCCTGCAGCAGGGAGTATTCCTCATCGTTGACCTTTCGCCCTCTTTTCTTTTCCGTATCCAGGGTTTCCAGGCGTTTTTCTATCACAACCTGGTCGGCCAGCATCAGTTCCTGATCCAGGTGATTGAAATCAGCGGTAATATTGGGGGCCTCGTTGGCAAAATCGGGGAAATTTCGGATCACGTGAATCAGGGCATCACAATCCCTCACCTGGTTCCAGATAGCCTGCTTTTTCTGGTCTAATTTTCCGGGAAGAAAATACTCGACCTGGGCATAGATCGTCTTCTTCGGTTTGTACATTTCACTCAGGATTCCCACCCTCTCATCCGGTACGGTGATGGTTCCGATTCTGTTTTCAGACTTGTTGGTGACTTCGGGGAAATTCCTGGTCAACGTTTCGAAAATGGTTGTCTTCCCGGAACCGGGAAGACCAATAATGCCTAATTTCATGTTTTTCCTGTAACTAAACTGTGTTCGAGCGTGATTTTAAATCGAGTTGGTGGGTTTTGTACACATTCGCTGGGAGAGAAGACGAGGTTATAACAAATTCGGCTCCCTATTCACCCGACTCCTTGCTCAGGATCGGTGCTGCATAAATTCCGAAAAGGACCTTTCTTATTTCGGATTTTAAATTCTCATAATCGTGGAGAAACGCCTCCTTCTCTTCGGGTCGGTATTGATCGCTAAATCGGTCCGAATCATGATAGAGATCCCAGGCAATATAGTTGCTGGGCCATAAACGGTAATTCTGGTGAATTTCCCTGTCGATAGCCAAGGCCACCTCTTTTTCGTTGCAGAATCCCTCTCCCAGGGGCTTCGAAAAACTCACGTGAATATTGCCTTTATACCCGCTGATTCCGCAGGCCATTGCTACCAGATCATCCTTGCTTTTTTTGCTATAGGTGCCCTTTTGCTTGATCCTGTGCAGCTCACGGGCCTTTAGCCTGTCGCAGGGATCCCTTTCGTAAGAGACGGCAACCGGCACGATTCTCATGGATTTAACAAAGGCAGAGAAATCCGGTTGGGATTTTCTTTCAGCCAGGTGAAACATTTTGATAATAGCGGGATTGGTCTGATCGATACCGTCTTTCGCCCTTCCCTCCCGTTGTGCTATCCAAATGGATTCCTGGTCACGGAAAATCAGGTTGATATACTCCGAAAGGTGTTTCAAAGCCTTGAGTTGCTGCTTGACCGGCAGATTTCGTTTGACGATAAAAGCTTTGTTAATCCTGATCAGGTCCTCAACCATCTCATTGATCAACAGATTGTCTCCAAATGCGATAAAGGGAACCCTGTGACCGGCCTTGTGGAGAAGGTAGTCGATAATGGCTGAATCAAGGGCGATGTCCCGGTGGTTGCTGATAAAGATGTAGTTCTTTTTGGAGTCCAGCTTCTCAAGCCCGCTACAGGTCAGTTCCTCAGCAGAGTGATCCAGCACCCATTTCAGCAGATGCTCGCCCAGTATCTTCTTTTGAAAATCGTCTATGCTTTTAATCCCGGCAAGTCTTAACCTGAGGCCGTTGCGAATCATAAAATCAGCGCCGGAATTCAACCATTCGGGGATACGAGGCCAGACCATCGTTCTGATGGTGGAAATGAGGAAAGGATTTTTAACCAGCCGTTTTTTGACAATATTAAACTCCTCGTCGCTAAACGGCCTGATATCGTGAAATTTGTCTTCCATCTGTTTCTGAGATCTTTAACGTTAAAGCGACATCTGCCGACATCACTTTTCTGATATCTCAATCTCCAGTAAAATTAAACACATAACGTCAAAAGAGCCAAGTGGGTGGTGATGGTTGGTTTTTGCTCATTTGGCCTCGGCATCGCATTGCTTGAACCAGAGCCTTCCATTCAGCGGCGCCAGCTCCTCCTCGGCTTTTTGCAGAGCCTTCTCATTCAAATCCCAGACGGTTACAGAGCAACCTTCTTTGATCAATCTCTTGCAGGTAGCCATGCCGATGCCCATTGCCCCGCCGGTGATGATTGCGGTCTTGCCCTTCAGATTTGTCTTCAATTCTCCCCTTTTTTTGGATTAATGGAGACCGAATCTGCTTTCATACCGATTATTCAAGCCACTTTCCAACCCTGTCAAACCGGTATCCGGACAGCAGACTCTGCTCCGGATCATGTGACCAGTGGATAAAAAGCCCTTTGGCGCGGACGTTTTTGATATCGATAAATCCCCAATAACGGCCATCCAGGGAATTTCTGCGATTGTCTCCCAGGGGCCAGACTTTTCCCTCGGGAACGGTGAATTTCTGATTGACCGCAAAATCAAAGGAGTAGGGAACCGGACGATGGAGGGGGTTGTAGTATGGGATTTTCTGATCTTCCGCTTCACCGTTGATATAGATGGTTTCGCCTATGATTTCGACTTCATCCCCTTCGACTGCGACGGCTCTTTTGATATAGGGGATAGATGGATCCCTGGGGTTGGGAAAGATGATAATATCGCCCCTCTCCACCTTTTCGGGGAGCAGTTTGATATCGGTGAATGGGATCACGAATCCGTAGGCGTGCATGTCGGCGAACAGGTAGTCACCGATTTCAATAGTCGGGATCATGGAACCTGTCGGGACGCGATAAGGTGAGTAAGCCCAGGTTCTGAAAATCAGTGCGATCACCAAGGCGATGATGAGCGCTTCAACCCATTCCCTGATGGTGTCGTTCTTTATAAATCGTTCTAGGTTGATTATTTTAAACTTTTTCATATCCGAAAAATTTAGAGTTTATGTTTTGGCCTTTTTTGAAACCTCTCTGTCCAGAATAAAGAGATTTTCGCCGAAAGCACTATGATGTGGAACAAATGTCCTGGAATGGTTCAGCTTTCTTCCGATGATCCGGCAAATCTGTTTTTCAGAATCGATCATAATTCGGGAAATTGCAACGGGTAATTTCTCTCTTTAAACACAGTGTTCAATTAGTGAACGGTTTTCCAATAAGGAATCATAGCTGATATGTTTGATTTGAAAGTATGGGTATTTTACATTCCGGACTGAAATCCGTTGTAAGATTCAGGCCAAAACAGATTTCATATCTTTGCTGAATAGATGCCGCTAATGAGGTTAACAGGGGATCATCTGCTTGTGTCTTATACGAACTGAGTGGGGCAAAGGACGATACTGGCATGACGCAACACCAGCGATATGCACAGTGGATCGACAAAACAGATCAGATAAGGGGAAAAGTGCAAGCTTTCTGAATCGGGAAACTCAGGAGGCGACGGGCTGTTTCATATCGACAACAACCGGCAGGATAACCTGGTTTTCACGGGAATATCGGGCTTTGATGTCATCGTAGGTTGAGGGGTTTTTAATCTGGTCAGGCTGTATGGTGGGAATATGATAATAGAGTTTTTCAAACGCCATGTTGTAGGCATCAGCAAGATCGAAGCCATAGGCGTAGCATCCGGCAAAATCGGGGAACTCGACTTTTACGGTTTCACTACCTTTGGTGAAAACAGCGTAATACTTTTTCGTTGTTAACATACCGGGTCCGACCTTTTTCTTTGTTGATTCGCGGGTTTTCCGGGGCGATTATATTGTCCCGTTAAAGTAGGCTGATGATAGAAGAGGCCCGTTGAATAGTCAAGGATTTTAAGCGATGCTGATTTGAAGTGCAGGGGCATTCTGTTGATCAGAAAAAAACAAGCGTCCTGAAAAGATAGTAGAGTAGGGGAATAAAGATCGCAGGCAGCATATTACCAACTTTTATTTTACTGATCCCCAGGGTATTCATACCGATGGCCGCGATCAGGAGCCCCCCGGTGGAAGACATTTGAGTTATGACTTCGGGGGTAAGATAAGGTTTAATAAAAACAGCCAGCAGGGTAATCGATCCCTGGTAGATAAATACCGAAACCGAAGAAAACAAAACTCCAATGCCGAGGGTCGAAGCAAAGATGACTGACAGAATGCCGTCGATGGTGGATTTGGCAAACAAAGTCTGGTGGTTTCCTGTCAAACCGCTTTCCAGCGAACCTACTATTGCCATCGAACCGACACAGAACACCAGGCTGGCGGCAACAAATCCCTTGGCAAAACCATCACTCCCTTTGGCAAATCGCTTTTCTAAAGCCAGCCCCAGGTTTTCCAATCTATTTTCAACTCCAAACAGTTCGCCCAGAAAACTCCCGGCTGCCAGACTTAAGATTACCAATAACAGGTCATCTGCCTTCAAGGCACTTTTCAGTCCGACAAGGATGATTGCCAGACCCATGGCCTGGAGCATGGTTTTTTTATAGGTCTCGGGAATACCTTTTTTAAACAGGAGCCCAATGAGGCTCCCCGAGATGATAGCCAGGGCGTTTACGATAGTGCCGATCATTTATGACTCATTTTTAGATGTGTTAAATTTAAGGTTACCATACCCCCATTTCAACCTCACATAAACATCTTTTACAGACCAATACCGATCACGATCCGGGTTTCGTCAATTTTCCCCCAGCTTTGGTGGCAACAGATTCTTCCTCGACTTGTCGCAAACCAATTGGTTCATTAAGATTGACAAAGTGTTTCCTTAAATCAGCGATTGCCCGTTTCCCTTTCACATAAAGAAATTCAAGTGCTAACTATCAGGTGTTCCGCATGTAAACTCAAGATCTGGCGCTATGATAAAATTGGCCCGGGAGAAGTATTGAGATGCCATAAAGAACGGATTAAAAAAGAGTTTGTCTCGCTTCAGGTAATCGATGGCAAGCTGAAATGTCGTTGCGGTAAGGATCTGGGGATCGACAAAGGCAGATTTTACAAAATGATCAGCAGTGCCTTTACCTACTCCGGCACCAAACGGAATTAGAGACTTTAAATCCCTCTTAATCTCGTACCGTCCGGCGAATCTTACATCGTCCCGGCCGGTGTTATCATGTTTCTTTGGGAAACAGCGATTCAAGCACCATAAAGGAGGCCGCGATGGGTTGCAGGATGGAATCAATCTGTCCGGGTTCTATGCCGAGAGAGATGGCCGCCTTACTGATAAACTCTGACTCCTGCCCCACATACTCCCCGTCGCACATGGCAATGGTCACCACGTATTTCAGCATGGTCCGTGCAATCTCATCGCTCAATTGCAGCCTGGGAATCTCATCAGGCTTCAGTGCGTCGGTTTTCAGGCTTTCCAACCGGATGTCGCTGCCTTTGATCAATTCCGAAATGAGGTTGAAATAGAGCTTTTCCGCCGGATGAATCTGACCATCGGCGCAGATGATCTTCATCAGCATCAGGGAACACCAATAGATCTGTTCCTGATCAAGTCTCTCTTTAAGCTGGACGGTAAACTCAAGCCTCATTTTATCGAACTCATCGTCCAGAAGATTTCTTAAAGCTCCCGCCTGAATTCCCAGGGCTGCTCCGGTGTCGTTGAGAAAATAGAGAGCGTTGTCACGCAGATCGCTCTGCAGGGTAAGAATTCGGATAGCGGTTTGAATGGTAAAAGCCTGCACCTCTCTTGGCAGGGTTATGGATTCAGGTGGAGGTACCTCAAGCTCTTCATTTTCGCTGAGTTCGACCGTCTTTTCGAATACCTGTCCTATCCAGCGGGTATTTTCCTCAATTTCCGATTCTGTGGCAGACTTCTCTTGCAGGTGTTCTTTGATTTCTGCGATTGACCTGGCAATTAACTCCTGCTGGGTCTTTTTGCTATCTTCCTGATTTAAGTGAAACATAAGCGTGATTGTTTTTGTTGGCAGGCAATGATCTGCCTTTCGTCTTGTTTTTTTAAGGCTTTGTCCCTTCCGCGTTCATATGAAGTATATTAGCACAGACAGCCAAATTTGCAATTTTTTCCGAACCTACTTTTGTAGCCAAAGGTTCATGAACGCAGGAGTTGAGCCTATTTCAGCAGAATTGCAGCCGGTGATCAAAAAAGTCTTAGACAAAGCTCGCCAGACCAAGGCATCCGCCGATCTTTCCGGCTTTTAAGACTTAAACAGGATCCACCTGCAGTTGATTCAGACCGGATGGACAGATTTGTGGCGATGTGGCAATAGAAGGCAGGTGAGCGGGATTTCCGGAAGGTTTCTCTATTTGGAGACAGATCCTCATTCAATACAGGGTTCAAAAAATTGAGCATTAACGAGATCACAGCCAAATCCATCCTCAGGAAATATAAAAAGATCGACTCCTGGTTTATCACCCGGTATGGAATGAATCTCTATCGGGGTTGTCTGCACAACTGCGCATATTGTGACGGAAGGGCTGAGAAATATGATGTGGAGGGGGAGTTCGGTCGGGATGTTGCCGTTAAGATCAATGCTCCCGAACTCCTGGAAAGAGAGCTCGATCCTTCCCGCAAACGGAAGCCCTTCCGGAAATGTTTCATCATGATCGGCGGTGGGGTGGGTGATGCCTATCAATCGGTTGAGAAGAAATACGGACTGACTCGCAAAACCCTGGAACTGCTCCTGCGATTCAAGCTGCCGGTGCACATCCTGACAAAGTCCGTTCTCGTTGAGCGGGATTTGGAATTGATACAGCAAATTAACAGGGAATCAAGAAGCCTGGTCAGTATGAGTTTCTCCTCCGTTAATCAAAAACTCAGCCGCATTTTTGAGCCCGGGGTCCCGGACCCGAAAAAGAAACTGGATCTCCTCAAACGGTTCAAGGATCAGGGGATTGCCTGTGGTATGTTTCTCATGCCTGTCATTCCTTTTGTGACCGATACGGATGAACTGTTGGAAGAGTCTGTCGCAGCAGCGGATGAAGCCGGTCTCGACTTTCTCATCTTCAGCGGCATGACGCTAAAGCCGGGACGGCAGACGGACTATTTTGAGAAAGTGCTGGAGAAAGCCCTGCCGAACATCAAGGACAGATGCATGGCACTCTACGCCAATACCAACCAGTGGGGAAACGCTGAACCGGCCTATTACCATCATCTGCATCAGCGGTTTCAAAGGATTTCCCAAAAATATAAAATCGCCTTGAGAATCCCTTTGAGATTCTACGGAGACCTTCTGGATGAAGACGATCGTGTGGTGGTGATGCTTGAGCAGATGGATTATCTGCTCAAGCTAAAGGGGGAGAAATCACCCTACGGCTATGGCGCCTATTCTATCTCCCGGTTGAAACAACCGCTACGGGAGTTCAAAGGCAGCCTGCAGCGATTGAAAGGGATTGGCCCGGTTACCGAAAGAATCGTTCGCGAAATCCTCCATACCGGTACCTGTTCCTACTATCAGAAGCTGATAGGGTGATTTGCCAAAAAATCCTCGTCATTCGACAGTCTGTTAACACATCATCATTCATACTGAGCGATGTACTCTGCCAGAAACTCTGCGGTTTTTTGCAGCAAAACCGGGTCGACCTGTTCCAGATTATCTCCCGATGTGTGCGTAAAACCCATGACTTCATTCAAAAGATCAGATGAGGTAACAGCGATGGTTGGAATCTGCCTGAAAACAAATATGCTGTGATCTCCCGCAATCCACTCAGGCCCTTGTTCGCAATAATCGGATGCTTTTATCCGTTCCTGCGCCTGCTTTAGATTCATTTCATTGAAATTGTAGAAAGAGAGGGCAGAATTCGATTTCAGGTATCCCGGCGCATCAATATTGATAACCAGGGCAAGGTTTTCAATTTCCTTTCCCAACTGTTCAAGATAAGCGAGCTGACCGCCAACACCGAAATACTCCTCCCCGTTGAAAGGAACGAATTCAAGCTCATAAGGTCCGGCATAGCCGGAAAGGAGATGCGCGGTCTCCAGAAGAACGGAGACTCCGGCAGCGTTGTCCAGGGCAGCAGGACTATGGTAGGCAGAATCCATATGGGCACAGACCATGATTTTGCGAGATTTCCCTTTTCTTGTTGCTGCAATTAGCTGTCTCGCCTGTTCCGGTTTCTTTTGAGAGTTGATATTTAAATAGATCTCTTTTTCTCCATACAGGAAATCTTCAGCGGTTTTTTGATCGGTGTAACCGCTCGGTATCCCGATACTTCCATCGTTATAGAGAGGAAACGGATTGAGACCACAAAAAGGGTGTTTTCCGGTGACAGCGATGATTGCCCTCGGATTTTTAGACTCCATAGCATCAATGATCCGCTTATGTTCCTCGGGATAGAAAAAGGGAAAATCCTTGGGCATCAGCGGGCTTTCCGAGATTTTTCCGTCCAACACCAGAATATGCCCCTCAATCGAAACTGTTTCCAGTTGCTCCACCGTTTCAACAAACATTGCCGGACAAGTTTCCTCAAAGGAATCGGAAAAAGGTCCCGGGAAAATTTCCGTTTCGCCATGTCTTGTTTTCAGATAAGATCTGTCCGACTCCCAGCAGACACAATCAAAATCCAGGCTGTCCACATGGTATCCCATTTCCGAAAAGCGTTTCTGCAAGTAATGATTCAGTTGTTCATTACCAACCGATCCGGTCGGCCGCTCACCAATCTGCTCAACCTGGTACAGCAAAGACCTTTCAACTAGATTTGCCATTTTGTTTATTTGTTGATGTTGTTATAGAATATCTTCATCTCCCGGGGGGAGGAAACACCAATCCCCGGAAAGGCAAACTTCCCAGGATATTCCGGGAAACCGACCCATTATGAATAAAAGAAGAGTGAAAATCGACGGCCGTCGACCAAACAATGACGAGTTTATCCTATCAGAAAAGTTCAGGGTGGTGGGCAAGTGTAGGGTAAAAAACTTTCAGATCCGAAATTTCCATGTGAAGGCAAATGGGTATTATATCCCGATCAGGGGGACAGGTGTTGTCAGGTATTTTCGATCTCCTCAAGATACTTGGCATAAGGCCTTTTATGCCTCTTTGATACAATCTCTCCTTTTTTCAAAAGTGCTTTACGATTTCCAGTGCCGGGATGTTTGATATAGGTTTCAATGGATTTTTGAAAGTCCGGATCTTCTCTCCAGGAGATGTTAAAAGCAGCCAGCTTGGGAAAGAAGAACATTTTGGCATAGGCAGGGATGTGATCGTGGATCCACCAGGCCAGGGCAGGCCAGTCGTTGGTTCGCTCATAATAGGGCACAAAGGAGCAGACCACAATACAGGCCGTTGCTCCCATATAACCGTTTTCATCCAGCCGGTCCCAGATGTGCCCGGCAAAATTGGCTTCGTTCCTTGCGCATTTGTATTGATTCTTGTTGTCGGCACCAATGGCATTGATCCTTGACGATCTGAATCCTGAACGGATTGAGATCCTGCCAAGCTCTTCCTGAATGGGTTCCAGCACATTTTCACAAAGCCCCCGGCCTGCCTTGATGGCCAGCTCCGGATCATCCGGAATATTTGGAATTCTCTCTATCTGTGAAATCTCGGAATGCAGAAACTCCCTCATATAAAAATTCGGCGACAATCGTACCCTACCGAACTCCTCAAGCCGGGCAAAAGATTTGATGGATTTCATTTTGTATGATGATAACGTCATTTAAGAGCTTGGTTAGTAATCAAGAAAATAGTCACTCTAAATGGTAAGGCAATGCGACCTCAATTGATGGTTCTATAAACTTGGGGAATATTGCCACGGTAGAGTGATTGAGAAAACCAAAAATGTGATAAACTCTGGTCATCAAAAGTTGATCTCTGAAGCTTTATTTGTATTCAAAGATGCGGCAATAATCAAATTCTTCTAAATCTTACCTGTAGGAGACATATTACTGCCAGTCGGAAAGACCATTT
Organism: SAR324 cluster bacterium; assembly: GCA_028282885.1. GTDB lineage: Bacteria > SAR324 > SAR324 > XYD2-FULL-50-16 > XYD2-FULL-50-16 > JAHJTV01. The sequence continues at coordinate 33,603 of JANQGX010000005.1, forward strand.
CAATTGGCTCTGTTTTGTTCTGTTACCAAAATTAAATCACAGTTCAGATATCAAATTGCAGAAAAGGATGAAGCCGTACCAGTTGTGAGACAGCTTTCCAGAGTGACAGGGAATAGCAAATATCTTTTCAATCATCCGGCGATTGACATTGATGATTGATCCGTCCTTTTTACAAGTCAGGATGACGGAAGACTTTGCAGAAGCCACCGTGATAATTGGATCCAATCACAAGCTATATGAATGGTTCGGGGCAGCGCTTTCCTTAATAAATGAAACATTAAAAAAGTGAAATCATTTGACGTTGTCATAGTGCACATCGGCCTGCTGTTTAGTATAGTGACAACAGTAAGCCAATCAGGTAGATTCGATGTTCACATACATTGTCCATGGAGAAGAACATGAACCCATCGTTTTTTTTATCGTTGCATTTTCTTTGGATCTTGCTGGCAGTGACCAACCTGGCGGTTCAATGGGCGCATTTTCGGAATGATCAGAGTGCCCGCTTGTATACTGCCAAGAAGATCACAACACCACTGCTGTTGTTGCTCGCCTTGTTGATAGTCATCCTTGAAACAAAAGGATTTCCGCTGATCCCGGGTGCAATCCTGCTCGCCATGGGGCTCGGGGAGCTGGGTATGGAGGGATCTGACGTGGTTCAATCAAAAGCCGAAGGTGAGGGTGAGAAGAAAGCGGATTCTATAATTGTTGTAATGGCAGGGGTGCTGTTTCTGCTGGTGAACCTCTTTATCGGTATCACCCTGATTGTTCGCAATTGGTATTTGCCGACAGTTCTTATCTCTCTTCTGATCAGTGCGGTTGTTCTTTTCGGGATTTTCTTCCTGACCATCCGCAGCTTCAAGCCGGTGCCGGAAACCAGAACCCAGATGTTGCTCTATCTTATCGGGATCTTCATTCTCTTTACCGGCGCCTTGGTTGACATCAATTCGGGGATCTCCCTGCTGGGTATTGCTGCTACCATATTGACCGTTTCGGACTCCCTTGTCTTAATTCGCATGGGAGCAAACTTCAGGAAAAACACCGCTTCCGGCTACAAGATCCTGGGAGCCTTTCTGGTTGTTATCCTGCTGCTTTACTATGTCTATATGGGGGTTCTGATTCAGATTGGCAGTCCGTTTGCGATCTTTTCTGTTTAAGGGACTCCAATCGAATCCCGGAGATGCGCGTAATCGCCCTGTCATTTCAATTGCAGATGGTAATAATGAGCTCGCGCCCCTCAGCTTGGCAAGTTGACTTCTCCGGATATGATTTTAGAGATGGTCTGCCAGTAGATCCGGTGTTCCTCCTTAAGAACCCTGGCGGCCAGATCGTCCGGGGTGTCATTGGGGTGGACAGGGACTTTGGCCCGGGCGAGGATGGGGCCATTGTCGTATTTTTCGTCGACGAGGTGCACCGTTGGACCGGACTCCTTCTCTTCGGCTGCAATCACGGCTTCATGCACTCTTTTGCCGTACATTCCTTTTCCCCCGAATTTCGGCAGAAGGGCCGGGTGAATATTCAGTATCTTTCCCCGAAAAGCGGCCAGTGTTCTTTCACCGATTTTCTTCATGTAACCTGCCAGAATAACCAAATCCGTTTGATGTTCGTTAAGAGCGTCCAGGATTGCCAGGTCAAGGTCATTGGGATCGGGATGTGTGGAACTGCTCAAATGCTTGCAGGCGACCCCTTCGGACCGAGCTCGCTCCAGCGCTTTTGAATTGGAGTTATTACTAATACATAAAACCGGGTTGGCGTTTAATTGTCCTTTTTTGATGGCATCGATAATTGCCTGCATGTTACTGCCACCATGGGAAGCCAGGAAAGCTAGGTTCATTGGTATGGAGTATTTGGGTGTCTAAAGTTTCCAAAATCGGGTTCTTTGCTTAAAGTCTCTCATTTCAACACATGGCAAGTACATGCCCCTTTAAGTGCCAGTTGTTTCAATTCTGTGACTCTAACACTAACGACAAAGTTTGTCCTTGCCAACTGTCGCTTTTATTGATGGGAAAGGTTTTATCGATCCGGCAAAAATGAAAATGGTGAAATCAGAATCCGGATCAAAAAGCAGGTTCGATTATGATTTCGTCGAAAAACCAGGGAGAGTATACTGTTATAAAACAAAGACAGGGGACTCATATGCAAGCAAAACTGGAACAGAAACACAAAATCATCATCGGGGTGCAGGTTATTTCCGCCCTTGCCCTGATTCTCTTCTGGGGAGGATTTTATCTCTCGGATTACATAGAAGCCTTATCCATTCCATTCTATCTTGACTATCCTGATGCGGTTCCCCTGCCGGATATTGTCATGGTTATTATTATGCTGCTTTCCGCTTCACTGATGGCAAAACTGAGTCGGTTCGGGTTTATTCTGGCAGGATTGGTCGCCTTTTGCTTGATTGCCTTGGGAATTGTGGGGTTCGACGTGCAGGCTGCCAACGGTGATCAGCTCATCTCCATGGTGAGCATCGTGAAGGTAGGATATATCAATCTCTGGTGCGTTGTATTCGGATTGTATTTTATCCTCATGCTTCTGAACAAGGCTCGGAAGAAAACGAGGTGATCCGGGCTTATTCGGGAATACCGATCCTTGGTTGCCAGTCCCGCGAATTCTGTGCAATCAGACACTATCCCAATATTCGTGAAGCTAACGGATAAACATACAATCACCAAAGCTGAAGAAACGATACTCCTGCTCAACAGCCTCCCTGTAAGCCTTTAGAATCAGTTCCCGATTCGCAAAGGCGGAAACCAGCATTAACAGGGTTGACTCCGGGAGATGGAAATTGGTCAGGAGCTGATCCACCACCCGGTAAGGATAGGGTGGATAGATGAAGAGTTCCGTTTTTTGCAATCCGGTTTTCAGCCTTCCATTCCGCCAGGCGGATTCCAACGTTCTTGTTGTTGTGGTTCCCACGGCTACAATTTTCCGTTTCTCCGATTTTGCTTTTTCGATGGTCTCAGCGACCTGGTCCGTAATCAGAAACCGTTCGCTGTGCATCCGGTGTTCACTGACATCATCCACCCTGATCGGCTCAAAAGTTCCCAGACCCACATGCAGCGTCACTTCCAGAATCTCAATATTCTTCTTCCTGATCGCGTCCATTACCTCGGGAGTAAAATGAAATCCGGCTGTGGGGGCTGCGATGGAGCCTGGTGACTGGGCATAAACCGTCTGGTAGTCCTGCAGATCTCGCGAGCGATCGACAGCCTGCTCTCTTACCTTATGAATATATGGTGGGAGAGGAGCGTATCCCACTGCCTCCAGATCCTTCATCAAGTCTCCTGTATCCAGAAAACGAATTCGACACTCCCCATTTTGCTCCTTGCTTTCCAAAACAGCTTTGAGTTGTCCGTCACAAAGGGTGAAGGTCTCCCCGGTTTTCATTCTGGCGGAATTTTTTACCTTGCAGCTCCAGACCAGAGATTCAAGCTCTTCAACTAATAACACTTCAAGTGAACCGCCACTCAATCTGCTACCGGGTAGTCTTGCCGGAATCACCCTCGAATTGTTGACAACCATCACCGAACCCGGTTCCAGGAAATCAGGAAACTGGTGAAAGGTATGATGGCGGATCGATTTATCGGCTCTTTCCAAGAGCATTAAGCGGGAACTGTCCCGAGGCTCTGCCGGTTGCTTTGCTATCAGTGACTCGGGTAGGTGGTAGTGATAATCGGATCTTAAAACAGGCTTTTCCATGGGATATGGCATGTTTTTGGAATTGAGTTGAAGAATATGAGATTAACCGGAGAACGCTTCCCCGCAATGATGTCGAGTTTAAAAACAGACTTACGGAGCCACAACATGCCGATTGATGAAAAAACAAGACAATTCCTCATCAAAAAACTTCAATTCTCACAACAGCACGTCACCCGACTGGAGAAGGACAAGGATCTCCTTCCCAAAACACTGGGATTGCTGCAGATGATCAAGAAATCCCCGAAAAACAATGAAGTCAAGCACATGGTTCTCAGCCAGTTGAAAAAAATCCGGCAGACCCTGGGCAAGCCGCGTTTTGCTGCAAACAATGTTCTTCTGCAAGCCAGGGAAGAGTATTACACCTTTCAGAAAGCGGCGAGGTGGTCGATTCTTTCACGGGGACGACGATTGGGTATGGATCAGTAATTTTGTCTTGTTGGTCGACTATTTGGTCTTATTTTATGTCAATACTCGCACCCAAAGCAAAATACGCCGCAGCATAGGATTGTCGTTTCAAGAAACACGTGAATCCATCCTGGAGTTCCTGTAAGCCATCCGTGGCTTACAAGGTTCTTGAAATGACAATCCTATGCTGCTCTTTATCTATTCCAATCGTCCTTAAGTTAATGGGAATGATTGGTGAATACTCCTCCTCAGTTGCTCTTCTGAACGATTTGAGGTTTAAAACTCCTTCGCGTACCCCAGGTAATTCAAGGGTGTCAGGCTTTTCAGCTCTTCCTTTACCTTCTCAGGAAGATCCAGTGAATTGATGAAGTTTTCAAGAATTTCTTTGTTAACCTCTTTACCTCGAGTCAGTTCCTTCAGCTTTTCGTAGGGTTCGGAAATTGCGTATCTGCGCATAACGGTCTGCAGCGCTTCACCCAGTAACAACCAGGCGTCCTGCAACTCTATCTCCAGCTTTTCAGTGTTGATAGCAAGCTTTCCCAGGCCTTTGAGTGTCGCCTTGTAGGCTATCAGGGAATAACCGAATCCTACCCCGGTGTTTCTCAACACGGTGCTGTCCGTCAGATCCCGTTGCCATCTGGATACGGGTAGTTTCGCGGCAAGGTGATCGAAAATCGCATTTGCCAGCCCCAGGTTTCCCTCCGAGTTCTCGAAATCGATTGGATTGATCTTGTGCGGCATTGTCGAACTCCCGACCTGGCCTTCCACGGGAATTTGTCTGAAAGCTTCCAGTGAGATATAAGACCAGATGTCCCTATTGAAATCCAGGAGAATCGTATTCCAGCGGATAAACTGGTGAAAAATTTCAGCCATATAGTCATGTGGCTCAATCTGGGTAGTGGCCGGGTTCCAGGTCAGTCCCAACGACTCCACGAACTTTTGACCGAAAGCACGCCAGTCGATGTCGGGAAAGCTGACGAGATGAGCGTTGAAATTGCCGACTGCGCCATTGATCTTTCCCAGAACAGGTTGGCTTTTGATCTGGGAGAGCTGTCGAGCCAGTCTTTCCGCAACATTGTAAAACTCTTTTCCCATGGTTGTTGGTGAAGCGGGTTGGCCATGGGTCCTTGACATCATAGGAACAGATCGGTACTCCTCCGCTTTTTTCCTGATTTCATCAAGCAGGTTTTCGCAAAGGGGGATGACGGTACTGATCAAGAGATTTCTGAGCATCAAGCCATAGGACAGGTTATTAATATCCTCGCTGGTACAGGCAAAATGAACCATGGCCGATACCCCCTCCATACCCAGCGATTTCAGTTGTTCGTTGATATAGTATTCAACGGCTTTGACGTCGTGATTGGTGATGGATTCGATCTCTTTCACCTTGAGGGCTTTCTCCGGGGTGAAATCCAGGTAGATCCTGCGCAGGTCTTCAATGGTCTTTTCTTCAAAAGGCTGCAGGCAGTCAAATTCGTTCAGTCTGGACAAGGCGATCAACCACTCGACTTCGACCTGAATGCGATAGCGAATCAAACCGTATTCACTGGTGTATTGATTGAGTTCTTTAATTTTGCTGTGATATCTTCCGTCCAGGGGAGAGATGGCGCTGATTTCGAATTGTGGTTCCATAAGATTGTTTATATTGTCTTTTTAAAAAGGCTTGGATCGGGCTTTCCTTGCCGTTTAGCTGTTTCCATTGTAACCAATCGTTCTGAGGATAATCAAGCGGCAAAACATTTTGGCTGGCCAGCTAGCGAATTTGATGTTTTTTTTAATTTTTGATTGCCTAATTGCGATTTTTTCGATAAAGATTCCCTCGATGTATTAGTTTTTGCTAAAAAATCTTATCAATGAACATTCCGGAGAAGAAAACGTATGAGCAATAATCTGACAAAAGCAGGACTAGTAGCCGCGGCGGCTGAAGAGGCAGGAACAACAAAAGCTACCACCGAAAAAGTAATCAATGCAGTGCTGAATGCGATTCAGGGCGGACTAGCGGCTGGAAATCCCGTGACACTCGTGGGATTTGGTACATTTTCAGTAGGACAGCGACAGGCCAGAAAGGGCAGGAATCCACAAACCGGACAGGAAATCAAAATCCCGGCAGCAAAAGTCGTCAAATTTAAACCCGGGAAAGCTTTGAAAGAGTCAGTAAACAAGTAATGGTGAATTCAAGACCGAAATAAAAAGATGTTGCCAAGGAGAGTTAGAAAATTCGCATACATCGGTATCCAGCCTTTGTATGCGAAACCGGCAACTCTGAATCCCCGAAATTTCATACCATCAGACTTAAATCCGCCTCCATCCGATTTATCCTTCCTTACCGATTAAGGGTATTAACGCGCCATCATGTCCCGCAAACGCAGCTTTTATAACATTTACCGAAAGTTGATGTCCGCATACGGCCCCCAGGGCTGGTGGCCTGTATCCACAGTTAAAATGACTGCCGGTGACACCCTTTTATTACGGGATGGATATCATCCGCGAAATTATACCCTGCCGGAATCGGATGAACAGCGCTTCGAAATCTGCCTGGGAGCAATCCTCGTTCAAAACACCAACTGGTTGAATGTCCCTCCGGCATTGAAGGCTTTGCGGCAAAAGGGTTTGTTCCTGCCGGACAAGCTGGCTGAGGCCGAAAACCAGCAGATTGCGCTGGCAATAAAAAGATGCGGATACTATAATCAGAAAGCCAGGTATCTGAAACATATTGCTAAGTTCTTCCGACTTCATCCTTTTTCCGAACTGGAGCAGGAACCGCTTGACGAGATTCGCAACAAACTGCTGAAAATCAAAGGAATAGGACCGGAAACTGCAGATTGTATCCTGCTCTACGCTTTTAAAAAGTGCAGTTTTGTGATAGACGCGTACACAGTCCGGATATTCAGTCATTTGGGCTTGATAGACAGCGCTGTCAGCTATCACGAACTGAAAGGCTTGATCGAATCGGAACTGAAGCCGGAGCTTGAAGTATACCAGGAATACCACGCCCTGCTGGTCTGTCACGGCAAACTGCACTACCGCAGAAAGCCCTACGGCTCGGGAGATCAGTTACTTTTACCGTAAAATCTACCAAAAGGATCCGTTTTGAGTTTAGACATGGAGCGCTTTACGCGCCTGGCAGAGGAAACCATTTACACTGCCCACCGCATTGTCTCCGAAAACCAACAGCAGAGAATGGAGGCCGAACACCTTCTTCTGGCATTGATCAACCAGAGTGAAGGGATAGTCGCCCAGGTTATGAAGCGGATCGGGGATTCTCTCAAAGCCCTGGAAGCCGATCTGGATGATTTTATACGGCGACTGAATAAAAGCCGCATGACCAGCTCCGAGGTCTATCTTTCCCATAGTTGCGAACAGATTATCAAGAAGGCCGAAGCAGAGGCTGAACTGCTCAAGGATGATTATCTCAACCCCGAGCACCTCCTGCTCGCCATTGCAGCTCACACGGGAACAAAGGCTTCCGGCCTCCTGCGCAAAGCCGGAATCAACTATAAGCACATTCTCGCCGAAATTCGCCGCAGTCGCGAAGGAAAAAGGATCACAACCCGTGGTGAACCGGTTGAGGAATCCATGGTCAACGAGTATTGCCAGGATCTGGTTGATTTTGCCCGCAATAACAAGTTTGACCCCGTTATCGGTCGGGATGAGGAGATTCGGCGGGTGATCCAGGTACTCTCCAGGAGAACCAAAAACAATCCCGTACTAATTGGTGAACCCGGGGTAGGAAAAACGGCCATTATCGAAGGTCTGGCCCAACGAATCTATCATGAAGATATCCCGGAAACCTTGAAAGACAGTAAGCTGCTCTCCCTCGATCTTGCTGCCATGGTGGCCGGTGCCAAGTACAGGGGAGAGTTCGAGGATCGGTTGAAAAACCTTTTGAGGGAGCTTGAGGAATCCGAGGAAAGCAACATCCTTTTTATCGACGAACTCCACACCCTGATTGGGGCCGGGGCTTCCGAAGGCGCGCTGGATGCATCCAACATGCTGAAGCCGGCTCTGGCACGGGGATTTCTGCATTGTGTGGGGGCCACGACGATTAAGGAGTATAAAAAATATATCGAGAAGGATCCGGCGCTGGAACGGCGCTTTCAGCAGATCTATATCGGTGAGCCCACAGTCGGTGACTGTATTGGGATTCTTCGGGGATTGAAGGGGAAATATGAGGTTCATCACGGTGTGCGTATCAAGGACTCGGCCATTATTGCGGCGGCCCGTTTGGCGGATCGTTATATTACCGACCGTTTCCTGCCGGACAAATCCATCGATTTGATCGACGAGGCGGCCTCCAGCATTCGCATTGAAATCGATTCACGACCTACTTTGATCGACAAGAATGATCGTCGCATTATGCAGTTGGAAATCGAGAAAAAAGGCCTGGAAAAAGAGGATGATCAGGAAATAGCTTCCCGACTCAAGGCGATTGAGAACGAATTGAAAGCGCTCAGAAAGGACAATAAAAGCCTGAAGTCTCAATGGCACAGGGAGAGAGACGAGATTCAGAGGGTTCGTTCTATCAAAGAGGAGATAGAAAAAGCCCAGCAGCAGGAGATCGAAGCCCAGCGCTCAGGCAATCTGGAGCTTGCTGCCAAGTTGCGTTACGGTACTCTGGAAGAGTTGCAGCAGGAGTTGCAACAGGCCAATAAGTCCATGGGACAGGCAAGTCACGGACGTCTGTTAAAGGAGGAGATCGACGAAGAGGATATAGCGGGTGTAATTTCTAAATGGACCGGGATACCCGTTGCCAAGATGCTCCAGGAAGAGCAGGAGAAACTGCTCAACATGGAGCAGGTTCTGAGTGGAACCCTGGTGGGACAGAATCCGGCATTGATTTCGGTATCCAATGCCATTCGCAGGGCCAGAACCGGAATCCAGGATCCTAACCGTCCCCTGGGATCCTTTATCTTTATGGGACCGACCGGTGTGGGGAAAACGGAACTTGCCAAAACCCTGGCATCATTCCTCTTCGATGATGAGAAAGCCATCGTGAGGCTGGATATGTCGGAATATATGGAAAAGCACACGGTCTCCAGACTCCTTGGAGCACCTCCCGGATATACCGGGTTTGAAGATGGCGGTATTCTGACGGAGGCCATTCACCGCAAACCTTATTCGGTTATCCTTTTTGACGAGATCGAAAAAGGACATCCCGAGGTCTTCAATATTCTGCTACAAATTCTTGATGACGGGGTATTGACCGATTCAAGGGGAATTAAGGTGGACTTCAAGAATACCATTATCATCCTGACAACCAACCTGGGCAGCGAGATTGTGTTGAAAGTCCAATCGGAGAAGAAAAAGGTCAACAGCGCCATGGCCAGAAAGATCCTGTTAAGCAAATTCCGCCCGGAGTTTCTCAATCGTTTGGATGAAATTATTGTCTTCACTTCTCTCAACCTCCAACACTTGGAACAGCTTGTTGATATCCAGATCGCTCGTTTACAGGAAAGGCTGGCAAATAACAACGGTACGACGATTCAGATTACCGATGAAGTGAAAAAGCACCTGGCCAAGGAAGGTTATGACCCCGAGTTCGGAGCCCGCCCCCTGAAAAGAATTCTGCAAAAAGAGCTGGAAGATGTTCTTGCCTATAAAATCCTGGACGGCACCATTAAACAGGGTGACTCTATCGAGGTTCGTTTGCAGAACGAAAGACTCAGCTTTCACCGTATCAAAATTGCCGAGCAGGTTTAGAACTGACCGAAAGCATTGGTTCGATGCCGCGGATCGGTTGAATATTTTGATGCAATCGTTTTCAAAGCTGAATATAATATAATGAGTTACCCTGAAGAGCTTCTTCTGTAAGCGGGTTATCGGCTTGAAAAAGCCGGGTTTGATGAGTGAAATGAAACCCGAACTGTCAAAACTCAGGATGATTTGCTTGTTGGGTACTGAAATTAAAGGACAACTCTGTTTTTTGCTTGACAGGTTGGTTTTAGTCAGCTCAATTTCATAAATTCTGGTGGCGACGTTTTGATTGATTGAAATTGACGTTTTATAGTCGTTAGCAAAAGTTCGCCGGGAGGGTTATGCTACAAAATCCGCTTGAATCAATGACTGCAGCTTTAAGAATAACTCCTTGATCGACATCAGGAGTCTTGCATCGCAGGTTTTGTATCGCAACCTTCCCTGCTAATCGATGAATCGATTGTTTTTTGGATGCCGTTATTGGTATTGTTTTCACATTATATATAAAGGCTTGAATGACTTCTGTTGTTATCGTTGAATCACCGACAAAAGCTAGAACTATCAAAGACTTTCTGCCCAAGGGGTACAAGGTGGTGGCATCCATGGGACATGTCCGGGATCTGCCGCAATCAGCCGCCGAAATTCCCGAGAAGGTTAAAAAAGAATCCTGGTCTCAATTGGGAGTCAATGTCGACAAAGACTTTGAGCCGCTTTATGTCATTCCCAAGGGAAAGAAGAAGGTGGTCAAAGAGCTTAAAACCGCTATCAAGGATGCGGATGAAGTCATACTGGCGACTGACGAGGACCGTGAAGGAGAAAGCATTAGCTGGCATCTGCTGGAAGTATTACAACCTGCAATTCCATCAAAAAGAATGGTTTTTCATGAAATAACGAAAACGGCCATCTCCAACTCCCTGAAGAACTGTCGGGATATCAATCACTCCCTGGTCAGAGCCCAGGAGACCCGCCGCATTCTGGATCGACTATATGGCTATACCATCTCTCCGCTGCTTTGGAAAAAGATCGCCACCGGTCTGTCAGCGGGAAGAGTTCAATCCGTATCCGTCAGGCTGATTGTATTGAGAGAGCGTGAGCGCCGGGCGTTTAAAAAAGGAAGTTATTGGGATTTGAAGGCAGGGCTGGCAAAGGATAAGACTCAGTTCCAGGCAAAGCTGCACTCCTTGGGGGGCAAGAGAATTGCTTCGGGAAAGGATTTTGATGAGAATACCGGAAAAGTTGCCAAAGGCAAAAACGTTCTGTTGCTTGATGAAAAGGAAGCCCGCACGCTTGAGAGCCGGTTGCTGGATTCTCCCTGGAAGGTTAAATCGGTAGAGGAGAAAAAGTCCAGCACCAAACCGGCACCTCCGTTTATCACCTCAACCCTGCAACAGGAGGCCAGCCGCAAGTTGAGGCTTTCTCCGCGCAGAACCATGCAGGTAGCCCAGGGATTGTATGAGCGGGGCTTTATCACCTATATGAGAACAGACTCCGTCAACCTTTCCGATCAGGCAGTAAAAGCTGCCAGAAAATCAGTGGTGTCGATGTACGGAGATGAATATCTCACCACCAAACCACGGATTTTCAAGTCCAAAAGCAAAGGCGCACAAGAGGCTCACGAAGCGATCAGGCCAGCAGGAAGTAGTTTCACACTTCCCAAGAAATCAGGTTTGGCCGGCATGGAGCTGAGCCTGTACGAGTTAATCTGGAAAAGAACCGTGGCAACACAAATGGTCGACGCCAGGCAGATTCACATTACCGCCGACATTGAAGTGGATGAGGCGATCTTTCGGGCAAAGGGAAAACGAATCGAATTCCCGGGATTTTTTCGCGCCTATGTAGAAGGAACCGATGATCCCGATGAAGTGCTGGAAAGCAAGGAGATTATCCTGCCGGAACTGAAAACCGGGGAGAAAGTGAAGTGCAAAGAGCTCACGGCGGACGGTCACGAAACTTCCCCACCTCACCGCTACACTGAAGCATCCCTGGTTAAGAAGCTGGAAACCGAAGGCATCGGACGACCCAGCACCTATGCAACTATTATCGATACCATCGTCAGTCGAGGGTACGTCCGGATTATGAATCACACCCTGGTCCCCAGTTTCACAGCTTTTGCTGTGACAGAGCTGATGGAGGAGCATTTTGACGATCTGGTTGATCCGGGTTTCACAGCCAAGATGGAGCAGGTTCTGGATGAGATCGCTGGGAACAAGAAAGAGCAGCTCCCCTATATGAAAAAATTCTTCCTGGGGAAGAAAGGACTCCAGAAAAAAACCACTGATAAGATAGAGGAAATTCCCCCCAGTAAATTTCGCCAACTGGAGTTTCCGGGTGTCAAGGCCAAGGTGTGTATCGGTCGTTATGGTCCCTATCTTGAGACCCACGATGAAGAAAAGGTTACCGCTTCCATCCCACAGGATGTCAGCCCGGCAGATTTGAATCAGGAAACAGTCGATCTGATCCTGATGCAGCAAAAGAAGGGTTCGGAAGAGCTGGGAATTCACCCGGAAACCAATCAACCCGTCTACCTCCTCAATGGGACGTATGGCCCCTACGTCCAGCTAGGTGAGATCGAAGAAGGCAAGTCCAAACCCAAAAGGGTGACACTGCCCAAAGGGATGAAGGAAACCGAAGTGAACATGGATATCGCACTGGTTCTGCTATCATTGCCACGTGAACTGGGAACCCATCCCGAAACGAACGGAAGGATAATGGTAGGAATCAGTCGTTATGGATCTTACCTGGTTCATGAACATCCGACCGATGGTAAGGATTATCGCTCACTCAATCTTCCCGACAGCATTATCGATATCAATATGGAAAGAGCCCTTGAGATTTTGAGTGTTCCCAAAAGGAGCAGGAGAAAATCGGCCGAACCTCTTCGGGAACTGGGTGCTCATCCGGATGATAGTTCACCGGTAAATGTCTTCATTGGACCCTATGGTCCCTATGTCAAACATCAAAAGACCAACGCCTCCATTCCCAAGGAGATTGACCATACGGAAATCACCCTGGATCAGGCCCTGGATCTGCTCAAAGCCAAGGCAGCCGGGAAGACCAGGAGAGGAAGAAGAAAGAAAAACTAACGATAAATGGCTAAACTTGTCATTTATTTGGATCCATAGTAGAATAGGCGAAAAAAAAGATGATTTATCAGGCACAATCGCCGGGCAGATCGAATAACGACCTGTTTATCGTCGGATGCCGCTATGAAACACAATTGACTTAACCCGAGCTATTACCTTAATTCACTCGCATGTGACCTGATGCGAGTTACAACCAAGGCTAATGAACTAAAGGAGAAAAGATGGAAGCGGTGAAAGAAAGAACCGATTTTGATGCTGACCTCTATGATGAACTGGATGAGGACACTCAAAAGGATAAATATCTCTCTTTTCGTTTGGGATCAGAGGAGTACGGAATTGAGATTCAGCATATCATCGAGATTATTGTCATGCAGGAGATCACCAAGGTTCCGGATATGCCTGAATTTATCATCGGGGTGATCAATCTGCGCGGTAATGTCATTTCGGTGATGGATATCAGGAAGAGATTTAATCTCGAATCCAGGGATTATGACGAGAGAACCTGTATTATCGTCGTCAGAATCAACAATATCTCCATCGGTTTGATCGTGGACACCGTAAACGAGGTTGTCGACATTCCGGAAAGCCAGATCGATCCTCCGCCTAAAACCCACTCGGGAATCGGGAGCAGCTATATTCAGGGCATGGGAAAAATTGGCGAAAAGGTAAAAATTCTGCTGGATATTGAGAAAATCCTGTACGAAGAAGAACTGGATCAAATCAAGCAGCTCTAAATCAACTCGAATAAGATCGGTTCACGCCTGAACAAGATGAGTCCGTTGAACCGGTCCCCTTCATGGCACCAGCCCATTCCGCTAAACAGTTTCACCTGCCTTCCGCGACAGGTTTGTGATTGACGACCAAGCCGCAAGATTACTATAGTCAGTGAACGAAAGTCATTGATTCGACTAACAGGGAATTTAGCTACAGTCTGTGTTTCACCCGAGGTCTAAATCGACCTATGGAGAAGACCGAGAATTAAACCGGACATCCTGATGGCCGAAAGTTAGAACTCATTAGAAATTGCATGGAGAAAACATGGCAACCAAAGCCAAAAGTCGAAAAAAAGTCGATACCCTGAAATCACTGGAAGAGAAACTACTGTTTCAGAAGAAGTCTGCCTGGGAAGGGCTTAAAGTCAAGGAAGAGAAGGAGATTATCGATTTCTGTGAAGAATACAAATCATTTCTGGACAGCAGCAAAACCGAACGGGAGGTTATCACCACCATAGAGGCACTCTCCAAGCCCTACGGATTTAAGGAGATCCAAAAAACCGGCAAGAAATCCAGAAAACTTTTACTGAAGTATGACTCCGTAGCCGCCGCCTTGGTGGTTATCAACAACACTCGTAACTTTGCGGACGGTTTTTTGATGAACGGAGCCCATATCGATTCTCCGAGACTGGATCTTAAACAGAATCCATTGTATGAAGCGGAAGATATGGCTTATATGAAGACGCATTACTATGGCGGAATTAAAAAATACCAATGGGTAACACGGCCTCTTGCTCTGCACGGTTTCATTGCATTGGAAAACGGCAAAAGATTTTCTATCACCCTGGGAGAGGATTCGGGAGATCCGGTTTTCACTATTAACGATCTGCTACCCCATCTCGCTAAAAACCAAAACACCAAAAAAGCAACCACCGTGATCGAAGGTGAGCAGTTGAACATTCTGGTGGGATCGATTCCCTATAAATTCAAATCCGAGAAAAATGCCATCAAACTGGCGATTTTGAATAAACTGAACAGGGAGTATGGGATTAAGGAAGAGGATTTTGTCAGCGCAGAAATGCAGGTTGTTCCTGCTGGCAGCGCCAGGGATGTCGGATTTGATCGAAGTTTTGTTGGTGGTTATGGACAGGATGACAGAGTCTGCGCTTATTGCGGGATGAAAGCCATCCTCGATATGTCGGGATCGAGTTCTAAAAACCTGGTGATGGTCTTTTTCGATAAGGAGGAAATCGGATCCATGGGAAACTCCGGTGCCAACTCCAACCTTATTGAGAGAATTGTCAACGATGTCCTGCAGTTCTACGGGAAGGGAGACTACAACACCCTGATCCAGGCCTTGTCGAATTCCAAGTTTCTCTCCTCGGATGTCAACGCGGGGATTGATCCCGAGTGGAAGGAGGTGAATGAACCGATGAATGCCGCCAAGATCGGCTATGGAGTCTGCCTGACCAAATTTACCGGCTCCAGGGGTAAATCGGGTTCAAATGAAGCCCATGCGGAATTTGTCGCGGACATTCGCAAGGCGTTTAACAAGGACAAGGTCCTTTGGCAAACGACGGAGCTGGGAAAGGTTGACCAGGGAGGTGGGGGAACCATCGCCTATTTTCTGGCACAATATGGTATGGATGTCGTTGATTGCGGAACGGCCCTTCTTTCCATGCATTCACCATTTGAAGTAGCTTCCAAGGCGGATATTTTTCATACCTATAAAGCCTATAAGGCGTTTTATAAATATTTGTAGATTAAACTCCGTCCGGAGGATAGAGGTTTATCAAACGCGTGAATGCGCCCCTGGAGCTTCGTGAAAATGTCCGTTTTCAGGAGTGTTAAATCACGCCTCCCTTGAAGGTGAAGGACAGGCCAAAAACAAGCCGTTTAATTTGAGATCGAACAGAGATTTATCAATGAACAAAAGGACAGAGCCGGTGAAATCTGCCGCCAGATGGGATGAAACCGCAATTGACAAAGCGTACGAGGATCTTCTCGATTCTGTGGGATGGATCCTGGATCAGATTATGCTGACCGGCTGTCACCCGGTTTTCGTTCGCCAGCCGGCTCTCTCCTGTTTTCTGGAGCTCTTGAAATCCATTGAAACCGAGCTTCTGCTTCAATGGAAGATAAAACTGGAAAAAGGTCTCGATGTTCTCTTCCTCAGGCATAAGGAA
This sequence comes from SAR324 cluster bacterium, assembly GCA_028282885.1. Taxonomy (GTDB): domain Bacteria; phylum SAR324; class SAR324; order XYD2-FULL-50-16; family XYD2-FULL-50-16; genus JAHJTV01. Next base: position 49,380 of record JANQGX010000005.1, read on the forward strand.
TGGTTTAACAAGGAGTTGAGAAATCACGATGGCTTCTTCAACGCCTGGAACCTGTTTCACCGGGAGGTTTTAAAAACCGCTGGAAGCACGGTTAATACAAGACTTTCGGACCCCTGGAAATCGCTGTTGTTGTTAACAATCTCCGATAAGGAGCTGATGGACAATTGCGCCGGAATGACATCATCCCGAACACGGGAAGAGGTCTTGAAACCGGTCGTCAGATTGTTTGAAAGACTATTCAATGAGTGTCCCCATCACCTGGCCCTGAGTTTTCTGAACCTGGTTGAAATCGGTTCCAGGAATAGACCGCAATTGGCGCCCCTGGGACAGATCGATGAAGTTAAGGAAGAACTCTCGATTCCCTCGGTTATTGGAGATACCTTCAACGAACTTCTCAAATCCGGAGACTGGCAGAATATTCCAGACCGGCTCATCGATTTTTGGACATCCAATTCCGGCGGCAAATTCAGTTGTTTTCCCGCCTTTGTCATGGAGAGCGAATCTGCGCAACAGTTCGTTTTGCATGGCGTCTGTCCGGAAGAGTGGTTTGATTTCAATGACCTGGTAGGAATCGAAAGGAACAGGGATAAACTGATTCGCAACACCCGAAACTTCATAGAAGGGCGATTTTCCCACCATGTCTTACTCTGGGGAGCTAGGGGGACGGGAAAATCCAGCAGTGTATTGGCATTGATGAAGTTGTTTGTGAACGAGGGCCTGCGACTAATTGAAATCCGAAAAGAGGATCTGTATCTGATTCCCCGCCTCTCTTTCAGCCTGAGGGAAAAGCCGGAGAAGTTCATCCTTTTTTGCGATGATCTCAGCTTTGACCAGGATAGCAGCGATTATAAGCATCTGAAGACCATTATGGAGGGAAGCGTTATCAATCCCGCCAGAAACCTGATGTTGATGGCGACAGCCAACAGGAAAGACCTGGTCTTTCGAGGTGACCTTGATGAGAGACAGCCGGAGCAAAAACAGTTGATCGACGAAAAACGGGCCATTGATGATCGGTTTGGCATAAAGCTGTTCTTTGAAATCCCTGTTTTCAAAGATCTGGAAAGAATCTTATTCACTTGTGCCGATAAAACAGGGATCAAGTATGACAATAAAGACCTCATACGTCAGTTTCGGAAGTTTTCACAACTCAACAATCACGACCAGCCTTCGGGCAGAACCGTGCGTCAGTTTATCAATGAATGGCAACAGGATGTGAGCGATGAGAGTGAGAATTAAACAGCTTGCTCCTTTCTGCATCCTGCTTCTCAGCCCCCTGATGCTGACGGCGGACTGGAAATCCTTGGAGACGGGATTGGAGTTGGGTTTATTCAGTATTCCCGCTGCTTCAGGAGGAAAGGCAACCCGGATACATATCCTGAGAATCGATCCCGGGTATTTCCGGTTGCAACTGCTTAATGCCTCGGCGCCCGGGAACGGGACTCTTCTGTCGGCCAAAGAGTGGGCCAAAAGACATAATCTTGTGGCTGCCATCAATTCCAGCATGTATCGTACCGACTATAAAACCAGCGTTTCCTATATGCGGACCCGGGATCATATCAACAATCCCTATCTCAGCCGTGATAAATCCATTCTGGCGTTTACACCCCGGAAAAAAGGAATTCCTGATGTCAGGATTATTGATCGTGAATGCGATCGATTTGATAGCTGGAAGGCCAGATACTCAAGTTTTGTCCAGAGTATTCGCATGATTTCCTGCAAGGGTCGAAATGTCTGGACGCAACAGCCGCAAAAATGGAGCACTGCGGCAATTGGAACAGACACATCGGGAAGGGTGCTTTTTATCCACTCCCGGATGCCCAACTCTACCCACGATTTTATCAAATACCTGCTCTCCCTGCCTGTCCAGATTGATCGCGCAATGTATGCGGAAGGCGGGGCTGAAGCGCAGCTCTATATCCGTAGTAGGAAAGAAGAGTATGAATTCACCGGTATTCCCGAAGCATATTCCTCCACCCTTCAATTCGGATCCGAGTCTCTTCCGATTCCGAATATCGTGGGAGTTGCCAGGAAATAACGCCTTTAAGTGAGTTAAATGAAATTCCGCTTTATCTTCATTGTTGTTCTTGCCGCTTTCCTGTCACCATCCAGCCTTCATGCTGATCAAAGTTTCTCCATGGAAGCACAGGCTGCTTATCAATACTTAAACCAGGTCCGCACCAGGGCGGGGATGATTCCCCTGAAATGGAACCAGGTGCTGGCTAAATCTGCAGCCAGTCATGCAGGTTATCTGGAGAAAAATAAATTAATCAGTCATCTGGAAAAGCCGGGATTGTCAGGTTTTTCCGGAGTCACACCCGGTGAGAGAGCAATTGCCCAAGGCTATGAAATCAGAAAAGTTATTGAGAACTATTCATCGGGAAGAAAGGACTCCATGGAATCCATTGATGGGCTGATGAGTGCCATCTATCACCGTTTCGGATTCCTTGATTTTTCGATAGATGAGGTGGGTATCGCCCTTTCCAAAAATGGCGATAGTATTAATTTCGTTTACAACATGGGCAACGAACTGCTCAATCGTTATTGTCGGTTTGCTATCGATACAAAAGAAACTCCTTATTATGAAGGGATTTGCAGCAGATCGGAACGGGTTTCATCGGTGAGGGTAGATCGCATCGAAAATCAGACCGCCATGAAAAATCCCGGCTATGTGATTTGGCCTGTGGAAGGGCAAAAAGAAGTTCCGACGGTTTTTTACGAAGAGATTCCGGATCCACTCCCCGGTCTTTCTGTCTCCGGTTACCCGGTTTCGATTCAACTCAATCCTGCCCTGTATGCGTCGGCCCGAATCAAAACCTTCAAACTGTTCAGAATCACCAAATCCGGGGATATCGAAATCAAAGCTACCCATCTTCTCACCAGGCGAAGTGATCCAAATCGCAAGCTAACCCCGCTGCAATTCGCCCTCTTTCCGTTGAAGCGGCTGGACTGGGGAACCGAATACCAGGTACGGCTTAATCTGGTGGCTGATGACAAGGTAATAGAAAAAACCTGGACCTTTGTCACCCAACGTGTCCCTTATCCCATGTTCGTGATTTCCGCAGCGGGAGATGCGCTGGATGTCAGGAGAAATGCAACTTATGCGGTCTATCTTCCACCGACGAATCAGTATCCATTCATCGAGAAGCTCGAAATGGAATCACCATACAGGGTACAGGTCGACGTTTCCTGGGAAGACCGTAATACTGTTCTTTTAAAGCTTTCAGGCCAAAAATGTCAGCCGGTCCATTTTTACCTGAACGGGAATCGCTATTTCAGTATGCGGCTCAGCTCATCGGATAATCTCAATCCGGATCATACATATCCGACGGAATTTGATGCAAAATGTAAATGAGTTGATAGAATAGAAGTAACAAAAACCGGAGATGCTTATATTCACTTCAGCAATCACCATCCCCGTGGCTTCTAATAAATCTCGAGTTTCCGGAGAAATTTTAACGGATATAATAAGATCGGTATCTAAAAGCCAGCCGAATTTAGAAGCGAGCTGTCAATAATTATAGATGGTCAGTGTAAAAAACTGTGTCATTGCAAAACAAAACCTATGAACTCCAAAAAATTTGACGTTATCATTATAGGCGCAGGATTGTCCGGGCTATCCGTTAACCGGTTTCTGGACAAAATGAGCCCGGATCTGGATATCCTGGTTCTGGAGAAATCGAATCGGCCGGGTGGTGCGATTCGTAGTATGAAGAAAGAGGGATTTCTGGCCGAATGGGGACCCCATGGTTTCCTTGATAATGTGGAAGAGAATCGTGAGTTACTTGGGGATCTGAAGATCATGGACAGTGCACAGAAAGCGCCTTTGAAGAAGTTTCTGCGCTACATCTGCCTGGGTGGTAAGTTGATTACCATTCCCCAGACGCCACCCAAGATCATCAGAAGCAACCTGATGCCATTTCATTCCAAAATGAGGGTGCTGGGAGATCTTTTCCTGAAGCCAAAACCGAACGAGCAGACCATCGCGGACTGGGCAGCTTATCGTTTTGGCAAGGCCATGATCCCCTTTGCAGATATAGCAATGACCGGAACTTATGCGGGGGATATCGATAAGCTAAGTATTGATGCAGCCATGCCGGGTTTAAGGCGACTGGAAAAGGAGTTCGGTTCGGTTTTCAAAGGGGCTATCAAGAGCAGGAAACAGAAACCGAACCGCAGTATGCCCTCCATGATCAGTTTTGAGGATGGAATGGAGCACCTGGTCAGAAAACTGGCTGAAGGCAGGAACATTCGATATAAGTCTTCTGTCGACTCGATTAAAAGAAATGAAACAGATTGGCAGGTCGAAACCGGTAGTGGCCTTTACTCTGCTAAAAGTCTGGTGGTTGCCCTGCATATCAACCAGGCGCTGCAGCTCCTTAAGGGGATAAAAAAAGCACCCGGACCGGAATTGCCTACCGCTACTGTTATTAACGTGGTTCTGGGATTCGATTCTTCTGCCGAGATTCCCTTCGGTTTCGGGTACTTGGCCCCAAAAAGCGAACAGCGATTTGCCCTGGGAACCCTCTTTTCCATTCATATGTTCCCCAAGCGAGCCCCGGATGGTCTTAACCTGGTGGAAGTACTGGTGGGAGGTAATAGAAACCCCGAAAGACTGGAGCTGGATGACTCCGAACTGATTGATAAGGCATACCGGGATATCAGTCAACTGATCAAACTTCCTAAACCCCCGGTGTTCAGTTCGGTGATCAGACCTAAAGTCGGTATTCCTCAACTCGAAATGGGATATGGTAAGTATCTCGACTACCGGGAGAGTCTGCATGAAGAAGCAGAAGGACTGCATATTTGCGGTTTCGGTTGGGAAGGTATCGGCATCAATGAAATGGTCAGGCAGGCCAGAAAAACGGCTGTTGATGTTCTGAACAGGAAAGCTTCGGGTTCAGGACCCGCCAGGGCCAAACCGATCTATTTCTAGGCGCTCATGAAACCTTTTGCTGTGATTACAGCCCTTGGTGAAGGGTTTTTTGATTGAATACGAATTTGAGCGCTGTGAATGGTTACTTAAATCCCAAAAAATTCGTAATTCTGAAATCGGGATACTCCTTGCCAAAATCCCTGATTTCAAAAACGAATTATTGGCTGAATCCCTCGAATTAAGCGAAATCAATAACCCGCTTGAGAAACTCAGTTTAGGGTTGACGTTAATCAGTTATGAAAGGTACTCATTAAGAATGCCTTGAAAAAACTGACTGTATTATCGGGTCCTAACCTTTGAATGCGGCCTTCCTGAACACCACGGGAGTTCCTGATTTTAAAGCCGAAATCTCAAAGTTATGACGAATAACACTCGCCCTGGAGCGGGTTTTTTTATTTTAGTCGTCTGAAACAGGTTCCGCAAAAGCTGATGAACGGCTTTTTTCAACATAAGTCCAACGGTTTTCCGCGATTCTCGTTGAGGGTCGTTCCGGCAGATCGTTGCTATAATTTAATTTTTTTCGGAGTTTTATCATGTTTTCTTTGGTACCCGATCTTTATGCCATGGCTCCCCAGGGTGGAGGTGGTGGTGGGATGATGGGACAGATCATCCTTTTCGGTTCTATTTTCCTGATTTTCTTTCTGCTGGTTATTCGACCGCAACAGAAGAAGGTCAAGCGTCATCAACAGATGCTGTCAAGCCTGAACAAGGGGGATCAGATCATCACGTCCGCCGGAATCTACGGAAAGATCAACAAGATTTCTGATGATAAGGAGTACATGCTGGTCGAGATTGCTGACAAGACCGTTGTGAAGATGCAGAAAGGTCAAGTTGCTGATATCGTTAAAAGCAAACCCGTTAAAGAGGTAGAAGAAAACAAATCCGAATCCGAGACTAAGTAATGAAAATACCCTGGAAAGGGATTGCCATTCTGGCCGTACTGATCGCTGCGATTGTGTATGATATCCCGACAATACTGACCTTAATGCCGGAAGATGAATCACAAAAGTTGTTAAAGGTTGAGCGGCAGTTTGAAAGGATCAAACAGCAGTATACACCGCTGAAAGAGGTGAATCTCGCGGTGGTGGAAGTCAAGAAAAAAAGACTGAATCTGATAGTGGAAGATCCGGGCAATTACCAGTACCCGACCAACCATCCGATTCTGGAGAAGATCCTGGAAGACAATTTCCGATATGCAAAGGAGGAGAGTGGACACTATCTGTATCTGAAGGATGATGCAGACAAAACCGTGTTTCTTTCACATGTTGCCGACAAGCTGAACGGGCTGTTCACCAATGTCCGGAAAATCGAAGCGATCAAGCTTTCGGATGATAAAAGAAGTATCGTTTTTGCCATGGAGGAAGATAAACGTCTTTCAGCACAGGGAGAACCACTTCAGACCTTTCTGGCCGATGAGCTGGAGGTCTCTTATCGTGAAGAGCAGGATCTTTATCTGACCCGGGAAAAACCCCTGGAAAATGTCATCAATCGTGGGCTGGATCTTCAGGGGGGAATGTATCAAGATGTCGGTGTTGAAACCGATATTGTCATCAAATCTGTAATCACCCGCATGTCCGAGGATCTTGAAGATGCCTTGATAGAGGATGCTGTCAACTATGTCAGCGTCGATCCAATCAATGATCACCAGATTGAGCTGGTGTTGGAAGAGGATGAGAACTTTGAACTGAAGGGTGATAATTACGAAAGGTTGTTGGGCTCTATCTATGATTACAGCGCTATCGAAAACGGCTATCTGATCACACTCCAGGATGACGAAATCGAGCGTATTCGGAAAAAAGCCATTGAGCAGGCGCTGGAGACGATTCGTAACCGAATTGATCAATTGGGGGTTAAGGAACCCTCTATCCAACTCCGTGGGGACGATTCCATTATCATCCAGCTACCCGGTCTCAAAGATCCGGACCAGGCTAGGCGGGTTATCGGAACCACAGCGGTTCTGGAGTTTATGCTGGTTGCCAACAAAGGCTCAGTGGATAATCCCGGGAAAGACAATATCGTACTCTATGAAGAGGTTCGCGATTCCCTGACCAAGGAAGTCATCAGGACCATCCCCCATCTGCTGGAAAACAAAGTCCTGCTTAAGGGTGACAGAATCAGGGACAGCCGGGTACGGTTTTCCGAAACCGGTCAGGCGTCAGTCAGCCTCTCCCTGGACGACAAAGGGAAAAGGCAGTTCGCAGAAATCACCAGGAACAATGTGGGACGTCTGCTGGCGATCGTACTGGATGGCAAGGTTCAATCGGCTCCCCGAATCAATGAAGAAATTGCGGGTGGTGAAGCTGTCATTACCGGGAGCTTCTCTCCGGAAGAGGCTGCGGAACAGGCACTGGTTCTGAGGTCAGGCGCTCTCCCGGCTCCGATCATGATTAACGAAGAGAACACCGTTGGCCCTTCCTTGGGTGAGGATTCGATTCGCAAGTCGTTGATGGCCCTCTGTGTCGGATTCGCAGCCGTCATTCTGTTCATGATGATCTATTATGAAGTGGCCGGTATCTTTTCCGTAATGGCCCTTCTGTTCAACTTGTTGCTGATTGGGGCCGCCCTGGCCTATTTCCAGGCAACGCTGACCCTGCCGGGTATGGCCGGTATCATCCTGACTATTGGTATGGCGGTTGATGCCAACGTCCTTATTTTTGAGAGGATAAGGGAGGAGATCGGTAGGGGCAGTCCGGTCAGAACAGCCGTCAACACAGGATTCAGAAAAGCAACAGTTACTATTCTGGATGCCAACATCACTACCATCCTGGCTGCCATCGTCCTGTTCCAGTTTGGTACGGGCGCGATCAGGGGATTTGCCATCACTCTCTGCATCGGTATTGCAGCCAGTATGTTTACCAGCATCATCGTTGGCCGGATGCTCTTCGAAATTGTCTATCTTAGAAGGCAGCGACTTGAAAAAATCTCAATCTAACAGGCAGAACCATGAGGATTTTTAAAACAACTCCCCAGTGGAATTTCCTGGGGAGGAAGAAATATGCGTTTGTCATTTCCGCCATATTGCTACTTGCCAGCATCGGTGGTCTGATTGCCAAAGGACTGACATACGGTATCGATTTCAGGGGCGGAACGTTGATTCAAATCCAGTTTCAGGAAGACCCGCCGCTGGCTGAGATCAGGGAGCTGTTCGAGAAAAGGATCAATACCAGCGTTAATATTACCACCTTTGGAGAAGTCGAAGATAATGAGGTGATTATCACCCTTTCCCAGGATGCGATCCAGGATCGTGCCATGGAATTGACCGATCTGGTCAGCGAAATCCTGAAAAGTCGGTTTGACACCTTCGATATCCGGCGGATCACAACCGTGGGACCCAAGGTGGGCAGTCAATTGAAAACCAAAGCGCTTCAGGCGGCTATATTTGTCCTGATCGGAATCCTAATCTACATTGGTTTTCGTTTTAAGGTGCGTTACGGGGTTGCCGCAGTTGTAGCCCTGTTTCATGATGTTCTGATCACCCTCGGGATCTTTGTCTACCTGGAGAAGGAATTCACCATCACCATAGTTGCGGCTGTATTGACCATTATCGGATACTCCCTTAACGATACCATCGTGGTATTCGACAGGATTCGGGAAAATGTGGCCCGTTTCCCCAAAAAGCATATGGAGGAAGTGATCAATATCAGCGTTAACGAAAGCCTGAGCCGAACCATCCTTACCTCCATTACAACATTTCTGGTGGTTTTCTCGCTCTTTTCGCTGGGTGGAAAGATAATCCATGATTTCTGTTTTGCCATGCTGATCGGTCTGGTGGTTGGAACCTACTCTTCCGTATTTGTCGCCAGCCCGGTTGTGCTCTATTTTGACCCGATCCAGTTACAGAAGAATCCGACTTACCGAAGATTGACCGGTGTGTTCGATAATGTCAAAACCCCATTCTCAAAACCCAAGCGGAAGAAAGCGTAAGACACCATGGCATTGATCAACCTCGTCAGTCTTTATAAACAATCCGTTCAGGACCGTGTTCTGGTGCTGTTGAAACAAGAGTTCGGCATTGAGGATGTGGAAACGGATCAATTCAAATTCGAAACTCCTCCGGATGACAAAATGGGGAACCTGGCCTTTGCCTGTTTCCCCCTGGCCAAAACTGCCAGAAAAGCGCCACCCTTGATCGCAAAAACGCTGGCCGATTCCTGGGGGGAAACCTCTCTGTTCAGTAGCATCACCGCAGTTGGACCGTACCTCAACTTTCACTTTCATCCCTCGCACCTGGCAGGATCGCTGTTGCTGCCCTGCTCCGAAGATCCATCCTATGGGGATAACGATCAAGGTGCCGGAAAAACGCTGATGGTGGAGTACTCATCCCCCAATACAAATAAGCCGCTGCACTTGGGACATTGCCGGAACAACCTTCTCGGAATCGTGCTTTCCAATATATTGGAGAAAAATGGTTACAAAGTGATCAAGGCAAACCTGGTGAATGATCGCGGGGTGCATATCTGCAAATCCATGTTGGCCTACCAAAAGTGGGGAAACGGGGGTACGCCGGAGGGTGCGGGTCAGAAAGGTGACAAGTTTGTTGGAGGGTATTACGTTCTTTACGACAAGAAAGAGAAGGAGAACTCGGAGATTCTGAAAGAGGTTCAGCAGATGCTCAGGGATTGGGAAGCCGGAAAACCTGAAGTGATCGATCTCTGGAAGATGATGAACGGCTGGGTATTGAACGGCTTTCAGGAGACCTACGAACGAATGGGGGCCTCTTTCGACAAGTACTATTTCGAAAGCGAGACCTACAAAGGCGGTAAGGAGATTATCCTCCAGGCTCTGGAACGCGGTCAATGCTATACAGAAGAGAACGGGGCGGTAGCCATCGATCTGGAGGATGAAAACCTGGGACGGAAGATCCTGTTACGAGGCGATGGAACGGCCATGTATGTCACCCAGGATATCAACACTACTGTTCGTAAATTCACCGATTACGACCTGAATGGCAGTTTGTTTGTCGTTGCCAATGAACAGGACAACCATTTTCGGGTGCTTTTCAGGATTCTGAAACGTTTTGGCTACGAATGGGCGGATCTTTGTGAGCACATCAGCTATGGCATGGTCAACCTGCCGGAAGGAAAGATGAAATCCCGTGAGGGCACGGTTGTCGATCTGGACAATCTGATGGATGAGATGCAGTCCATGGCCCTGGAAGAGATTAAAAAGCGAAGAGAGATTGCCGAAGAGGATGTGGACGAGACGGTTCAGGCAACGGCTGAAGCGATCGGTCAGGCTGCAATCAAATTCTTTATTCTCAAAACAGGGGCGACCAAAGAGATTACCTTTAATCCCAGGGAATCCCTCTCCTTTGAAGGAGCAACCGGACCATATCTGCAGTATACCCATGCCAGAATTTGCAGCGTTTTGCGCAAGGCTTCGGGGATTGAGATCGTTTCCCCCGATGATGACTATGCCTGGAATCCGGAAGAGGTTTCTCTCCTGGTCATGCTGGCGAGATATCCGGAAGTGATTTTCCTGGGCGCGACAGATCGCAATCCTGCTGTTTTGTGCAGCTATGTTTATGATCTCTGTCGGGCGTTCAACAAGTTTTATTATGATCATCCCATCCTGAAAGCGGAGAATGAATCCGTCGTCAATGCCAGGTTGAATCTCACCAGGGCCGTCAGGGGAGTCCTTAACAAAACCCTTGGTATATTCGGTATTACTGCCTTGGAGAAGATGTAACATAACTAACAACTACCAGTCGATTCCTATCGTGATACGCCAGATTCTTGAATCGGTTGAATTACGATACAAGCCTAAACCCTAACCATCGAATAAAGTCATGAGTACAGAAGTAACAATGGACAAAATCATCTCCCTGGCAAAACGCAGGGGATTCGTCTTTCCCGGATCCGAAATTTATGGCGGTCTGGCTAATGCCTGGGATTACGGTCCATTGGGAGTAGAATTGAAAACCAACATCAAGAAGGCTTGGTGGGATACCTTTGTTCGGGATCGTTTTGACGTGGTCGGAATCGATAGTGCCATTATGATGAATCCCTCGGTCTGGGAGGCCTCGGGTCATGTCGGCGGATTCTCGGATCCGTTGATGGATTGTAAAGAATGCAAAACCCGACACCGAGCGGATAAACTCATTGAAGAGACCTTGGAACAGCGGAACGAACCCGAAATGGTGGTGGAAGGGTTAAGTAATGAAGAACTGAAGAAAAAAATAATCGAATTGGATATCCAATGTCCCAATTGCGGAGCGAAGGATTTTACCGACATCAGGCACTTCAACCTGATGTTCAAGACTCACCAGGGAGTGACCGAGGATAAGGCGGCCCTGGTTTATCTTCGGCCGGAAACCGCGCAAGGGATCTTTGTAAACTTCAGAAACATCGCCACCACCAGCCGCAAGAAAATTCCTTTCGGTATTGCCCAGATCGGAAAATCATTTCGCAACGAAATTACACCGGGCAACTTCATCTTCCGCACACGGGAATTCGAGCAGATGGAGATGGAATACTTCTGTCATCCCGACCAATCCCTGGAAACCTTCGATTATTGGAAGGATTTCTGCCACAAATGGGTATTGGAGTATGGGTTGCAGGAAGAGTCGATCAGGTTGAGAGACCATGCTCCTGAAGAGTTGTCACACTACTCCCGGGCGACCACCGATATTGAATTCAGATTTCCTTTTGGCTGGGGAGAGCTTTGGGGAATCGCTCACCGGGGTGACTTCGATCTGTCACAGCATCAATCACATTCCAAGAAAGATCTCCAGTACACGGTGCCGGGCACCAACGATAAATATACTCCCCATGTCATCGAACCGGCCCTGGGAGTGGACAGATTGGCCCTGTGTATCCTGATTGATGCTTATGAAGAAGAGGAACTGGAAGGCGGAGATACCAGGGTTGTGCTCAAACTGCATAAAAACCTGGCCCCGACCCAGGTGGCCTTTCTGCCTCTTTCCAAAAAACTGGCCGAGCCGACGCAGGATCTGTTTCAAAACGTCGCCGGTCAGTTTGTCTGTGATTACGATGAGTCTCAGAGCATCGGAAAACGCTATCGAAGGCAGGATGAAATCGGAACGCCTTTTTGTGTGACTGTGGATTTTGACTCGCTGGAAGACAATGCGGTTACGGTCCGGGAGCGTGATTCAATGGTGCAGGACAGAGTCCCCATGGATCAGCTCCCCGACTATTTGAAAGATAAGTTGGCCTGATAAAGAACACGATTCATATGTCCAAAGACCATCAACATTTGGAGGAGGGATCGGAGCTGCTGCTTGATTTCGAGAAATTGAAAAAAGTGACTGCAACCGGTCATTCCGTGCTACCGGCCGTCATTCAGGATGTGGAAACGAAGGAGGTTCTGCTGGTTGGGTACGTCAACAGGGAAGCCCTGGATTACGCATTGAAAAACCGGGTCGCCACCATGTGGAGTACTTCCCGCAACGAGCTTTGGATTAAAGGAGCAACCTCCGGCGAGTACCTGGATCTGGTCGAAACCCGCGTTAACTGCGAGCAAAACTCACTTCTCTACCTGGTCAAGGTTCGTGGAACCGGTGCCTGCCACACCAAAAAGAAAAACGGCGATCCCAGGTACGGTTGTTACTACCGAAGGATCACCGAAAATTCAACACTGGAAAAAACGGAAGAATAACCGGATTTAAAGAATTTTTCGTTTGATTTCCGCCGCCTCCGTTTCGTCAAATTCTCCCATGGTGTAAAGCCTGATTTTATTACTGCGGGGAAATTCCTTTTTCAGCAAGGTTTTTAGCAGCTTCTTCAGCTTGGCACCCTTGATCTTAAATCTCTGCTTTTCATAACCATCCTGAATAACCAACAGCTCTTCATCCGCTTTTTTTACGATGATAACAGATCGGTTGCGTTTATAAGTCCTCAAATCGAGATAATGATTTTTCGGAAGTTTGGGCAGACGTTCGAGAACGGTATCGATGATCTTGGTTTTATCGATCAAGAGTCTTTTGGGTCAGGTGGGACTGGGTTCGATTGTCTGACGGTTTCAGCTACCCTACTAACGAATGTCAGGTTGCTCAACAGGATTAGCGATAGTTTCTCCTATTGCTGAAGGTTTCTGCTGAGTGTCCCAATGATAGGAGCCAAGATTCTTGCCGTTAAGCAAATATATAAAATTCTAATTCAAAGCGTAACGTTATGTCAGAACTGATGTATAGAGTTGATGAAGGCCGACTTTTCAGGTTAAACATTATCTAATCCGCAAATGTAGACTGTAGCCTACCGCAACAAACCCTCTCCACCTGCATCAACAGTGACTGTAACCTCGTCAGTGGCATCGAATTCGCCATCGCTCACTGTGAGCAAGATTATGTAATTATCTACAGTATCTGTAGAAAACAACGGAGAATCAGAGGTAACGTCTGACAAACTCGTATTACCTTCGGGATTGGTTTTGAATTCCCAGTAGTAGGTTAGGGCATCCCCATCAGGGTCGTAACTGCCGCTACCATCCAATGACGCGTTAGCTGATGATGGTCCAATATCCATTTGAAAAGAGATATTCTTATTCAGAATAGAAGCATCTATTAGCATTTCATCGAAGGAAGCTTCCTTATCAGGACCCGCATTCGCCACCGGGGGATTATTTGTTGCAGTGACGATCACCTCATCGGCAGCGCTGTTTGCTATTCCGTCGTTGACCACCAGGCTGATTATAAACTCCCCCTTCTTATCGGTGGCTAGTGTAGGCCTGTCGGATGTATCCCCTGACAGGTCGGCAGTTGAACCGCTTGGTTTGCTGGTGATGCTCCACTGGTAGGTTAACCCGTCGTTATCCTGATCGGAGCTGCCTGTACCATCCAGCGTAGCGGTTTCACCTGATTTCACCGATTGATCATCACCGGCATCGGCTGTGGGGGTGTTGTTGGAATAGCCGGTAATAGCGGTAATTGAGACAGTATCGGAGGCAACATTTGAACTGCTGATGTCAGTGCTGCCATCCGTACTGCTATCGGCATTAATATCCACGCTCACGTCAGACACTCCCAGACTGATGACGTAAACCCCATCCACATTAGGTACAAAGGTTGGTCTTGCCGTTGTATCACCGGATAGATCTGTCGATCCGTCTGTCGGCTGACTGGTGATCAACCAGCCGAAATAAAGAGTGTCGCCATCGGGGTCACTGCTTGCGGAACCGTCCAGGGTAACCGTACTTCCCGTATCAACAGTTTGATCGGATCCGGCGTTTGCCGTTGGTTGCGAACTCCCCCCTGTGTCGGAGGTGCTGTCTTCTCCTCCTTCCTCGGATGAACTGCACCCGGCGAAGGTCATTATGAAAATGGATAGAATGATAGTAACCCAAATCCTGATGATCGATTCAGTTTTCATGATCTCTTCCATTTTATTTTTAGATGATTATCCGAACCAGTTTTTCAATGGCGATCAGATCGGATAGATTCAGGAACAATCTCTTCATCTACCTAAGGTTATTCTGACACTACAAGGGAGTCATGTCACACACTTTATAGTGTTTTTTATAAAAATGTAGTTGTTTTAACGCTATATTTACAATGATCCACACTTTGGGGCCTCCTCAGTTTTATTAGTTTGTCTGATTTTACCCGGTTGTTCACCTTACAGGTCCATCATGATGCCGGGAATTTGCTTTGCGACATCCACTTGTCGCTGAAAGAATCCGATTATCATTTGGGTATTTCATCCATTTTGATTCCGGAACACGGGATTGAATCACATCTTTATTCATGAAATGCATAGCTCGCTGGCTGATCCACCAACCAAGAAAAAGAGTATATCTGCCTGTAAGCCGAATCAGACATTTTTTTGAGGTAGAATCGTCATTCCTTTCCAAATTAAATAAAGATAATCCATGGATCGAGTGATGTATGCGCTAAATTTATTATTGAATGACGTGGGATAATATGGTAGAATAACGCCAGTTCCCTTCTAAGTCTCCGAAGGGAGCGCTTTAAAGTGCATTGTGAAGGATTTATTCAAGAAAAACGATAAATAAAATCTGTAGATTTATGACCGTGGGTTGAAAGTTAGAAAAAATTCATCAAATTATTTAAAATTTTATCGGAGGAGAAGCCTAATTCTATAAAATGATAACTGAAAAAGGATGGAATTCAGTCAACAATGTCCGGTTAGTTTTTTTTTCGGGGGGCCGTGTCGAATGCAAACCCTTTTCAGCCGGGGACTTGTCTCAAAATGATCTAATCGCCTAAAAAGGGTTTACATTCGACACTGAATTCAGAGACTGAAGAGTTCTAACCGGACATTGCTGTTTTCACCCCTGAACTGCTTGTCGGAAAGGGCCAGCCTGAAACTTGCGCCTGTCGCGCGGTTATCTTAAAACCTAAAACTGAAAAATTTGGAGATGATTATGCTAAACAACATGAAATTGGGAACAAAACTGATCAGCAGCTTCATCTTTCTGGCCTTACTGGTAAGTTTTTCCGGTATCGTTGGGATTTTTTACATCAATTCAATTGACAGTACACTGAACAGTATCACCGATTTTGCAGCACCGACGGTTGAAACCAGTGATGACCTGATTGCCACCGTATGGGAGGCAAACAAGGTTGTGGAAGAGGTCCTGGTCTCTGAAGATCCGTTGGAGATTGCTGAGTTTCAGAAAGAGTTCGATTCGCTGGATAAGAAATATGACGAACTGTACAAGGAGTTGCAGACCCTGGTGATTGACAAGAACCTTTTGGATGACCTTGAAGAAGCAAAGGTGGAACAAGAGCAGTTTGTGGTTGTATCCCACCAGGCGATTGAACAGCAGCTACTGATGTTGAAAAAGGAGGAAATCTCCAAAGCGCTTCTGGTCAAGTTTGATGAGGTCGGTGCCAAACTGAACCTGATGCTTGACGAATTTGCCGAGGAGAACGAAGCAGAGATGCAGAAAGCGGAGGATGAAGGTGACAGGTTACTTGCCACCGGCAAGGCGACTGCGAGGCAGATTAATGACCTGTTGGGGGAACTGTTCGAAAAGGATTATCCGGTGGTTGAGGCGGCCTTGAAACTCCAAAGGTTAATCATGGAGCTTCAGGACACCAGCGGAGAATACCTGGCTGAAGAGGATATCAACAAACTGAAACCGATTCGTGATGAATTTGAGCGGCTGTTTTCGAAGGCCGGGGGCTTTGTCAAGGTATTGTCGGATTTGGCTGAAACAGCCGAGGACAGGCAGGACGCCCGCGACCTGAAAGCTCTATTGGATAGTTGGGACGATTCGGTACTGGTGGAAGACGGTCTTTTTGATTCCCACTTTGAAATGCTGGAGGCGGAGATACAGGTTGACGAACTTGCCACAAAACTTGAATACGATGCAGACAATACGGCAGCCGCCCTCAACATTGTAGCGGACTCTGCAGACAAGATCAGCGATTCCGCCGACGAGAAAGCAGCCGAGGTTGTCTTGACCGCCCTGATCGTCGTGATTTCCACTATTTTGATTGGTATCATCCTGGCAGTTGCCATTGCCATATACATCACCCGGGGCATCACCAATCCCATCGACAAGGTTGTGATGATGATCAACGAGTTACAGATGGGTCACCTGGATATACGCCTGAAAATGGACTCCAAAGACGAAATCGGACAGATGGCAGATACTATGGACGACTTCGCCGACGATCTTCAGCATGTGGTGGTAAAAGCGCTGCAACAACTCGCTAATGGTGATCTGACCTATGATGTGAAGATGAAGGACGACAAGGATGTGATCAATGCGGCACTGATGAAAACAAGCAAAGATCTGACCCGGATTGTCGAGGGCATCCGGAGTGCATCGGACCAGATCAGTATCGGATCCGGCGAGGTCTCAAGCTCCAGCCAGTCGCTTTCAAAAAGCGCAACGGATCAAGCAGCGGCACTGGAAGAGATTTCCAGTTCAATGGCCGAGATGGAGACCCAGACCAAAACCAACGCTGATAACGCCAACCAGGCCAACCAGCTTTCGGTTGAAGCCCATAAGTCCGCGGAAAACGGAAACCATCAGATGCAGGCCATGGTGGAGGCGATGGGAGACATCAATGAAGCGAGCCAGAACATCTTCAAGATCATCAAGGTGATTGACGAGATTGCTTTCCAGACAAACCTGCTGGCCCTGAATGCAGCCGTTGAAGCCGCTCGGGCCGGAAAATACGGCAAGGGATTTGCGGTGGTGGCCGAAGAGGTGCGAAACCTGGCGGCCCGAAGTGCCAAGGCGGCAAAGGAAACGGCAGACTTGATCGAAGGTTCGGTCGACAAAACCAACAAGGGGACCGAGATTGCTGAACAGACGGCCGAATCGCTGCAGAAAATTGTTGAGTCGGTAACAAAGGTGACGGACCTGGTTGGCGAGATTGCGTCTGCATCCAGTGAGCAGGCACAGGGCATCAACCAGATTAACAAGGGCTTGGGGCAAATTGACCAGGTAACCCAGCAAAATTCTGCCGGGGCGGAGGAGAGTGCCTCTGCGTCTGAAGAGCTGTACGGACAGGCAATGCGTCTGAAGGAGATGATCAGCGCTTTTAAAATCCCGGGCCAAGAAGCGACAAACTACGCTGTTCCCCAGCGCAGTTACGATGTTGCACGTATAGCACCGATCAGACAAATTGAAGAGTTGGAAGGCGACTGGCAGGCAGGTGAAACGCCGGCCCATGTTCATCGTGATGAAAACGGTAAAGGAGCACCTGCAGTGAAACAGCAAATCAGTGATGCTTCAAAAATCCAGCTTGATGATGCTGATTTCGGAAAATACTAGGCGAAACTTTCAGCAAAATCCAGGTTGTTTGCTCCTGGTGAACTACCTGTTTGGGCGGTTTAATCGTTAATCTGACACGGTTCTAGTTCCCCGAAACTTGCTTCGAAAGCGTTACAAATGTCTCAGTTTGATACCCCATAGCTTGCTACGGGGTAGTTCGTTTTCCGGGCCAGCACTTTTTTATGTTTTTCATGTCAATCAGTTACAGCATGATATCTAATACTCCCCAGACCGCATTTTGCGTTAACAAAACTTTTAATTGAATGCTGAAGCACACCATGATACAATTGTGCTTTATCCTGTTCATGGCTGCTTGGTGAGGAGGCTGGACCTCTTTCTCAGCATCCTCTGGCGGCTTGATATGAACATGTTAATAAAAACTGTAAACTTTTGGGTTAATTTAATATTGTGATAGAAATATGAGATGCAAAGCATCTGAACATGATGCAATCCCAAACTCTATATAAAGGAGGTTACTGGTTCAAGTAGATTTTTCAAAAAGAAACATGAATACATTGATAGACATTGCCGGAAATCGACCCGAATTGCTGGCTGCCTGAAGCTTTTTTCGTTCTGAGACAGTTTGATAAACCTCTCAAAGAACTAATTAAAATTACCAGTTGAGGATAAAATGAAAGGATTAAAATTATGGCAAAAGATAGGCTTGGGATTTGGCGGAATTGTAGTATTGATGATTGTAGGAGGTGTCATCTCTGTCAATACCGCTACTGGCCTTTCTGACTTAACATCAAAGCTGTATCGTCATCCATTGGCTGTGAGTACTGCCATCAGGGATATTAAAATGAACCTGGTCGCAATGCATCGCAGCATGAAAGATGTTGCCATGTCTTCAAGCGTCGATCAAATGCAAACTGCACAGAACCAGGTTGATCAATTCGCTCAAGCTGCTGTCGCAAGCTTTGCTGTATTGGATGAGCGGTTTCTTGGAGATAAATCTGATATTCAGAATGCCAAGAAATTGTTTGAGGATTGGGCTCCCATACGCCAAAGGGTGATCGATCAAACGCTTATTCAGTTGAATAATAATGCAAATGAGGTCACTCGCATTGAAGGAGCTCCACATGTTGCCAAAATCAAGGCTTCGTTGGGTGAACTGATTGATTTTGCCAATGGAAAAGCAGAGGAGTTTAATAATACAGCCCAAACCAGAGGAAGAGGTACGGATGCAGCAGAACTGGTAGATAAGTTTTACAAGCATCCTTTCACTGTTTCGCGCACCGCAATAGAGGTCCAGTCAGGCACTTTTGAAATCCTTGTCATGATGAAGGATCTGTCCGTCGCCCCAACGGCTGAAGCAGTCAACGATCTTGCTGTAAAAGTTGATGCCAGGGCCGAAGCATTGATCGGAAAATTTGCCCTTTTAAATGAGAGATTTCTGGGAGATAAACAGAAAATCAATGATGCTGAAACGCTGTTCAGAGGTTGGAAGTCGATTCGTGATAAGGTAATCAAAATGCGGTTGGCCCAGGTTACAGCCAATCCGGGTGAAATCACCCGTGAAGAAGGTGCGCCTCACCTGGCAAAGCTGAACGCTGCCTTGGATAAAATCAGGGACTTTGCGGATAACAAGGCCATTGAATTTAATTCCAATGCTAACAAGGAAGCCTCCTCTTCGATTTTTCTTCTTCTCCTGCTTTTTTCTATTGCCACTGTTATCGGTGTTTTTGCCGCTTATTTCGTAACATCGAACATTCAGAAAATGGTTGGGGGTGAACCGAGTGAAATTGAACAGATAGCCAGGGATGTGGCGTCCGGCAAGTTTGATATATCGCAATCAGCCGATAAAGCCACCGGAATTTTCGCTGAACTGGTGAAAATGGCAAACTCTTTAAAGGGAGCAGTTTCCTCAATCAACAGGACCATGAACCTGATTTCCCAAGGTGATTTCACGGAAGACGTTGGAGATGACGGTATGACCGGTGAACTGGTATCAATCAAAGATGCCATCAATAATTCAATTGAGATGCTGAGCAATACAATTGCCCAGGTTGTATCCGCGATCGACCAAGTGAATACAGGAGCAGGTCAAATATCAAGTGCTTCCCAGGCATTGGCCAGCGGAACCGCCGAGCAGGCAGCCAGCCTGGAGGAGGTCAGCTCAACCATGTCGGAAGTCAGTAGCCGGGCGAATACAAACAATGATAATGCTATTCAAGCTGAAAAACTGACGACTCAAGCCATGGAGACAGCTAACCGGGGCAACACCCAGATGAAAGAAATGCTTGATTCCATGGATAAAATCAACAACTCAAGTGCTGATATCTCTAAAATCATAAAAGTGATAGATGAAATCGCTTTTCAGACCAATCTTCTTGCCTTAAACGCTGCTGTGGAAGCAGCAAGGGCCGGCAAGTATGGAAAAGGCTTCGCTGTTGTGGCGGATGAGGTTCGCAATCTGGCTGCCAGAAGTGCTGAAGCAGCAAAGAATACGACCGGGCTTATAGAGAACTCGGTGAAAGAAGTTGAGTTTGGCGTCAATAATGCGGGAAAAACCGCTGAGGTGCTGAAAGAGATTAATGAAGCGATTACCAAGGTAAATGATCTGGTGGGTGAAATCGCTTCGGCTTCTCAAGAGCAGAGTGCCAACACGGACGAGATAGATACCTCACTGGGACAGGTCAACGACGTGGTTCAGCAGAACTCCTCAATATCGGAACAGGCTGCATCGGCTTCCGAGGAGCTTAGCGGTCAGGCAATGGAGTTGCAAGCCCTGATGGGGCGTTTCAGGCTGAATCAGGCTGCAACGAATCAGGAGTTTGTGCAGGAGCAACTACCTGTGGAAGAGGTTATTGCCCCACCCGTAGTTGCTGCCGAGAAATCAAAAATGATCACCCTGGATGATGATAGTTTTGGTAAATACTGATTAAAATGATTGAATCAGGTTGAAGCGGGAGGGTTTGGTTCCGGATTCGCTTGGCTTCACCTGATCATTGTTTTGCCTCACTTTCAGTCTATTTCAAATAGCCCAGGTAATCCTCCTGTAGATCCATCATGGTATCCAGCATTTTCTCTGCGGCTTCCACCTTGTCGACCACAGGATCCACCAATAATGCCTGCAAAACCAGGTCTTTTGAGCCTGTGATACACGCTTCAGCGGTCAGGTCGTGTACTGCCGCCTGATTCGTCAACAATCCGGCGAATCCCTTGGGAAGTTCACCCAGCACAACACCTTCCACTCCATTTTTGCCGATGATTGCCGGTACTTCAACCGCCACAAATTCGGGTAATTGGGCGATCAATCCCTTGTTCGGAATGTTGACCGCTTCCTCTTCATAGCCCGCATCATTGATGATTCCTTCCATGATGGGAACCACCCGTTCGGTTAGATTCATGTCAATCCGGGGTTCAAGGTCGAGTATCCATTTTTTGTAGTAGGTTTGAAAGTCGATAATGCCCTTGTGATCGACCACATCGTGCGCCCATTGAAGATACTCACCCAAATGACTATCCGTGGTGATGGGTAAATAGCCGAATTTTTCCAGCAGCACCCGGAAGAGACCTCTTTCCGCCCATTTTTGAGCTCCCTTTCTCAGGGCCGGTTCGCTTCCCGGCGTGGACCCGGCCTGGGCAGCGATCAGTTCACGCATGACATTTCCAAAATCGGGAAGATTTTCAAAAAAAGCCGGAGCTTTTTCCTTGATGTCCGGGTAGGCATCTTTGCCGGTTGATTTGTACCTGGCTTCCAGGAGAACACTAAAATGATTGAGACCACCGGCCCTGAGTTCAAGCTCCTCATAGGGTGTATCCAGGATAATTGGCAAATGCTGGCGCAGCGAGGAGATTTCATGACAGAGACCGATGAACTTCAAGTCCGGAAACTTCCTGTGAACTGTTGTACAGATTCTGCTCATGGGGTTGCTGTAGTTAAAGACAAAGGCATCCGGGCAGATTTTTTGAATGTCCTCACAGATTTCCAATATCGGTGGAATAATTCGCAGGGAATGGAACAGTCCCCCGGGACCGCCGTTTTCGCCAAAAACCTGTCTGAATCCGTACTGTTGTGGAATTTGCCAATCCTGGTCCCAAAGCTTGAATCGATCTCCCACCTCGATGGAGATAATACAAAAATCCGCGTCCTTCAAAGCCTCCGGGCGGGATGTTGTAGCAGAAACCTGAAAGGGTAAACCGTGTTCCTTGATGTACTCGGCTCCAGTTTTTTCAACAACGGCCAAGGTTTCCGGATTGATATCGTGGAGGACGAGAGAACTTCCCTTGAGGGTATCGGACTGAAAAATATCTCCGAGGGTGTCATAACCAAATTGGGCGCTTCCGGCGCCGATCAGGACGATTTTTTTTGTCATGTTTTTCCTTTTGGATGGGTTAGCAACGACCGTATCCTTCGGTCAATATTGAAAATGGGAGATTCAGTTCCTGTTGAAGGTGAAACTCTGACAGCGTATGCGTTTTTGGCATTGTCTATAAAACTCTGCCGGATCCTGATCTGGTTTCAGTTATCCTGCTTTTTTTTCCAGATGGATATCTTGTCCAAAACCGGCAAAGTCTCTCTTTTTCTGTAGTCAGACGAAGTACGCACCTTGATGACGGGGGAATCCAGAAAGCTCCAGTTTCTGGACAGCGTACCGGAGGGAATAAGGTACTGCCTTTGAGAAACATCAAGCGTCCGTACTTCAATTTTCGGGCTTTCCAGGGAACTCCTCCAGTCACGGTACCTTGAATAGGCCCTGGAAAAGGTGATTGAGGATTTGCTCTCCTCTCCGGACTCGCAAATGAAGTCGTTACGCTGAAGCAATTTGATCAGTTCCCTTCGATCCATCACCACTTTTTCATTTTTCTCTTTAATCCTGCTGAAGATGTTGTTTACCCTGTTTGAAGGTAAGTCGTTTTTGTGAAGTTTCAGCCGGGTCAGACGATGAATCTGGTCCAAATCATCGGACGTTGTCTGCATTATCGACTCGGAGATAGCGCGATACATTTCCGTGGAGACAGAATGTTGATTTCGGATCCAGCTCTCGATTTCGTGTTTATCACTTTCATCTACGGATATTTTACCGGCGAGATAATCAAAAAGGGGTCCGTCCTTTTGTCTCAGAAAATTGAGACTGGCATTGTAAATCTCTTCCCTCACCTTCAGGTATCCGGTTTCCTCATCCTGTTTTTCCTCCCGTGTTTCAATGGGAGGCTCAGCCTCCTGCCCGTTTGGAATGTCGGCTTCGTTCTCAAAAACCAAATCAAAAGCCTTGAAAGTTTCCTCGTTATCTCCGACCTGTTCCAGCGCATGTGATTTCGGTGCATTGATATTGTTGATACGGTGATCGATGCAGTTCTGATGAATAATCAGAGATGTGGTATCCCGGAAAAAATGGTCCTCATCCTGCTTTTGAAAAAAATTCCAGAAAGATGTACTTCCCAGGAAATGATCCGTACCTGAGTTCTGTTCCGATCTTCTTTTAATGCAATCGGAAGAGATTATCAGGATTTCGCCGGGTTCTCTTTCCTCTTCAGAGCCGGTTCCGGATAATTTTTTAAAACCAATCTGAAAATTGTAAAGCGGTGGAGGAGCAACCAGTTTCGCTTTTCCACCTTGGGTTGAGGTCGATTCCTCTTTTTGAATTCTCTTGAAAGGATCCTGATCCGGACCGGATTCAAGATATTTCCCGTAACCATATTTGGCCCAGCGGTCCTCCGGTTCCGTTTCTTCCGACTCCGCTTCTTCCGTTTGAACCGGATCTGTATCCTCATCCTCGATATCTCCGGAAGGTAGCAAAAAAGCATCCAGCGAGTGTCGGATATTGTCGGAGGATTGGTCGTCATCTTCAGAATGTTCCGCACGCTTCTCCCGGTTGTTTTCGGCGGTATACCAGAAGATCGGCCTGGCAGGCTCTTCTTCGGATTGAAGAGGGGCAGGCTCGTGTTCCGGTTCCGTCTCTTCGCCGTCAGAAACACGTCTGATCTCATCCAGTTGGAATCGGGTATCTTCATGCAGGCCCACTTTCCGATATTCAAATCCTTCATCCCGCTCTTCCGTCAACCCAGGAAAAGGTTCCCGTTCCTCTTTGACAGTTTTTACGAGGGGACCATTCCTGTCGGGTTGATTGAGATCCTGCTCAAGATCGATGGGCAGATCCCTTTGCAGAATGACCTGCTCTTCCGGGGTGGTCTCTATTAAGTGGAGGTGAGTTTTTATGTGAAGTGGGAAAGTGAGTCCGAATCCGGGTAGCTGGGCATCGAAATCGAGGCCGACCTCGAGTTGAATCTCGATCAGTAGTTTTTCCAGAAGATGAAACGCTCTGTTTCTGGCTCGTTTCAGTGCCTTGTCCAGTTTAGCCTGGCGTTTGATAAAGGGGTTAACACCTGCAGCCTCGACGGTGAACCGAAATCGGTATGCCAATTCAAGATTCTGATTCTCCAGGGACTGGAACAGAAACCGATAGATATCCTCAAGGTAGTTTGCGTATCCCTTTACGCTTGAGGGAGGAGTAATCGATTTCTTATGTATCCACTTCTTCAGAAACGGCTTGCGTCCGATTGGTTCAATACTGGGAAACAAGCTATATTGTGTTTCCATGACGACAGGTACAGACAATCCGGTTAGTCGACCAACATTTCCCGACCCGTGTTATATGTCGAAACGACACTGTCAAAAAAACTAATGCTAAAGCTCTGCCGGAAATGAAAGATTTTTATTGGACTTAAAAGTCAGGGGGTAAAAACCGATAAATAAATGATTTTTATATACCCGTCAAATGAATTAATGGGTGGACAGAAAGAGCTGAGGGAGCCGGAGTTGCACTATGGGCAGCGCAACTCGGTTTAATTGATTGATTTAAAGCAGGATTGTAAAAATCCGGATCGGGTGTTTCAGGTTTTGTAGATTTCTTCTCCGACCGTCTTGATCCAATGCTCTGTCAGAACCTCTTTGGCCTCCAAAACCTTATCCACTTCAAGGATCAATATGGCTTCGTTGTTGTTCAGATAGATGAAAGGGTAGATCAGTTCAACATTGACCTTTTTTTCCAGAAGCGTTCTCAAAACAGCATTCAGACCGCCGGGATGGTCCGGGG
Organism: SAR324 cluster bacterium; assembly: GCA_028282885.1. Lineage (GTDB taxonomy): Bacteria > SAR324 > SAR324 > XYD2-FULL-50-16 > XYD2-FULL-50-16 > JAHJTV01. The sequence continues at coordinate 74,067 of JANQGX010000005.1, forward strand.
TGATTACTGCAAGGACTTCCCTGGAAGAGGTGGTGAATCCCCTGCTTTCCAGAACGGAAATGGCTTTGTCCGGATCATCTGTCACCAGGTGTAACTGGGCAGGTCCTTCCTTGGCCGTTCCCATAATTGCCTTAATATTGATTTGCTCCTTTTCCAGAATTTCGCAAACTTCGTGAACCGAGCCCGGTTCGTTTTTTACGGCAACTGATACTTGTCTGATCGGCATAACGTTCCCTTATTTTTCAGTTTCAAAAGGAAATTTATCATAGCCCAGGGAGATGGCCTTTTTTACCTCTTCAGCCACCTTTTTCTTTTTTCCCATAAGCATATCTACACTTTGATGGACTTTTTCCAGTTTCACGATATTTGACATTTTTAAAAAGGACCCCAGGATAATCATGTTGGTTGATCTCGGACTCTTTATTTCCTGGGCAAGTTCACTGGCAGGGGATGGATGTGTTTCAATATCTTCCCTGAAGGGAACAACATCCACGATACTGGAATTATAAATCATTTTTCCACCCGATTGCAGTCTGTTGATGAACGAGAGTACCGATGGCTGATTCATGGCCAGGACGATATCCGGATTGGAAGCAACCGGGGAAGCGATATCCTCGTCCGCAATGCAGATTGTGCAGTTCGCCGTCCCGCCTCGCATGGCAGCACCATATTCGGGCAGAAAGGTGACATGAAAATCTTCCAGCATGGCTGCATTGCCCAGAATGTTGCCGATGGTCAAAACCCCTTGTCCCCCGGAGCCGGCAAAAAGTAAGCGTGATAACATCTTATTTACCTCCTCTCTTGTCTGTCAGAATTCCCAGGGGGAACTCCTTTTCCAGAACGTCATCAATCCAGGTACAGGAATCTATGGTGTTCATCTTCCAATTTGTGGGGCAGGGAGACAAAACCTCCACCGCCGAGTAACCCAGTTCATCAATCTGGGTTTGAAAGGCGATTTTCAGCGCCTTTTTGGTTTTTCTAATGTTTTTGGGAGTGCTAACCGAAACCCTCTCTGCATATGCCACGCCCGGAAAAGTTGCAATGATGTCCGTGATATGCAGCGGATATCCGTCGTAACCCGGATTTCTGCCTTTGGGGGAGGTGGTGGTTTTCTGACCGATCACGGTGGTTGGCGCCATCTGACCGCCGGTCATTCCGTATACCGCATTATTGATAAACACCAAGGTGAACAGTTCGCCACGACTGGCTGAATGGATGGTCTCGGCTGTTCCGATAGCCGAAAGATCGCCGTCTCCCTGGTAGGAAAGGACGAAAAGGTCCGGTCTGGATCTTTTGATTCCTGTCGCCAGGGCTGTTCCCCTGCCATGGGCGGATTCGATCATGTCAAAATCGAAATACTTGTACGCCAGTACAGCACATCCCGCCGGGTTAACGCCAATGGTTCGGTGTCCCAGGTCCATCTCCTCCAACAACTCTGCGATCAGCCTGTGTACGATTCCGTGGCCACATCCCGGGCAATAGTGGGTAACAACATCTTTCTTATAATACTTGGGCCACTCGTTTTTAAGTTTCATAGCTTAAATCCTTTTTTTCCTGGTACTCGCGAAAAATATACCGCGCAAACTCTGCTGGTGTCGGTACAACACCACCGGGTCTTCCGTGAAAGGAAATTCCGGCTTTGCCCATGATGGAAAGCTGAACATCCTGAAGCATCTGGCCCGTGCTCATTTCAAAAACGATAAAGTGCTTGATGGTTCGAGCCAGCTCCTGCAACTTCAGTTTCGGAAACGGCCACAGGGTAATGGGCCTGATCAGACCGGCTTTAATCCCTTCTTTCCTGACCCTGTTGATAGCTCCCTTGGCTATCCTGGCGGTTGTTCCGTATGCGATAATCACAATTTCCGCATCTTCCAGCCGGTGAGCCTCGTATTTAACCTCGTGTTTTTCAATCTCCTGGAACTTCCGTTCCAGTTTCCAGTTATGTCGCTCCATTTCCGCAGGATCCAGAATCAGGGATGCCATATACTTACTGGGTCCGTCTCCCCTGCCTTTCAGAGCCCACTCTTTTTCCGGAAGATCGTTGATGTGAATGGGATCGGCAAACTGGACCGGTTCCTTGGTTTGTCCCATCATGCCGTCACCAAGAATCATCACCGGCGTGCGATATTTGTCTGCCAGCTCAAAAGCAAGACCGGTGGTATCGGCAATCTCCTGAACCGTTCCCGGGGCCAGGACCGGCATTTTGTAGTCACCATGACCACCTCCGCGGGTGGCCTGGAAATAGTCTCCCTGGGCCGGGGCAATATTTCCCAATCCGGGGCCGCCGCGCATCACATTCACCACCACGGCAGGCAACTCAAAACCGGCCAGGAAGGAAAGGCCCTCCTGCTTGAGACTGATTCCCGGACTGGATGACGAAGTCATGACCCGGGCACCGGTTGAAGAGGCACCGATCACCATGTTGATTGCCGCGGTTTCACTTTCGGACTGGATAAAGACGCCACCCGCCTTGGCCAGATTTGCAGCCATGTATTCTCCCAGTTCGTTCTGGGGAGTAATGGGATAACCAAAGTAACACTTGCAGCCGGCCCTGATGGCAGCTTCCCCGAAAGTGTCGTTTCCACTGATAAAGACCTTATTCATTGTACACCTCCAGTACGAGATCAGGGCAGACCAGAACGCACACCATACATCCGTTGCATTCTTCCGCATTGAAGACTTCCGCAAAATTATATCCCATCTTATTGAGATCTTTGGAAGTTCTTAAAACATCTTGCTTACAAAACTCTATGCAAAGACTGCATCCTTTACAAAATTCAGACTTTACAACGACCTTGTGCTTCTTTTTCGTTTTTGCCACTGGATGTCAACCTTATGTTAGGGAACGAATCACCCTGCATTTTCCCTGCAGGGGTTTAACCATCACTCCGGGTTGAGCCCGGATTTTTAAAATGTTAAGCTGGGTTCCACGCTCACCGCTGTGACTCGGGTATACTCGCGGAAAGCCAGACATCGTTAGGGAAGCGAGTTGTCGGAGAACCTCCTCAGACAATCCGTCCGTCAACCGAACTCCGATGATTCAAAGCCGGAACAGAAAATCGTTTCACGTTTATCCCAAAAGAGAAGTCAGAGTGAACCAGGGGTGAAGCTGGAATGGATCTACTTCTAGATTCGAAATGATTGACTTCGGGGCTTTATGAATCCTTTCAGCAATATCGTCTACCGGGCCGTCCAGACTGTTTCCATGTTCAGAATCAACAACGGAGTTTCTTTAAATCTGTTAATACAGCCTGCTTCCCCGCCGATAGATGATCTTTCATTTTTGATGAATTTGTCCGAAAAAGCAACCTGAAATTGCTTCACCATAGGCCTAATCATGATCCGGTCGGGAAAAAGCGGAGCAAAAGACCCTGAATTCAGGTTTATGTTGATTCATCCGCTGTTTATCAATAGAATCGAATAGCGGAAAACCCGAAGAATGAAGAGGGTTATCTTTCTTTATCCTTTTCGAGCCGGATATGTCTTACAGCTAAACCCGGGATTCACAACCATTCAACTCGAATACTGGCAAAATGCTCAATAGAGATTAAATGAAAATAGCGGATTCGGTCTTTGTAAAGCGGGTGATTGAGCACCAACATGCCGGCTATTTATTAATAGCAGCAAGGGTCTCGGCACTTTTCTGGAAGCTGTTCAAGGAGAGGCGGATTCCGGTCCTGGCACAATCCCTGGCTTATACCACTATTTTTACCCTGGTACCCATTCTGGCGGCTTTTTTCTCTATCCTGGGATTTGTGGCGGGTAGTGAGGCTCGTAAAATACAGATTAAGAACTTTATCGCCCAGTATTTCTTTCCCGAATACGTCAACACCATTTTCGATCAGTTTGAAAAGATTACAGTCGCTTCAACGGTGTTTGGAGCAATCGGATTTCCAACCCTGTTTTTGGCGGGAATATTCCTTTACGTCAAGGTCTACTCTTCCATAAATGAAATCTGGCTGTCCGAAAAGAAAAGCATGTGGTTCAAGAATTTTCTCTCTTTTTTCATGACCCTGTTTTTCGGACCGGTGATCCTGGTGCTGGTTTTTTCAATCCCTCCCTATCTGCAGACGATTCCCTATTACGAAGCGTTTGCCAGCTTTGTGCAACTGGAAACCCTGATCACGCAGTTGGTTCCCATTGTCGTTATCTTCGGCGGACTCCTGGTGTTATATCTCTATATCCCGGTGATCAGGGTGAGAATTTCAGCCGCGGCAAGGGGTGCGTTTGTAGCGGCATTGGTGATTCAGGCCAGCAACTACCTGGTTAGCTTTTACCTGATATCTTTCTCCAGGCTGGATGTCATTTATGGCTCTCTGGCGTTTTTCCCCATCTTTCTGCTCTGGGTTTATGTTATCTGGATTGTGATCCTGTCCGGAGCCGCACTGGCGTTTATTTTCCACTATCACAGCCATACCGGCTATCATGACATCAAGGGGCTGTATAATGATCAATCCCTGCTCTGCTCCTCACTCCACGTGATGGTTTACCTGGCCCAGTGTTTCCAGGGAAAGAACGCTGCCCCTGATTTTGACCAGATCCAGTTGATTTTGGGAATGAACAGAAAACGGTTGTCCCACATCCTCAATATGCTGCAAAAGGAGAAACTGGTGGTAAAATATGAGAATCAAATGTCGGGCAGGCACAAGGCGATTTGTTACCAACCGGGGATTGCTCCCGGTCAGATCAGACTGACCGATCTGATTCCACTGTTTTATGATCCGAAGGATCTGATTGTCTTCGAAGATGAGCTGAACAAGCTCCTGAAGCTTCTCGATATCCATCCCGGTTTTTTACTGGATAATGTCACCCTGCAGGATTTGCTCAACGAACCGGGCACGATTCTCCAGCAGCTCGAGCTAACACTGAAGACAGCGGAAGAATCACTCCCCAATGCCGGAATCAGCCAGAAGAACTCATGACCACTTCCGATCCTGCTACAAATATCCATCGTATTCTGATTGTTGATGATCAGGAGAATGTTCACGAGGACCTTGAACAGATTCTCCTTCATCATTCCGAGGCCCCGGTTCCATCTCCGACATTTGAAGAAGCGGTATTGGGAGAAAGACCAGTACAAAACAGACCGAATGCCTCGGTCAGGTTTAGAGTGGATCATGCATACGACGGTGAAGAGGCTATCGCCAGGGTTGATGATGCAGCCGCCAAAGAGTATCCTTACTCCGTCATATTTATGGATATTTTTCTTTCTTCCGAGGAGAATGGGATCGGCGTCGTTTCCAGGATCTGGGAAAAACACCCGGATATCGAAGTGGTGCTTTGCACGGCTCATTCGGAATTTGCGCTATCCGATATCATTGCCACTTTGGGTATGACAGATCAACTTCTTTATGTTCGCAAACCCTTTGATGCGACTTCAATCGTTCAGATGGCCCTGGCATTAACCCGCAAATGCGCACTGCACCGAAAGTCGGAAACCTACATTGAGGATTTGAGGAAGACAAATGAGGAACTGGCCAAGGAGAAGGAGAACTCTGAAACAGCCAGCCGTGCAAAAACTGACTTTCTGGCCAATATGTCTCATGAACTGCGTACACCCATGCATGCCATCCTCAGTTTTTCCAAATTCGGCATGCGCAAGATTTCCCAATCCAGTCCGGAGAAATTGCGTCATTATTTCTCCCAGATCAACCTGGCCGGCGGCCGATTGCTGAATCTGCTCAACGACCTGATGGATCTCTCCCGACTGGAATCGGGTAAGATGATCTACCGGATTGAATCCCATGATATCAAGGACATCCTTAGTGCCACTCTTGAAGAATTTGGAAACGACATTGCTGAAAAAGGGATCAGAATCAACGTTGCCAATACCGAGGTGAGGTTGGCTGTTGATTGCGATAAACACAAGATAGCACAGGTTTTGAGAAATCTTCTCTCTAATGCCGTCAAATATACTCCTGAAGGAAAAAAAGTGGAGATCACGTTCGAACATTCCGGATTTGTTGATGCTTATGAAAAAATGACCGAAGGTCTTACCGTCAAGGTGAGGGACGAGGGAATCGGGATTCCGGACGAAGAACTCACTGCTGTGTTTGATAAATTCATTCAGAGCAGCAAGACTAAAACGGGTGCCGGCGGCACCGGTCTCGGGTTGGCAATCTGTCAGGAGATTATCAAGGCTCATGGCGGGAAAATCTGGGCGGAACACAACCCGGAAGGCGGGGCAATTCTTGCCTTTACCTTGCCCTATTATCGATAACTCAAGGTTTGAAACAGGTTATATGTCTGCTTCCGTTTACAAAAAGGTGGGGTTTGCCTCCCTGATCATGATGAGTTCGGTGTTTCTCAGCCGCCTTTTCGGTATTTTACGGGAAATGGTCATTGCCTACCTGGCCGGAACCGGAAACTCGGTTGATGCCTACCAGGTTTCCTTTATCGTTCCTGAAATTCTTAATCACATTCTGGCCAGTGGATTTCTTTCCATCACCTTTATACCTATCTTTACCCGCTATTTGAAACAGCATCGCGAGGCCGAGGCCTGGCAGATTTTTTCTAATATTTTCAATAGCTTCGGGTTGTTGCTCGTCCTCTTGATTGTGATCGCCATGCTTCTTGCCGAGCAACTGATCAATATCACAGGATTGGACGATCGCGAGGTATACCTGGAAGCGGTTAGAATGACCCGGATAATCATCCCCGCCCAATTCTTCTTCTTTGCCGGCGGACTCTTAATGGCGGTTCAGTTTGCCAGGGAGAAGTTCCTGATCCCGGCCCTGGCACCGTTGATCTATAATCTCTCCATTATCCTTGGTGGGGTAATTCTCTTTCCCCTGGCCGGGATGGCCGGTTTTTCCTGGGGAGTACTGATCGGCGCCTTCCTGGGTAACTTTGCTGTCCAATGGCTGGGAGCAAAAGCGGTGGGTTTGAAATGGTCGCCGCTTGTCAATCTCAAACATCCTGAATTCAGGAATTACCTGTACCTAACCCTGCCGTTAATGCTGGGATTGACAATGACCTTTTCCACGGAAATCTTCCCCAAACTTTTCGGTTCCTATCTCTCCCCGGGGAGTGTGGCATCTTTAAATTACGGACTCAGGGTGATGTTTCTCCTGGTCGGTCTGTTGGGGCAGGCGGTCGGCGTTGCCTCCTATCCTTACCTGAGTGGCCTGGCCGTGCAGAATAAGATGGCTGAGCTAAACGAATTGCTGAACCGAACCCTGAAACAGATTTCCATTGTCATTCCCTGCTCGGTATTGGTGGTTGTGCTCAGAAAAGAGATTGTTTTTTTGCTGTTTGAGCGGGGTCGCTTTGATTCGCAGTCAACGCTGATTACCGCCAATATCCTGATTTTTCTGATGGCGGGAGCATTCGCCTTTACGGCCCAGACGATTGTAACCCGGGGATTTTATGCCATGCAGAATACGCTTTTCCCGACCGTGTACGTTTCGCTGGCTGTCATTGTCACCCTGCCATTGTATTACCTGGGGATGCTATATTTCGGGATTTACGGAATCGCTGCTGCTTTATCCGTCTCCACAATTTTCCAGGTAGCTCTTCTCTTCGCCCTCTGGAATAGAAAGAATGCCAACCGGGCCGGGAGATCCGTATTTCTTTTCTACCTGAAAATGATGCTGTTCAGTCTACCCATCGGGCTGGTCCTCTATGGTTTTAAGGTCTCGGTACTGAACGATATTCAATCCTCGACACTAACGGGTTCGATCATCCATCTTTCGACAGTATCCATTCTCTTTGCCGCTCTCCTCTTTCTGTTCGGATATATTTTCAAAATCCGGGAAGTCTTTATCTTCTCCAATCGTCTTCTCAGTAAAATGGGTAGAAAATCCTGATTCTTTTGAGTTTTCGTGTTCCAATTACGTTCCGTGCTGTGGTATTATAATAGGAGAACAGGGGGAGGTATGGGCAAGATCTGTAATTCCTGCAACCTGGCAGACAAAGGATCCTTACGGAGATTAACCATGCCCTTTATCAGAATCAAATCCCTGCCGCTTGAGGCCAGCAACAGCCCGGCCGACCTGGTGGTCGGGATCAGCGCTGATTTTGCACAAAAACTTGCTATCGATGAAAAGCATATCAGTGTTACGTGGGAGATTTTCCAATCCGATCATTACTCTTCTGCTGGTGACTTAGCGGAGACCCAGCCGCTGAATCACCATCCGCTTCTTGTTGAGATTCTGGCACCTGATTTCAATGAGAAAAAGACAATAAAAAAGATGCTGGAGGTCACAGCGGAAAGCATCAGTCGACACTCCGGAATACCTGCAAACAATATATTCATTAACTTTACCCCGGCCCGTTCAGGAATGGTGTTTGATGACGGTCAGCTCGTTCACTGGTGATCAGTAACTGTGAAGCTCACTAGATAGGGATCTGAGAATGCTTTGATCCTTTCCCGATGAGCTGAAAGTTGATGACATCCGAATATTAATCAAGTCGCAACAAGGAAACTATGACAATAAACGTCTACATTGCCACCAGCCTGGATGGCTACATTGCCACTGTGGATGGTGGTTTGGAGTGGTTGGATGAGATCCCCAATCCGGATCAGAACGACTACGGTTTCGCAGATTTTATCGATCGTATGGATGCCCTGGTAATGGGACGAAATACCTTCGAGAAAGTGGTTTCATTTGATGTCTGGCTTTACAATAAACCGGTTTTTGTGCTCAGCAATTCCCTGCAAACCCTGCCTGAAGGCTATGAGGAAAAGGCAAGACTGGTCACGGGAACTGTGATGAAGAAACTGGTGGATCAACTTCGTGATGAAGGTTTTGAGAATCTCTATATCGATGGCGGGCAGGTTATTCAGAGTTTTCTGGAAGAAGACCTTGTAGATCGCTTAATCATCACACAGGTTCCCATCCTGCTTGGAGATGGCATTCCACTTTTCGGCACGCTTTCGAAGCGGTTGAAATTCAGTCTTGATAAAACGGAAAGGCTCGGCGAGCTCCTGGTTATGAACACCTACTCACGGCTTCGGGAATGACGGATTATCTTGCATCCGGACCGGCCTGAGAAGGGTAATCAATATCAAGCCCAGAAAGACCATGACGGTTAGAATGATGAAGGCGAGCTGGTAACTGCCGGTAACATCGTATATCCTGCCGGTGATAAATGGACCGATGGCACCTCCGACGGTTCCAACAAAATAGATGATCCCCAGCAAAACCCCATGTGCTGCCAAACCGAAATACTCCGCGACTGTTGGTGAAATGACTGTAAAGAAACCACCATGGGCAAATCCGTAGACCGCTGCAAAGAAAAAGAACATCCAGGCAGCATCGGCCAGTTGTAAGATGGAGAGGGCACAAAGCAGGATGATGAAACAAGCAATCAACGCTTTTTTCCCGCCAATCCTGTCATTTGAAAGTCCCAGGGTTATCCGCCCCAGCATGCTAACACCTCCGCTGGTGGAGAGGATTGCCGCCGCCGCTGTTGGTGAGATCCCGGAATCCCTGGCATGGGGAAAAACATGAACAATGACGGATACCAGGCAAAAGAAAACCGAAAACAGGACAAGGCACAAGATCCAGAATTGTCCGGTTTTCAGGGCTTTTGACATGGAGATGCTAAACGCGGATGTGTCCTTGTTAACCGTCCCGGCATTGGAAGAATCACCGTCAGGCAGCAAACCCATTCCCTCGGGATCACGTCTCATCATCCGGGCAGCCAATATCAGGATCAGCAGGGTTACAATGGCAATCACCAGGTAGGATTGACGCCATCCCAGGACGACGATAAGCGTGGTTATCACAATGGGAATGATAAGCTGCCCGGAACCGGTTCCGACTTTGACGATGCCGGATATCATGCCTCGTTTCCGAATATACCAGCGCGCAATGGTGGATAGCGTAATAACATCCACAACGCTGATGCCGATCCCGATAATCGCTCCGTAAACCAGGTAAAGCTGCCAGATTTCCTGCAGGCGGGACATGGAAAGATAGCCAAGGCAGAGCATGATCCCGGCAATTGCTATGATCAGCCTGGGGCCAATCTTATCATTCAATCTGCCAACCAGAATACCGGCAAGACCGGTCAGGAAAAAATTGAGAGAGGATGCACCGGATATTGCAGCCCTGGACCAGCCAAACTCCACTTGAAACTGTTTGAAAAACACCCCGAATGAAAAAATCACACCGATGCAGATGAACTGAATGAGAAAGCAGGCGATAACAATGTTATTGCCATAATAATAGCTCTTATTGACAGGTCCACTCATATATTCAACCTGAATTGGTTTTTTAAGATAACGGTTCCCCCGCTCCTGTTGCAGCAAATCGATAGGATGGTGACATCAATCTATTACAATTTAACCCCATTACAACAGGGCCAATATCACCAAACTTCAAAATATTGGATTCAAATTCTTAAGGTTCATGTTTCCAGCACAGGAGCCTTCCGCATAGAGCAGATGGACCTTCTCTCTTTTTTGGTATCTGTTGAGGCATATTCTGTCTTCTCACCAAATCAGACCACAACCTCGCAATTCAAAAGGGGGGATTAAGGTGAATTTTGAGTTGGAATCCCTTCGACCGCCCGCAGTATTTGGAATGGTATGAATAGATTATCAATTACAAGAAATCCGGAGTACGGTTGATCGTGTAATAATGATCCGGTTTCTGTTTCAAGATCTCTTCAACGCCGCTGCCAACACCGCAATGGGGTGTTTTGCCTTTTTCCCGGTGCCATCCTTGATCTGTTGCCTGCAGGAGGTTCCGGCGGCAGCGATAATGGTTTTTGGATTGGATGATCGGACTGCCGGAAACAGAGATTGTTCCCCAATCGCCATGGAGATCTCATAGTGCTCTTTTTCATAGCCAAAGGACCCTGCCATGCCGCAACAACCGCTCCGGATTTCCTCTACGACGGCTGCCGGAACAAGCTTCAGCATGCGAACAACCCTTTCTGCAGTGCCAAATGCCTTCTGATAGCAGTGGGTATGGACCTTGATCTCTTTTTTAAAGCCGGTTTCAGCGAAGGGCAGATTAAGCTCGTTCGCATCCTCCAGATCGGTGAGAAATTCTTCAAAGAAAAAAGAGTGTTCAGCCACCAGTCGGGCTTCATCCGATTGCAAGAGATCGGGGTACTCGTCGCGCATGCAGGCGATACAACTGGGTTCCACGCCAATGATTGGGATATCCCGACGGGCGAAAGGAACAAGTGCCTCTACATTATGCAAGGCGGCACTCTTTGCCTCTTTCAGAAGGCCTTTGGAAATCATGGGTCGACCACAGCACTTTATGGAATCAACCAACTGAACCTCAAACCCGGCGGCCTCAAGAACCTCGACGGCGGCCACACCAATTTCCGGTTCATGATAGGTCAGATGGCAGTCGTCCCAGAGAACCACTTGCTTGCCAGCCCGGTTGCAGGCGGATTTGTGATGTTTGAACCAGCTCCTGAAGGTTTCTGAAGCCAGCAGGGGCAGTTGACGTCGTTTATCGATTTTCAAAGTTCGATCCAGCAGTTCACGGAAGAGTGGATTTCGGTAAATAAAGTTGGATACTCCCGGCGCTTTACTGGCGATCTCACTTGAAACCGGCATCGATCCAAAAAGGCGGCTACGCAGAGGGGTTCCATGCTTGGCTTGATAATGGGCCAGAAACTCATATTTCAATTTAGCCATGTCGACCCGACTGGAGCACTCCTCCCGACAAGCCTTGCATTCCAGGCACAGTTCCAACGCTTCGTATACCGCCTTTCCCGATAGCCCTTCTTCCCCTAACTGACCGGTCATGGCAGATCTAAGGGTATTTGCGCGGCCCCGTGTTGAATCCTTCTCTTCGCGGGTGACACGGTAGGATGGACACATGGCTCCCGCAACCTGGGATCTGCAGGTTCCCTGGCCGTTGCACATCTCGACCAGTTTTTGAAATCCGCCCCAATGGGAGTAGTCGAAATAGGTCTCTTCCGGTGCTAAAGGGGTTTTGTAATCCGGATGATATTCCAGCCATTCCCTGTCCCAGGGTTCGATAGCATCCACGATTTTCAAAGGATTAAAGAGGTTGTGGGGGTCAAAGGCAGCCTTTACCTCCTTAAAAGCCCGATGCAGTTCGGGGCCGTACAATTGCTCGTTGAAATAGCTTCTGGCCAATCCTTCTCCATGCTCACCGGTGGTGGTCCCTTCATGTGCAATGGCAATACGCATGATCTCTTTGGAGAGGACTTCCATCCGCTTCAGATCCTCTTCCTCGCGCAGGTTAAGCGTCATCCCCATGTGCAGACAACCCGCGGAAGCATGGGCATCGAAATTGATATGGGTTTTGTGCTGCTTCCCCATTTTGATCGCAGCTTCGGTGTAATCGACCATATTCTCTACGGGAACACTGGCATCATCGATCACCCAGATCGGTTTCTTGTCTCCTGGTGCGCTCACCAGGAGCCCCAGTACCGATTTACGCAGGTTCCAGACTTCTGCGATCTCCCCGTGGGTGGTACAATGGTTGATGGTGTTTTTGTAACCGTCTCTTTTCAGGCTTTTTTGCAGTTTTTCCACTTGATCATCGATCTCCGTCTGGTCGTTTCCGGCAAATTCAACGACCAGTATGGCTCCGGGCAGGCCGTCCACGAACCTCTCCAGCCGAGACCTGAAAACGGCATGATCATGGGCGGCCTTCAAAACCGGATAGGACATCAATTCAACTGCCGAGGGGTTGTGCTCCAGGATGCGGGGAACCAGTTCCAGGGAGGTTGAGAGATTGTCGAAATGGAGAATCATTAACCGGATTTTGATCGGTCTCGAAACCAGCCCCAGCCTGACCCGGGTGATACCGGCCAGGGTTCCCTCGCTTCCGGCAATTAGTAATGCAAGATTAAGGCTGTTGCGTAGGGACACGCCTTTCAAGACTCGATTCAGTCCGTAACCGGCTACATTTCGCCAGATTTTTGGATATCCGTTTTGAATATGATACTGGTATCGTTTGAGAATTTCGGGAATTTTGCGATAAACCATCCCTTCGACTCCCTCCAGATTGGCCAGGTATCCCAGGTCAGCCAGATTTTTCTCGTTGAATTGTGTTTTTCTGCCGTCGGAGAGTACCGCTTCCAAATCATATAGATGATCCGCAAACATGCCGTATTTGAAGGAGTGCGATCCCGTTGAATTGTTACCGGCCATGCCACCGATGGTGGCTACCGCACTGGAGGAGGGGTCGGGCCCGACCATCAGGCCGTCTCTCATCAGTCTTTGATTCAAGACATCCAAGACCACTCCGGACTCCACCTCGGCCCAGCGCTCTTCAACATTGACTTTAAGGATTCGGTTTATGTACTTGGAATGATCGATTACCAGTCCGATGCCGATGGTTTGCCCGGAAAGGCTTGAACCTCCACCCCTGGGGATAACCGGGACCTGAAAACGGCCGGCCAATTCAACGGCAGCACAAATATCATCCGTATCCTTGGGAATGACCACTCCCACCGGCAGTTTTTGGAAATCCGAAGCATCGGTACTGTAAAGATGTCGCGTTAAGAGGTCGAATCGAACCTCTCCGCGGACTATTTTCCTCAGCTCCTGAACCAGCTCTTCAGCGCTTTTTTCTTCGGGCGAATTTAGATTCATCTTGATACGCAGGGTTATTTAATTCGGTTTATCGTACAATCCATTATGGCATCATCAGCCGGGGCAAGAACAGGGATATTTCAGGAATGTGGATGATCGGCAACAGGCCTCCCTTCAAAGGGGCAAGGCCGTTTCCCTTCATTCCGGATCAACCGACAACAGGCAGGATCACTCCTCCCGATGGCACCACATGAACTGTCGGATTGGTGAGAAACTCCGCGCTTTTGTGGATGGCATTTTCAATGTTATCGGCATAAATAAAACCGAGTCTTTTGACAGACTCTTCATTCATATCCCTGGTGACCATGATAACCTTGTAGTCGTTTAGGGCCAGCATGACCTGGGCCAGGGACATATTCAATTCAGGCGGGGCATTTTCGATAACCGGTCGATTGTCGGCAAAGGCATTCAGCAATGTTTCGGCAAGCCGGTTGCCATGGGCTTTTCTGAATTGTTCGCAGGTCCTGAGATAGAGTTCGGGAAGGGGAACGGTACAGTCGGCCACCAGAACAATGGTCCCGCCTTTACGGGTGATCATGGCAGCAGGGGCCAGCGGTTTCATCATTTGGGGGCCTTCCGAATAGGGAAAGGTAGAAATAATTGTCAGATCTGCCGGCTCTTTGAATGACCTGGAGACGATTCTCCTGCAGATTTTGGTTCCCTCGATGTGAGCCTTCACCGGATCTCCACAAACGATCTCATACAAGCGGTCGTTGTGATCCAGGACACTGTTGATGATGAAATCCAGACCGCCGGACAGGGCCAGCTCATTTACCAGTTGATGAAATCTATTTCCATCCAGGTTTCCCAGGAAGGATCGCCCCACGAAACTTTGCTTCAGGTGATGTTCCAGGATCGAATCCATATCGGCGACACCGGGGAACAGGATTTTGCACCCTCCGCCAAAGCCGTTCAGGGGATGGGGAAAGATTGAGCCGATTCCAACCCGGAAATCGGCTTCATGAACTAGCCTGTTGATTTTAACGGGGGTTCCCGTCGGCAGGCTGGCGATTTCTACCAGATCCGGTGCTTGGCAATCATGATTGATGAAACGATACCGCGATACCAGATCGCTGTCATATCCGTCTGCAAGTTCCTCTTTCGACAAAGCCCGATGCGTTCCCAGGGCTATCACAATGCTGATCCTGTCATCGGCAATACCGGTTCTCTCCAGCTCCTCAAGAAGAGCCCTTAAAAGATGCTTCTTGGGAGAGTTACGGGTCAAATCCTCGATCAGAACAGCGATCGTGCTCCCGGGCTTCAGACGTTCAGATAACAGGTCGGTACCAATGGGATTCTGCAGGGCATTTATGGTCATCCGAATCGGCGCAATCGCTTTCGGATGGTCATCAAAAGCGGAAATGCTTAACAATTGACAAGGAATGGGAAAGTCAAACTCAACCTCGCCCGCTAAAGATCTAACAAATGCTTTCATCTCTGCCATCGCTTTCAACTGTATTACGACAATGTGGTATGACCGCTGAGTTGATTGTGGAGGATATAATGTGGTATTGAAATAATGCCAAAAATTACGATACTTCCCCTTTGAAACATCAACGCAATCTAACCATATAGGATACTAATGTCAAGGAATCATGAGAAAAACTAGAATTTTTCTTACAGGAATATCGTAATGATTGAATAAATTGGACCTGTGGTAAGACCAATTATTGACCACAATGAAGTTGGGTGGTATTACCAAAAATAAGTAGATAAAAGAAAGATAATGGAGGTGTGAAGGATCGATTTATCACCCGGGGTAGTACAAGGACATCATCGATGTTGAAGCCATTTAAACACAAAAAAATTTCCGATCAGATCTACGAACAGATCCGCGATATGATCTACAGGGGCGAGTATGCTCCCGGACAACGCCTGATGTCGGAACGGGACCTGGCCGCTCTTTTTGGAGTCGGGCGGCCGACGGTCAGGGAGGCCATCCAGAAGCTTGTTGAACAGGGCCTGATTGAGAGTAAAAGGGGGGTTGGAGCATTCGTTTTGGACGAATCAGCCAGGTTCAGGAAACTGTCACCCTTTCTGCAGGTATTGACCAAAGAGAATTTTTCAGTAGTGGAATTTCTGGAGGTCAGGATGGCTCTGGAAGCCAAAGGGGCGGAATTGGCAGCGAAAAGAGCTACGGATGAGGATATAGTGCTGATCGAAAATAGCCTGGAACGAATGCGCAGTGACAGTGAAAAGGGCACCATGAGCATGGGCGATGATATCGCCTTTCATATGAACATCGCTTATGCCAGCAGAAACACTGTCCAGATTCACCTGATGAAGAATCTCTATGATGTTCAGTACTATGCCATGGAAAAGGCCTATGCCGATTTGCTAAAATCGCTGAACATTGACATGATGGTCTTTCACCAACATCGAAAAATCGCCCAGGCTATCAAAAGACGAGATCCTGAACAGGCCCGCCTCTATATGGAAGAGCACATTGGATCCGTGCTTCACAATGTCATGCAAAGATGAAGTATATAATCAAGGACAGGAATCTGGTTTTACTCTTTATCACGTCATTCCTTTTTTTCATTAACGAATCTCTCCTTCTGCCCACCCTGCCGCTTTACCTGTCCGATCTGGACTACCCGCATATGAATTTGGGTATTGTATTGGGAGCATTTGCCCTTGGGGTATTTGCCTTCAGACCTTTTGCCGGAAAACTG
This sequence comes from SAR324 cluster bacterium, assembly GCA_028282885.1. GTDB lineage: Bacteria > SAR324 > SAR324 > XYD2-FULL-50-16 > XYD2-FULL-50-16 > JAHJTV01. The sequence goes on from JANQGX010000005.1 coordinate 90,285, forward strand.
ACGGATCAGAAAAGCAGAAAGCTGTCACTCCTGGTGGGGGTGCTGGTATTTACGATCACCCCTGTCTTTTACCTGTTTTCCACCTCTTTTTACTATTTGGTCTTTATCCGTTTTGTTCATGGCACGGGCCTAGCGTTTTTTACCACCTCCTATCCGACCATGGTTTCTGATATAGCGCCTGAAGAACACAGGGGTGAGATCATGGGGCACATGTCTATTGCCAGCAGTCTGGCATTTGCCTTCGGACCTTTGCTGGGATTTGGTATTTACGCGAGTCACGGCATTGACATGCTGTTTTATGCCTGCATTGCCATGGGTTTTGTCTCTTTGGTGATCTGCCTGTTCATTAACGAAAGCTTTACCCGAACCGTAAAAGCGAAATCCATCTCCTTTCTCAAAATTCTTTTCGGGCGGATCATGTTTGTCTCCTCAGCCATCATTTTGATCCAAGCGCTTATCATTGGCGGGATTCTGGCTTTTCTGCCGGTGATGCTGAAAAACGAACTGGAACTTAACGTCGGGCTCTATTTTACGGTCAACTCTATTTCCGTCGTTGTCTTTCGCTACTTTATTTCCCATCTTTCCGATCGATTTGGCAGGGGGCCGGTTTTCTTTTACTCCTTTTTGCTGATTCTGGCATCCGTGGTGTTGATCGCCAATATCAACTCGATGCCCATGATGATTGTAGCGGCCATGGTCAATGGACTTGGTTCGGCCGGATGCGCGCCCTCCCTGATGGCTTACATGGCGGACACTTTTGATCAGGATGTCAGGGGCAGTGCCTTCAGTATCTTTTATGGGGCATTCGATATCGGGATTCTTTCTGCAGGATTGATATTAGGGATAGTTGCAGATTTCACGGGATTGAGAAATATGTTTCTGGTATCAGCCGTGTTTGGAGCCGTGGGAATTGTTTTTTTCACGCTTCTCATTCAACCGGGAATCCGCCGGTCAATCGGCTGGACTCTGAAGGGAGAACCGATTCATATCACCGAGTAGCAGTTTCGCGACCCCATAGCAGGAAAGGGTTGCAGTGTTGCAAAGGTAAATGCCCGGAGTTGGAGACAAAGCATCATTAGAAGCAGCCGGAGAGCTTAACGACCGGGTATGTTTGAAGTGAAAGTCAACTGGTACAGTTTGTGCTGATAAAGTTTTTTCAGAAAATGATTCGGGTAAATCCATTGCTTCAAACAGAAGAGAATAAGTATATGAGATTCATGTTCAATCTGTTTGATACGGGTCTCAAACACGACGGCAGTGATGGATTGCCTATCCACCGCAACTGGTAGGAGTTATAATAAAACCGAGGAGAGCGTGATGACCATAAACCTGAAAGAGCGGGACAAGATAGAAATTCTGACTTTAGTTGATAACTACATCGATATCGCCCCCGGAGACAGTAATCACATTATCCAGAGAGCGATACCACTGAAGGGAATGGAACTCAGAAACAGTATCCTGGCGGAGCATGGTTTCTCATCCATAATCACGGTTTCAGGTCCGGAACCGCCCCGCTCACTCCTTTTCGATTTCGGCTTCTCAGAGCACGGTGCTGCCTTCAATGCGGATGCGCTGGCAGTGGACATGTCGTCCGTGGAGGTAATGGCATTGTCTCACGGCCACCCGGATCACACCGGGGGCTTGCAGCAATTAAGTGATCTGGTGGGAAAGAAGGGAATAAAACTGGTACTGCATCCCTCGGCCCTTAAGCCATGCCGGTTCCTAAAAATCACCGATGACTTCAAAATCATTTTGCCCTCGTTAAGTCCTGAGAAGATCTCTGCCGCCGGTGTCGAGTTGCAGGAGACAAGCACACCTTTGGGACTATTGGGGGATGGTGTCTGTTATCTCGGTAAAATCCCCAAGAAAACCAAGTATGAGAAAGGAGCTTCCGATCTGATCTTCGTTGATGACGGGGTGGAAAAACAGGATCCGATTGAAGACGACACCGCAATCGTTGCCCATGTCAAGGGCAAAGGACTGGTTATCATCTCCGGATGTGCTCATTCCGGCATTATCAACACCATCAACTATGCCCGGGAGATAACCGGGATTGAGAAAATCCACGCGGTCATGGGAGGATTCCATCTTTGCGGTCCGGGTGAAGATCCTGCCATTGAGGGAACCGTCCGAGATTTCAGGGAGATCGATCCCGACTATATTGTCCCGACCCATTGTACGGGAAGAAAGGCGGTCGGGATGATCGAGAGGGAGTTCCCGGAGAAGTTCCTGCTCAACATGGCCGGGACCAGGATGACCTTTGCGGCATAACTATAACCCTTACCAAAAAATGATTCTGAACTTATTGAAAGACCATGCCCTGAAACAGGTTGGGCAAAGGGAAATCCGGGATGTACGAATCGGCCTGAGCTACACGGCAGTGCAATTGGATGACCGGTCGGTTGGAGTAGCCATGACCTTCCATCACGATATTCCCCAGGGGTGTCTTTCCCTGGATAAGCCTATCAAGGGAAGCCGTGCTGCCGAGATCATCGAAAAAGCCGATTCGGATAACCTGGTGGAACGAACCGTGGCAATAGCCGCTATGAATGCTGTCACCAACAGGCATTCCGATAACCTTGCACAAGGTGACAGCCTGGAACTGCTGAAAGCTGAACCCGGGGATGTGGTAGGAATGGTGGGTTATTTCGGTCCCCTGGTATCCTCGTTGAAGGAAACTGTCAGAGAGTTGCATGTTTTTGAGAAAAATGTTGAGAAATCAGACAATTTGCACTCAGAAGATGAAATTGAGGCCATTATGCCTGGTTGTAACGTGGCAATTATTACTTCCACTTCACTGATTAACCGTTCCTTTGACCGGGTGGTAAAGGCTTCAGCCGGGTGCCGAAAAATAGCCCTGGTTGGAGCTTCAACCCCATTGGTCAAAGAAGTGTTTGGGGATTATGGCGTCACCCTTTTGTCGGGACTGGTGATTCGGGAGCAGGGAGAAGTGCTGCGGGTCATCAGTGAATCGGGCGGAATGAAAGCATTCAGTCGTTATGCGGACAAGGTCAATCTGCTTGTCTAGTGTGCGTTTTAATGGACTGGCAAATGTTATCAAAGCCATTTGAAACAGCGTCCGATTTTGAAAGATGGTTTAATTAAGGATGAAAATATGCCAAACAGAGATGGAACAGGGCCTCGTGGTTTTGGAAGATTGAATCGCAAAGGAGGCGGGCAGTGTCGTCGAAATAACGTGTTGAATCCCGGACAGCAAGTGAACCGGCGTGTCCAACAGATGCAAAACGCCGGTTTCACCGGCGGTCGCATGGGGGCTTTACTGGGATTCGTAATGGCCATGTTACCAATTGCTATGAAAGCAACCAGGCTGATTGGCCATTCGAAAAGAACAAGGGCGGAGGTCCGGCCTGCTCCCAAGGCTGTTATTGTCGAAGGACCGCCAAAACTAACGGAGAAGACTCAAAAATCCAAACCTTCATGACCGACTGAGGCTTGAGATACAAGCCGGTTTCCCCGAGTCTGATAACCGCAGTGATTAGTTTTGGCGCTTTCATACGGGAAAGGCGCAATTCTGCGACTCCATATTCAAATCGAGGAAAGAATTCGGGGCACGTAAGAAAGGGATCAGGCCCATTTCATCATCTTTTCCGCTACATCCCTGAAGGCTTTGCTGACGGCAGATTCGGCAAACTCTGATTGGAAGGAGATGCCATTGTCTCCACACGCCACCATGTTGACATCGAAAGGGATCTTGCCCAGAAAGCGGTTGTTGCTCCCAACGGCTGTCTTCTGACCTCCCCCGGATCCGTAAAGTTTGATCTCTTTGGCGCAATGGGGGCATTGGAAGCCGCTCATGTTCTCCAGGATGCCGAAGATATCCATATTGAGGCTTTTGCAGAAATTGATGGATTTTCGAACATCAGCAAGTGCCACCTCCTGGGGGGTGGTGACAACGATCGCCCTGGCGTCTTTTATGGTCTGGGCTATGGTCAGGGGTTCATCCCCCGTGCCGGGAGGTGAATCGATCAACAGGCAGTCCAGTTCTCCCCAATCCGTATCCCCCAGAAACTGCTTGATCATATTTGTTTTGATAGGCCCTCGCCAGATCACGGCATCATCCTGATGCGGAATCAGGGATTCAATGGAAATGACTCCCAGGTTTTCATTGTAGGGCACGGGAATCAACCGATTATCCACATTACTTTTTATCTTGTCCTTGATACCCAGCATTCTGGGAACGTCCGGTCCATGGATGTCCACATCCACAAGACCGACCCTCAATCCCATATTCGCCAGGGTGATGGACAGGTTAACCGAAACACTGGTTTTACCCACCCCCCCTTTACCGCTCATGATCAGGAATTTTCTCCCTATCTTTTGCAGATTTCTGTACACCCGGGCATCCCGGTCGTCGGCGTCTCTCTGTTTGGCAAACATAGCTTCAGCATTTCCACTACTCATTTTGTCAACTCCAAGTATTCTGTCATCATATCAAGTCCGGTCATGGGCTTTTTCACTTTCGTGTCCGCAGTATACATGAAAAGCAGTTGTTTCATGACAGATCGATTGAACACAGTTTCACAATAACTGCAATATTGCAGTACGGTAATGGCGTTTACAAATAACATGCCACTCAACTGTGATTGATCGGAGCAAAATCATTTGCCGGATAAGGACCACCTTTTATTCTCCAAAAAGGAAAATCCTGAAGCTTCTGCGGCCGTTTTCGTTTACCCTTCTTTTGATGAACTCGTTAATCCCGGGATGGGCGTGAATGTTAATAATAGATGCTTTTTTTTGGGGAAAGACCGGAGGTGAATCAATACCTGTATTTTTACAAAAGACCGATCAGCATGCGGGTTCCCAGAACCAAAAGCAGTATGGAGAATATCCTTTTGAGTTTGTCGACAGGCAGGCTGTGTGCCAGCCTTACCCCGAGGGGTGCTGTAAGTACGCTGGCGCAGACGATTCCGATTACGGCGGGCCCATAGAGATAACCGAAGCTGTATGCTGGCAGATTGGGGATTCCCCAACCATTGATAATGTAGCCGATGGTTCCCGATATAGCGATGGGAAAGCCGATAGCGGCAGAAGTACCGATAGCATGGTGTACGGGAAGATTACACCAGATCATGAAAGGAACCGAGAGAGTACCGCCGCCAATGCCCACCAGGCTTGAAACAATCCCGATGACATTTCCCACACCAAACATGCCTCCTCTGCCCGGTAGCTCCCTGCCTGGTTTGGGTTTCCTGCCGGTCATCAATTGAATCGCCACATAATAGATAAATACCACAAAAAAGCCCTTCAGGAAATTGGTGCTCAAGCGAGACGCCAGATAAGATCCCATCAGGGTGCCGGTAATAATTCCCAGGACGATCCTGCGGACCACATTCCAGTGAACCGCCCCTCTTTTATGATGAGCCCTGAAACTGGAAACAGAGGTAAAGATGATACTGGCCATGGAGGTTCCCAGGGCAAGATGCATGATGACGTCATGGTTAATTTCCTGGAGCGAAAGGCAAAAGATCATCATGGGAACAATCACCAATCCTCCTCCGATCCCCAGCAAACCGGCCAGAACTCCGGCAATGGCGCCAACGGCGGTATAGAGTAGAAAAACAGATATCATAGGTTATCATCAATCAGTTGTGCCGCTTCTTCCAATTGATCTTCACTGAAGGTACGGATTCCATTTTGCTCCAGTAGTCTGGCAGTGACGCCTTTACCCGGAACTCGGGTACCATTGAAACGACCGTTATAAATTATATTGACACCGCATGAAGGGCTTCTCTCCTTGAGAATGGCAAGGGTAATCTGATGTTTGCCGGCTTCGGCCAACGTCTTTTCCGCCCCGACCAGAAATGCTTCAGTTACATCCTCACCCGTCTTGTTTTTGGCTCTGCTCCTGCCCTGCAACACATCTAATCCTTCTCCATTCTCAATTTCCACCGGGGCCCGGGGAACAGAAAGACCCCCGGCCACTTCCGGACAGAAAGGGATTAAACGGTTTTCCTTACTCCATTGATCGATCAGCGTTGATGAAAGACGATTATCACCACCATCATATTTAACCTGCTCTCCGACCAGGCAGGCGCTAATCAGTATTTTCCTCATTGCTATTTTCTCCAAATTTTAGAAACCAATCCTCTTTGCTTAAATTCCATCTCTCATGCTTTACCCAGCGACCCGCAACCCGAATGAACTTTGGCAAAAAGCTCTCCTGACTGAACCCCAGTAGTTGTATAAAGTTTTTCGATGCTTCGTTTTCAGGATGTATGTTAGCCTCCAGGCTGGAGAAACCCAGTTTGCAGAAGGCCCTCTCCAGCAGCAATTCCATCCCTTCTCTCATCAATCCCTGCCGTGCATATTGGATAAAAACGTAAAATCCGAGACTGCCTTTCAGGACAGGCTCTTGTTCAATTTCATTAATATTAATAACACCCACAATTGCCCCGTCCTCCGTCGAGCAGATGAAATGACCGATATCCTTCAATTCGAAGCGCATCAGGTAAGCATCGAAAAATGAAACGTCGGTCCTGTTGATAATCCATGGATAGAGAAAATTTCGACTCTGTTTCAGGTTTTCCATGAATTCTGCTTCATCCGCTTTTCCGGGGTGTTTAAGATATACCCTGGAACCAACTTCCAGGGCTTCGGTTGGTATCAGGTAAGGGTCGGCCATGGGAATTCCCAACGTGATATCTAACTTGCATTTCGGGTTAATGATTGCTGAACGTTTTAAACCTTACTATGCAGGAGGAAAATAAGGCAACAATCCCCGGGTCGGGATCTACCAAAAACCTGCGGGTAGCAAAATGCGGAAAAGAGGTTGTCTGTTAATTTACAATTTTCCGGTAAGGTAAGTGGGACGTCTTTTTGAGGATGGTTAAAACAACCGGCACAGTTTACTTTATTCCGTTCAAAATGTGATAATGATTTACAACGTGTCAAACAGGAAGGGTACCGGAAGTGTGATTTTACGGGTGAAACAATATGGAAATAATATTGACCGATATTGATAAATCATTTGAGGAAGGGGGGCAGTCAGCGCCGATACTGATGAATCTCAACGCTCGTTTTCCGACGAACAGTTTTTCCGTCATCCTGGGAAAGAGCGGTTCCGGTAAAAGCACCCTGCTGAACCTGATCAGCGGTATCGATGTTCCGGACCAGGGCAATATCAGGATTGGGAACAGGGATATCGGTACCATGAGCGATTACCAGCGAACCCTGTTCCGGCGTCGTCATATCGGTTTTATCTTCCAGTTTTTCAATCTCATCCCCACCCTGACCGTCCTGGAAAACGTCATGTTGATCAACGAACTCGAAGGATCAGCTTCGGAAATCAACAGGCGCAGGGCAGTGGAAATATTGCAGCAGGTCGGACTGGGAGATCGCCTGCAGGCTAAACCTGATAATCTTTCCGGGGGTGAGCAGCAGCGCACGGCTATAGCCAGGGCATTGGCTCATGATCCTGAAATCATCCTGGCGGATGAACCGACAGGAAACCTGGATCAGGATACCGGTACGGTTATTCTCAATATCCTGATCGACCTGATTCGGAAAAAAGGAAAGACCTTGATTATGGCAACCCACAGTCATGAAATCCTCAAATCGGCAGATCTCATTTTCGGTATTCAGGAAGGCAGGCTGGTAAAATCCGAAGGGGAGTGAAAAATGCCTTACACATCCCTTCTGAAAATCAGTGTTAATCACTCCAAGGGTCACCCCCTGAGAAAGCTGCTACTGCTCCTGGGAATCGCAATTGGTGTGGCGGTGGTGGTGGCTGTCGATCTGGCAAATGAGAGCATCGGGCGGTCTTTCCAGCTTTCCACCCGCAGCATTACGGGTAGATCCACCCACCAGGTTATTCACAGCGACAACAGGCTTGACCAGAACTTCTATACCCGACTGAGAACCGAATTGGGAATTCGGCGTTCGGCACCCGTCATTACCGGCTATATCAGAATAGACAGACTTGAGGGTCGTACCATCCGTATGCTGGGAATCGATCCATTCGCAGACGCGGGCTTTCGCAACTATCTCGGCCAGGCCTCCGGTACGCCGAATCTGGAGACCCTGACCTCACTGCTGACCGCTTCTAACCGGGTCTTGATTTCAAAAAAACTGGCTGCTGAAATCAATATCCGAACCGGTGATTCTCTTGGTATCAATACCGCATTTGGTGAACAGAAAGTGATTGTTGCAGGGTTGATGGAAAGCGATAATTCATTCACCGAACAGGCCCTCTCCGGGATCATGTTGACGGACATTGCTACCGCCCAGGAGATTCTGAAAATGGGAGATCATATCTCTCATGTGGATTTGATGCTGGATGTTGAATCAACCGATCTCATGAACCGGATAAAGGAAACCCTGCCTCCCGGGGCACAGCTTGTTTCATCCAATGCCAGAAGCAATGCGGTTCGCCAGATGTCGCGCTCCTTTGAGTTGAATCTGACAGCCCTCAGCCTGCTGGCACTACTGGTCGGGATGTTCCTGATTTATAACACGGTCACCTTTTCCATCGTCCAACGCCGCATTCAACTGGGAACCCTCCGAGCCTTGGGTGTGACCCGATCGGAAGTATTTGTCATGATCCTGGTGGAAACCCTGTTCTGGGGAATTATCGGCAGCACCATCGGTATTCTGCTGGGAATTGTCCTGGGAACCGGCACTGTCAGACTGGTCAGCCAGACTGTTTCGGATCTCTATTTCACATTGACAGTCAACCAGTTTCACATCTCCATAGGCAAATTGATTAAAGCATTCCTGATGGGAATAGGCGCATCACTGCTTTCCGGAGCGCTACCTGCCCTGGAAGCTGCCAACATCGAACCGGTCCAGACGCTTCGTCGTTCTTCCCTGGAAAGGCGCCTGGCCGTCCAGATGCCGGTTCTCGGCATTGTCGGAAGTCTCTTTATCATTGCCGGTGTGGTCTTGCTTTCAGTCCCCACCCGAAGCTTGAGAGTCAGTTTTGGAGGATTGCTGCTCATCGTTTTTGGCAATGCCCTTTTGGTTCCCCTGTTGATTCGGGTAGTCATGAAATTCATTTCCGCGATTGTCAGCCTTTTCAAAGGGGTGACCTGTCAGATGGCAAGTCGGAATATCATTCGATCCATGAGTCGTACCAGTGTTTCCATAGCATCGCTGATGATTGCCATTTCGGTGATTGTCGGGGTGGGAACCATGATTGGTAGTTTCAGAATAACCGTTGTGCAATGGCTTTCGAATACCATCCGGGCTGATCTTTATATCGGATCGGCCAATCGGTTGGGCAGGGAGCTTGACGGTGATCTGCAGGTAGAACTGAAGAAGTTTGAAGGGGTGGCAAAAGTGATTGCCATCAGGAGCCGGCAGGTCAAATCAGGCCCCTACACTGGCGCCACTCTGATCTCTCTTGATGAAGACACCGCAGAACGAAAATGGATCTGGTATGAAGGGAACAAAGCCGGGCTGAAAGAGAAATTCGACCAGGGATGGGTGTTTATTTCCGAACCCATGTCCTGGAAGTACCAAATCAAGGGAGGACCGGGAACCACCATCGCCCTGGATACGGATTTGGGGCGTAAAGAGTTCCGGTTGGCCGGTATCTTCAGAGATTTTACTTCCGACCAGGGAGCAGTGATGATTGCAGGCCCTCACTACAAACGGTATTGGGGAGATCGATATGTTTTCGGCATGTCCGTGTTCCTGGAAAAAGGAGTAGACCCGGAGCGGATCGGCCGGGATATCGAACGGCGATTTCAGGATCGATATCAATTAATGATCCGCTCAAACCGGGGATTGCGAAATGCGGCCATCGAGGTATTTGACCGAACTTTCACGATAACTGTTGCCCTGCAGATCCTGGCCGGGCTTGTGGCCTTTATCGGGGTGCTGAATACGGTTATGTCTCTCATCCTGGAAAGATCCCGTGAAATAGGAGTCCTGCGTGCCAATGGGATGACTGTCAGCCAATTGGGCAGAATGCTGATGATGGAATCAGGCCTCATCGGATTACTGGCCGGGCTGTTTTCCATTCCGTTGGGAACGATAATGGCGTGGATTCTGGTACACATCATCAATAAACGATCCTTCGGGTGGACCCTTGATTTTGTTCTGCAACCTGACAGTTATCTGCAGGCCATATTGATCGCCCTGGTTTCTGCCGTATTGGCGGGCATATATCCAATGATCTCCATTTCACGAAAACAGGTTGCCGCTCTTTTAAGGACTGAATAGAAATGGGTAAAAAAACTGTGCTCTCGCTAACGATTACCGGACTTTTTATCGGTCTGGTCAGCCTTGCGGTCTGGTTTTGGCGGGGGTGGTCTGCACAGCCGATGTATCATGCTGATGTGATTGATGCCTTGTCCACGAAGGAGAATATTGATGATTTTGAGCGAGCCCTGAAACCCAAAGCATTCGGTTTTCCCGAGGATTGGGGTCCACACCCGAATTTCCAGACCGAATGGTGGTACTACACCGGTAATCTCGATGATGAAAGGGGCAGGCATTTCGGGTATCAACTGACCTTCTTTCGCCGGGCTTTGAAAAAGGGTCAGCCACAACGAACCTCTCAATGGAGCACTCACCAGGTATACTTTGCCCATTTTGCCGTCACCGATGTGGAAAAAAGGCAGTTCAACTCATTCGAACGGTTTAGCAGGGGAGCGGTGGGATTGGCAGGTGCCGAAGCTTCTCCCTATCGGGTTTGGCTGGATAACTGGCGCGTCGGGAAAAAAGGGGAGGGGGTGATTCTTGAAGCTGCCGAAGGACCGGTAAGTCTTAAGTTGCATTTGAAGCCGCTCAAACCGGTAGTCTACCAGGGCGATCGCGGATTGAGTCAAAAAGGAAGTGAGCCGGGTAACGCCTCTTACTATTACTCGCAGACCCGTCTTCATTCCGAAGGAGTTATTGTCATCGATGATACCGAGTTTGAGGTATCCGGATTTTCCTGGTTGGACAGGGAGTGGAGTACCAGCGTTCTGCAAAAAGGTGATAGCGGATGGGACTGGTTTTCCATCCAGCTTGAAGACAATCGTGAAATCATGGTATTTCAGATCCGTTCCAACGATGGCTCTATCAGCGAGTATTCTGCAGGTATTTTGGTGGCTGCCGACGGAAGCTCTCATTATCTGGCAAAAGATGACTTTCATCTCTCCACACTCGATACCTGGGAGAGTCCCAAATCGAAGGTCAGCTATCCCACGGAATGGCTTCTGGAACTGCCCGGTCACTCCCTTCGCTTGAATATCAAACCTTATATTCCCAACCAGGAGCATCGGCATAGTTTTCTTTACTGGGAAGGAGCTGTTGCTGTGAAATCGGACACAGTAACAGGATTCGGCTATGTAGAGTTGACCGGTTATAACAACGATGATAGAAGTGTGGGGAATTAATTCGTTACAATTTTGAAATCGCTTGGTATCGGTTGCGATGCCAGTTGGTGAACGATTCAGCCTGTTTGGGTGTTCAAAGGAGAGGGAGAATGGGAATTTCAAGGAAATGGACGATATTTTTTGTGCTGGCAGTTGTAATTATCGGGTTTGTGGTTTACGGATTCAACTCGCTGAATGATTACAAAAGGTCGGGAGAACTGAATCTTGAAGGGTTGAAAGCCAAGGTTCGTGTGGTTCGCGATGAAAAAGGGATGCCCTATATCTTTGCCGAAAATGAGGACGATGTCTTCTTTGCCCAGGGATTTGTCGCTGCCCAGGACAGGCTTTTCAGCATGGAGCTGGTTAAGCGTATCGTCAGTGGCCGGCTGAGCGAAACCTTTGGTGAAAAAGCACTGAAGAGTGATGTCAAAATGCGCACCATCGGCTTTTATCGCAATGCCGTCAGGCATGCCGAAATATTGGGGGCTCGTGACAGGAATCGAATGCAAAACTATGTGAATGGTGTCAATGCCTACCTGGAAAGCCAGGCGTCCACCATTCATCTGAAGCTCAAACTGGCCGGTATCAAACCCGAAAAATGGGTGGTCGCCGACAGTCTGGCAATTATGTATTACATGGGTTGGGGATCATCCGCTAACCTGGGGGATGAGGTCATCTCCCAGATGCTGATCGAGAAGCTCGGGGTAAAAAAAGCGTTGGAGATCTTTCCCTTGAATTTCAATCCCGAAGATCCTTCGGGCAAAGCCCTGGAAAACCGTTTCGATGCTGCCAAGTCATTGGGCATATCCCTCTCCGAACTATCGAAGCTTATGCCCGGGGATAACGAAAGCAAATTGAAGCTCGGCAGCAACAATTGGGTGGTCTCCGCCAAACTTTCTGCAGGGGATAAACCGATACTGGCAAATGATCCCCACCTCGACGCCCGTATCATGCCCGGCCCTTTTTATCCCGTGGGACTCATCACCCCGGATTTCAGGGCAGTGGGAGTTATTGTTGCGGGGCTTCCCGGAATGGTGGTGGGTAGAACCGAACATATCGCCACAGGGGTAACCAACGGCTATGGTGATATCCAGGACCTCTATGTAGAAACCATTGATCCCGATAATCCCGATCATTACCTGGAGGGTAGCCGCTCCATACCTTTTGTCATTATCGAAGAGAAATTCAAAATCAACGATAAACAGGCAGAGGCAGGATTTCGCGAAGAAACAGTCAAAATCCGGCATACCAAACGAGGTCCGCTGGTCTCCGGGATTATGGACGACCTGAACAGCGACAAAGTCTTCAGCCTGCGCTGGTCTCCCTTTGAGAGTATGGGCGAGAGTGTCGGTCTGCTGGACCTGGTTAGTGTTCGCAATGTCGCTGAAGCGAGGAATGCTCTTAGTCATATAAGTGCCATTATGCTTAACTTTGTTGTGGCCGACAACGAGGGCAATATTGCCTGGCAGACGACGGGAAAAATCCCCATCCGCTCCCAGGGAGACGGATCTGTTCCATACGTCGTCAGGGACGGCCGGGATAATTGGCAGGGCTGGATACCCTGGCAGGAGATGCCACACAGTATCAATCCCGAGAAAGGCTGGGAGGGAACCTGCAATCATACAACGATTACCCGGACCTACCCCTATTATTTTACCTCCCACTTTTCTCCTTCCTGGCGTCAGCGCAGGCTGATCGAACTGCTCTCCCAACCCGGGGAGAAAACGGCAGATGATCACTGGGCTTACCAGCGGGATACCATGAATCTGATGGCCAAACGGGTGGTACCTGTCCTGGTGGAGAGTCTGAAATCGAGCCGTGAGATCGAATACCTGGGACGAATCCTGGACGACTGGAATTTTCATGATGATCCGGACCAGATTGCACCCTCGGTCTTCCAGATCCTTTTTCGTGAATTTATGCTGGAAACCTATCGCGATGAACTGGGTGAAAAGCTGGCAGTGACTCTCGGGACCAATTGGTACTATTGGCAGGAACGACTGGTTGCCATGATGGCGGACGAGAACAACCCCTGGTTTGATGACACAAGAACAGGCGGGGTAAAAGAAAATCTAAGGGATATAATACTGCGGGCAGGTGCAACAGCCGAAAAGGAACTGGTTGAACGATTCGGAGAGAATCCTGATGAGTGGTTATGGGGTGAACTGCATCGAATGGAATATCTGAGCGCTATTCGCAGGTCCGGTTTTGGTAAAAGCATAGTCGGAGGCGGATCTCATGCCATGCCGGGATCAGGAGAAACGCTGCATCGCGGTCTTTACAGCTTTGATAATCCTTATGACCCTTCCGTAACAGCGTCATTGCGTATGGTGGCAGACCTGTCGGATCCTGACAAAATCATGGCTGTGATACCGAGCGGTGTTTCCGGTAGACTGTTCGATCCGCACCGGGTCGATCAGATCAGGGCTTTTATGGATGGAGGCAAGCTTTATTGGTGGTTCAGCGACCAGGCCATTGCAGAGCACACTCAATCGGAATTGACGCTGTTGCCGGCGGAATAGAAAACTTTGAGAATCAGCCTGTCGGGGATTAACAGCCTATCTAATTGAAACAGCGTGCTTGATACCAGAAGATCATAAGTTGTTGCATGTCTCTTTGATAAAGACGCTCTGGTCGGTACAGTTCAGTATTGCAATTCTACATATTCCGTCGATACTGCCCACCCACGGAGTTCAGTGCGTTTGAAATCTGACCCAGGCTGCAGGTTTTCACGGTCTCCATCAACTCAGCGAAGACGTTTCCGCCGCTCAAGGCAACCTTCTGCAGCTTCTCCAGTGCCGCGGGGGCCTGTTCGGCATGTCGCTTTTGAAAATCATGCAGACGATTAAGCTGTGATTCTTTCTCCTCCTCAGTCGCCCTGGCCAGTTCAACACATCCCGAAACCGCTTCCAGATCGGCGCCTTCGTCCTGGAAGGTGTTCACACCGATAATGGGTAGTTCACCGGTATGCTTGAGAGTCTCATAGTGAATGGACTCTTCCTGGATTTTCCCTCTCTGGTATCCGGTCTCCATTGCTCCCAGGACGCCTCCCCGTGCCGTGATTCTGTCGAACTCGGCGAGGATCGCCTCTTCCACCAGATCGGTCAGCTCTTCCACGATAAAGCTTCCCTGGTTCATGTTCTCGTTTTTAGCCAGTCCCCACTCCTTGTTGATAATCATCTGAATGGCCAGGGCACGGCGTACCGATTCATGGCTGGGGGTGGTGATGGCTTCGTCGTAAGAGTTGGTATGCAGGCTGTTGCAATTATCGTAGATGGCACAAAGTGCCTGTAGGGTGGTTCGGATGTCATTAAACTGGATGTCCTGGGAGTGCAGGGAGCGTCCGGAGGTCTGAATGTGGTATTTCAGCATCTGCGAACGGGTGGAAGCACCATATTTCTCCTTGAGGGCAATGGACCAGATTCTGCGAGCCACCCTGCCGATGACGGTGTATTCCGGATCCAAACCATTGGAGAAGAAAAACGAAAGGTTGGGAGCAAAAGTGTCCACGGGCATACCGCGTGAAAGGTAGTACTCCACATAGGTGAATCCGTTGGCGATGGTAAAAGCCGTCTGGGTGATCGGGTTGGCTCCTGCTTCGGCTATATGATAGCCGGAGATGGAGACCGAGTAGAAATTTCGGACCTGCTGTTCGATAAAGTACTCCTGGATGTCTCCCATCAATTTCAGGGCAAAATCGATGGAGAATATACAGGAGTTCTGCCCCTGGTCCTCTTTCAGAATATCCGCCTGCACGGTTCCCCGAACATTCTGCAAAGCCAGCTCCCTGGCCTCGTGGTACTCTTCCTGTGTTAATTGTCCGTTTTTGGCCTGGCTTCTTTTGTCGACTTCCTGCTCGATGGCCGCATTGAGAAACATGGCCAGAACAATGGGCGCAGGGCCATTAATCGTCATGGAAACCGAAGTTGTAGGATTGCACAGTTCGAATCCGCTGTAGAGCACTTTCACATCGTCAAGAGTACAGACGCTGACTCCTGAAGTTCCCACCTTACCATAAATATCCGGCCTTTCCTCGGGATCAAAACCAAACAGGGTAACCGCATCAAATGCGGTGGAGAGGCGCTTGGCTTCATAGTTGCCGGAAAGAAGTTTGAATCTCCGGTTGGTCCGGGCCGGGTCTCCTTCGCCGGCGAACATGCGTGTCGGATCTTCTCCCACCCTCTTCAGCGGAAAGAGACCAGCCGTGTAGGGGAAATAACCCGGCAGATTCTCTTCCCTCATCCAGCGATAAATATCTCCCTCGTCTTTAAACTTGGGCAGGGCGATTTTCGGGATCTTATTGCGCGCGAGTGACTCCGAGTAAAGCGGCAAGCGGATTTCGCGATTTCTGACCTTGAAGACCAACTCATCCCCGGAATACTGCTCTTTGATCTCCTGCCACTGCTTGAGAACCTGTCGACTTTCATCATCCAACTCTTTCTCCAGAGCTTCTGTTTTTTGTTCCAGGGCTACCCTGGCATCATCGTTATCCGCATCGCCAAGAAGGTTTTTTGTTTCACGGAGATGCCAGAGGTTTCTAACCACTTCGGATTGAGCAGTCGTGTTTTTGTGATAATCCCTTATCGTATCGGCGATTTCCGAAAGATAACGGGTTCTTTCCGGGGGGATGATGATGGTTTTGGAAGTGGAGGTTTTGGAGTTCACCGGCTCCAGACTGGTTTCAAACCGAATCCCGGTTTTTTCATTTATTCTTTCAAGTATGGCCTGGTAGAGAGAGGTAACCCCGTCATCGTTGAATTTCGATGCAATGGTGCCATAGACCGGCATCTCTTCGAAACCGGCTTCGAAAGCCTTGAGGTTACGCTTCATTTGCTTTCTTACGTCGGCTACGGCGTCGTCCCCGCCCTGTTTTTCAAACTTGTTTATGACCACCAGCTCTGCATAATCCAGCATATCTATCTTTTCAAGCTGGGAGGCAGCGCCAAAATCGGAAGTCATCACATACATTGGCAGATCCACCAGATCGATGATCTGCGAATCCCCCTGACCGATTCCGGCAGTCTCCACTATAACGATGTCAAAACCCGCCGCTTTGGTCAGGTTGATAACCTCTCCCAGGCAGTCCGGAATTTCGGTCTGGGATTTTCTCGTCGCCAGGCTTCTCATATAAACGCGGTCACTGCTGATGGAGTTCATACGGATTCGATCGCCCAGCAATGCGCCACCGGACTTTCTTTTCGAGGGATCACAACTGATGATGGCAATGGTAATCTCCTTCAGGTCATTCAAAAAACGGAATATTAATTCGTCCGTAAGGGAAGACTTTCCTGCCCCGCCAGTACCTGTGATACCGATGACCGGCGTCTGCTTCTTTCGGGCGATTTCAGCCACTTCATTTCTGACCTTTTCCAAACCCGAGTCCTGATCAAAAGGAATGGTCTCGAAAGCCGAGATCATGTTGGCAAGCTGACTTCTGTTGTTCTGCGACAGGGCAGAGAGATCGTAGTCATGCTTCTCCACCAGTGAAAAATCCAGTTCCCTGACCATATGCTCGATCATGCCTACCAATCCCATATTGGTCCCATCTTCCGGCGAATAGATCTTGGTCACTCCGTAGGCTTCCAGCTCTTTTATCTCTTCCGGAACGATCACGCCACCACCGCCACCAAAGACCTTAATATGGTCTGCTCCCTGCTCCCTGAGCAGGTCGATCATATATTTGAAAAACTCAACATGTCCGCCCTGGTAACTGGATACCGCAATTCCCTGTACATCCTCCTCTATGGCTGCACTGACCACGTCCAGAACGGAGCGGTTGTGTCCCAGGTGAATCACTTCAACTCCCAGGTCCTGGAGGATTCTGCGCATGATATTGATCGAGGCGTCGTGCCCATCGAACAGAGCGGTGGCCGTTACGACACGAATGTTATGCTTGGGAGTATAATTTTCTCTATTTGCAGGCATCGCTTCCTCTCTGATGATTTCAGTGAATGATTTCTCGGGTTATATGAACGACTTATAGTTTCCATGCTGTTTAGTTTACAATTGCACATACCTGATTTCAGGTATCTTTGGCTCCGGGTTGGTCCTTCGGTTTAAACCGATTATTGCCGGAGCTGCCCCAAATACTTCTTCAATTGGACTGTGGTCTGGCGCCAGATATTGGGATCACGGGATGCTGTATAGATCGCTGAAGCGCCGTTCAGGGAGATAACAATAAAACTGGCTATTTCCCTGTGATCCAGCCCGGGCTTCAACAGACCTTTCTCTCCGGCCTCCTGCAACCAGTTTCTCATCAGCCGGGAAAACCGGACATAACCCTTGAGAATCTGCCGGCTCATACTGGCCGATTGCCCCGCGAGCTCCACCAGCATATTTAGAAAAAAACAGCCACCCTCAAAAACATCTGCTCCCAAGTAACGCGTCATGTCATTATCGATCAACTGCTCAATTCGCTTCAAAGGATCCTCGATTTTGCTGATCCCCTCAAATACACGAGCCCGCCAGATCGAAACCGCCTTCTCATATACCGCATACCAGATCTCCTCCTTGCTTTTAAAGTGACCGTATAGCCCTCCCTTGGTGAGATCGGTTGCCTCCATTATATCATTGATGGAAGTATTATAGTACCCTTTCACCGAAAAGAGCTGAAGGGCCCTTTCTATAATCTTGGTGCGGGTCGCGTTCCCTTTGGTATGCATATTGAGACCTTGATATCATATTCAAAATAAAATATACCAACCGGTCTTTTTTTATCGAATTCTAACAATCCTGTCAAGTCTAAATCTGCAAATGGTGGGGTTGAACCGTTCATTTTTCACCATGATTTTGGATCAAACGACAATTTTCGTCCAAATTCGACCATTTTTTATTTCTCATCGGAGATGAACGATTAATTCAATTTTTATCTTCTTGAAATTATATGGGTATTTTCAAATGGCACAATGATAGCAGTTGGGGATGGGGTGGAGGTTAAAGGATGGGTTAAAACGGAAAAACCCGTTCCAAGCCCAAAACGATTATTCCGGGAGACGGTTATGGCAGGCGGTGTGTTTGCCAGGGCCGGTTTCGTTTCATTATGCAACAAATTACAGGGGGCAAAATGAAGTTAATTTTTAAAAGAGTCATGACTGGTTTTTTTCTGACATTTGCCGCGCTTACAATCAGCAATTGTCAGTCGTCAGATAGTGACAGCGGAGGTTCAAGCAGCAGTTCGTACTCAAGTCCGTCCGCGGAATCCGGGTCGGCGGCTTTGAGCATTTCATCCAAGGTCAGTATTGTGGAAGCACAGGATGATTCGACCTACTCCTCTTCTGTATCAAAAGGCAGCGGGGCTCTAAAGCTTAACGCCGGTGCAATTCGATCAGCCATCAGCCACACCATCGACACAGGCACATTTGCTGCCACTTCCGATTACAACCAGGATGAAACGGAGTTCTGGGTTCATGAGGAATCAATCCAGGCTTTCAACACGGTGAACGAAATTCTCTGTTCCATCGATCAGGCCCAAATTGATGATATGTTGAACCAGGGAACTTACCGGGCGCAGATCGATGCTGATTCATGTTCAAGCAGCAATGACAATGCTTCGGAACAGGTTGAGAATTCACAAAACCAATCTTCAGCCAGTGGCGCCACCGAATATGAAGAGTGGATTGTCAACTCCTCCAGGGAAACCGACCAACCTCAAGTTGTTACCGTATGGATCGATGAAACCGCTCATGACGATTTCGATGTAGATAAGCAGATTCAGGTTAGACTGACGATCTACCGGTCATCAACGGATGAAAATCCCTTCGGGTTCTTCACCATGAATTTTGTGGGTTACCCGCTTGACGCTGACGGTGTTGCCGATACATCTGATGCGCAGTTCAAGGGTTATATGAGAACCGTGACCAACGATGATGGTGAGATTCTACTCCAGTTCAGCAACACCATGAGTTTTGGCACTTTGACTTTTGCAGAGCAGGCTACCTTCAGTCGTTCTGCTGACGGTACCTCCGGTGCCGGTTCCTTGTCCGCTCCTGAGTGGGGAGAATCTGAAACGCCTACCATTACCACCTTCAACATCGCTTATAACGCCAGTGATTTTCTTCGCCAGAAGGGAACCGAAACGGCACAGTGTTACGACAGGTCGGCCTTCGAGACCACTGTCTGGGATTACGGTATTTATGACAGTACCGGTACCCGCGCGGATATCGATTCGGGATTTCCGATCAAGTTCACCAGCGGTTCTGACGAGTTTTATGGCTGGGTAGGATATCACGGGCTTTGGATGGACGAAGCGGCTTCCATCAGCCACGGCGATACGGTTTATAAGCAGGAGTGGAGCAATGATTCAACCGTGGAAACACCCTATACGGTTTTCCAGGCCGACGGCCGTCTGGTGAAGCATACCAAGCAGGAACTGAAGCTGGGTGATCTGGTCAATGTCCCCCTGCAATACGGAACCTTCGATCAAACAAACAATACCTATGCCCAGTATCGTGTCGTCTGGAATGGCTCCAACCTGCAGAAAACAGCAGTTCTGGATGAAGAGAATTGGAGCTGGACAGAGCTCTCTCCCGCGGAAAATCTCGATCTTTCGGGATCGGGCGAATGGACCTTCCATTTCTGGTCAGAGGCGCTTGGGGGTAACGGTAGTATCAATATCATGGATAACTCCGGGAATTATACCGCTCCCACCGACGATTCGGACGTGATTTTTCACACGAGCGATGTGGTATATCCAACCGATACCGTTCCTTCCAGCCTGGTTTGTTATGAGAACTGCCCCGATCCGGATGCGCTCGCTGATTCAACGGCCACCAGTCTGACATTTGACGATGACAACTGGTTTGTTGATGCGGCACCGGACGCTTCCAACTACAGGCAGTATACTTTTGATACCTCGGCAATGGTGCTGAAATATGGCAGCGATGCCGTGGTGATGAGTGCGTCCAATCAATCCCAACCCTGGGGAGTGTTCTCCGGGATGCTCTTCGAGCCCACTTCGGCCAACCTGAATTTCGTTGCCTGTGATTGGGATTCAAACAAGACCTGTAACTGGCAGGCATGGGACCGCATGACAGTTTATTACACTTGGGAAACCGGACCGGAATCCTGGAACAAGTTTACCGCTATCAAGGATTCTTCAGATCAGTTTGCCAAGTTCGATCCGCCGATGAAGCTGGCTTACACCCACAGCCAGACAAACACCAGTGCTTATGATTACAAGTACAATGGTTCCAAATTCATCCTGGAGTATGGCGGATTCGGTAATCTGCACGGAATTCCCGGGCGCTGTATTGATACGGATACCGGTGAAACAGCTTCTTGCGAGGAAAACGTTCGCTGGATTCCTGAATTCAGTATCAGACCGGGTGTAACCGTGACCGATGCTGCTGACGCAACAACTGAATATGTGGTTAAACCGCTGCATGGCGAGCAAAGGATGACCAATGTTGCTCTGTCAAATTGTGGCACTTTAACCCTGACCAGCTATGATCTCCCCACAATTAGCGATTGGGAAGATCCGGATATCGGAACCAAACCTGAAGTGACCGATGCGCCAGCCGTAATCGCCGGGGTTGTTCAATAATCCTCCTCCCCGGTAACAAAGAGCTGCCGGCCAAGACCGGTGGCTCTTAATCAAAAACCTGCCCAATCCCTTCGAAACTCGAAATCTCCCAAGTCAGTTTTACTGATTTCCGGTAACTCCGTTTGATATTGTTCGTGATTAACAATCAACGCCGGTTTGTCAGGCAGAAATATCAGGCTTTTAGTTCGTGGCCCCTTTGCTAAGCCACTCTCTGCAAATGATTTGACATATCAAAGATATATTGTTATGTTTGTACAATGTGTTTTTTAATTGTGGGACATTGCCAATCCAACCGAAGAAACCGATCCGACAGTCTGAATCCACCGTGTCGGTTAGTCGAGTACGATATTGTAACTGGGATCCATGCATCTCAGCCCAACTCGGTTTTACAATTCCTGCTATTATATCAGATAACTCCACAAATGATCCTGATTTTTGACTAAGTCTTCTGTTAGTAAAAGGACTGGTCAAAGCTACCGGGGGGAAACAGGGAGTTTGGGGAAGGATATCTGATCAATATCTGCTCGGAGTCCACCAACTTCGGGCAGGACAGAGAGTAACAAAATGAAAACAGATACTAGTGAAGTCGTGGTAGAACTTTTGCGTACTAAAGACGGAGAAAATGGCTGTTTTGAAAATGCCGATCTGGAGAATGCGGATTTAAGAAATGCAAACCTGAAAAATGCCAACCTGGAAGGCGCTAATTTGAAGGATGCAAATCTCTCCGGTGCCAATCTCAAGAATGCCAATATGAAGAATATTGATGCCTCGGGTGCCGATCTCTCCGGGGCAACTTTTGAAGCAACCAACCTGGAGCATGCCGACTTAACCCATGCCGAAATCTCCAATGCCGTGTTTAAAAGGGCGAACCTCACGGAAGCGGTACTTAGAAGCGCGGAACTGGTTAATGCCTGCGTGACCCGATGCAAGTTGAAAGATGCTGATCTTTCCTATTCCAACCTCCATGGTGCGGAACTGAAACAGGCTAACCTCTCCCACCTGAGTCTGATGCGGGCAAACCTCTCCTTTGCCGATCTTACCAATGCGGACCTGAGAGTGGCCAACCTGAAGGATGCCAATCTCTCGTTTGCCAATCTGACCAACGCCAATCTGAAAGATGCCAATATCGAAGGTGGTGAGTTGATGAACACGGAGATGGCCTCTGCGGATCTGAAAAACGTCAACCTTGAAGGCGCCAACCTGAAAGAGGCCAATTTCACCGACTCCAATCTAAAAGGGGCCGATCTCAAAGATTCCATCAGCAAAGGAGCAGTCTTTAAAAACACAACCAAATAAACCTGCCTGGCCTTATCAATCCGCGCCAGCGCTTTTATTGGCGCGGATCGCTTCCTCGTATCGGTGTTGATCATTGATTCCCACTCCATAAATCGCCGAATCCGGTTTGTTATTTTTCTGATTTCATAATAATCTAATGGTTTAACAGACAAGAATATATATGCAATACTCTTGCTCGTTCGCTGTAGACCGACAACTGCCAAATTGTATAACAACTATTTCATGTTAAGGAGCTGAAAAATGGCCCATGATTTCAAGAAAATTCTGTTCACCACGGATCTTTCCCAGAGTTCCAAGGAGGTGTTCGATTATGCCGCCAGTCTGGCGGTGAAGTCCAATGCGACGGTATTGATCCTACATGTTATTGAAGACGAGGAATCCAGGACAAAGGACCTGATCGTCGACATGATCGGGAATGAGGCTTTTCGCAAGATTCAACAGGAAAACGAGACTTACGCCAGGACCATTCTGCTGGGAAAACAGACCCAGGTGCCTATCATCAAGGAGGCCCTGGAAAAACTGGGACAAACTGCCAGTTCCGATAATGATCAGGAGTTGGTTGAAGGGGTTATCGTTCGCATGGGACGAATCGTGGAAGAAATTTTGCAGATTTCGGAAGAAGAAGACTGCGATGTTATCGTGATGGGCCATCACCAGAGAAGCATGCTGAGCAAATCCCGCGTCGGAAGAACCATTCGCGGGGTCCTTACCAAATGTAAGAAACCGGTTTTCCTGGTTCCCCTGGACACCTAGCGGTCTGTATCAAAACCGATTTGATCAATACAATAAGCTATTTTGGGGGGCATGTATTTGTGACGTGTCCCCCGGTAACGTGTGCAACATGATGATCTTCCTTTGATCTGATTCCTGCGTCATCGCCTTTGCCGGATCGCACAGACCTGCCATTCATACTTCCCCGTTTTCAGCCTCATCTGCAACATCCACCTTCACCAGCGTTTGATTTTTTGTCCCGTCGGGATTTGAGCCGGTTATTGAGCTTCTGCATTGAAATAGTTCCACAGGCTTACTAAAGTGGATTGAATTACAAAGCGGAACAATTCCATCGCAGGACACAGCCAGATGATTACATGCCAGGGACTGTACAAGAACTTTAAAACCTATCAGAAAGAACCCGGATTTGCCGGGACCCTCAAATCTTTTTTCAAAAGGGAATACGAGACCAAAAGCGCGGTCAAGCCTTTTGACATTGAAATTCCGGAAGGTGAGATCGTGGGTTTACTCGGACCCAACGGGGCCGGTAAAACCACCCTGATCAAGATGTTCACCGGAATCGTGGTTCCCAGCGGCGGTACGGTCAACATCATCGGTTTTAATCCGGCCAAAAGAGACCGACGTTATCGCAAAAAAATAGCCCTGGTGATGGGCCAGAAATCACAATTGTGGTGGGATCTGCCGGCCATGGATTCCTTTCAATTGTTACAGCGTTATTATGAAATCGCTGAGCGGGATTTTAAAAAGAGAGTGGGCGAGCTTGCAGAACTGCTGGATGTGCAGAAGCTGCTTAATGTACACGTCCGCAAGCTCTCGTTGGGGGAGCGGATGAAAGTCGAGCTCATGTCCTGCCTGTTACACAAGCCGGAAGTGATTTTTCTGGACGAGCCTACCATCGGTCTGGACCTGATCGCCCAACGAAATATCCGTCAGTTCATCCGGGATTATCATCACCGGAATCATTGCACCATATTGCTGACCTCCCATTACATGGCTGATGTAGAAGCCCTCTGTTCCCGTCTGGTTTTCATCCTTGAGGGCGAAAAACGATTCGATGGTGATATCACCACTTTTTCCAATCTCCTGGGCAGCGAGAAGAATGTTGTTTTTGATTTCGAAAACAGTGTGGAGGAGCATCCCCTGCTAATCCCCTTTGATCCGCACTGGAACGACGACCACACACGGGTTGAATTGAGAATTCCTCACAATCGGTTAAAAGAGGTTACCGTTCAGATCCTGGAATGCCTTCCGGTGGTTGAGTTTAATACAGAAAAGCTGCCGATAGAACGGGTGATGAAAACCGTGATGGAGAACCCGGCACTGCTGGAATCCGCACAAAGGGAGAACTGAGAGGTGATATGTTGAAGTGGTGGCAGACCATTAAGGTACATTGGTCCAATACGCTGGTCTACAGGGTTAACTTCCTGCTGATGGTTGTGGGCCCGGTGCTGGTCTTCTTTTTTGTCAAGGTTAGCCTCTGGTACAGCATTTTTGAAGGTAATACCGAAATCCGGATCGGAAACTATTCTCTCTCCGATATGCTGACGTATCACCTTTGGACAATGATCATCATGCTGATCAGCCGCTCCTACAATTTCGGTAAGCTTTCGGAAGATATCCGGCTGGGTCGGGTCTCTACCTATCTGATTTACCCCTTCAGTCTCTGGGAGTTCCAGGCTACCAATTTTGTCAGCAGGCTTTTAATCCAGATATTTATCGCCCTCTTCTGCCTGTTTATTCTCATGACCACTTTTTCTCAGTATTTTAACAATTTTGAAGCGATCAATCTTGCCAAGGGATTGTTGCTGGCGGTTGTCGTTTCGGTGTTCTGGTTTAGCCTGCAATACCTGATCGGTCTTTTGACTTTCTGGCTGGAAGAGACCTGGGTGATCGCCGTTATCGCAGAAACCGCAATCCAGCTCTTGTCCGGAAACATGATCCCCCTGGATCTTTTCCCGGAATGGGCTGCCAGGCTGCTTGATTATACCCCTTTTCCTTATGTCACCTTTGTTCCTGTGAAAATGATTATGGGATCCGGCGGAGATTTGTTAACGGCGCTTGGCAACCTGGTTTTCTGGATTCTGATTCTGAATCTGATTATCCTGTTTGTCTGGCGTAAGGGACTGAAACTCTATACCGGCGCGGGAATGTAGATATGCTGTCGAGAACAAAATACTACCTGTTGCTCTACAGGGAATTTATCAAAACCTGCTTTGTGGAGGCCATGTCCTTCAGGCTGCATTTTGTCCTGTTGATCATTATGGATCTGGTGTTCTATGCCTCTGTTTTTGCCTCGGTGGATATCATCTATCAGCATGTGGAGACGATCGGAACCTGGAATCGGGAACAGTTAATGTTTTTTGTCTCATTTATTCTTTCGGTTAACCATTTGCAGATGTCGCTGCTGGCCAACAACTATTGGGAATTGTCCCTGTTGATCCGGCAGGGTGGTCTGGACTTCCTGCTCGTCAAGCCGGCCAGTTCCCTGTTCTCCACCTTTTTACGAAGAATTTCTGCCGGTAGTACCCTGTTGTTCCTGGTTCCCTGGAGCTGCATGATCTATTTCGGTAACAAGCTCGGATTCACCTGGCACGCCTGGGTAATCCTCCCTTTCCTGGTTTTGCTGGCCTTTATGTTGACGGGTCTCATCGAAACCATCATCTCCTGCGCCATGTTCTGGATGCTGGAGGGAGTGGGCATCAACTTCCTCAGAATGCAACTGCAACAGGTGGCCCGCTGGCCCGATTTTATCTATGCCGGATTCATCAGAAAAATCCTCACCTTTTTCATCCCCGTTTTGTTGATCTACAACGCCCCCAGCCGCTTCCTCTTCGATTTTCATGACTGGCTGGTCATGGTAGGAATGCTGTCAGCCGTAGCCATCGGCTGGGTTGTCCTCTTTTTCCTCTGGAAACTCTGCCTAAACAGCTACGAGTCCGCCTCAAGCTAGGATAAAAATCAGGGAACGCGTACTCGTTATATATTCCTTGATTTGAGATTCGGATTTCTCTATTCAAAACCAATAAATCCCGGTTGTCGCATGGACAGAACGCCATGAACCGCGTTATTAAGGAGTAACAACAGACAAAACTCATATTCCGGTTCGAGTAGGGGCAAATATCAAAACCATGAAAGAGTCCGATCTCTACCCCCCGCTGAAACAGTTCCTGGAAGCCCAGGACTACGAGGTTAAGGGGGAAGTTCACGACTGCGACGCTATGGCGGTGCGAGGTGATGAGACACCCGTTGTGGTCGAGCTAAAACTCTCTCTTAATCTGGATGTAATTCTCCAGGCAGTGGATCGCTTATCCCTGACGCCAAAAGTGTACATCGGAATTCCCGCCCGCAGCCGAATCATCAAAAAGAGAAGGAAGAGTACAATCAAACTGCTCAGGATGCTGGGATTGGGTTTGCTTTTGATAGACCCGGATACTCCGGCCGGCAGCGTATCGGTGCTACTCGATCCCGGGGAATACAAGCCGCGTAGATCAAGATTCAAGCAGGAACGCCTCCTTGGAGAGTTTGCAAAGCGTGTGGGAGATCCCAATCTTGGTGGAACAGTTAAAAGAAAGGGAATCGTCACTGTTTACCGACAACGTGCCCTGGCAATTGCCCGATTATTGGACCTGCAGGGAGCGACCAGGGCGGCGGATGTGGCCCTTATCCTGAAGGAATCGAAGGCCAGGGATATTATGTACAGAAATGTCTACGGCTGGTTCGAAAGGATATCGACCGGTGTATATGACCTCTCCCCACGCGGCAAAAGGGAAATCCTTCTCTGGGGTTCACAATCGCAGAACTAGTCTTTAATCAAAGGAAATGTAACGGGTTGCGTTTCCTCCAATTTCAATCGCAAGCAGTCCATTAGTAAAAATTTCAGTGGAGTACTATTTAAACCAAGCAAAAAAATGAACCTGGAAAAGATATCTTACAGAATGATGCTCGATGAAGAGGCAGACGAGGTTTTCAACCTGATCCGGACTGAGTTTGATGATTCAATAGCTCCTGAATTCACGGCAGAAGGCGTTGAAGAGTTTTACCAGTCGGCCAGTGAATTTGTTTACAACAGGCCTGAAAACCATTTTCTGATCGTCGCAGTTTTGGAAAACAGGATTATCGGAATGATAGACGTGAGGGACCACTATCATATCTGCATGTTTTTCGTTGCCGGGGAGCAACAGTCAAAAGGAGTAGGCAGGTCTTTGGTTGAACAGGCGATATCCCGATGCAAGTCCCAAAACCCGCAACTCGAAGAAATCGATGTTAATTCCTCCACTCATGCTGTCAATGCCTACAAAAAGATCGGATTTGTCCCCACAGACGATGAACAGGTGGTTAACGGTATTCGCTTTATCCCCATGGTCAAGAAAGTCTAAATTTGAATTACCTCTTCCGAAACAATGAGGTTCTATCCTCATCCTTATGACAGGGAAAAGGTAGCAGTTTCAATCGACTGATCCATGCGAAGTTACAGGGAAAACGGGTTTGGTCTCTGGGCACTGATTCTTAAGGAAAGCAGACGGTTTGTCGGCCAATGCGGCATTTCAATCCAGGATATTGACAGCAAAAAAGTTCCAGAAATAGGATACCAAATCAACAAGGCGTTCTGGAACCGGGGCTATGTCACTGAAATGGCCGGAAAATGCCTGGAATACGGATTCGACAAACTGGAGCTTGAGGAGATTTTCATTCACACTTACGTGAAGAATATACCTTCAATCAGAGTAGCAGAGAAACTGAACATGACTAGGCGAAAAGAGTACGACAAGCAGGTAACTCCCGATAAATTTATGAGACACGTCGTCTTCTCGACCATGGGAAAAGAGCGCTATTCCTCTTAGACATCTGGAAATTTAGTATTGATATTATTCTCAGTGAAATCAATTGAGGTTTCTCTCACTATAGACTGTTTAAATTTTTCGTTATCAACAATCAAATCGAAAAGAGTATCAGTGCTGGCCGTTCGAGTATACGAACAATACTCTTATTGCCTGCGGAATCGATGTACTCAATGGCACTCCGCTGGTCGACATCAAGCCATATATTCCATAATGCAACCATCGCTCATCAATCTCTAACCACGTTATGTCTCGCTGTTTCTCGTTCCTGATTTAAAAGCAACCAGCTACCAGTTCTTCTTGTCATTCCCGCCCCACAGCCCTTGCTATCCGTTTTAATTCTATCATCGTAAGTGAACGATGAAATATACACAGGTTTTGACAAATACCCACCTGAAAATGTATCCTTCACACGATTTCCCGATCGATTAATACAAACCCGCGGTTGCAGGAAAATCATTAAATAACGGGCTATACAGAATCTATCTAACACACTAGTTAACAATTCTGTCTATTTAACTGTTAAATTAGTAAAATGGAGATTGTTATGGATGAGAAATCTAAAAAATTAAATAAAATATTCAAAAGTGGTTTTCTCACTTTTGGGAGTCTGCGAGATATTTTAATAATAACTTTAATAGCAATTGTTGGTTGGAAATTGCTAAATACCTCAATAGCATTTGATGGCCTAAAATTCAATTATTCTGAGTTGCTTTCCATTTTACTGGCATTTTTTGCAATTGCCTTGTCGGCAATTTTTTACTTCAAAGCTACTGAAACTTCTAATAGTTTTTATGACAATACATATAAATTCACAAAAGAAGTATCGGAAATACTGGGAAGGATCGAATCTGGATTTGGAGAAAAGCTAAGGCATATCGACGAAGGCTATACTGGATTAAGAGATAAATTTGAGAAAATTCCATTTGATATTCAAGCTGCTAAAGACGAAGAAAAGAAAGAAGAGAAGCATATAAAAGAACAAGAAAAAGAGATGAATAGAATCATCTTAGAATTAATGGAAAAAGCCAAAGTGGCAGATGATGAAAAGGAGGTATTGCTTAAGCGTATTGAGCAATACACAAAAGATTTGGACAATTCAAGAATTGAACTTAGAAAGCTTCAAAGAAAGATCAGCATGGTGGAAAGTGACATACCAGATATCCCGGAAGGATTTATTGAGTATCTAGCAAGTATGATCGAAGGTAGATTTTCTCCAAGCTATTCAGAAGCTCCAACCCGAGTATTGAAGAGAAAATTTAGAGATATAACTTCAGAACAGTTAATCAAAGAGCGTGATATAGATTTTATGCATCGACATGGTTTGTTAGACGAAGACGGATTGACTGCAAAAGGAGCTAAAGTTTTACGACTGTCTATTCGTAAATCAATTTAACAATCGCATCCACCCGACCGCATATCGCGCTCGGTTTAATCGGGCTCTGTGCACTTTGCATATTCGTCATAGGAGGCATCATCCGGAAAGCGGCAACTGATGCAAGCGTTGAGCCTGTAGAAAAACCTTTACATAGCTGATATTATTAATTAAAATAGTTTGACACTCCATTAAAACCGGTGATATCGGAG
>JANQGX010000007.1 GCA_028282885.1 SAR324 cluster bacterium
GGATTAGAAAGTGCTTTTAGCTTTTTGGTTATCTTTTTTGTGTCCATAAGAACGATTTTATAATTCGAAAATTGTCTAATTGTAAAATTAGGATAAATAATTCATTTCCATATGTCAAACTAACTTTTTGACTGTTTCGTAAATAGATGAAATTTATCACTTTAAGATTTCCAGCCCAATCCATCAGACCACTTTGGCCCATGCTGTAATTACCTAAATGGTACTAGAGTGGACTTCCGGGAAACTTGAAAAGGAAAGAAAAATATAATGATTTTAATAAAGAAACAATAGTTTTAACAGGTCAAAGCTGTTGTGATGATTGAAATGGAATGTTTTGGGGGTATTCTGGTGGAGGTGGCGGGAATCGAACCCGCGTCCCAAAGGAAGGATTAATAGCTTTCTACAAGTTTAGTCAGTTTTTTATCTCTCGCCGAGTCCGTTTTGCTTACTGACAAGCTCAGGATCAGCTACCCATTAGTAGTGTCTCTCCTCAATCAATGGGATAGAGAGGAGATGAGCCCGATAAGATGACGTGATCTCCTGTTTATCGGACGTCACAGGCATCACGCTCTCGAACTAGGCTGCTACTGCAGCGCTGTTAAGAGTATAGTCGCTATTATTAGCAATTAAAATATTTAGACGATTTTTATAGTGGCCCTTCGTCCAACCACTACTTGCTGACACTATTAATACCTCGCCCAGGTCGAAATCCTTGACACCCCCAATGTGGTGAGATTGATCTGAAGCTTATTGGTATTTAACTGCCCTGTCGATTTCACGTTTGGCATCCTTGTCTTTGAGAGCCGCCCGTTTATCGTGAAGTTTCTTACCTTTACAGAGCGCCACTTCAACTTTGACTTTATCACTTTTGAAATACAAACTCAACGGGATAAGTGTCAAACCCTTCTCTTTTACCTTGGAAAGCAGGCGATTAATTTCCCGTCTATGCATAAGCAGTTTGCGGACCCTTTTCGGCTTGTGATTATGGATATTGCCATGGGTGTAGGGGCTGATCTCCAACTCCAGCAGGTCCATCTGCAAATGGTCATCGATCTGACAGAATGAGTCGGCGATCTTTACCCTGCCTTCCCTTAGACTTTTAACTTCGGTGCCGGCCAGGGAAATACCCGCCTCAAATTTTTCCAGAATTTCGTACTCGTGCCAGGCCTTCCTGTTCCTGATGATGGTTTTTGTAGCCACGGTCATTTAAATCTAAATAGGTTTGCCGGATTAAAATACATTTCCTGTGATCAAGGTGGAACCAACGAGTTCACGTCTCTCTTTGGAGAATCAGTTTGAGCTTATTCCTGTAATGCGGTCTTTGCGACTCAGGTCAATGGATAACTCTGCTCCCTGGTATAAACGGCTCCCTTGGGTGTTAAGGTGCTGAGATACAAATGAAATGATGACACATCAAAAGTTTCTGACTTGTATAGTCCATTCTGAACCAGAAACTCGCCGATCCTGTCCGGTTTATCTGTTTTAACCCTTCCCAAAGTGATGTGAGGAGAGAACCTGCGACGTTCCAACTTGATCCCCACCCGGTTTAACTGGCTGCTCACCTTTTTCTGCAAATTAACCAACGGATCCGAATGGTTGACACCAGCCCAGATAACACGAGGGGATTTACCACCAGGGAAAGTCCCGACAGATGAGAGTGACAGTTCGAATGGCCCGGATTTTACTTTCACCAGTGTATCCGATATATCAGACGCCTTAGCATGATCTACCTCTCCGATAAATCTTAATGAAAGGTGATAATTCTCCGGATTAACCCACTTTACTCCCCGCACCCCGAACATGCACAGTATTTTTAATTCTTCCCTGATCCAATCGGGAAGGTCAATAGCAACAAATAGTCTTTTCATAAAATTTGCTGTAAAAGGTGATCGCAAACACCCCTTTACTTCTTAGAGATTGAATTTGAGTGGAAAAGGAGTTAACTTTTCTCCTTATGACTTATCACAAACAGACGATTCTGAGAATTGCAATTCCTTGATAAAACATCACTACTACTCCTATTGGTATGACTAAAAACCACAAAAACGGCAAAAGCCATCTCACCTCAAGTTTCCTCAATACCAAAACCTATAAGAACCAGGAATTCCTGAACAGCCCTGAAGCCAGGCAAATCAGAATTCTTTGTGAGCTTACAGCCCCCAGGGAACGTTTTGAAGACAAGCAGATCGAGAATACGATTGTCTTTTTTGGATCCGCCAGATCGGTATCCATGGCCCAGGCTAATGAAAACCTCATCAAACTGGAAGAGAAGTCCCGTGAGCAGGGCGCTGACATCGCAGCGCTAAAACTGGAATTGAAGAAAGCAAAACGACAGGTCAAGCTATCCCGCTATTACGAAGCATCAGTTGAGTTAGCCAAAAAACTCACTCTCTGGTCTGAGGAGATTCCCAATAAAATTGATCGTTTCTATATATGCTCGGGAGGCGGTCCCGGAATGATGGAGGCATCAAACAAGGGTGCGGCTGACGCCAATGGATCGTCAATCGGACTTAACATCAGCCTGCCTTTTGAACAGGATCCCAATCCTTACCAGTCGGATGATCTGTCCTTCATCTTCCACTACTTTTTTATTCGCAAGTTTTGGTTTGCTTACCTGGCAAAGGCGCTGGTGGTATTCCCCGGGGGATTCGGAACCATGGATGAGCTGTTTGAACTGCTGACCCTGATTCAAACCGGCAAAATTCATAAGACTTTACCAGTCGTGCTGTTCGGCTCAGAGTTCTGGAATAAATTCATGGATTTCGACGTCCTTGTTGAGTGGGGTGTGATCAATGAATCGGACCTGGAGTTGTTCAAGATCTTCGACAAGGTTGATGATGCATTCGAATATCTGAAAACGACGCTATCCCGTGAATATCTTTAATTTGCGACCAATGAGGTTCACTAATTGCATTTTAATTACCAAAGCCTGAATTACCATTTTGTCGTTTTATGTTCTGCCGAATAATACGATATAAACTATCCGCATAACCGAACAGCGCAAATTGGTATGACAAGTCAAAGTAGCAACATAGCAAAGATAAATCCCTACACCCAGGCAATGATAAACTGTCTGCAACAGTTTCCGGACGATAAGGAAGCTCCCGAGCTGGACGACTCTACCAGCCAATTTCTCGCCAACATGATCCAGGGGCGGTTTCTGCAGTTTCTGGCCAATCGTATCTGTCGGAAATACCAGATTACAGACAAAGATCTGGAAAAAAAGCTGACAATGTCACTAATGCGGATTTTGAGTGACAAGTTCTTTGCCGTTTTTCGACAGAGAGTTTCAGAAAACCCTGAAATCGTTTATATACTCGCTCAGAAAATCGCAAGTAAAGAGAGCGGTTGCCGAAACAACTCGGAAAAACTCGATGCTTTGTTCATGGGGATCAGTCGAAAGTACTTCAAATATCAGAACTTTGAAATGATCACTCGCTGGATTTACACTAACCCCGAGATTGAAAAGATCATATTCGTTTCACAGGTGCAAAAATGTCTCACCGACTCCGCCCTGATCAAAGCCCTCATGTACATTGTGCAGAATGACAAAGACGGCATTGCTCCTTCCATTTTCAACCGCTATCTGACAAAAAACAGACTTGACAGGTTAGACAGCCTGGTCAAGAGCGGTGACTGGAAGATCGAAGCAATGTTTGTCCAACAGGAAAACTCGAAAATGATCAATTGGCGCAATTACATGTCCTCATTTTAACACACCCCCCAAAAAAATCTTTGAAACAGACCTCTCTTCTATCCCAACAACTTCGGCACCTTTACAAAAACACCTGATTGTTTGGTCATTGACCTCCTCAGTCCAATTTCATAATATTAAGAGTCAGATACCTCGAAATGAGATCCAGGCGAAGTTCATAAATTCTCATAAGCAGACCGATTAAAAGAGCATTCACTGCAGTTTAAGATTGAGATGAAGCGCAAAACCGCCTGTTACTGACAACAACCAGTCGTATTCAATCTTCAACATCAACTAATTACAAGCACTTGATGACAGTAATACAATCCACATACGATGCCGATTTGGATAGTCTTTTCAGCCGAGAAGAGTTTCATATCGAGAAACGATTTAACCGGATCTGCCTGTGGTCTGCCATCCTGTTCCTGCTATTTTCTCTCATCCTGACCTTCATCACTGACAGTGATTTTTCCAATCCAAATGTTATCAGTAATATTGCCGGGTTGATTGTATTTCTGGGTTATACGCTGCTGACAAGAATGCTTCTGAATCGCGGTATTTACAACAGGCTACAGAAGTATGCCACGATTTTCTTTACCATTAGCGTCATCTCCATCATTGTTGCCGGTTATGTGCAGGGAGTAGACTATGTCCATGCAACCAGAACCATCACACTAACAGCTTATTTTATCGCCATTATCGCCTCGGGTTTGTATCAGAATCCCACCTTACCCCTGTTTGCAGCGGCTCTCGCATGCATCGAGTACTCTCTGCTCTTCTTTTCGGCAGTGTTCAACGGATTCCCGGTTCATTGGAAAATGGAAACCTTTAGGGAGAACATCCTCACCTTTGATATTCTTGTTGTAAACTTGATTTTTTACATGGCTGCAGGAATCATGGTGCATTTCACCGCACGAAGGCATCGGAGCTTGATGAAGCAACGCAGAGACTCTGTCCGTCAGCTAATACGTGCCACGGAAGATAGAAACAAAAGCGAGAAGAAAGCCGCCTATTACGAGAAGTACGATGAGCTGACCGGGTTGCCCAATCAAAAACAGTTTCGCCTGGATCTTGACAAGCATATCACCATGGCCAAAGCCAGGGACCGTGTATTTGCCGTGATGTGTCTTGGTCTTGATGCTTTTTTGCATGTCAATCAACTCTATGGCATGGATACGGGAAACATCGTGCTCAAAGAAGTCGGAGCCCGACTGCAGAAGTTGTATCGTAACGACGATATTTGCTGTCGTTTTATGGGGGACAGTTTTCTGGTGCTCTTTGCAGATGTCAGGTCGAGTGACAGCGTATCGGATCTGATCAAGAAAACACAAAATGCCTTTAATGACCCTGTCACGGCAAATGGGCAAACAATCAGGGTCTCCGCAAGTGGCGGAATCGTCATATTCCCTAATGATGGCTCCACTCCGGACGAACTCGTCGAGAAATCGGAATCAGCCATGTACAGCGCCAAGCTGCTGGGCAAGAACCAATTCCGGTTATACGATGAAGGCAGACAACAACAACTTGAAGACAGAATAAAGATTGAGAAGGAGTTGAGCGGTGCGCTTGAAAATGGGGAGTTCAGAGTCGTCTATCAACCCAAAGTAGATTCACAGGATAAAGTTGTAGGTGCGGAAGCCCTGCTACGCTGGGATAATCAGACCCTTGGACCTGTCAGGCCGGACAACTTCATCCCTATAGCCGAAAAGTCAGATATCATTGTGCCGATCGGTCTTCATGTATTCACCGAATGTTGTCTTCACGCAGTCAGATGGGCTGCCGAAGGGATGGATGAGATCAGGATCTCAATCAATGTCAGTGCGGTTCAGTTCAGCCGTCGGGACTTTACAGACTCAATCCGGAAGATCATTGATCAAACCGGTGCCGATCCCAAATGGCTGGGTATAGAAATCACGGAAACCGGGATCATGTCTAATGAAGCGGACTGCATAGAGAAACTGAAGACCATAAAAGACATGGGATTGACTGTTTCTATTGATGATTTCGGTATTGGCTATTCATCTCTAAAACGGCTGGGAGATTATCCGCTGGACACGTTGAAGATCGACAAGTCTTTTGTTGACGGGCTGCCAGGATCAACAACCTCGGTTACCATCGTCCAGGCCATTGTGGATCTGGCTCATAATCTTGGTTACAGTGTTGTTGCTGAAGGTGTGGAAACTGCCGAGCAGCGAAACTTCCTGCAATCATTGGGATGTGAAAAGTTTCAGGGATACTTTTATTACAAACCCTTGACAGTTGAGGATTTCGCCCAAATGCTCATTCGGAAGTGACTTCTACCCATCTCAACTGAACTGACCATCTATCATTCGAAAGAATACCCGCATTGACACCCTGTTAGTTCCCAAGTCTGCAGTATCCGTCTCCGGTTTCGTGATTTTCACTCAACAGCATTGAACCAGGAGTTCTTCAAAAAAAGGAGTGTCATTTGAAGTGACAGTTTTGCAAGCGTTAGCTTTTTTAATAGTCTACTGCCTCAGGCACTGCATGCAACATGTAGTTGGGATTTAGAATCTTGAACCCCTCGCCAAATTCAAAATTCTGGTCTTTAGCCAGGTTTTTTGATCGCAACTCATCGTATACTTTGAGGATTTCGAAATTATCTCCATGGAATTGCGATTTATGCTCTGCGATTGCACGAAACTTCTTTTCACGGTAACCATCCACACCGATGATCATGTTTGGCCTGGCCGTAAAACTGAAAGCCACACCATCTATCTGGTAAGGTTCGAAGAGATTGTCGACGGATTCTTCTGTCTTAACCATTGGATGGTTATAAAGGATAAGCGCTTCGCCCACCGCCATTCCGCACTTGATATGATCCTGATGGGCTTCGTAAGGCAACCAGGGATCCACCGTCATGACAAAATCCGGTCTTATCTGCCGGATCGCCCTTATGATTGCGTTTCGAGCCTCATACTGAGACCAGTCGCCCGCGTCCGGATAATCCAGCCAGTGGTACTCCTTAACTCCCAGAACCCTGCCTGCGTTTTCCTGCTCCTCCTTACGGTGATTCAGACGACGTTGGGACTTGATTTTTTCTACTTCCATGAATCCTGCGGTATCATCTGTCATGGTCAAATAGATGATCTCTATTCCCTTTTCTGCGAGCCGGGCAATTGTGCCTCCAGCGCTTATATCCATATCATCGGGATGTGGCTGTATACATAAAAGCCGCTGGCAGCTTTCAATATCGGGTTTTTGCAAAAGATCTGAAATGTTCATGATTGTGATTGAAGTGTTATTTAATGATTAAGCCCGATGATTTGGGGGCAAGGAGTGATAGACACCAGTCAGATCCAGTCTGCAATCACCGGGATCGGCTGGTATCGTTTTGTCCGGAGAATTGGCTGGATCGCTTTATTTAATTTTAAGCACTCTGGATTTCATTCCCATTCCGCCGATGACCTTTTTCAGATTGGCATCCAGTTTTTCGATCTCTTTTTTGGATTTCCTTCCTACACGAACTCGATATATCGCCTGACCTTCGATTGTCGCAGTAGCAAGATAGGCTTCAAACTCTTTCTCTTTGAGCAGTCTGACAATCCGTTCTGCCTTATCCCTGTCTTTCGTGGCGAATACCTGAACCGTATATAGGTCTTTAGCCACAGATGATCCTGCAGGCTGATCCGGCCAGGACTTGGTTGGAGACGTTCCGGGAGTGGCCGCTTTTGAGTCGGTTGGCTTGGCCTTCGTCACCGACTCTGCTTTCTTTTCAGGTTTCTTCGACTCCGCCAGAACCCTATCCGCTTCCTTGAGTAAGTTCCTGGTATCGTCCTTTAGATCAGCAAGCCTGTCGCCTTCCCTTATATTATATATATCCAGATCTTCGGCAGTTATGATCTTTTCAGCGGTTCTTTCCGCGATTATCTCCTCTTTGACATTTGGACCCGCCACGCTTGGGTTCCGTGACCCCTTGCCAATGATCCACCCCAGGTAGAAGATCACCAATGCCGTCATAGCGGAAAGAAAAACAAAAAATATCAATCCTTTGACATCAAAATCCAGGGTATACTGAATTGGACTTTTTTTTACTTTTTTAACTTTCCTGTTGTCAGCTTTTGGTCTCATATTTTCTGTCTTATTGAGTAAACGCCGGTCCTGAAGATCTCCAACCAACCAATCATATTGAATCAGGGTTTTTAGTTCCGGCTTCGATCCTCCTGTTCAATCTCTTAATAGGCGTTTGGATTTATGATACCGGTAAAGATTGTCATAACAATTATCTTTAGATCAAACAAAATCGACCAGTTTGTAAGGTAGTATATATCGTGTTCAATACGTTTTTCCAGGGATGTATTCCCTCGCCATCCGTTTACCTGTGCCCAACCTGTTATCCCGGCTTTCATTTTGTGCCGCAACATGTAGTTTGGAATCTCTTTTTTAAAATCTTCGATAAAGACCGGTCTTTCAGGCCTTGGACCAACCATACTCATGGATCCCTGCAACACATTGAAAAACTGTGGCACCTCATCCAGGCTGGTTTTCCTCATGAATTTGCCAAGAGCCGTTCTTCTGTCATCGTCCTTTTTTGCCCACACAGCACCGGTTTGAGCTTCGGCATCGATTCTCATGGATCTGAACTTGATCATTTTAAATGATTTTCCGTCCATCCCCATTCGCTCCTGGGTGTAAAATACCGGCCCCTTCGAAGTCAGCTTAATCAGAATCGGTATAACCAACCAGACCGGCAGCAACAAAACAACAGCAACGCTGGCGCCGATCAGATCAAAAATCCTTTTAAAAACCCGATTCCAACCTTCGACGGAGCTTTGTCGTAAGGCGATGACAGGCATTCCATCCAGATCCAGGATTTCCGGATTGATATTAAGGGTATGGTAAATATCCGGAACAATATGCAGATCGATAAACTGTTCGGCCAGATTATCGTTGATACGCTTTAAATGGGATTGCTGATTGGAATCCAGGCAGACAAAGGCCTGATCGATCTCCTGTTGCCTGATTATTTCAGGCATATCTTCAAAGTTGCCGAGATAAGGGATTGAAAGGTCATCCGTTTTGTGATCATAGACATACCCGATAACTTGAAAACCGAGACCCCTGTTTTCTTTGATTCGTTTGAAAAATGCCCTGGCAGTTCTGTCTTTGCCAATGATAATGATTCTCCGCAAGTTTTTACCTCTTTTTCTCATGTAGCTGAGAAAAAGCCTGACCGAAATACGCAGGGCGCTGATGCTGCCAATGGTTAAAATCAGAAAATAGACGGATTGCACCCTTGAATATGAAAACCTTCGGTAGTAGAAGGTTAACCCCAGAAGGACGATAAAAAGAAAAACATTTGATTTGACTATGGCACGCAGCTCTCCCCGGTATTGAGAAACCCGCTTGGGATTATACATCTTGCCATAAATGTTGCAGATCGCAGCCACTACCACGACAACTCCCGTGGCGTTGAAATACTCCTTGTAGGGAGGAATATGGGCAAAATCGACCGCCGGGATGGAGAAACCAAATAAGGAATAGGTAAGATTTAGCCAATGGAATCTTACAAAATAGGCAAGGTTCCAACAACTGCCCACAATCAGTACATCCGCCAGAAAAAGAAGCGTTAGGATAACCTGTGCTCTTTTTTTTAACATGGCTTTTTTACATCAATAAGTTTTATTCAATAAATCGAGAATATGCTGCGACATATTTTTATCAAACACGTCTTCACCGAATCTTCTAGCGTGATCCCGGATCCATTCCGGATCGAACTCATGTTCAACACTCTCAAATGCCTGAATGGCTTCCAGCAGAGAATCCACCGTGGGTTGGTTAAAAAACAAACCGGAGGATTGTGCACGACTTTCCCTGTTTTCAACCACCGTTTCCAGTGCCCCTCCCTTGCCGAAAGCGATAACAGGAACTCCCTGTGACATCACTTCCAGCGGGATCATTCCGAAGTCCTCTTCTCCCGGAAAAAGAAGAGCCCGGGAACTTCTAATATAATCAACAACTTCCCGGGTCGAAAGATGTCCTTTAAATTCGATATTGCTTCCCGCCAGACCTTGCAGCCTCTCTTTCTCGCTACCGTCACCTATAATGATCAATTTGCGATCCAGTTTTGCAAAGGCTTTAATCAGAAGATCAATATTTTTGTATGGCGTCAAAGCCCCGAAACTCAGGTATGCCTTTCTCTCCTTATTTACCAGATCACCTTTAAACAGGTCCAGCGCAATCGGGGGATAACAGGTTCTGGCTTCTTTCCCGTAAAACCTCCTGACACGATCCGCAACATTGTTAGAATTAGCCACGTAGAGATCGACATTGTCAATAGTCGTTAAATCCCATTTTTTGAGTTTACCAAATTGTCTGGCTGCTATTTTCCGTGTCCATGCTGGTAGCGCATTCAGATACATATCAGTATAACCCCAACAATAGCGCATTGGAGTGTGTATATAACACAAATGCGGTGTTTCAGCCGGTTTGGCAACGCCTTTGGCCGGACCGGATTCCGAGGAGATAATCAGATCGTATTCCTTTTTCAGCTTTAATGAACCGATTCCGAGAGGGTAGAGGGGATACAGCTTTTGGTAGTGTTTTTTGAGAACCGGTAGATTAAGTTTTGACGGGAACACCTGGTGACTGCCCAAATGTTTTCCGCATACCGTTTCATCGTAGAAGAGGGTGTAGACATCCGCCTTGGGAAAGATCTGCAGAAATCTCTCCAGGACTTTTTCACCTCCGCGCCAGGTAACCAGCCAGTAGTGAATCAAAGCAACATTCATATCCTTCAGATCTTCAACCCGATAGTCCGTTCCCTTAGCTTCCGCTGCTGCCAAATCCTCCCTCCCCTCTTTCGGATTCAGACAAATCTTCCACAATATCTATTTCAAAAGCTTCCAGGCGTTTCAGAACAAGTTGCCCAACCCTTGTGCCGATAAGGCTTTCCGCCTCCGCCTTGCCGTCTCCATTTCCGAGATATCTCATCGGCAAATAAAGAATTCCCCGGTAGCCATTATCGATAATGCCGATACTGTTGGTCATAATGAAATCGTGTTTATAGATACTAGAACGCGGATAAAGTTCGGTGTAATAGCCCGCGGGTGGCTCCACCGAGATACCGGTATCGAAGAAGTAGATATTGTCTCTCTTCACAATTACCTTAATCAGGGTAAGATCCAGTCCGCTGTCACTACCATGAGCCTTAACCGGCCTGGGCATGTCGGGATAATGGCATTTAATCTTCAGTTTTTGCATCATGATACTTCCCTGCAATTATTCAAAGCTCAGAAGCCGATAGTTCTTTTTTCCCGAGCGAATAATCATGAAGGTCGGAGAGGCCATATCATTTTCTGTCAATTGATACTCAATGTTTTTCTGAGTAACATTA
The DNA here is from genome assembly GCA_028282885.1 of SAR324 cluster bacterium. Classification (GTDB taxonomy): domain Bacteria; phylum SAR324; class SAR324; order XYD2-FULL-50-16; family XYD2-FULL-50-16; genus JAHJTV01. The sequence goes on from JANQGX010000007.1 coordinate 11,052, forward strand.
TTAACATATGCACCGCCCGATTGAATCAGTTTTCTTGCCTGTCCTTTGGATTTTGATACTTCGCTTTCCACCAGTGCATCGATGAGGCTGATTCCGTCTTTCAAACGCTCCTTTGAAACTTTAATGGAAGGAACATCCTTGAAGATTTGGGCTATGGTCGTGTCGTCGAGATCCTCGATTTTCTCTCCGAATAGCACCCGGGATGCCTGCTGAGCCTTTTCCATTGCTGTCTGACCATGAACCCGGCTGGTCGTTTCTTCCGCCAGTTTCTTCTGGGCCGCCCTGCGATGGGGCTCTGTTTTCACCAACTCCTCCAGTTCGGCAATTTCCTCCAGGCTTACCTCAGTGAAAACCTTTAAGAAGCGAACGACATCCTCATCCGCGGTATTGAGAAAAAACTGGTAAAACTCGTAGGGAGAGGTTTTATCAGCCGAAAGCCAGACCGTTCCGGTCTCGGATTTCCCGAATTTCTTTCCGTCCGCTTTTGTAATCAGGGGGATGGTTAAACCGTAAAACTGCTTGTTTGCCAGTCTGCGGCCCAGATCGATACCGGAGATTATATTCCCCCATTGATCCGAACCTCCCATTTGCAGAACACAATCATATTTTTCAGACAATTGAAAGAAATCATAAGCTTGCAGCAGCATATAACTGAACTCGGTGTAGGAAATACCCTCGCCTTCCCTGTCGATACGGTTTTTAACGGATTCGCGGTTGATCATGGCGTTGACTGAAAAGTGCTTGCCGATATCTCTCAGAAAATCGATCAGGGTACATTCCGAAAGCCAGTCATAATTGTTAACCATGATAGCCTTATTCCCCTCTTCAAATTCCAGAAACCTGGCAAGCTGCCCTTTGACCCCGGCGATATTTCTTTCAATCTCCTCTTGTGAAAGCAGGTTACGCTCGGCGCTTTTTCCCCCGGGATCACCGATCATGCCTGTTCCACCACCCATCAAACCGATGGGAGTGTGTCCGTTTTTCTGAAGCACCCGCATCAGGTTAAACATCGCAAAATGCCCAACGTGCATACTGTCCGCTGTTGGATCGAATCCAACGTAAAAAGTCATTCCTCCTTTGTTCAGCTTTTCAGGTAATTCATCATGGGTTACTTGGTCGATATAGCCCCTTTCCCGTAGTTCCTCAAATAGGTTCATTTCCTTATATTTTATTTTTTTTAGGTCTGCTGTTTTACACCATCAGCTCAGGCGTTAAGCTGCCTGCAGTGCGAAAGTCTTGGACTCCAATGACAATAAGAGTTTAGCATATATAAAACCTGCATATCGGACAAGGGGCCAACTCAAAGACTCATCTGTTTTCAATTCAGTTGTAAACGGGGGAGTTTACAAACAAACACATTAGTGATTAATTGAATTTCTGACATTGACATCACTCGATTAAGAAAACCTTTATCAGGATATCCCCATGAAATTTGGAATCATAGGTGGAAGCGGCTTATATGAAGTTGAAGGATTTGAAAACGTAAATCATATTAAAATCGAAACCCCTTTTGGGGATCCATCAGACGAATTCGTATCCGGACAACTGGAGGGCAAAGATGTGGTTTTTCTTCCCCGGCACGGCAGAGGTCACCGGTTATTGCCATCGGAGATTAATTACCGTGCGAATATCTGGGGAATGAAATCATTGGGAGCCACTCACCTGGTATCTGTCAGCGCAGTAGGAAGTCTGAAAGAGGAGATATGTCCCGGTCACATCGTCCTTCCGGATCAATTTATCGATCGCACCAAAGACAGACCTTCTACTTTCTTCGGAAACGGCTTGACTGCCCATCTGCAATTCGGTCAGCCGACCTGCCTCCACCTCTCCGATGCCATTTACAGCGTTATCAATAAACTTGGTATTACCTGTCATCAGGGAGGAACCTACGTTTGCATGGAGGGTCCCATGTTCTCTACACGCGCCGAATCGGAGATGTACAGAAGCTTTGGTGCAGCAGTAATCGGTATGACCAATCTTCAGGAAGCCAAGCTGGCCCGGGAAGCTGAAATGTGCTTTGCTACCATTGCCCTGGCGACTGATTACGATTGCTGGCATACCTCCGAGGAAGAAGTCTCAGTTGATGCCATTCTTGAAGTGATGAGAAAGAATGTCGAGAACACAAAGGCTATCCTGAAGGTTTTGTGCCGGGAGTTTCAGTCCAAGGACCCCGTCTGCACAGATCAGAATTCTCTTCAGGGAGCATTACTGACACCGATTGACGAGATTCCCCGGTCAGTTAAAGAAAGCCTGTCAGTAATACTTGATCGCTATTTGAATACCAACTGAGTTGTCAAAATTCGGGATTGGGACTAGATTACACAGAGATACATCAACAAACTCGTCAAAGCGGTTATCACAATGGATCATGACCTTTGCCTTCCCTTTTTCTGCAGCAATTGCCATCACCTTGCGTTCATTCTCAAGCGTCGGAACGCAGATCAGCCTGAAATCCTGGAATACGGCAAATCCGGTTGGGAGCAGCATCTCTGCTACAAAGTGAAAGGGAAAGAGATCTGGTCGCATGCAAAAAATCTGGAAAACGTGAGCTGGGGTGTCAGGGAAATACCGCTTCAGATCTCCAGCAGGGCCCGTAAAAGCAAACCGAGCAAACTCACCATAGGTGTTGTTATCAGTCTTCCTGAATCGGGGCCTGACAAGCAGTCCCAAAGTTTTGCCAAAGTCCTGACAATCGAAGGTTCGCTGATCAATATCAGAACCGTTCACCCCCAAGCCATCACATCGGCGGGAATCCTGATCGATCTGACAAATGCAAAGAAAGTCGGCAGCGACAGATACAGGCTTGCGGAAATCATCCAGGTTGACATCAAAGCTCTTCCAAGCCCGGATAAGGAAACTATCTCAGATTATTTCAAAATATCACTCTCCTCCTACGACCAGGAACAGTTAGAGGTTTACATAGAACGATTTCTTGAAGATCTCTCTTCCCACAATCTATTTCCTGTCAGTATTATTCCGCTACCCAATACCGATGAGAACCAACAGACGCGCTACAGCAGACAAATTGCCATCCCCCCGTCCTCCAGCCTCCAAAAAACCATTGAAAACATGACCATTCCCCATTCGATTCGCCTCTCGATTGCCTGACAACTGGCATACGGTCTTTAATCCACACCAACCTGAATCAACAGGGCCTTCGATATTCTCCAGGGTATTTTACCATGTTGATGAAAATACAATTCCAAATGAAATAGATGCAAATTTCAAATCCGCTTAAATTTTAATTGCTGCCGCGCAATCAGGCTCACCGGAAGACATAGAGATTGACAGCGCACGAAAAATTTGATAAATATTAGCACTCATAGTTAGCGAGTGCTAAAGCGACGATTTTTTCTATTCGAGGTTTGAATAACAGGCATCGCATTCGGTTCGTCAATTCATTGCTGAAACAGGGTATGGATCAAAGAGCAGAAGAGATTCTCGAGAAAGTCATAGAGTATTATATTGAGAATGCGGAACCTATCGGTTCCAGATTGCTTTCGAAGGCATTGGACAAAAAGCTGTCACCGGCGACCATCAGGAACGTAATGACCGATTTGACAGAGATGGGATATATTGTCCAGCCACACACTTCTGCCGGTAGGGTACCGACGGATGCTGCTTATCGCTACTATATCGACAAGTTGTTCGAGGAGATCTCCACACCATGGAAGGAGATGTTTCAACGAAGATTGGAAATGGATGAAAACCACCCACATCATCGTATCGAGGACATTCTCCTCGATGCAACAAACGAACTCTCCACCATTACGAATTGTGCCGGCATTGTCATCTCTCCCATGCTGTCGGCTTCCCGTTTGAAGCAGATTCAGTTGATTCGTCTCAACAGCAGACAGATTCTGGTTGTCATCGTAACCCAGATCGGTATGGTTCATAACAAGATCATCCAGGTTCGAAGCTGTCCGAATCAGGACAATCTGGATAAAATGGCTGCCATTCTGCTTGATCTTTTTGAAAAAGAGCCGATTGCCAAAATCAGAAAATCCCTGATCAAGGAGCTCACAAAGAACAAAGAGGAATGTAATCAGTTGATCATTCAGGCTATCAGGCTGGGCAAAAAGGCCTTTGATATCGAATCACCGGGAGAGCTTTTCATTTCAGGAAGATCGAAAATGTGCTCATTCCCGGAGTTCAATGATCAAAAGAAACTGAAAGACCTTTATCGTGTTTTTGAGGACAAAATAGCCTTAACCGACATGATGATTGAAGCAATGAATGATGACGGCATCAAGGTGAACATAGGCACAGAAAACCGGCTCATGGGGCTAAGTACCTGCAGTGTCGTAGCGGGAACATATGGAAACCAGGGTCACCTCCTGGGGACAATCGGTGTCGTAGGACCTACTCGACTTAACTATCCAAAAGTTATATCTGCAATTCACTACTCAACGGAAAAACTCTCTCTTTCGTTGAGTCGCTTCCTGGAAGGATATTAATTCGATTTTTGGGATTGGGCTGCCGGATTTTTCAGCCCGGGATCTGATGTTTTGTCACATTATTTAGTATTTTAGATTGAAATAGATGTTCTGAATTGTAAAACTGATATATTACGACCTTTTTTTGTTAAGCAAGCTAATCAACACAATCATAACATAGTATCAAATCTGTTTAGGCTCAGTGGAGGAAAGAATGGGTAAAAAATCTACTCAAAACGGGGATAAATCGACAACTGAAAATGAAGAGAAGGTAGAGCAATCGGTTGAAGAAGTATCTTCTGAGGTAGATGAAGCTTCCCGTGACGATGAACAGGACGTGACCGTTGCTGAAGAAGCCGCAGCGGATGATGTACCTGAAGATAAAGAGGAAGCAACGGAACATGAGGAAGAGGAAACGGGCGAAGAAAAACCGGAGACAATGGAGGAACTTGAAGCACGTCTCACCCAGGAATTGGCTGAGAAAGAGGATAGATATTTGCGTTTGGTGGCGGAATTTGAGAATTTCAAAAAACGAAGTGCTCAGGAAATGCAAACCCGGTTTAAGTTTGCCAGTCAACCGCTGGCGCTGAATATCATTTCCGGTTTGGACAATCTGGAAAGGGCCCTGATCCAGGCGCAGGAAGAAGACAACGAACAGCTCAAGGAATTTGTTCGAGGCATGGAGATGGTCCAGCAGCAACTTTACGATGCCTTGAAGCAGAACAATGTAGAACGGTTCGATCCCAGGGGAGAGCCGTTTGATCCCAACCAGCACGAGGCAATGGGGGTAATTGAAACCGAGGAGGTTCAACCCGATCATGTCGCCCAGGTATTTCAGGCTGGTTATATCATGCATGACAGGGTCATCAGACCTGCCATGGTGCAGGTTGCAAAAAAGAAATAGCAATCCCGTAAACACAACTATTCATTTAATAAGAAAGTGACGACTCGACTGCACTCAATCAGGAAAATCAACATTCGAATCCAGGCGCACTTATCCCGCCATTCCTTGAATCCGTGTATCAAGGAAGATGAATGTCGATATCTCCGATTGATCAAGCGATTCGTTACCATTGCATAAAATAATTTAACCCTACCTGGAGAGACCAATGGGAAAAGTTATAGGAATCGATCTCGGAACCACCAATTCATGTGTGGCAATTATGGAAGGGGGTGACCCCAAGGTAATCACCAATTCCGAAGGTGCCCGAACCACCCCTTCAGTCGTAGCATTCACCGATTCAGATGAACGGCTGGTGGGACAGGTAGCAAGGCGTCAGGCCATTACCAACCCTGAAAAAACGATCTATGCTGCCAAGCGCCTGATTGGTCGTCAATTTGATGCGGCCACGGTCAAGGAAGACATGGAAACTCTGAGTTACGCGATCTCAAAAGCATCCAACGGCCTGGCACAAATTGATGTGGGCGATAAAAAATACTCCCCGGCTGAAATCTCCGCTTTTATTCTGCAAAAGATGAAGCAGACTGCGGAAGACTACCTTGGGGAAGAGGTCAATGATGCCGTCATTACCTGCCCGGCTTATTTTAACGATGCCCAGCGTCAGGCAACAAAGGACGCCGGAAAGATTGCCGGTTTAAACGTCTTGCGCGTCATCAATGAGCCAACCGCAGCGGCCCTGGCATATGGTCTTGACAAGAAGAACGAAGAGCTGATTGCCATTTTCGATCTTGGTGGCGGTACTTTTGATGTTTCTATTCTGGAAATTGGCGATGGTGTATTTGAAGTAAAATCGACTAACGGAGACACCCATCTGGGCGGTGAGGATTTTGATCAGCGAATTATCGATTTTCTGGCTGATGAGTTTAAGAAAGACTATGGCATAGACTTAAGAGAAGACAAAATGGCGCTCCAGAGACTCAAGGAAGGAGCTGAAAAAGCCAAGCATGAACTCTCATCTTCCGTAGAAACGGAGGTTAACCTGCCTTTTATTACTGCCGATGCTTCCGGTCCCAAACATTTAAATATTAAACTGACCCGCGCCAAGTTTGAACAACTGGTTGACGATCTTGTTCAGGCCTGCCTTGAGCCTATGAAAGCGGCTATGAGGGATGCCGGTGTTACAACAAATGACATCAGCGATGTCATCCTGGTCGGTGGAATGACACGGATGCCGAAAATATCCGAAACGGTTAAGGATTTCTTTGGAAAAACGCCGCATAAAGGTGTAAACCCGGACGAAGTGGTTGCCATTGGTGCCGGCATTCAGGGAGGTGTTCTCACCGGTGATGTTAAAGACGTCTTGCTGCTCGATGTAACCCCACTGTCACTGGGAATCGAAACTTTGGGAGGAGTTGCCACTCGTCTCATCGAAAGGAATACAACCATTCCTACCAAGAAAAGCCAGATCTTTTCAACGGCAACTGACAACCAACCTGCTGTAAGTATCCACGTTGTCCAGGGTGAGAGAGAAATGGCAGCAGACAATAAGACCCTGGGTCGATTTGAGCTCGTCGGGATTCCACCTGCGCCAAGAGGAATTCCTCAAATTGAGGTCACATTTGATATTGATGCCAACGGTATCGTACACGTTTCCGCGAAGGATCTTGGTACAGGAAAAGAGCAGAAAATACAGATCACTACTTCCAGCGGACTGTCGGAAGAAGAGATTGAAAGAATGGTTGCCGAGGCGGAACAACATGCCGAGTCTGACAAGAGCCGACGCGAGTTGATCGATCAAAAAAACCAGGCTGACAACCTGGTTTACCAATGCGAAAAAATCCTGAGTGAAAGCGGAGACAAACTCTCGGATGAGGAGAAAGGTGCTATTGAAGAAGCAATTGCCGAGTTGAAAACCGCGCTTGAGGGAGAAGATATCGAAGCGCTGAAAGCTGGAACAGAAAAGCTAACCCAGGCTTTCCACAAAGCTTCCGAAACTCTATACAAAGCCAATGAAGCACAGCAGCAAGCCGATCCGTCCCAGGAAGGTCAGGGAGCGCCCGAGTCCGATAATGATGCATCCGGCAAAAAGAAGGATGACGGTGATGATGTCGTCGATGCCGACTTCGAGGAAATCAAAGAATAACCGGAAAGCTAATTCAGGATTCGGTTAGAGCAGATAAATAACAAACGAAGAAGGAGCCGCATTGGGGAAACGTGATTATTATGAAGTATTGGGCATATCCCGCTCCGCCAGTCAAGACGAAATAAAGAAAGCGTATCGCAAACTGGCTTTGAAGCACCATCCAGATCGGAATCCGGATGACAAGTCAGCGGAAGAAGCGTTTAAAGAGGCTTCCGAAGCTTACGAGGTGTTGTCGGACGTTCAACGTAAAGCTCAATACGACCAATTCGGTCATGTTAGCGATAACTTCGGTGGAGGCGGGGGGAATCCTTTCCAAGGTTCCGGATTCGGAGATATCTTCGGAGATGTCTTCTCGGAGTTTTTCGGCGGTTCCAGCAGAAGAGGAGGAGCTTCTCGCGGTCAACCGGGGGCAGATCTGACCTATAACATGGATCTTACCTTTGAACAGGCTGCATTTGGCTACTCCACGGAACTGGTAATCCCTCGCATGGAACTATGTGATTCCTGCGGCGGGTCCGGTGCCAAATCCTCCAAAGACATTGAGGTCTGCCCGGTTTGTAACGGAACCGGTCAGCAACGTATTCAACAGGGCTTTTTCAGTGTTTCCACAACCTGCAGCCAATGCCGCGGGAACGGTAAAATTATCCGTAATCCTTGTCCCAGGTGTAACGGTCGTGGACGTACCAACGTCAAAAAGAAACTGAAGGTCAATATCCCTGCCGGTATTGACACAGGTGCAAGAGTCAAGCTGTCGGGCGAGGGCGAAGCCGGAACCAATGGAGGGCGTCGGGGAAATCTCTATCTGATTATCAATGTTCTTGAGCACCCGATCTTCGAAAGAGACGGTTATGATATTTTTTGCAGAGTCCCCATCAGCATAACCCAGGCTTCACTGGGAACGGAACTGGAGGTCCCAACCCTCGAAGGTAAAGCAAAAATCACCGTTCCGGCCGGTACTCAAAACGACAAGGTATTCCGCTTGAAGCAAAAAGGGATCCCCAAACTGCAACGCTCCGGAAAGGGTGATCTGTACGTGCGGATTGTCGTGGAAGTTCCCACCAATTTAAGCAAGAAACAGAAGGAGTTGTTACAGGAATTTGCCGATATTTCCAAAGAAGACTGTACTCCCATGAAAAAGTCCTTCATGGAAAAAATCAAAGATTTTTTAACGTAGCCTGCTAGCTTCAGTGTCTATACCGATTATTCTGCCTATACAAATCTCTAAAAAATTGTAAGACTGTTCGGACCAAAAACAAAAACGGTTGATCGGTTTTAACCACAGAGATTCATGCCTGACTTCGAAAATATCTACTGCATTATCAAACGTTCCGAGTGGGACTATTACCAATCCAGCAAGGAACGTATCAGAATGTTCAATCGTGTCAAACGCATCAACCGGGACAAGCTGAAATACAGCCACGACAACCAGTCACAGTTTATCAGTCGGCTGAAAACCCTGTCACACGAACTTGACCTGAAAATCCGCTACGTTCATGAAAACGAAATGGACGGGATCAGTCCCGGAGTCAACGACCTCATTATCAGTTGCGGGGGAGACGGAACCTTTCTCTCGTGCGCCCAGAAGTATCTGGATTCCACACTGCTGGGGATGAATTCGGATTATAGTCCCAAGGCCGGATTCGGTAGTTTCGGTGCTTTAACCACAACCAACAGCACCAATCTGGATGTCCACCTTAAAAAGCTATTAAGCGGCAACTATTCCATCGATCATTGGAACCGCCTGCAAGTCAAGGTCAATGGAGAGCTGATTGACCGTTATGCGGTAAACGATATCTATTACGGGCATAATATCGCCTATCAAACCTGCGATATCACTGTCGTGCAGTCCGGTATGGAGCAGGATTTTAATTGTTCAGGGATTTTATGCTGTACCGGTATGGGCAGCCATGCATGGCACTATAATGCCGGTGGAAGCTCTTTTAGCAACGATCTGGAAGCCTTCGGATTCAGGGTGTTGTTCCCCAATCTGAAAATACCCATGAAATTCTCTTCGGGGATAATTTCCAGAAGATATGAATTGATTATGGTTCCCCAAAGGGACAACTATATTATCTCGTTTGACTCAAAATCGGACGTCATTGAAACCCAACTGGGAGATGAAGTTCGGGTTTTCCTGGCAAAAGACAGGGCGGTCAGGGTCATTCTGTTTGAGAACAAGAAAGATGGCGCAAACCGAAAATTGCCACAGGAAGATTGAGGTAAGATAAGGTCTGCCTCGCACCAAATCAATTGTTAAAAGGGATATGCAATTTAATTAACGAACTGCTTCAGAAACAACAGACTGGCAGATAAACTTAACAATAATCCAAACCTGGAAGATGGAGTTGCACAGACTCTCTTGTCGGCAATCCGGTAAACCCGCACCGGTTCCGTTGGGGATGTCAAGGCTGTTAATATATTAAAACTATTTCAAAATGAGATATCCAGGATCTTACTTTTTTTAATTCTTTGTTAATGGAAAATTCGGACCCGCAAATCCGGTAAACGGTTTTCCCTTCATTCAAACAAACGGAACGATATGTTAGGTGCTCTAAAAATCCTGTCCGGTAGCTCACATGTAGAATTTGCCAAAGAAATCTGCGATCACATGGCGGTGGAATTGTCCGAGATCGAGACGGTGCATTTCAGTAATCAAAATATGCTGGTTCGAATTCTCGACAATGTTCGGGAAGCAGATATTTTTGTCATACAAACCTCTTGTCCTCCGGTCAGCGATCACATTATCGAGACCTGCCTGTTGTTGGATGCATTAAGACACTCTTCCGCGGCACGGATAACCGCAGTGTTGCCCTATTTTCCCTACGTCCGGTCGGATAAAAAGGATCAACCCAGGATTTCGATCGCAGCGAAATTGATGGCCAGTATGTTTCAAACAGCGGGCGCTGACAAGTTCCTGCTGATGGAACTTCATTCTCACCAGATACAGGGATTTTTCAATGTTGCTGTTGATCAGTTGCTGGCGGTGGATGTCTTTTGCAATTATCTAAAAAAGAAGGACCTGAGCAATTATATCATTGTCGCGGCTGACGTGGGTGAAGCGAAACACCTGGGACGATATGCCAACAGGTTAAACCTGCCCATGGCAATCATCGACAAGCGGAGAATCGGCAACACTGATACAGTGGTACCTACCCATTTGATTGGTGATGTGACAGGGAAACACTGTCTTCTGATCGATGATGAGATTGCATCCGGCGGAACCCTGTGCAAGGCTGCGGATTTTTTGAAGGAAAATGGTGCGGAATCGGTAAGGGCAGCGGTTGTTCACCCCGTACTGAGTGGAACAGCCATCGACAAAATCAACGCCAGTTCCCTGGATGAACTGATTGTAACAAATACCATTCCCTTGGGAAACAAACTAAGTTTGTGTAAAAAACTGACGGTGCTTTCCGTAGCACCCTTGTTTGCCAAAGCAATTCAGAGAATTCATAACGGTGATTCCGTCAGCGTACTTTTTGGTCCGTCAGGCTGAATCACCTGCTTAAATCCTGTTAACGTTTCATTTGTACCAGGTCCGCCAGGATTTCATCACTGGTCGTTACTGTCTTGGCGTTAGCCTGGAAAGCCCGTTGCCCCTCAATCATCTTCACAAATTCGGAGGAGAGTTCCACGTTGGAATGCTCCAGGGTTTTGGAGTTAATGGATCCCATACCTCCGAGACCCGGATCGTTCTGAAGCGGCTGTCCTGACAGATAAGTTTCCTTATAAAGATTCTCTCCCCTGAGTTCCATTTTCTCCGGCGCTTTAAAATCAGACAGGATAATTCTGCCCAAAGCTTTAACCCTGCCCGAATCAAAGGCGCCGTCGATTGTTCCGTCTTCACGGATATAAATACTTTCGATAGCACCTGCTTTCATCCCGTCAGCGCTTATTGTATGTACTTTATATTCTGCCGCAAACTGGGTAATTCCATCCATACCGGTTCTTTGATCAGCCGGATCATCAGGGTTGCTTCCAAGTCCAAGGGAGACACCAATGGTCTGGGTTGTCCCGGCACCGATAAAATCAATATTGACTTGGTTCGGTTCACCAGGTGTCACCGGAAGCCGGTCCATCTCTTTGGCTGGTGGAGGAGTCCCGGGAAGGGCATCCGGTGGTAATTGAGGTTGAATGATCGTACCCGATTGATTTTGAACCAATCTGCCATCATCCGTAAACTCCAGAAATCCTCCGCCCACTGCACGCTGGGTTCCTGGCAAGCCTCCCTCCAGTAGCTCTCCGGGAACCAATACCATCCATTGCCAGTTGTTTTTGATTTCGGTATTGGGAATCACAGCTCCGGTCGCCGGGTCTGTCTGAGGAGGCTGATCCGGGACTTTACGAAAAGCGACCTGAACCGCTCTTTCGTTTCCTTTATTGTCATAAACCGTAACGGATGTAGAATAGTTGTACATATCAGGTCGGACGTTATCATAGTCAACTTCAGCCTTGGGAACATCAGTATTGGAGTCCAGATTCGCCTTGACGACAATACCTGTTCCTTCTCTCACGCCATCGCCCGTCTGGGTAGGTTCATCCAGTTGATCCAGAATGTTGATATTTTTCATGTCCCCGACGCTTTCATTCGATTCGAGATCAACTTCCTTGACCAGCAGATATTTTCCATCCTGGGTTGTCAAAAATCCGTCCTTATCATAAACGAATTGACCGGCCCTGGTATAAAAAGTTGCTCCGCTTTCATCCCTGACAGCGAAAAACCCTTTTCCATCTATCGCAAGATCGGTTTCCATTTCGGTTACTTCAAAAGCCCCCTGGGTCTGGACATTTTGTACATTTCCTATTTTAACCCCTTTTGAAATCTTTGATCCTCCTCCCATTGAGGTCGATAACAGATCCTGGAAATTGACCCGGTTATACTTGAATCCTGTCGTGTTGACATTGGCAATATTACTACCTGTCACTGTCATCGCATCGGATTGGGTTTGTACACCGCTGGCTCCTGAGTATAACGAACTGATCATATCAAATACCTCCCTGAGTTATGGGCTTTTGGTTTGGATTAATTTTTGGCTGCAACTTTATCTTCGTCCTTTTTTATCTGCTCCAAAACGGAAATGTTCTTTGGATTTAGCTCCTGCATCAGGGGCAGGGGTGAAGCATTACCGAACAGCTTCTGTGTTCTCATATCGATGGTTGATACTTTGGATAGCGGAATCATCATTCCATTCACTCTGACCCAGGGTTCTCCTTTTCTGTATTCCATCTGGGAAACCCTTCCAGATTTGAATGTGGCCAACTCGGCAGTGGAGCCATCCGCATCTGTTGCAGTCAGTTTTATTTTGTAGTTTCCGTCTCCCATCATCACACCTTCATCGTTTTTGCCATCCCAGCTAAACTTATGTCTGCCGGACGTCACCAAACCTAAATCGGTGGAAAATACGGGTGCCCCATCCATCTCTTCTATGGTGAGTTTGACATTGTCCATATCCTTATCAAGGGAGTAATAGATCGGTCTGCTACCCCCTTTCGACAAGTTCAAGTCCTGAACCTCCAGCATCACATCCTTATCCAGATAGTTAAGCGCTTGAGATCGGGCAATATCTTTCTGTGTAAGATTCATCTCTTTGAGCTGACCATTCATGTTTTCCAACTGTTCCATACTTCCCAATTGAGCAAGCTGACTCATCATGGCTCCGCTATCCATTGGATTCATGGGGTCCTGATGACTCATCTGCGTCATAAACAGATTCATGAAATCCTGTTTTCCCAGTTCCTCTCCGCCCTTTGTGGGAGTCGTTGCCTTGTTTCGCAAGGAAGCCTCGGCGTTTAAGAGCTTACTCTGGTTATCTACGTTCATGGAAATCCTCCTGTTGGATTTAGATTGTAATGTTCAATCCGGAGCTATTGTTATCTGCCAACGCAATCGATTCTGCATCATCTCCTGCCAGTTCGAAGTTTGAACTCGATTTGCTCTTTTTTACTAGTGCCGGGGATTCTTCTACAATCGTCCTCTCAGCAGAAACCACCGCCGGAGTGACGGTCTCTTCTCCCCTCACCCGAATTGTAAACTTCTCTAATTTTATACCCTGGCTTTCAAGATCCTGTTCCAGCTGTTGGAACTCCGCAGTTAGCAATTCCTTGGCTTCCACGCTATCCACCTTGAACTCACCTACCAGATTCTGACCTGATTTTTTCAGTTTGATCTCCAGTTTCCCAAGGTGTTCAGGCATCAGTCTGATAACTATGGTATCTTTTCCTGAAGAGAGCATTATCCGCACGTTATCCACAACGGTACTCAGATTTTTTGCCTTTGCAGTCTGGTCCTGTTTCGCTTCGGTAACGGATTTCGCCTCGACTTGCTGCTCATGTTTCAGTGCAGTGCTGAACTCGTTGGTAAACCGTTCGCGTTTGTCAGTGACATTTTTATCCTGCCGCTGCACAGCCAAAACAGGATCTTTCCGCTCGCGTCCGAATTTCAGATCCGCAGTATTACCATCTTTCTTAATTGAATTAGGTAAGGGTTGACGGTTCTCCGCAACGGATCTATCCATGACTGGTTTTAAGTCTGTTGCGGCGCGATCAAGCCGCTGTAATCCCGGATGAACAAACTGCTTCATGAACTCTGTGACAGGTGATTGCTCCGGGGTAACGGGTTTGGCAAGATTAAGAGAGGCTTTTTGTTGGCCGGAATCCTGTTGTTGTTGGATTATCTCGGTAAAGTCCTGACTGGGAACTTCTCCCGGAACTTGCTGGACTATAGGCGAATTCAGATGCGGTTTTTGTATTTGTAGTTTTTCCTGTGAAATCGCCTGGTTTAATGCTTTCTTTGAAGCAGACGAGGAGATCGCCTGTTCTTGCGAATTTGTTTTTTGTTTCAGAGAGGCATAAACAGACTCCCGGCCAAATTCCTGAAGGACAACATCCTCCCTGGATTCAGCGTCGACCGCTTTAGATTGCCATTGGGTCAGGGCAATCTTCTTTTCCTGATCATCGTTATCTCTTTTTTTCTCTACCTCTTCAAGGTGTGACCGATGATCCTCGCCAGCCTCCCTGTTCGCTCTGAACAGGCTCAACTCATTTTCAGCAAAGATCAATTCCCCACGGAACGTTTGCAGGTTATCCGGTGTTATTTCTGTCTGTTGCAGGTCTTTTTGTGGATGGGAGGTTTGAGGCTGGTTTAACTGGGATATATTCATCGCATCTCCTTACCTGGATTCTTGCTCGGCCTTCATCCTTGAAAGCCGGTATTAATAAAACGATTCTGTCCCTTAAAAAGGTACTTGTTTTTGAAACATCGACTTCCTGTCGATGGTAAATCCCACAAAGCTATTTTGCGTCTGACAATTCAATCAAACCTTGTTTAAATCGCGTTACGCGTTCGGTTATATCAACAGCAACCTTCGGATCCAATAGTTCGAGTACAGCCGAAGCTTTCCTGGGATTCATTCTCATAATCAGATGCATGGCTGTCACCCGGTCCATCTGATTAAAAAAGATGGCAGTTCTTTCCGGATCCATCGTTTCGTAATAGCGCACCATTCTGGAGATATCCTTTTCATCCAGTTCTTTGCGCTTGGACTGACGTGTTTCAATATCAGCCTGAAGTCGTCTCATCTGATCCAGTTTCTGCTCAATCCGCTGTGACAGGGACTTCAGTTCTTTTGCTCTTTGCTCATGTAATGCCTCTTTGACCTTTAACTCTTCTTCCCGTTGTTTAAGAGAGGTCAAAACCTTGGTTTCTGCCTCAGAATATACTTTCTGGGCTCCGGCACCGATATCGGAGGTTGTATCTTCGGTTTCAAAGGTTCCCGGCCTGATCTTGTTTACCCATCCCTTGATTTGGGTCATAGAATAACCTTCACAAGTCATACCGAAAATTACAAATAGCACCACAAATAGTAGCCGACTTCCTCTTTTCAATGCATTAGCTCCTGACATTTTTAGGCCTGTGCTTTTTTGAGTTGTTGAATAAACATATTCCCGGCAATTTCATCCATACTTTTGCGTTCAATTCTGGAAATTTTTTCCCTGAAACGCTTGACCTCTTTTTCTTTCAAAATTTCCAATGTTTTTCTTGCCTTACTTGCTTCAATCAACTCTTGCTGTTTTTCTGCCACTATTTTCTGTGCTTCAGAGAGTTTCTGAAGATTGCCGGCCAGAACAACCTTCATCCTTGCTTTGAAGCGGCTCAAAAACCTCATCTGTTCCAGGTCGAAAGCTGCAGACCGTTTCATTTCATCAAGGTTGGCATCTGCCTGGTCGGTATCACTGTGAATGCGGTTTATTTCATCCACAATACCCTTTTCAGTTGCTAATGCCTCGGCCATCTCCTTCATTTTAACCTTCTCCTGACGGACACGCACATCAAGAGCCACCTGCAAAGAAAATTTGAACATGAGCTTCTTTATTTCTGTAGGGTCCTGTTAATCGAGTTAAATTATACAAAAGATATGCCCTATTTCTAAAGATTGATTTTTGAATTCTAAATTTGGCTTGATAATTTAAGATCTTAGCGATATTCTTTGACCACACATTAGGAGCCCGGATAGACGACTGAATCTGAGCTGGCAGAAAGCTGTCTAATGATCAAAATCGATTTGGAGTTCCATGGATTTGTCATTTCCGCTCGGAAGGTTTAACAATAGGGTGTAGTTACCGATACCGACAATGGATTTACTTGTTGGTAAAACCACAAGTGTCACTTCAAGTGCGATACGATACAACAATAACCAATTTCAGAGGATCCGTGTCCTTTCCGCTGTAAGTCGGATCTATTAAAAGTATCCTAACTCAACAGTTTGGCATCGCGATTCTTACAGGAAACATCACCAGCTTATTGGTCCGGCTGTGTTCGGCCCAAACTATCGTTCCAAACTCAATCCAAAAACAAACCGCAAAACCTTAAATATAAATGACCAGCCCTGAATCAATGCAGCCCGAAGATGAAGCAATTACCAGTGAACTTGATGAAAGAATTAACCTGATCAAGGAGATCTCCTTTTTTAAGCAGCTTCGGACAGATCAGTTATCGGAAGTGGTCAAATATCTCCTTGCCAAAAATTTTCCCCCCGGGCAACAGGTGTTGAAACAGGATCAAACTGTAGATGGCGTCTATTTCCTGCAATCCGGAGAAGTGCAGGTTCTGGTTTCCAATGAACAAACAGGCCAGGAAGAGCTCATTACCCATGGATACAAAGGAGAATGCTTCGGCGAAATGTCAACTCTCCGTGGCGACATTCCTGCTTCGGCAACCATATTAACAACAAGAGAGTGTAATTTTCTATTTATTGATCGCAACGGCTTTCTGCAACTGGTCAACCAGTTCAACCTTTGGCCACAGTTTGTCAACGTACTGGCATCGCGTCTGGAACAGACCAATCACCGCATGACAGAGGTGATGAAGCATTTGAAGCAGGGAATGGTGCAGGTTGACCCTATGGGGCTGATCACCGGCAAGTTCTCCATGGGGTTTGCGAGGTTGATTGGTGGTGAGATAAATGAACTTCACGGACGCTCGTTCACCGATCTGGTTTTTAAAAACTGCAGCGAAGCAAAGAAGAAATGGGTGGACAATTACTCTCTGGCGATTATGTCCAATCCGGATCAGGCAGAACTGATTCTCAATCTGTTGCCTACCGAATGTACTTTCCATCACCCCACAGAGGGCGACAGAGTACTGAAAATTTCATACGACCTCTGTATCTACCAGAGAAAAGTAGTGGGAATGGACATCGGTTTGGAGGATGTCACGAGAGTCAGGGAGCTGTCGTTAAAAAGCAAGGAGTTGGAAAAAGAGAAAAATGTGATTAAAGAGATCTATTCCAAACCTGAGACTTTCCGAACCCTGCTTGCTTTGCTGGAAGACATTAAAAACGATCTGAAATCCGCAGAGTTCGCTTTGGAACGAGGGCATGTTTCAAGAGAAGATGCCAGAGTCTGGATGGGTCGAATGCATTCCTTAAAAGGTACCAGCCATTTTCTCAACCTCACGGAACTTGGTAACTCTGCGCATGAAATCGAAAATGTCCTGACCAGGTTAAATGGAGAAACAGTATATGGAGAAAAAACCCTGTTGCCTGATTTCCTGGCCAAACGAAGTGCTTTGGAAACCCAGTTCGAATATGTTGACAGCATTCTTGTCGGTATGGGGGAAGAGACCCGGAAGCGACTGACGGCAGAATTGGTCATGTCAAGAGACGAAACGGAAATCCTGGAAAATACACTGGAAAGCGACAGCAGCGCCTATCATATTCTGCAGAAAGCTAAAAAAATCCCGTCCCAGAAGCTTGTGGAAGGCTGGAAAGACGAGCTGGCGCGAATTTGTCAGAATCTGTCTAAAAAAATCGTCTTCCGGATAATAGGCGAATCAATCCCGATACCAGGGAATGTCTATAATAAGCTCAAAATTCCCCTGGTTCATCTATTGCGCAACTGTTCGGAACACGGCATTGAGAGCATCAGTGATCGGAAGAAAGCCGGAAAACCGCCGGCCGGACTTATTTCATTCAAAGCCGAACTGTCCGACAGCGGATTTAACATTCATATTCAGGACAACGGCAGAGGAATCAGCCGGGATCAGATTCTGAACAAGGCAAAAGCTGTCAGCGCCGAGAATCCGGCTCTTAGCCCTCAGATTGAGCGGTTGATAAGCGAAAACAGGTATCTCGCAATTCTGTTTCTTCCCGGTTTCAGTACTTCTCATCAGATAAGTCAATTATCCGGAAGAGGCGTTGGATTGGATGTGGTTCAAAGAGCGGCTGCAGAAGCCGGCGGGCATATTTCCATGAAGACGATACCGGGGAAAGGCACGAAGTTTACCCTCAACTTTCCCCTTCAGTAAAGATACCGCTGAAGTCATCTTTCAGCGGCTTAATCCTGCTATTCAGCTTCAAGCATGGCTTTGCGGTTGGCAATAACCTTCTCAGCAAGGTTACCGGCCAGAATTTCGTAGCTTTTCAGTTTCATTGTGAACAGCCCGAGTCCAAGGGTCATACCTCTCAAAGCCTGGGCATAATCCGTCAATTCTGCTAAAGGTGCTTCCGCATGAACTGTGGTGGTCAACTCGCCATAGGAATAACTGGCTACCTTTCCCCTTCTTCCTGCCAGGTCTTTAGAAACTTTTCCGACATCTGCTTCCAAGACGTCAATCTCCATTTCCATGACAGGTTCAAGAAGAACCGGTTTAGCTTCGGGCAGCGCTTTATTGATCGCCATTACGCCTGCTCTCTGGAAGGCAAAATCCGAGGAATCCACGGCATGGAAAGAACCATCAAAAAGAGAAACCTTGACATCAACCACCGGATAGTTTGCCAGTGTTCCCGTCAGCAAAGCTTCCTTTACACCTTTTTCAACACTGGGGATATAGTTTCTTGGAATAACCCCGCCCACAATCTGGTCTACAAACTCAAAACCACCGTTTCTGGGAAGAGGTTCGACCTTGATATGAACATCACCGTATTGACCGTGACCACCGGATTGCTTCTTGTATTTACCCTGAACAGTGGACCTGCCAACAATCGTCTCCCTGTAAGCAATCTGATACGGCACAAGGTTGATCTCCACTTCATAAATATTCCTGAGATGTTCCTGCGATACTTCAAGATGCACGGTACCCATTCCCGAGAATTGGACTTCTTTAGTGTCCTGATCTACTTCCATTTTCAATGAAGGATCCTGTGCAATCAGTTTGTTGACAGCATCGATAATACGCCCGTCCTTGCTGCTGTTGGTCAATTCCAGACGGCTGGTACAACGAGGCTCGATGAATGGCAAGGGTTCGAAATATACAGGACTGCTGGCATCACAAATGGTTTGGTTGGTAGCCAGATCGTCTTCCTTTTCCAATACAATAATATCACCGGGATAAGCCTCTTCAACCTCCTCGGTTTTATCCCCACTGACAATCTGAATCTTGCCGGTCTGGATTTTGGCATTATTTTCCGTATTAAGGAGTTTCATGCCCTTCTTCAAAACACCTGACAGTACACGAACAAAACTGAGCTTACCGACATAGCGGTCGAAAGTGGTTCTGAAAATAAATCCGGAGAATGGTTCATCCGCGGAAGGTTTTCTTTCAGCAGCATCAGCTTCCTCTTCCTTGGAAACTTTTCCTTCCCAGACCTCACCCGCATCATGGGAGGCAAAATTGGTATTGATGAAATTAGTCAGTGTTTCAAGTCCAATTTCCTGCTCTACGGCCCCTGCAATAACAGGTGTAATTTCACAGGTCTTGAGACCTTCTGTCAGTACCTTGATTAAAAGATCATCCGGAGCGGGCTTTTCTTCAATATAGAACTCCATCAGCTCATCATCCATTTCCGCCAGTCTTTCATAAGTCGTCCCTCTGTAAAGCTCCACGTGATCAACAGCATCATCGGGAAGATCATCGACTGAGAGTTTTCCCGGTTCACCCTTAATAAGTTTCTTGTTGATGACATCAATAATACCAACCAGGGTATCTCCTTCAAACCATGGGATAAAAAGGACTACCGGTCGCAGTGAAAAATTAGTCTCGATGGATTGCAGGGTTTCATCAAAATTAGCCTGCGGCTGGTCCATCATATTCAGGAAAATAACCCTCGGAGTTTTACTATCCTGAACCCGCTCCCAGACCCTTAAAGCCCCTTCAACACCCCCCTGGGCCGATGCAACAAAAACGGTGCCTGTGCTGGCAAAGAGAGCAGCCCTGACACTTGCAATAAAATCAGTATTACCCGGAGTATCAAAGACGTTGTAAGTAAACTCGCCGGAATCAAAGTGAAACACACGATTATATATTGTAAATCCTCGAGATTCTTCTTCGGGTGTAATGGCAAATTCTGGTCCCTTTTGTTTATTGTTAATTTTGACAAATTTTTCTGCCAGGGTTGTTTTGCCACTTCCATCTTTACCAACAATGGCAATATTATGAATTTTTTGACCACTGTGACTTTTGTGCATTGAACCTCCTATAACCGTGTATTCAATTAATAAGAACTGGATTTTAAGATGCGCGGAATAGAGCGGAAAGAAATCATGAAAATATGGGTACCGCTTTTACCTTCTAATCGTTATCTTAATTGGAATAATACAAAACTAACCGTTTGTGAAGAAAAGAAACTCGTTTTTTATGATCTATTCTCAAGAATTAATTCTTTTTATGAAATCTCTCTAAAATAGCTCGGGTTCTCTACATATGAAGTCCATTTTCCCTTTCAACCTTTTGAATCCGACTTTTTATGCCGGGCTGTTGGACGATCCCTTGCTCCTGGTTCGCCTTAATCCCGCAAACGGGAGTGTCCTTTTCGATTGCGGGCAAATGGATCATATTGCCAAAAGGGTCCTAAAGTCCGTTCGCACGCTTTTTATCTCACATGCCCACATGGATCATTTTATTGGCATCGACAGTTTCGTGCGGAGTGTTCTGGTAACTAATCGTACTTTCAGGATTTATGGTCCTCCCGGTATTGCCCGCAAGCTGTCTTCTAAAATGGAGGGATATGACTGGAATCTTGTCGAGGATTTTTTCTGTCGATTCGATATAACGGAAGTGCATGCTGACAAACTGGTAGCTTTTCATCTGGATGGTGCAAAGGAGTTCAAGTTGTTTATGTTGGACGAAAGGAAGCGTTTCGACCGGACTATCTATGAAGATAACCTGATCTGGGTTGAAGGGGAATTGTGCGAACACAAGCTCCCGGTGATCGTTTTTAAGCTTTCGGAGAAACCCTCTTTTCAAGTGGACAACGACAGGCTGGAAAAAGCAGGTCTGAAAAAAGGCCCCTGGTTGGCCGAATTGAAGAACTGGTTTCATCAGCAGAGAGAATCCGAAGACCTGGCCCTCGAAATCGAAACCCTGGATTCCGGAACGATCATATTTAAAGATCCTGACCAGCTTTATCAGTCAATCCGTAAGGAATCGACAATCTATTCCATTGGATACATTACCGATATCGGTTTCACTGAATCCAACTTGCGCACTGTATATGAGATGTTCAACGACGTCACCCTGCTTTTTTGTGAGTGCACCTTTCTTAAGGAGCACCAGTCCAGGGCACGGGAGTCATTTCATCTTTGCACCGATGACCTGAACAGGATTATCGCCACCATTAATCCTCGTTTTTTTGTGCCGATGCATTTGTCCAAAACTTACATAAATCAATCGGAAGAGATGTATCGTCAATTTAAAATCCCCCCTCGCTGCAAACTGATCAGGCTGCCTTTGCGCGTTTCAGCCCAACCGCTTCTCCCTGCTGATCTTGAGTTTGGAACCCGGCTATAAGGCATTTCGGGAAAAGGCTATACAACGGGGCTGATTTAAAGGCAGTCCACTAATTGGGGAAGACATCGCGGTAATAGGGTCTGTTTCTTTTCTTCCAGTCGTGAAAGTAGTCCTGTTGAGGAACTATTTGAGATGCGGCTTTTAACTTCAGCATCAGGTCAGCAATTTTATTGTCTTTGACCAGTCCCCTTTCAGCCAGTAATACAGAGATCTCACCCAGCTTGTGGAAGTAGTAGGACTCGTTGTCCAAGCCAAAACGAATATAATGTCCTGACTTGTTCAACAGGCGATAGGCCAATTTACGCCCGCCAAATCGACTGAAGCGAACAAATAGAGTGCATAAATCCTCAAGAGCCAAATCGTTAACATCGAAGTCCGGAACATCCTGCAACCAGTTGGAACTTTCATGATGATGCAGGGCAAACCAGTCATCAGATTCAGGGCAGAGATGATAACAGCCGGTAAAATCGATGTGAAACACTTTGTCGGAATCGATTGATTCCACGAGTTCACCCGATTTTACCATCAATTTAACGCTCTCCATCCGGTCCTGATATGTCCGGAACTGTCCCTGGAACAGACGGGGAATGTTTAATATGGTATTTTTCGGAGTGGCATCCCGAAAAGGAAGGAGTGATTTTTGCTCATACAGGTCGCAGACAGGTTCTAAATCCTCCGTAACCGGATCAAGAGTTAATACCGAGCATAAAAGACTGTACAGGGTTATGACCTTATCCGTGGCAGGATAGACCTGGCTTCGGCTGTCTCTTTCAGATCCTTTTTTATAAAGTTGTTGAAACTCCTCCAGGTCTCTCACAAGTATATCTTTTAGTTTCAAGCCGATATGCTTGTAAACCGGTTTATCCTCATCCCGACTCAGGTGATACAGGTCCATCAGCAGATTATATGCTCTTGTGCCGGGAATGTACTCGAACGCAATATAATCTTGAGTGTGGTCCAGGATTTCCGGTATCTTAAAGCTGACTCGTTCCCTGAGATTCTGAATAAACCTGATTTCCGAACTAATTGGAATCTTACAATCCGAGTAACGACGAATAACCGGTTTTCCTTCCGATTCCCCCACACTCATTTTTCGGGCATCTTTCCACAGGTCTTTTTCAAAAACAGCCAAGTCCTTTTCAGATACCGTAATATTCAAAATTGCCCTTTTGGTTAGATTAAATCTTAGATTTGCAAATGGTCGAGCCTCATCTCCTCTGTTCAGAATAACGCACCGTCATGCATAAAGAGAAGGGAATAATTCCTTTGAATCGAGAATCAGCGTTACAGGTCCGTCGTTCTGTAACGACACCTGCATATAAGCGCCGAATTCACCGGTTTCTACATCAACCAATCTGCTCCTTGCTTCTTCTACAAACTCATTATACAGTTGATTCGCCATATCCGGAGGTAAGGCGTTGGAAAGGCTTGGTTTTTTCCCTTTTTTTAAGTCTGCAAAAAGGGTGAACTGTGAGACGATAAGCAGGCTCCCCTTGATATCCGCAACTGAATAGGCGAACCGGCCTTTATCATCCGGAAAAAGGCAGACTTTCAGAATTTTATCCATCATCGGTTTGATAAACCGGGAATCATCCCCCTTTTCAAATCCGACAAGAAGAAGATAACCCTGCTCGATCTTACCGGTTATCTGGCGGTTAATCTCAACATTTGAGCGGAGGACACGTTGGAGTACAATTCTCATATCGGGTTGTTTTAAACCTGGATATTCTCCCAGGAATCCGAAAGAACCTCCAGTCTGTTATTCGAGTCTGAATAAAATCATATGATAATAAATCGGGGGAAAAGATCAATACAGGCTCTGCGAGAAATCACTTCCCATACCTCTGTTTTTGAAGTAATTTTTAGGAATCCAGCTAATATCGGCTGGTCGGTACAACGCCAATAATTCAACGAATACCTGTTTTCTCCTATCTGGAAAAATCTGTGACCTTTTACCATACCCCGGTATTACTTAATGAGGTGTTGTCATTTATCCCCAAGAAGGCGCATTGCATCATCGACTTTACCCTGGGCGGGGCAAACCATGCTGACGCCATGCTGGCAAAATGTGACGGCGCCTGTCTGTTTGGTATTGATCGTGACATAGCAGCAATAAAAGCGGGAAAAAAGAGATTGGAGTCATATGGCAATCGAACGGAATTAATTCATGGTGCAATTTCAACTGCAATCAATGAGCTGAAAACCAAAGAGACTCAGGCTGATTTCATTCTGGCAGACCTGGGAGTTTCTTCAAATCAATTACAACAAGTGGAGCGGGGGTTTTCCTTTCGCCGGAATGGTCCATTGGACATGCGAATGAACACTGATGACAAGGAGTCCGCTGCGGATGTGGTAAACCGATATGATGAATTAGAGCTTGGCCGAATAATTGGCAAATTTGGTGAAGAGCGTTTTTCCAGGCAGATTGCCAAAAACATCATCAGACAGCGGCAAATCAAGTCTTTCTCAACAACTCATGAATTGGCAGAATGTGTTCTGAAATCAATTCCAAAAAAATATCAATTTGGTAAGATTCACCCTGCGACTAGGACTTTTCAAGCCATCAGGATTCAAGTAAACAAGGAAATATATGAAGTTGAAATCCTGTTGAATAATGCGCTTGACCTATTGACTTCAAATGGGAGGCTGGCGATCATCTCGTTCCACTCCCTTGAAGACAGACCTGTGAAACAGAGATTTAAACAGTGGGAGGATCCCTGTACCTGCCCAAAGGACTTGCCTGTATGTGTTTGCGGCAAAAAACCCCTGGTCAAAATTCTGACTCGGAAAGCGATCAAAGCCGGTCCTGAGGAGATGAAATCCAATATTAGATCAAGAAGCGCCAGGTTGAGAATTGTCGAAAAAATATGAAAGATTATCCCAAATACGGCAACAAGAGATCTAAAAGCCTGATAAGAAAAAAGTCAGTTGACGCGAAGCGATCATCTCTGAAACTCGCGCTGACCTGGATCGCCATGATTCTGGTTGCCCTGTTCTTCGTTCAACAACGAATCAGCTACATCAGGGTGGAAAAGAGAGTACGCATTCTGATGAAAGAGAAAGACAAGATTCAACTGTCGATCTTGCCCTTACAACTTGAAGAGCGGTTTCTCACACGCCTGGACAGTGTGGAGGAAATGGCCAAGACTGAACTGAACCTCCAAATACCGAGAGCAAGTCAAACAATTGAGCATCGTCTCGGAACCAAACCCGAAACTCCCGATTAACACCGGAGTTAGACTAATAACGCTCCCTTTAATCTAAAAACCGGATTGTATTTTGTTACCCATCACACACAAATTGGTTTCGAAAAATTTCCATCAACGATTGAGTTGGATCAGGGCGTTTTTTCTCCTGGTGATTGTCATCATTGTTCTCAGGGCTCTTTACCTTCAGATTATTGAACGACCGCGTCTTGAGAAAATAGCAGACAAACAGTGGAACAGCTCCATCTCTGTCACTTTAAGAAGGGGTCCCATCTATGATACAACAGGGAACATTCTGGCAGTGTCTTTACCATTGAAATCGATTTTCGCCATTCCACGTGATGTCGAGAGCCCCGATTCGACAGCAGCCAAGGTAAGCAAAGTTCTAAAGCTTCCACGGGAACAGGTCGAAAAGAAGCTCAAATCAAAGGTCTCTTTTACCTGGATTTTAAGAAATGCCCAGCCCGCGCTCAGCAATCAACTTGAGCTTCTGGATTTGAAGGGTGTTCATTTCATGAAAGAGTACCAGCGCTTCTATCCATTGGGTAATCATGCCTCTCATTTGCTTGGATTTTCCGGAATCGATTCACAGGGTCTTGAGGGAATAGAATTTAAATTCAATACCCATTTAATGGATAATACCGGTCTCTCCAAATCATGGAATTACCTTTCGGACAGTCCACGGCTTAAAACCCTTTCGGGCGGTTCATTACACCTGACCATCGATTCCAGATTACAGCATTTTACCGAGCACGAGTTGAAAAAGGCAGTGGTTGCCATGGAGGCAAAAAGCGGAGTTGCCATAATCATGGAATCCATGACCGGCAATATCCTTTCGATGGCGAATATTCCGGATTATGACCCAAATAATTTCGATCGCTATGATTCTTCAAGGTATTTTAATCACGCAGTCACCGCCACTTACGAGCCCGGCTCGACCTTTAAAGTGATTACCGTTGCTTCCGCGCTGGAAAGTGGAGCCATCCAGAAAGACAGTATTTTTTATTGTGAGGAGGGCGAGTACCAGATCCAGGACAGGGTTATACATGACATTGCGAAGTATGGCTGGCTCCCTCTTGAGAAGGTGATTCAAAAGTCCTCCAATATATGCGCCGCTAAAATCGGCCAGAGAATTGCCAGACCCATTTTTTATCGACTCATCCATGAATTCGGCTTTGGGACCCGAACCGGCATCAATCTCCCCGGTGAAGTCGGCGGCAAAGTCCATAATTATCAGGACTGGTCGGATACGGATATTGCAACCATCTCATTCGGTCATACTATTTCGGCTACGCCAATTCAGGTGATCTCTGCCATTAATACTATCGCAACCGGGGGCGTCCTGGTTAAACCGAGAATCATTAAAGCTGCTCTGAAATCGGATGGATCAGAAATTCCCCTGAATAGAGAGGGCGGCAGACAGATTATCAGGAAGGAGACCGCAGAGATCATGCGCGAATTTATGCAGAGTGTTACCAAACCGGGTGGTACAGGATATCTGGCTCATATCAAAGGGGTGTCAATAGCAGGTAAAACAGGAACCTCCAGGAAATTTGACATTCGCAAGAGAGAGTATTCAAAAGAGAACCACATCACCTCCTTCATCGGTTTTTTTCCTGCTGAAAAACCAAAAATTACCATTCTGGTTGTTATTGATGATCCTCAGAAAAAATATCTCTATTCCAAAGGACCGGCACCTATTTTCCGAAAGATCTCAGAACATGTTATCAGGTATTATCCAACGGAGATAACAGCAGATAAAACATCAAACTCCGGTAATCAACCCGGCAGTTCCATGCTGAAAAGCGTAAGAAAAACTAAAATAGTGAATAATCTAAGGGACGCGTTCTGGGGTTTGACCTTGAGAGAAGCACTGCAGTTGGCAGACCAGAGAGGGATCCAACTCAGAGTAAAAGGCACCGGAAGAGTCAGGGAGATGCAAGTTGCCGACAGAGAGGCAAAAATATACTCGGTTGTACTAAAATAATTATAATTACAGAAGGATAAACCATAAACCCGGTGATGCCTAAAAACTAAGATCTGTTTTTCCATATCATGGCACGATTTTTCCTTTTCTGCTGAAGTTAATCATTCCAACTCCTAAAAATCCAACAAGAAAGCATTGAAATGCAGGTAAAAAAATATACGGCCTCCAACATGCAGGAAGCCATCAAGATGATTAAAGAGGATTTAGGGCCCAGGGCGATAATCATGTCCACCAGAAAAGTACGTAAGGGCAGTGGAGCCTTCGGCATGTTTGGAAAGCAGATTCTGGAAGTCACCGCCGCACGCGATGAAACCACAAAAAGCAGTGCACCGAAAGCTTACACAAATCCGGTTAGTCAACCTACGCACAGTGAATATGAAAAGGAAATTAATTATAATCCACCGGCAGAACCCAGGAAAATTACCTCCGGTGAAAGTTCCCTGCAAATCGAAAGCTTACAGAGTGATATCACCGAGTTGAAAGACCTGGTTCAGGATTTGAGACAGGGGTTCCGCAGACAGATTAATGACGAAGCCACCATAACCCATCTGCGTTACGAATTATCAGAGCTGAAAAACATTGTTAAATCCCTGGTTACACAATCCAGTGAACTAAAATCGGGGGATATGCACGATAACCTGATCGCCCTTTTTCAGCAGCTCTGCTTCAATGGCATTGAAGACCGGTTTGCCCGGCGACTGATCGAAGAGGTGGATAAGAAGATCCCGAAAAAAGAGATCGATAATTTCTCTTATGTCAAGGTCTATGTCGCCCGGATGTTCATGCAGGTGTTAAAAATCAATGCTGCTCCCACAGCCAAGGCTAATCCCAAAGAGCCCAGAATTTTAACATTCCTCGGTCCCACGGGAGTCGGCAAAACAACAACATTAGCCAAGATAGCGGGTACGGAAAAGATCAATCATCCGGACAAGAAAATTGGACTGATTACTTTGGATACGTACAGAATCGCTGCCGTTCAACAATTGCAGGAGTACGCCAGGATAATCAAAGTTCCCATCAGGGTAGTCAGTGACACAAAACAGATGAAGGGCGCCATTCAGGAGTTCGATTCCAAAGATCTGATCCTGATTGATACCGCCGGTCGCTCTCAGCGTGATGAGATACAGATGTCGGAACTAAGAGAGATTCTTCGTCCGTTCAGGGATTTTACCAACCTGCTTGTTTTAAGTGCGACAACCAAAGACAGCGACCTGCTTGAAATAACCAAACGATTCAGCACAATTCCCTTGCACGGTACCATATTCACCAAGCTCGACGAATCCACCAGCTACGGATCCATCTTCAATCATTCAATTCGGTTCAAGTTACCTTTGAGCTATTTAACCACAGGACAAAATGTACCCGATGACATCGAAAATGCTTCCAGGGAAAGGTTAATAGATCTGTTGCTTAATATATCAACCCTGGAGGAATGATTGGCCGATGATGTCACCAGGGTCTCTGAACCGCATATTTTGGAAAGCCGGGTGAAGCTTCGATAATCCGTTCCGATTTCAATGCCATGGAATAACAATGATGAATGACCAAGCCAGCACCTTAAGAAAAAAATTCTCCAGTTCAGCCATGAATCACGAAAACAGCAGCAGTCAAGCTGTTCGGTCTCTTAGCTTCACCAGTGGTAAAGGCGGAGTGGGTAAAACCAATATAGTCATCAATCTTGCGATTCAATTGGCGAAAATGGGGAAGAAGATCTTCCTGATCGATGCTGATCTCGGTTTGGCCAATATTGACATCATGCTGAATCTTGCTCCTGAATATACGATTGAGGATGTGCTTACCGGAACTAAAAACATCAACGATATCATCATAGAAGGACCTCATGGAATTCATATTCTGCCTTCTTCTTCGGGAATCAGTGAAATGCAGGCTTTGGACGCGGAACAGCAGATGGCCATGCTCAGGGAACTGAGCAGTCTGAAGACCCGTTATGACTACATTCTGATAGATACCGGGGCAGGAATTTCCCCAAACGTGTTGCGGTTTAACGCGGCCGTCGATGAGGTTTGTGTGATTTCCAACACGGAGCCCACCTCCATTACCGATGCTTATGCTCTTATGAAAATCATGTCTTCCAAATATCAGGTTGGCAGCTTTAACCTGATTGTAAATGAAAGTAGTCTTCAGGAGGCAAAAAGTGTTTATTCCAGATTGGTCAAAGTGTTAAACAGGTTTTTAACCGTCAATTTGGAACTCATTGGTTATGTCCCCAGGGATGCCAGTTTTATTAAGGCAGTGAAACAGCAAACCCCACTCTCCCTATTGTTCCCCAACTCCCCCACCGTCAACTCTTTCATCAAACTGGCTCGCCAGATCGACCTGAGCCCGGGTCAGTCAATCGAAGAAGATACTCGGGAATCCTTCTGGAAGCGACTTGGTAGTTGGAAAAAAAGATAGACGGCATACCATTTGCTTTGCATGGATAGGCATATTGCTGCAAAGTCATTGATTCAAGGGAAATGACTTTGAAATTATTAACTAAAAATTAGCGATTCATGCATAATCCCTATACTCAACAACACAAAAGCAACAGAGAGCAAATTGCGATCGAGTACGCGCCGGTGGTTAAACATATCGCACTTAAGCTCGCTGCCAGGCTACCTGTAGGATTTGATCTCGATGATCTTATTCAATCGGGAATGATTGGTCTGTTGGAAGCAATCGAAAGATTTGATCCCAAAAAAGGGGTTAAATTCAAAACGTTTGCCGAAATCAGAGTGCGTGGCGCCATGCTTGACGAGTTGAGAGCGAGGGACTGGATCCCCCGTTCGGTAAGGGATAACAGCAGTAAGCTTGAGGGAGCGTTTACAGAGCTTAGAGCACAGAATATAGACCATCCAACCGATAAGCAACTCGCCCGTCAGTTGGACATAAAACCGAAAGAGTTACCGGAATTTCTAGATAAGGCAAAACCGATTCCCTTGTTGTCTTTGGATAACCTGGGCAGACGAAGCGAATCGGATACCAAATTGAATATACTTGATACCTTGTCTGACCCGGATCAGGAAGATCCGGTTGAAAACCTGCTGGGCAGTGAAGCCAAAGAAGCGGTTCTGGCTGCACTGGAAAAGCTTCCCGATAAGGAAAAACTGGTCCTCTCGTTGTATTATGTGGAAGATCTGAATCTTAAAGAAATTGGAGCTGTTCTGGATGTTTCGGAATCAAGGGTATCCCAGATGAGAACCAAGGCCATTGCCATGCTGCGATCCTTAATGAAAGCTTATATTGAAGAAGAGTGATCCTTCAGCAAAATCAACTATACTCTTTGAGAAGATCGGCCTGATGATTAGCAGCCAGCACGTCAACGATTTCTGACATCTCACCGCTGTTCATAATTTCTTCAAGCTTATAAAGGGATAGATTGACACGATGATCCGTTATTCTTCCCTGGGGATAATTATAGGTTCTGATTCGTTCACTGCGGTCTCCGCTCCCCACCATGCTTTTCCTCAACCGTGCCTCTTCAGTTGCCGCCTCCTCCTGCTTCACTTCGTATAGCTTGGCCTTGAGGTGTTTCATGGCTTTGTTTTTATTCTTGAGCTGGGAGCGTTCCTCCTGGCAGGTTACAACAATACCAGTAGGCATATGGGTGATGCGGATGGCGGAGTCGCTGGTATTGACATGCTGCCCTCCTGCCCCTTGCGAACGATAGGTGTCGATTCTCAAGTCCGCAGTTTTTATCTCGATATCTATATCCTCGGCTTCCGGCATAACAGCAACCGTTACTGCCGATGTATGAACACGACCCTGGGTTTCAGTGACCGGAACCCTTTGCACTCGATGGGTTCCTGCTTCATACTTCAAACGGCTGAATACGTTTTTTCCCTCGACTGAAGCAACAATCTCTTTGAATCCCCCGATGCCTGTAGCATTGCTGCTCACAACCTCTATTTTCCAGTTGTTGAGTTCGGCGAATTTGGAATACATGCGGAAGAGATCTGCGACAAACAGGGCTGCCTCCTCTCCGCCGGTTCCTGCCCGAATCTCAAGGATAATGTTCTTCTCATCATCCGGATCCTTGGGCAGTAGCATAATCCGTGCTTCCTGTGTCAGCTCGACGATCTCATGCCTGAGGGTGTCAAGCTCTTCCCTGGCAAGACTTCTGACCTCCGGATCCTCTTCAGGATCATTGGCCAGTGTTTCGTTTTCTTCGAGTTCCTTTTGTTTGCCGGTCAATTTATTAAAGACCTCAACAATTGGAAACATGCGCGCCTGCTCTTTGGACAGCTCCTGGAATCGATTTGAATCCTCCATCGTTTCAGGCTGATTCAACAAAGCCATGATCTCTTCGTACTTGTCTTGAATCTTTGCCAGTTTGTCGATCATAGTATGGAAACCCAGTTTGCCCGGTCAGGCGGTTTATGAGGAAGACTGCAGCAATATCAAAAAAAAAAGCAGGGTAAGGCGAATCCATCCGGCCTTAACGTCCCTGCTTGTAAAGTCGATCACTATAAACTACTTATTTCCAACTTTCTGGTACTTTTTCTTGAATCTTTCAATACGTCCCTCGGTATCTACCAGCTTCTCCTTACCGGTATACAGGGGATGACATTGGGAGCAAATCTCAATCTTTACCTCTCCACCTATTGTGGAACCAATTTCAAATGAAGCACCACAAGCACATTTATAAGTGGTTTGCTCGTATTTTGGATGAATTCCCTCTTTCATTTCTCGTAATTTTTCTATGATGTCATAAACTTATGGCTGATTTCCAAACAGCTCCCTCGTTTTGACATGCTGTTTATGTTGCAAAAAGCGGTAACTACCACAAACATTAAGTATCTGACGAAAAAACCAATATGACAAGGTCAAATTGTCCGTTTCTCGAATCAATTATTGACCATACTAAGCAACTTTTCATTGGTCGGAAACTTATCCAGCTTGTCAAGCAAGAAGTCCATGGCGTCTTGAGAATTGGATGCGGAGAGGATACGGCGCAGTTTCCAGATATCGGAAGTGTTTTCAAGCAACAGTTCCTCTTTCCTGGTACTGGATTTGTCAATATCCATAGCCGGGAAGATCCGTTTTTCGGATAATCTGCGATCCAAGGTCAATTCCATATTACCGGTTCCCTTGAACTCTTCAAAAATTACCTCGTCCATCCTGCTGCCAGTTTCGATCAGCGCGGTTGCCAGAATGGTTAAGGACCCTCCACCTTCAATATTACGGGCTGCGCCAAAAAACCGCTTGGGCTTATGCAGGGCGTTGGCATCTACTCCACCGGACAGAATCTTTCCACTTGCTGGAATAACTGTGTTGTATGCCCTTGCCAATCGTGTAATGGAGTCCAGCAGAATGACCACATCATGTTTGTGTTCCACCAGCCTTTTTGCTTTCTCAATTACCATTTCAGCAACCTGTACATGACGCGAAGCCGGCTCATCAAAGGTAGAGCTGATGACTTCTCCTTTTACGGACCGTTTCATGTCCGTTACTTCTTCAGGTCTTTCATCGATCAGCAGCACAATCAAGGAGACGTCCGAATGGTTCTCCGTAATACTGTTGGCAATACTCTGTAGGATCATGGTTTTCCCTGTGAAGGGAGGAGCCACAATCAGTCCTCTTTGGCCTTTGCCAATGGGACAGAACAGATCGATTATCCGGGTCGTCTTATCGGCATCCGCTCGCTCCAGGTTCATCATTTCATCCGGATGCAGTGGCGTCAGGTTCTCGAACAGGGTCTTGTCCTTTGCCTTATCGGGATCCTCAAAATTCAACTTCTCTACTTTCAGCAGGGCGTAGTATCTCTCACTCTCTTTCGGGGGTCTGACCTGGCCTTCGATCGTGTCTCCGGTTCTCAGGTTGAAACGTCTGATTTGCGAAGGAGAAACATAGATGTCATCCGGACCCGGAATATAGCTAAAATCATGTGATCTTAAGAAACCAAAACCATCGGGAAGAGTTTCCAGAACACCCTGGCTGTAAATAGCCCCGCCTCTGGCGGTTTGTGCATTCAGCAGTGCGAAGATTAATTCCTGACGCAGCATGTTGTTCGCGTTTTCGACATTGAAAGACCTGGCCATCTCTTCCAGCTCTTTAATATCCATTCCTTTTACTTCGGAAAGAATCAACGACTGAACATTACTGTTGATGACATGGTTGGAAGTTGAAGGTTTTCTTCGGCTAGTCTGCTGATCTTTTTTAGAAGCTTGCCTTTGTGAAGGATTTTCAGATTTAGTACGTTGCACAATAAGTTATGATTTGAGGGTTAGAAAATGTTAGATACAGGAATGAATGAAAAGACCCACTGGTTCGTTGAATTTGATCTTTGAAAGGAGATCTGCGGATAGTTAATTTGAAAGTTATGGAAGATTTACCAGTAATGTAGCAATCTGAGGCGTGTTGCTTTGCTTTCGTTATAAATAAGTTATATCTTTCCAATTTCAAAAGTCAACTTTTATTTTATGGTGCCTCAGCAGAGTCGTATTCCCAAGTTGACTATATCTCCTCCTCGCATTTCGAAAATAGCTTACGGTCCGATAAATAGAGTGTTCTTTCATATTCAAGGACTGCCATAGCCAGCGCCTGATGGTGTCTGCGGGTGCTTCTGTTGTCTGCTATAACTTCCGCAGCATCGGAGTCATCTTTTCTACCTTTTCGATAGATAATCGACTCTATTGCTTCAATCAACCTGCCCAAAATATCAATCTCCCCGATACGAGATCTGATAAGCACCAATCTGGATTTGATTTTCCCGGAAATACGTTCGTAAGACTTAACTGCTACGGTTGTTAAAGGTGAGGTCCAATTAAAAACACCATATTTTACCATTCTGGAGGAAGTTTGCTTTGTCAGTCCGGCTGTTCTTTTTGATATAGTTTTCAAAATGAGCAACAGCAACCCCAAAAGGTTAAACGCGGATAGGTCAATTCGGTTTTCCCGGAAATATAGCAACTGATATAGAATCAGAATAGCGGCACTAATCTCTTTCCCCGGAAACTCACTAAGAAGAGCACTTGACACTGCACCCCAGCTTCCACATATGCGGATCATATCCACATCGTTAGCCAGAAACAGCAGTCCGACTAGTGTAGTAAGAGCAAATATCTCCAGAATCTCGGGAATTAGGAGCACGATGTTAAATGACTCCTTTTGTCTCCCGGAAAAGAGGGTGATTATCGGAATGGCACAAGCCATCAAACCAAACGTTTCGATAAGAAATCCTGCGAGGAGAGCTCCCGGGATACCAAGGATATTTTTAACGCCATCCGGCGGTATCAGGAGATTAAAGGGGCTGGGATCATACGAGTCATATGTTACCAGCACAAGCAGGAACACCATGGAGAAAAAGAACTTAAAGAGCCCGATTCGGCTCAATTCCGATCTTGCAATAATTGTCTGTAAGAGGCGATTCATACTCCTATCATGCGTTTAATCATTCGTCTTTGTCTTCACCTATCAACCTTTGGTATCGGTCGTAAAACTGACCGACGGAAGCGACATCATGCGCATCTGACCCGTAGATCAGATTAATCCCATATTTTCCGCATAGTTCCAACATCCAGTCTGATATGTACATATCGTGACATAGCTCTTTTTTCAAACCCGCAACATTGAAGTCAAGATCCCATCCTTTTTGTTTAATCATGGAGAAGAGACCGTCGAAAAACGGTTCATACCTATCTTTGTTATAGCTGACCGGGTATTGCTTAATATATTTATTTATCAAACCAAGATGACCGATTCTTGCCGTAATATCAACTTCAGGCCTATCCAGAACCATCTTTTCAACATCCGACCAGTAAGCCCAATGGACATTTTCTATTGAATCGTAGCAGTTTAAAAGTTCCGATTCAAATGATTCCGGTGAGAAGTCAATGGGAGCAATTCCATTTTTTCCTTGAATCATGTGCACTGATACAATTAAGTCATCCAGATGTTTTGAACAAGCTTCAACAAACTCATTAAAATAGGTCCGGTGAGACGCGATATAATCGACTTCTAATCCGACACAGACTTTGATTTTATCAACATATCGATGCTTTAGTTCTTTAATGTGGGCAAAATAATCCTCGAGCTGGTCCGGAAGCAGAGTAAAATCAGCCGCCAGAACCGGATCATCAATGATACCTTTTGGCAGTGGGGCATGCTCCGTGATGGAGTATTTTTTAAATCCCAGTTCAATTGCCCTCTCTACCATCTCTGAGGTTGGTTCTCCACTGCCATGTTGGCAAAATTGAGAATGTGTGTGACCGTCCCACTTTGTCATAGTTTGATCGCTGGATGAATTTGAGATTATTGATCAGCCAAGTTGCGATGATATTTAGCCAGAAATGAAATCGGCTATTACAGCGAAATCCTTACCTAATCCTGTCCGCAGCTATAGCGCAATCCGGGAAGAGTTATGTAAAGGAATTATCGATTTAGATGGCGTTATATTGATATTACGATGTGGTTTTAGATAAAGTCCCGAAATTTAGAAAGTCCGGCCGGAAACCTCATTACCGGACCCGTTGGATTGAGGACGGTTTTATGTTTATTATTTGACAGAGGGAAGTACCAGGTTATTTATCCAGTTTTTGAATTCACATTGCCTGATATCCGGATCGAGTACATCATCATCAATAGCAAGCTGCCATCTCAGGTGTTTTTTATCGGGTGCGCCGTGCAACTCATCCAGCCGTTTAACATATTCTGAAAAATCCTGCGTACCTTCGAAAAATCCTATCCTGGTAAGTTTTTCCTCACGAGCAATCATTAAGCTTGCCATCTCATGGAGATCGTATTCCGGATGGTATTGTGTTGCCCAGAAAGTACCTTTTTCATGCTTAACCTCCAGGGCCTGATAATAAGTAAAATCATTGCTCGCCAAAAGGGTAGCCCCGGCCGGAACTTTGGACACCATATCATCATGGCTGATATATGCATCAAATACCCTGGATTTGCCTTCGTACATGGGATGATTTAGAGCAGCGTCGGTCAACTGGATTTTCCTGGCAATTCCCATCTCTCGCCCTTTGGGATTTTCAATAACTTCTCCGCCAGCAGCAACTACGGCCATCTGAATTCCCCAACAACTGCCCCAGCTCGGGGTTCCAATCTTAAATACCCTTTTTGCCAGATCAATCTGATTTGCGACACTTGGATTATCGGTGTCCATGATACAGAGATTGCAGCCAGTCCAGATGATACCGGAGTATTTGCTTAGATCACTATCAGACGGCATGGTAACACCTTCATCACTGGGCAACAGCACGTCGAACTCAGCACCCGGCAGGTGTTTTTTCAGCATAATGGCATAAAGATCCCACGCAAACTTCATCCCAGCCTTCTCCAGATCATCACGGCTTTGTTTGGAATATCCGTCAATAATCAGAAAATACAACGGTTGTGAGTTTGTCATCACTCTTCCTCCCGATTTATAGTGAAGATACGATATCAACCAGCTTTGAGTAGTCGGTACAAACAGCATTTGCCCTGGTATCAGCACTCCCCCTGTCCAGGACCACGGTGGTCAGAATCGCTTTGGCCCCGACCTGATGAGGACCGGCAACGTCCTTCTCTTCTCTGTCGCCGATATGGACCATCTCCTCAAAAGGAACTCCCGTTTCTGTCGATACTTTTTCAAAAACCCTGGGATTGGGTTTTGCGCAACCTATTTCGTCTGAAAAAACAAAACAGTCGAACAGTTCCGACAGTTCATACTGTTCCAGAATATTCTTTAATACTCTTCCGGGTGAAAAGATAGTGTCAGAAATCACTGCCAGTTTATACTTCTTGCTCAGTTCCCGAATAGCAAGTTGAATTTCCGGTGCAAGTTCGGGGGGAATCTGCTGCTCCATCTCTTCATGTTGTCGTACCAGTTCCTTGAACTCGGACTCCCCGATATCCCGGTTTAGTCCTTTGAAAACGATGCCAAGTCGCTCCGCAACCGTCCAGGTGATGTTTTGATTGTACCAGACATTTCTGAAAGCCGCATCAGCAGTGGCATACGCGATTTCGATCATTTCCCTGGAAACAGGTGCTGTCCGTTGAAGAGACCTTTCAACAAGGTTTCGACGCTCATCAAATTTGGATGCCAATCCCTTGGCCTTTCTTTTGGGTTCGTCAGAATCATCGATAAAAACTGTATCCCACAGATCAAATGTTAT
Source organism: SAR324 cluster bacterium (assembly GCA_028282885.1). GTDB lineage: Bacteria > SAR324 > SAR324 > XYD2-FULL-50-16 > XYD2-FULL-50-16 > JAHJTV01. The sequence goes on from JANQGX010000007.1 coordinate 48,055, forward strand.
CAATTTTGTCATCTTACCCCTATTTCAATGCCGTGATGGATTGTCTTCTGTTATCGGCAGATGTGGCAACGGATTCGGCTGGTGACCAAAATCCTGGGATGTGGATTATCATTATCTTTGTTACACCTGAACCTGTCAATACAGGCCTGATCTAATTGAAGAGGTAGAAGGCTGATTTTCCGCGGGTAGTCCAATTGATTGCCGTAAAATTTGATTCTGTCCCAAATATGGCAAGATTACAGCTTTTTTATTTGTCAATTTAATCTAAACGGGCTATCTGGTAGATTTACCATTCTTCAGTTCAGACTGCTCCATTAGCAGCCGAATTTGTTGTAAGCAGATCTCTTTGACAAACTGATTTCGCAGAAAAGACAGCGTAATTATGAATAAAAAATGTTATACATTGATGAAAGGGACGTTAGGTTTTCTACCAAGAGTGATTATGGTTTTTTCATTAGCTTTGCTCTGGGCGGGGAGTCTTCAGGCAGATAGTAAAATCGCAAATCTGGAAAAGTCCATAAAACTATTTCGTCCGTTTCAATGCAAGTTTACCCAGGACTTTTATGACGCATTTCAGGAAAAAACGACCCGTGCTATCGGAACAATGATGTTTATGCAGCCTGCACTTATGAAGTGGTCGTATGAACAGCCCGAGGAGATGCTGCTTGTTATCGGAAAAGAAAAGATGTGGCTTTATGATCCGATTCTTGAAAATGTCACCATTCAACCACTTCACGAGGTTTCCGGAATCAGGTCATTGAGGTTTCTTTCCGGAGATGAGCAGATTAGCAAACATTTTAATGAGATAGTTCCCACGAAAATACGACTGGATTTAAAAAAAGGCTTAACTGCTGTTTTTTTGGCACCTGCTCAGAAAAACCAGGCGCTGTCCGAGTTACAGATCCTTTATGACAATCGAACACACCAATTGCATCAGTTTGTGCTGATTGATCACAATGCCAACTATAGGAAATTAACCTTCAATGATATATCATTGCGTCCGGAATCCAAAGCGTCCGAATTTGAATTTATTGTTAAGGAAAACATGGAAATAATACAAGGAATCAGCAATTAACAGTTGTTTCCCAGGCACTGTTTCGATAGAATCTCGCAAGTAATAAATTGATCTATATAGAATACTTAAAAGGAAAGTCATGATTAAAAAAACAGGACTACTTGTTGTCAGCCTTATAATACTGTTATCTGTTAGTTCTCTTGCGCAAACAGATGAAAAGAGCCAAAATAGTGTAGGTGGTATTAAAGAGATTGGATCCGGATTCCAGGTTTTCCCTGACGGAAAACCTGGAAACACGCTTTATCAGAACGGTAAAAAGATCGTATCACATCAGGATCTGACTCTCCATTTTGCCACAGAAGCTCCCGACGGATTTGTTTACTTTGGTACTGATGAAGCTGATGAACCTGTTCTGGGATTTGCGGGTAATGATGACGCTACCTTCAATGCATTGGATGGAGGTTATTACGAATTGATAGCAAACGATGGCAAAAGGAAGCTTTACAGGCTTTCCGGTGATAGTTCAATCCAGAACCTGCTTCCTAAGTCCAATACTGCCAGCGGTCTGGTCTACAACCAGATAGATAAGGCAGCCTTTTATCATATAACCAAGGGAGAAACGATAGAAGCTGAGGATGGGAAACTAAAGTATCAATATACCTTTAGAATCCATGTCGTAAAAGATGGTGATTCTAAAGTGGTACATCTACCTGAAACCGTGTCCGATTTTAAACCCAAGTTGAGATTGAATTGGATTGATCAAAATACGCTGCAGTTTACTTTGAGCAATAACCAGAAGGAAACAATCATCATCGAGTGATCTGATGATGACAGGACAATTGTCTGCGAACCTTATTCTTAGAGGGAAAAATGAAATTTACAAACTCTCCGGAACTAACCCAGGAAGAAATTGACTACTTTCGTACCAAACTTGAAGATATGCAAAAGCAGATTTTCGAGGAGTCAGGGGAAACCGTGCAGGAAATGAAAAACAGAAACAAAGAGTTTCCCGACCCCAGCGACAGAGCTCACCTGGAAGCTGAGTCCATTACTACCCTGCGAATAAGAGATAGGGAACGCAAATTGCTTAAAAAAATCGGCGAAGCTCTCAAGAGAATCGAAAATGGCGAATATAACGTTTGTGAAGAGTGTGAAGAGTTAATTCGAAAAGAGCGACTGGACGCACGACCTGTAACCACGTTGTGCATCAATTGTAAGGAAAAAGAAGAACAGATGGAGAAAACACAACACACTTGAATCACATATCATATTACGAGACATTGAAATAAAGCTAATGAATATTTCATGCTGATCTGTTATGTTTGATTGAAAAACAAAATCAGCTCATTGCTTCGAGAGTAAAAACGTATTGATCGCTAAAGTTGGATTGCATATATGGGTATCGAAGAAAAACTAGAAAAGCTTCAGTCTCTGATCAACAAACAGACCCCTCAAGGAAAGAAAACTGACCGGTTTTTCAAATCCCTGAAAAACGATATAGCGGAGCATGAAAGACAACTGAAAATACTGTCTGTTGCCGGTGCCGAACTCAGCAAAGAGCAGGAACAAAGCTCTGCTTTGGAGCTGATTCTTTATACGGCCAGAAACCTCACCAATGCAGATGCAGGTACTGTCTATAGCGTCCACAATGAATTTTATGATGATCCCTTCAATCCCGGCGAACTGAAATCAAAGTCCCTCGTATTTGAGGTGATGCATACGGAATCAAAGAACTTTTTTGTCACCAAACCCGAAGGAATTCCCCCGGTCCCCATGGAAATTGACGGCAAACCCAACAATTCACATGTTTCCGCCTATTGTGCCAATACCGGAAACATCGTAAACATTCCGGATGTCTATGATGCCAAGGGTTTCGATTTCAGCGGGCCGAAAAACTATGACCAGAAGACCAGCTATCGGTCCAAATCCATGTTGGTTTTGCCCCTGAGAGATCATGAAAACCAAATTAACGGGGTACTCCAGCTTTTGAATCGTCAGACACTTGACGGGGAAGTAATCCCCTTTTCCAAAAACGACCAGACCATTGTCCAGGCGATGTCCTACCAAGCGGCTATTTCCTTAACCACTCAAACGCTTCTCAGGGAACAGATCGATCTTTTCGATGCGTTTGTCCGGGTACTGGCCGAGGGACTGGGTGAGAAATCACCTTATACTTTTGGACACATTAACCGTGTTGCCGATCTCTCCTGCTCTTTGGCCCAGACAATCAGCAAAAACAAGGAAGGCCTCTACGATTATATTGAATTTAGCAAGTCCCAGATGGAGGAACTGCACTTGGCAGGTTGGATGCATGACATTGGAAAACTGACCTCTCCGGAGCATGTCGTATCAAAACCGATAAAGCTGCAAACCGTATTGGATCGGTTCGAACTGATTGTTCAACGGTTTAATTCCAAGATAAAAGACATCGAGATTGAATTTCTCAAAGAAGAACTTAAGGGACAAAAGACAAACAAGCCAAGGTCCTACTTCAATGAACTCGAAAAGGAAAAAGCATCCAAAATCGAAACGCTTGTCTCTCAACTCCAACTACTGAACAAGACCAATATTGGCGGAGAATTCCTGGAAAAACAGGATAAGGAACTGATCTGTTCCATGCACAAGGAGACCACAAGCCAGAGCATTCGGGTCAAACGCAAAAAAATCGCAGGGGAAAATCGTGTTGTAGGTGTTGAGCTGGCTAAAAGAAAAACCAAAGAACCCTTGGTCAACAAGGAAGAGAAGGATTATCTCTGTATAACCAAAGGTACTTTGTCCGAAGAAGAGCGACAGATCATTAATGACCACGCAGACCGTTCATGGCGCTGGTTAATGAAACTGCCATTCCCCAGGAAAAAAATGAAGTTGCCGCTGTATGCCGGCGCTCACCATGAAACCCTGGCAGGAGAAGGCTATCCAAACAAACTCAAAGCGGAACAGTTGCCGATCCAATCAAGAATCATCGCTATAGCCGATATTTTTGAAGCGTTAACAGCCAATGACCGCCCTTATAAAGACCCCATGAAGCTCTCAAGCGCCATGACCATATTGGGAAGAATGGTGCAGGACAATTTACTCGACGCGGAAATTGTGAAGATCTTTCTCAAGTCAGGACTCTATAAGAAATATGCCAGGAAATTTCTTAGCAAAAGCCAGATTGATTCTGTTGAAGTCGACGAATGGATAGACAAATATTACCCCAATAATTTTGAACCCCGTCTGCCGAAGCATGAAAGCTGATCATCAGGCTTCGTCCCCATGTTCTGATCCGTTTATGAAACACCACAAAATCATAGTTCCACTGGTTGCGGTATATCTGCTTCTTGTCTTCTCAACAGCTCTCGCAAAAGACTACGAAACATATAGGGGAGAAATCTCCATCCCTATAGTGGAGAATGACACTGTTCTGGCCCGGAACAACGCATTCCATAGCCTCCAGAACCTACTGCTTTCCGCTGCAATTCAGGATCTGATCGGTCCGACGCTTTACCAGGAGTATCAGTACCAGATCTCTAAAAATAACACCTTGGAAGCTTCACGTTTTCTTGTGTCGGCAAAAGTACTCAATGAGCGAAGCGAAGATAACCTGTTCACTATGGAACTGGAAGGACGTATTCAGATATCGACCTTGTCTGATGTATTGAGAGGCATGAACCTGGTTTTAAAGGAAGATCCCTGGTTTACGGTGACAGTGATTATGGAAAGCGCTTTGGCCCTTTCGCCTGATGATCTGAAACGTCGATTGGGCTTGTTCCACATTATGGCTTCAAATGTTCAACTGGTGGATCTGGAAGGGATTCCCTGGCAGGAAAGATCAAAAGCTGATTTTATAGAAGCTTTATTCCAACAGTATTCAAGCTCCGGAATTCTCTATTTCATTGATACTATAACTGATGATGAAGGATATTCCGTCAAAGGAATAAGAAATCAGGTCTTCCGACGATCCGATTTGTCACTTTTAGACTCTTTTCAGTTGGATATCCCGATTCCCAAACCAATGGAATCACTGGATGAATCAACCCTGGATCGTTTTTTAAGACTGTACTCTATTACCTCTATCGATGTTGATCACTACGAAGAGGGAGTGGAGTCAACCCTTTTTCTCCGTGTGGAAGGGCTAATCAGCCCTTACGAAATTCACCAGTTTGAAGAAAAGATTCTGAAAACAAATCGATCCTTAAAATCATTTGTGCTGGTTAGGAAGGCCACTGGATCTGTCGAATATCAGGTCAAATCCAAACACGATCTGAATGACCTGCTGGATTTTTTCAATCGTAAAAACTCTCAATACTATTTCATCACAGAAAAAGTAGCCTCCAATATTTTGCTCATCGAAGCGTTTGACCGTTCCATCGTTCAGGTAACAGATCTTTTGGAATGGGATATGGATCAGAGAATTCTGGACATGATCACGGAAACCATTCAACAGGAGGGAGAGGAAGCAACTTCCGATATTCAGGAAAGCCTCTTTGGTCAATCATTGCCACAAATGGAATACACTCCCCGGTTACTGGAAAAGGAACCGAACAATAACAGTCAGAACCTGAATAAAATGCCGCCTGATAGTCTTGTGTTGGGAAATATTTCCTCCAGGGCAGATGAAGATCTCTACCAGATCAGCAGGGATTCAAGCAGTTCAACACTCGTGGTGGAATGGCTTCAAATTGGAAAAACCACGTTATCCCCGCAATTGAGGCTTTATGATGATTCATTCTCCTTTGTGAATAACTTCAGATTATCACCTTCAAAAGAGATGAATAAATATCAATACACATTCAAAGAACAAACCCCTCATAAACTGTACCTGAGGATTACAGATCGGATAGGCTTTATACAGGGCGAAACGGGCGGATTCAAATCATTTTACTATTTGCTTCGTTACTATTGGCAGCCGGACGAAAAAACTTTGAGCGTCTCCAACTAAACCGGGAACTCAATTTGTAACAACGGGTATTACCGGGAAGTACATCCCCTTGGGTTTCCTGAAATTACTCACAACAAGATCAGCGATATCATCGGCCGCCAGCATTTTGTCTATTGGCAGATGCTTCCTCACCCGGTCAAAAAAACCGGTATTGATACTGCCTGCCCGGTAAAGCCAGATTCTACCGTTTTCTGCTTTTACCTCTTCCTGCAGCGACATGGCAAAAGCTTCCAGCCCAGCTTTACTTGCACCATAAAGACTGTTCTTAGGCCAGGACCGGTTCAAGGAAGCTGAACTGAAAAACACCATTTCAAATCCTTCCGGAGCACGAATCTCCCAAAGGAGTTTGTAAAAGGCGAAAGCAGAAGTCAGGTTAATGTCCATGGTATCGCGCCATTCTTTCAGGCTGAGCTTGCCGGCAGGCTTCATCATACCCTGACCTGCCGCATGAATAGCAAACCTGAAATTGACTCCATGCGACTTAATCCAGGTACCTGCAGATTTCAGTTCCTTTTCGGATGTGATGGATTTAATATGCAGGGATTGAGATGAACTGATATCTGTTTGATCAACGAGCTTCTTCAATTTAGACTTTGATCTGGCAATGGGAAAGACATTAATTCCTTCTTCGAGAAGCTTTCGACAAATACTGCTACCCAATCCACCGGTGGCGCCATAAACTAATGCGTTTTCTCCTTTCATCCTTTATCCGCTTGAATTATGAAATTTGAACAAGTAGAGCTGGCAAAGATCGATTTCAATGATGGTCTGTATTCGATTAGATCTTTAAATCCGACTATCCGTCAATGGGATGGATCTGATCTGGAAGGTAATCCCATTTGGCTGCAAGAAAAACCGGAAGACTGTTATCGAATAGTCGATGGGTTCAAACGGCTCTCATTGGACAGGGAACAAAAACGGATAAGCCCTGTCCCAAGCTTCATCTTTCCGATGGAACACAGTTTACTTGAACTCTGGAACAAACGAGTGACTAAAAAAAGTATCCAACAGGATCTATCTGCAATTGGGCTGCTGGAAAGCCTGTGCACCCTGTTAGAGTATTCTGGAAAATCCTCTCCGCCAGCAGAAATCGCTGACACACTGGTTAAGCACGGCATTGCAGATAAAAACCTATGCCTGGAAAAAATACAACACCTTGTCGCAATTATAAAACAGCATTGTCAGTTTTGCGATATCGACCGTCTGTCCTACAAGGAGATGACTGCTCTTTCCGATAGAAGCCAAGAGGATTTAAAAACACTCTCTTCTTTGTTATCAGGCTTGAAACTGAAAGGAAATAAACTCTCAACCATTTTGCAGCTCTTTGACGAGTTGGCAAAAGGCTATAATCGATCACCACAAAAGCTCCTTTTGGAAGAGGAAATTGCTGATATCATTTCAAATTCCCCTCCCCATTTGAAATATAAGCTTTTAAAGGACCGGCTCTCACAACTCAGGTGGCCGGTTTTAAGAGCACATTCAAAAAAGTGGCAACACCTGGTAAACTCATATCGCATTCCCGGGGAACTGGAAATCTCGATTGATCCCCAATTCGAGTCCGAACATATCGATTTTCACCTGAAAGCATCTACTTTGGAGGAGTTTAGAAATCGACTTGGAGCGCTACTGGAAAAAGCGAAGCTTGACGAATTTGCAGAACTGTTTGATTTTGTGTAAAGGACGACATTAATCAAACGACTCTTTAACTCTGCGTCTCTCAATCAAATGGACAGTTTCCCTTTTACTCGAAGCAAATTAATGTGTCAGCCGATTGCCAGAAGGCATAAACTAATTGCCAATTGGTTGAGGGAGATTTATGACAGAGTTCTGGATGACTCTTTGTCTGAAAAAAGCTTTCCCCTGGTCGTATCAAACTACCAAAAAGTATTGTGCTGGATTAATGAAGAACCATCAAAAACCGTATTTCCTGAATCCAGACAGGAACTGATCGAGTTCATTTCAGATCAGTTCCATCGGCATAAAACCAAAAGTGGTAAAGGAATGGCAGAAGCTGATTTCCTACCCAGGATAAAAACAGGAGATAAAATCGACCTGTCACCATGGAATGCCAAAATCAACTACAAGGTGGCACTGGATAATTTACGTAGTGCCTTTAATGTGGGCTCTATTTTCAGGATCGTTGATGCCACCGGATTTGAAAGTGTAATGATTGGCAGTCAGACTCCCGGCAAAGAGAAAAGACAGGTTGAAAAAACAGCCATGGGTTGCACCGGATGGATACCACAGGAAGAGCACGAGAACCTGGCTGAAGGTTTGTACAGACACAAACAATCGGGCTATCGAGTCATCGGTATTGAAACGGTTGAAGGATCAGCCAATCACTATGAATTCACCTGGCCGGAAAAAGGAATCGTAGTGCTGGGCAATGAAGAATACGGACTGTCGCAGTCCGCTTTGAAAGAGTGTGATACCTTTGTACATTTGCCAATGGTGGGGCGAAAAAACTCTGTTAACGTTGCCAATGCTTTTGCTGTGATCGCTTTTCATTTATCTCATTTACTGGATAAAACCTGAGACGGGATTTGTACGATTATGCTTAGCGGACCACTTAACCTTTCAAGATTTCGTAACGGAATCGCCACTCCGTTTTTTCTGGAGATCGACAAAAAAAACCTGGCTATCACCGCCAATCTGGTTGAGCTTTTCGAAAACTCTGTTGAGCGTAAACGGTTTGAGATTGATGATGAAATAAAATCGTTTTACACAGAAAAGATAAACCCAAAAGTCATCCAGGGAATGGCCAAAATCCTCTTCAAGAGAGGAGATTTTTCCGATTTCGGGAATGATGATCCTGCAACCGTCCGCAAAAATCTTTTCTCTGTTTCCGCCCATTATTGGAAACAAAAGGCAAAATCGGGCACAGCCTTGGACGATCATAAACAATCCGTTCTGATCTCTGCAGGAATAGAGCAAAAACAAGCTTACGATGAAACAGATTCCTGGCTGTTTGGAGACATCAGCAATAATCAAAAACTGATCGCTTTCAAACCTATTCAGGCCGAAAAGCTTATCCACCGTTTCAATATAGAACAAGTCCAGGGACTCCTGCTTCACTGTGAGAATCTGGAGTTGAACCTAACCATGAAAAAGGAAAAGGCTTTTCGTCAGGTTATGCAAATGCTCAAGTTTTACCAGTTGATGTTTGAAGTGGTTGAAGCGGGAGAAAACCAAATCACCTTAAAGATCGACGGGCCTGCATCCATACTGGAAAATGCGAAAACCTACGGGATGGAAATTGCTAATTTCTTCCCGGCCATCCTGCTGTTGGATAGCAGTTGGCAGTTGACAGCCAAACTCAAGATACCTCGCCGTCATCGTAAGTTTAAACTTGAATTGTCAGACCAACATGCCTACAAGACGTTTTACAGAAAAACCGGGATCTGGAATCACGAAAAAGTTTTGAATCTAATCGATCGTGTCAACGAAAAATATGTCGATCAACTAGTGGCAGAAACAGGAAACTTGCTGATTCCGTTAAGTGGGAATCGCTATCTAATACCCGATATTATCCTGAAAGATAAAGAAGGCCAAAAAACCCTGCAAGTCGAATGGTTTCATTATATGTCTGAAACCCGTATTAAGCAGATCGGAAGGATTGCAGGCGAGCTACCTGAGAATTACCTCATAGCCATAAAAGGGAAGAAGAGCCATCTCAAGAAACTGGTTAATCGACTGGGGAATCAATTGTTGGTTTTTTCAAAAGATCTCACTGCGCCGGCTCTTTTTAAAAGGTTTGATAGTTTATAGATTACTCGTTTTTCGCCGCCTCCCAGGTACTCATTTCTCTTTCCAGCTTTGCCAACCGTAACCACGAGTTCAACAAGGGTGTTATAATAAAATAGTTAATATCCTCCTTGGAAAGGAACCCCATTGCCCCGGAGTTAAATGCCCTCTTCTTCTCTTCACTCGAGGCCGACAGAAAAGCAAAAAAACAGAACAGATTGTTTTCCTTGCTAAATGCATTGAAGTGGTTCAGTACTTCAAATCCATCTCTTTCCGGCATACTGATATCACAAAGAATAAGTTCCGGCTGAGCGATATCCAGCATTTGAATAGCCTCATCACCGTTGGTTGCTTCAATTACATCACAGGCCAAGTCACCGCGTTTATTGGCTTTTTCAAAAAATTTTTTTAACAACTCCCTGGTTTGCTCATTGTCATCGGCAATCAGTACCGTAGGCCGGGCACCAGTTCCATTTTCTGAAGATCCGATATTGTCTTCTGTCATTCTGATCCTTTTTGTATCCCCGATTTCCTTAAAAGTGAAACGATTCCCGGGATGATCAATCCGGTTTTATGCCACTTCGATGATCAACCCCTCGTATAATGAAGTGATTACCTGAAATGACACAATTATGTCCACAAGCGCTAATCCAAACTTGGTATGTTAAAATCATCAAAATTTCTTAATGCCAGGTAGTTGAAACCCGTGCTTTCCAGGTAAAAAAGCTGTTCTATCAATCTATAATCATTTAATCCGGCTAAATTAAAACCTGAACAATCAATAAAAGGTTGCTGATTTCTTCGTCTGATTGTAAGATCATAGAAATTGGAACTGCTTTAATTTCAATCAAAAGGAAAATGGAAGCCAGCAAAGAAGGAACAGCTCTGAAACTCGATCCCAAAATCCAGGAACTCTACGCAAGACTGGAAGAGGAGAAGAGAAAGAACCGGCAGCTAAACGAGCTGAAGAAACAAAATGCCGATTTGATCGCCACCATCAACAGGTTGGAGAATGAAAGAGCTTCCAGCGATTCACATCACGTTCAGAAAACTGTCCAGGAAACTCAAAAAAAACTGGCTATCCAGGAACAACTCAACGAACAAAAAGTCCGGGACAAGGTCATTGAGAATAAGCAGAAAAGAATTGACCATTTGATTGATTCTCTCGAAGACCAATATGACGTTAATGAGCTGGATTCAAAAACTATCGACGAACTAAAAGCAACACTCGATACCCTGCTCCAGGCCAGAAGAAAGCGCGCTCTCATCATCAAAAAACTCAGTGAGCAAAACAAGGAGTTGAGTGATAAAAATGAAGATCTGCTTTTCACCAGGGATAAGTTGGCTCATGACCTAAGATCCCTGATGTCTTCTATTCTTAGTACGCTTTCCCTGCTGGACATGGGTGAAAAAGAGGTAGTGGAACAACTTTTGCCCACCCTTGAATCCAAATGTCGTGTTTTCATGGATTTGGTAGTCGCTATTAGCGAAAATAAAATAGAGAAAGACTTTTTATACGTTAATGAAATATCCGAGTTGCTGAACCTCAATCCCTTTGATGATCCTGAAGCTTTCACTATTGATGTGACAGGAATCGATATTCCAATTTTCGGTGATAAAGCGGCTCTTTACGATGTTGTTCAAAATCTGGTCAACAATTCCGTTAAATATTCGGGAAAACGAGGCAGCGAGCTTGTTATCGGCCTGGAGATATCTCAGGATGCCGCTAATACCGTTGTAAGAATATCGGATAACGGTAAGGGTATTCCGGCGGAGTTGAGCGAACAGATATTCGACCTCTACAACAGGGCCGGAATAGACGACGGAGAAGGAAAAGGAATCGGCCTTTTTATGGTCCAAAAACTGGTAGAGGGTCACGGTGGTTCCATAGCCTACAACGCTGACTACACGGAAGGTGCTCAATTCGTCATCGAACTGCCAAATGCGCCACAGATATAGCCCAGGGTAAAACCTCCCTTCAATCGATTCGGGATCAAGCGAATCGTCCCTGATTTCATAAACGCCTGTATTACTTAGCTCGGGATGAAACCTCACCACAAATCACAACTTGCCCAATATCAGCTTACAGATCCAAACCTGCAGCTTTTTGATTTCATTTAAGAGAACAGGCGGATACAGCCCTGGGATACCTATCGAAAGGTTTGTACTTATGTTATCTACCGGGATTAAGGGGAGTGATATGACAAAAACTCACTTAACGGAACTCCTGGAGTCCGTGTTGAATTAACAGGCAAATTCTGCTATTTTTGACAAACGTGAAACGGATTTCAGTGATGGATAGCCTGCTGGCTATTTCACTCTTCTAAAAGGAAATTCCTTGCCAATAGTAAACTCCAAATCCATAACAGAAGGATACTCTCCCACCTTTCTTATCGTGGTTAATTGTTCTTCGGGATTGGATCACAGACCAAACAGACAGAGGATATATGACAAATAACCCGGGCTCACAGTTTGTGGGCGCAAAAAAATACATACTCGATGGAGAACTGGCACAAATCGTCAATGTTTCCATGAAGCTTGAAATGCCGCTCCTTCTAAAAGGAGAACCTGGCACAGGGAAAACCATGCTGGCTCATGCCATTGCAGAAAGCCTGCAAATGCCTCTTATCATTCTCAATGTCAAATCCAGTATGAAACTGATTGAGACATTATATCAGTATGATACTCTAACACGATTGAATGACAGCAGGTTCGGCGATTCCAAGCGAGATGTTTCCAATATCGAAGATTACCTGAAGATGGGAAAAATCGGCCAGGCCTTCACGGCCGACGAAAGGGTTGTTCTGTTAATTGATGAGATTGATAAAGCAGATACCGATTTTCAGGATGATATGCTCGATGTTCTGGACCAGATGCAATTCGATATTATTGAAATCGATAAAACCGTCACGGCAAAGCACAGACCGATTTTTATCATCACCTCAAATGCCAAAAAAGATCTCTCGGATCCGTTCCTGGGTCGATGTAACTTTCATCACATTGCCTTTCCCGATCCGAAAATGATGCGCCAGATTATCAACGTTCACTTCCCCGATATTGACAACCAACTTGCAGAAAACGCAATAGCTGTTTTTTACAGATTGAGGGAACTGGATGGTGTTGAAAAAAGACCTGCAACCCGGGAGCTGATCAACTGGATCCGTGCCCTGAATACGGATCCCGATTTTAAATCGGGTGATGCTATTGAAAATGAAGTACCTTTCCTTGGTGTTCTCTTTAAAAAGAGCGGTGATTTCGCAAGAGCATCCAACTATTCAAAACGACGCAGACGCTTTTAAGAGGCTGCCATGTTTATAAATTTCTTCTATACGCTGAAAGAGGTCGGTATTTCGGTCAGTCCTACTTCCTTTCTGACGCTGCAAAAGGCGCTGAGCTATGGATTAATCAATACCCTCGGTGACTTTTATACCACCGCCCGTGCAATCCTGGTTAAAAGCGAACGTTACTTTGATATGTATGATCAGGTTTTCGCTCATCATTTCAAAGGAGTGGAATTACCGGACTACGAAAGTATGGAGATGGATGAAATCGCACGGGGATTGTTGGATGAGTGGTTGAAAAACCCAAAGGAGCTTGCAGATGCACTGGGCATCGATGAAAATGAACTCAAGAAACTTTCTCCCGATGAGCTGATTGAATACTTCAAGGAACGTTTGAAAGACCAGGGAGAAAGGCATGATGGTGGTAATAAATGGATCGGAACCGGAGGCACATCTCCCGTGGGACACTCAGGATTTCATCCGGATGGTCTGAGAATAGGGGGTTCGTCACGAAACAAGTCCGCAGTCAAAGTTGCAGGGGAAAGACGATACAGGGATTACTCCCTGGATGCGCCTCTGACAAATGCTTCCATCGGCGAGGCCCTCAAACGCCTGAGAAACCTGATTCCATCCGGTCCCAAGGATCAAATTAATATTGATGAAAGCATCTACCAGACCGTGAAAAACGGTGGAGAAATCGAAATCGCCTTTGACCGAAGCTTGAAAGACCGGCTTAAGGTTTTTCTGCTTATTGATAACGGCGGCTGGTCAATGGATCCGTTCATTCCATTGGTGCAAACTCTTTTTGATTACTCCAGGGCTCAATTCAAGGATTTGAAGACATTTTTCTTTCACAACACTATCTACGAATTTGTCTGGGAAGATCCGAAGCGATACACCAAGGCTGTCAGTATCGAGGAGTTTGGTCGCTTTGATCCGGAAACACGCCTGATCTTTGTGGGAGACGCCAGTATGGCCCCCCATGAATTGATGGCAAGAAATGGCTCCATCTATGCTTTTGAAACCAGCGGGAAACCCAGTCTGGAGCGATTAAAATCCCTGACGGAGTTGTTTTCTCATACAGTCTGGCTGAATCCCGTTCCCGAACACGCTTGGGGTTACACACAAACTATTCAGGCAATCAGCGGAATAATCAATATGTTCCCCCTCACCCTGGACGGATTGGAGAAAGCTGTCGTGGATCTGATGAAGAAATAAACCTCTTCTCAAATCTTCAGGATAATCGGCTCTAAAAAGCCGATTATCTCCTTCCCATCCCCTTCAAAATACCTTTATTCATAACACCTCTTCTCCTCGCTTTTTTATTGTCAGAGAAAAGTATATTGGATAAAAGTAAACAAATGTACATCAAAACAGACTCAAACCCACAAACCGGCAATGGATTCCTTAAACCAGTTCATATTAGACCGTTTCGAAAATAACATTAAATCCAGACTGACCCTGGAGGCTTCCCCGGGAAGCTTTGCCAAACTTCCATCCAAACTCAATGGGGAATTAGCCGATTCACTGGTAAATCAAGGGATAAAATCTCTTTATTCTCATCAGAAAGAGGCGTTTGGAAATATCAGTAACAATCGGGACACGCTGCTTGTATCCCACACCGCGAGCGGAAAAACCCTCTCGTTTTTCCTGCCTATTCTCAATGAATACATTCATGCAAAATATCCCTTTTCGGTTTTGCTGCTATACCCGACAAAGGCCTTGTCCCGTGATCAGGAAAGCACTTTTGGATCTTTAATGAGCGTTGTTAACAAAGGAAGTGTTCTGGGGACTTTTGACGGTGATACCCCCCAGGATGAACGCACCCGCATCCAGAGATCCAGTGATTTTATCATCACCAATCCGGATATGCTGCACGGGGGGATCCTGCCAAATCACAATCGCAGGTGGAAGGATTTTCTGTCACGATTACGATACATCGTGATTGATGAGGTTCATATCTATCGGGGCTCGTTTGGATCACACGTGGCAAATGTATTCAGACGTCTTTTGCGGGTTTGCGAAATTCATGGCAGCCGCCCCTGCTTTGTCTGCTCGTCTGCAACAGTCGCCAACCCGGGAGATCATGTAAAAGCGCTTTTTGACAGGGAGTTTAAAGTCATCCAAAAGGATGGGGCACCAAGGCCCGAAAGAACCATCTATTTCGTTAACCCTTCTCTGGCCGAAAGCCAGGGCCATGCCCTTTACCGAAAAGGTCCTTCATCCATCTCAATTCCCCTGCTGAGACATGCGATAAAGAATAAAGTGCGCAGTATCTGTTTTTGTCGATCAAGGCAAGAAGTTGAACGGCTTTACAGGGCGGTGACTGATGGCTATTCCTCCATAAAGCCTTTTATCAAACCCTACAGAGGCGGCTTGTTGCCCAACGAAAGGAGAAAACTGGAAAAGGATCTTGCCACTGGCAAGATTGCAGGAATAATAACCACCAATGCCCTGGAATTGGGCATTGATATTGGTGACCTTGAGTTGTGTATTCTCTCGGGCCACCCCGGTACAATTGCCAGTTTCTGGCAGCAGTCCGGAAGAGTCGGTCGTAAAGACAAGTCATCAACCATTGTTTTTATCGGTAAGGATACCCCCATCGACCAGTTTCTGGTTCACCACTCCGATTTTATAACCAAAACCTCGGTGGAACAGGCACTTTTGAACGCGGATAATCCCTATATTCTGATGCAACATCTTCCCTGCATGGCACATGAGCACCCGCTGCGTAAATCTGAACAGGGGATAGATACGATGATTTTCGAAGAAGCTGTCGATATCCTGAAGGAAAACAAAACCCTGCTTCCCTACCGAGATACCTTGCGCTACGCCTTGCAGGACTATCCTGCCAGAGGTGTTAATCTCAGGGGTATGACAGATCACAATATCGAAATCTACTGCGGATCAGAGGTTATTGGCGAGATCGATCCGATTGGAGCCAGGGGAGAACTGTACAAAGACGCTATCTATCAGCATTTAGGTCGAAAATATATGTCATTGGATCTGGATCTGGATAAAAAACTCTGCAAGGTGGAGAAAGTTAACGTCGATTTCTATACCGAAGCACACTGGGAGGGGCGAATTGAACTCACCGAGTCGGAAGAGAAAAAAGAGGTGAATGGTTCCAAAATAGATTTCGGATACATTCACTACAATAAGCAACCCAAGCTGTATAAAAAAATAAGGGAACGAACATACGAGAATGTTGGTTATGGCCCCATAACCCTTCCCGCCTTTGAATATGATACAACAGGATTCTGCCTTTTGGTTCCCAGGGATTGGGGTGAACAGATGGAATCTGTCGATAAACGTTACGTTGGCGCCGCACTTTACGGTTTGGGCTATCTGCTGCGACACACAGCCCCTTTGCTTTGCATGGCAGATGTGAAAGATGTGGATACGGATGTTTCCCTGGTAGATACCGATTCGCAGTTCTGGAAAAGTGCATTGTACATGTTTGATGCGATTGAAGGAGGCGTAGGATATGCGGAAAAGATATTTGAAAACCTGGAAAGCTGCTTGCTTCTCTGCCTGGACATTCTTAAAGATTGCGACTGTAATTCGGGTTGTCCGTCTTGTATCCCACCTCTCCCACCAGGTGTAACAAATGAAGAACTGGAAAATCTTTTAATCGAATCCAATGCTTCAGTCGTCTGCACCGAATCTCTTTTAATGAGCCTGACTAATGGTAGCATTAACATTCCTGATGTACGGATCATAGAATCTCCCATCCGGGAATCTCTGCAGTTGACGAACGAAGAATCCGAACGCCTTCAGGCAAGACAGAAACTTTCAAGAGCAGCCAAGATTCTGCAGAAAAAACGGGAGCGCATCCATTGATCGACCAAACCTTTGTCCTCTGCCCGGGAATTGGGCCCAAGACTGAATATAAGCTGAAGTCTCTCGGATTGGCCTCCTGGAAGGACTGTCTTGATAACCCGGAGCTGTTACCGTTTTCCAAAGAAAAAAAAGCCCAATTTTTGGATCGATTGAATCGGAATCTTACAGCCCTGAAGAACGATGATATCGACCTTCTTGTCTCCTCGCTTCCGACAAGGGAGCACTGGCGGGTCCTGGGGACCTATTTTGACCGGGCTACCTATTTTGATATCGAAACGACCGGCCTGTCATCCTATGACAGTTTAATAACTGTAATTGTTGCTTATTATAAAGGGGATCTTCATACTTTTCTGTTCGAGGAGAATCTGGATGAGTTCCTGGATCTTGTTGAAAACTCGGAACTTCTTGTTGCTTTCAATGGAAACAGCTTCGACATCCCCTTCGTTGAAAAAGCATTTAACATTCCTGATATCGGGTGCCCCTTCATTGACTTGCGCTGGATTTGTTATCACCAGGGATTTACTGGTGGATTGAAAACCATTGAGCGGGAAATGAAGATCAAACGACCACAGGAGGTTGAATCAATTGACGGTATGGAGGCAGTCAGCCTGTTTATCGATTGGAAAAACGGGAATCTTCAGGCCAAAAATCAATTGATCCGCTATTGCAAGGCTGATGTGTTATCAACTTACATGGTCGCTGGCGAGATTGTGAAAAAAGCAGGTATTTCGATTGGCGAAATCAACCGCGTCGAATTGTTCAATTCCATTTAACATTCGGCAAATCTTAATTCCTGCTTCACAAAATCAGTGAAGTGAAAACAGTGTTTTCAAAGTCCGTGACAAGGCTTCCGAGCTTCCTTTTCGATAAGGATCCTGGTAAATCACCTTGACCCTTTGTTGGGACAAATCCTTGATAATATCGTAGTTAAAAATCCCTGAAGCCAGCAGCACCACGGGTGTATTGGCATATTTTGATCCTGCTTGTCTCAGCAACTTAACCAGCACCGATTGAAGCATCAAATCTCCCTCCAGTACAAAAATATCGAAATCCTGCAATCCCAAATCCGCAGCAACAGACTTGAAATAGAGTGAAAGTTGCAGGGCCGAACCTGATACCTCTAAGTCGGCAGGAGTTCCCAAGTCCAATTCCGGGCAGACCATGTGGAACTCGACGCTGTCAAAGTTAGCAAAAGTGCTCAGGACCGCTTTTTTAATTCGATGACAGTGTTCGCTATCTTCGGCAATAATACAAATCCTCCCGTTCGAATTTACAGCATACCTCTTCTTCTCAATTTTCTTGAAATAGTTCTGTGCTGCCAGAAAAAGGTCTGGAGATGTATCGTCATAGTTTTTTTTCACCACAGCACATAACTCAAGAAAAACAAGTCTTTGCAAGCGTTTCCGGTTCCCCGAGATTTCCAGTTCAACCCTTTCCATTGCTTCCCCAAGGGGTGCATATTTCTTTTCCGCAAGCTCCTGCTCGAACTGTCTGAATCGTCTCAACAGCAGCGCCTTTGTCGTCATACAGCAGATTACCACCCCATCGTGAAGGAAAGGTTCAATATCATCCGTATTGAGTTTGACCAAAGCTTCCAGGCTGTCCATCTTATTGAATGCATTCAAGAACTGCTTTCTGTTGTTGTGTTCTAATTGTTTATCAATCAGTCCGGCCTGAGCTTCTTCGTCATAAAGAATCAGAACGTTTTCACGACTTCCAACCGCGACATCGCAATTTTGTTCATTCCAGATCTCGGATATCTCAAGCAGGTTTTTTAATAGTTCAAGCCTGGTTCTTGAGATCATGTCCATATATCGGTTTTTGTCAGCTTGTATTTTTGAGCTGGTGAGAACCTTATGCTGATCCGACAGCTTGGCAAGTTGTTTTTCTATTCGTGTCTTTTGCTTTTTGATCTTGATTGAATCCTTTAAATCCTCGTATTCCAGCTCTGTCAGCGGGGCCTCCTCCCCAAGGGATTCGGTTCCTTCAAATTGTATGACCTCTTCACTTAGATTAATCGGATGCGAAAAGGGTTTTTGGGATTCATCCTTGCCAATTAAATTGATCAAAAATCTGTCGGCAGAGTCCACTGCAAGATCCGCCGTGACTGTTTTCTGATAACCTTCAAAAATGAGTATCTGTCCATAAATCGAACAGATCACCGGGCTGGTTGCCGCGACTGTAATCGGTATTATCGATTTGATGGTACCCTGCTCACCGTAATAACTCTCGTTAAAATGTAGGCTTGATCGGAACTTGGCCAATTCGACCACTTTTTGAATCAGAACCTGGTAGTCCAACCCCATGATTCTGGCTTCTCTGTAACCTATTACATGATCGATAGGCATATAATCCGTCTCGATTCGCACAAGATCTCGCAGATAAAACCCGGGGGAAAGAAACGCCTTGTTGTTGTAAAACAGGACTCCCTTATATTTTTTTATATCGTTTTGGTCCTGGAGGTGTTGAGCAAGCTCACTGCAAAACTCCTTTGTCTTATAATTCCTGCTTTGCCAGGTAACAGATTTCATGTCGCTCAAAAGAACAAATCCCAATTGTCCGTCCCTGTCAGAAAAAAGTTCGTTGTTATCAACAGGTATTTCCGGAAGAGGTTTGATTTCCACCAGGGGAGTTGTCAATCTCCCGTCACTGAACCAATCGGATTTTCCAACCCTGAATCCGGGGTATTGCCGGAATGTGAATTCAGAATACCCGTGCACATTCAGGTACTGCTTAAAAAACTGATGCGGTTTTCTCTCTATTAAAACAAGATTCGGATAATCTACCAATTCAGAAGGCTGATATGATTGAAAAAATGAATCAAAATCCTGTTGATTCTTAAACAAGCCCGATGAAGTAAAAATAAAATCGGGCTTAAATCGATTCATATAATCCAAACCGATTTCCTTAAACTTGGACCATTTAAACTTGACCAGGTCAAAACAAAACTCAATTTGATCCTCGGAGATAACTTCCTGTAACTGATCAGTGAACTTTTTCCAGAAAAACCGATCAACACCGAGGCCAAGAACATTCAGCTTCTGTTTCACGTGCGTTTTATTTCTTGATAGTAATTATTTCAGATCTCTAGACTTCAAAGGTTGAACTTGTCGTTCGGCGATACACAAACCAGCCGTACCACAGCCAACAGAGTAACTATCAGATCATCTCGGGCAGGTATAACACAATAGTTTAATAAGTGAAACAGTGATCACTTTCAACACCATATTCCCCCGGATGTGATCCGATGATCGTTGAATCAATGATGATATTGATGAACTTGATCCAATACTATGTATGCCAAGTTAACATTAAGTCCTATACCTGATCCTTTCCCTGTCCGGCGCCTAATTATCGCGAGTTCTGATATGCATTGATGGTCTGCGGACACGACGGTGGATCTTTTTCTCTTAAAAAGGTATGAAAATAGGATTGACTCATAATAAACCTGAACCCAAGTATCGCCTCACGGGTACCAAATCCGATAAATCAACCAAGGGCCCATCATGTTCCTACCGACCGAAAATGAAAGGGTATTAAAGCAGAAATCAATTTATCAGTCCTGCATTCAGGAGATAACAAAGTTGCTAAGGTTCGGAGAAGAGCTTTTACTAACACTTTTTCCGGAGTCCACGGTTCGAGTCGAAAAGAACGGCAAAGTATCCAGGTGGCCAACCGATTCCGTTATCGACTTTAAATACGAAAAAATTATCAGTTGGACACACCGAATTCTGGATGAAGCTGTCAATATCAGCAAGGGCAAGGAATATGAACTGCCCTTTGATACGCCTGTACTGCCCCTCGCCATCGGCGAAATTCTCTTGGACAGTTGTTTGAAATTGCAGACCAACGGACGTGATCTTACCGATTTGGACTACTATTTTATCGGAGAAATCGGCACGGCTGTCAGAATGGATAACAGGGAGGTTTACGCCCGAATTGAACAGACTTTATACGAGGTTCGGAAAAGCATCTTCGGCCATTTGAAGCCGATCCTATCGGAAAGACAGAAATCGATCTGTGCGGCACTGCTTCTGAAAGCCATCAGGGCTGACAAAGTGGTCCATCCGGCTGAACTGAAGTATTTTGAAATTATCTCTGATCTACTCGAAAACAACCAGGCCGAAATCGAACAGATCGAAGCAAATACGGATAAAATCGAAGGAGATCTCAGCTCCGCATTTCCCGATGATATTGCAGAATTTCTGTTCAAATACATGGTGGAAATCGTTATGTGCGATAAACACTTTGATCCGGATGAGTCCCAATTTATAAAAGACATGGGGCAGTCTTTTAATCTCGATCATCAACGCCAGGATGAGATTCTTCAGCCCATTGTCGCGGCCCTGATGGTTAAATCAGATCTTTTTGGTTGACGTTCAACAGGATAATTTCATTTGTCTTTTTAATTTTTCAGTATTCGTTTTTAGCAATGGAGACTATATTCGACGATCCTTCAACCAAGGAGAGTCTGTTAAAAATAGAAGAAGCTTTTCTTAAGATTGTTTCAGACAAAACTGTCTTAAGAGAATTTCCGGAACTGGAAGAACCTGCTGCAGATTACGAGAAACATCGACAATCAGGGTACAACGACGAAACCGAACTCTCTTTCCTGAACTTGTATTGTCAAATCCATAGAACCGGTTCTGTCTACTCCGAATCAGAAAGAAGACAGCTCGACGGCAAACATGGATACTTTAATCATCCCGGTGGTATCTCCCCTCTTTTAAAGTCCAGACCCTATATCACAAACACCTCCGTCGTTGCAGATCTTGGCGCAGGTAATGGGCTTCAGGGACTGCTGTTTCAGTATTTATATCCCCACAAGCAGACCGAGCTGATTGAACTTTCAGCGGAAATGATCCGTATTGGAAAGCTGTTTCAACAAGCGCTTCAGATTCCAGAACAGAGTATAAACTGGGTCAACGACAACATTCTTAATGTAAGTCTGGATCATATTGATTTTCTATATCTTTATCGACCTTCCAAACCCATCAAAAACGGTGTAAAACTATACCACAATCTGCAAAAAAAGCTGAACAACCGAGAAAAATCCATAACCATCTTCAGTATTGCCGATTGCCTCAAGGACTATCTGGCCAACAGTTACAAAGAGTTTTATAACGACGGACATTTAACTTGTTTTCGGTTGGAGAAGTAGAGAGAAAAAATGAATCAAACGACGATCAAGGATTCCTTTATTCTAAAAGGAGGACTGGGACTGCACTCCGGGCAAAAGACAGATCTGTACTTCTTCCCCGCAGAGGAAGATCAGGGAATCGTCTTCTATCGAGGTGATAAAAAAGTCAAGGTCCCGGCCAGCTACCGTTATGCAGTCCCCTCTACATTATGTACCACCATTGAAAAGGATGGTGTCGAAGTGACTACCATCGAGCACCTGCTTTCCGTTTGCAACGGTATGGGAATTGACAACCTGCTCGTTGAACTTCACCGAGAAGAGGTTCCCATTCTTGATGGCAGCGGATATGAGTTTTATTGCGGTTTCAGGGATGCCGGGCTTAAATACCTGGGAAAGCCAAAGAAGAAAATCAAGATTCTGGAAACCGTCTCGTTCAAACAAGGAGAAATTGCCATTTTTGTTGCTCCTTCCGATCATTCGAATTTCACTTTCTCCATCGATTTTGATCACAGGCAGATCGGTCAACAGGAGGTAAGCTTTCACCTGACCGAAAAAAACTACATTGAGAAAATAGTCAAAGCAAAAACCTTTGGTTTCAGAAAGGACTATCAAGCGCTTCTGGATAAAGGACTGGTGAAGGGAGGAAGCAACAAAAACGCTATTATTCTCGATGAAAATGGTGATATTGAGAATATCGAGGAGATGACCTGGCTAAACGAACCCAATCTGCATAAAATTCTCGATCAGATCGGGGATTTTTATCTCTTCGATAATCTCAGAATTGTCGGTGATCTGTTTTGCCACAAAAGCGGACATGCATCACATCTGGCATTCATCCACCATCTGGTTAATGAATGCCAAGATCACTTTGTCGTTTTGGAAGATGATTAAAATACTCTCCTAACTAACTTTTTTAATTGAAGCTTCGAATGCATCCCTGGTTTTTTCCAGATCTTCATCGGAATGCGCCAGCGACATGAAGGCTGCCTCAAAAGCGGAAGGCGCCAGGTAGATCCCCTGGTTCAGCATCTCTTTAAAGAAAGCGATAAATCTCTCCGTATCGCACTTCAATGCGTCATCAAAATTGTCAACATCCCGGTCAATAAAGAAAAAACCAAACATAGCCCCAACCTGCTGCAATCTATAGGGAACAGAGGCCTTGTTTAAAATATCCTTGAACTCATTCACCAGCCAAACACTTTTTCTGCCAAGTTCCTCATAGATATCAGGTTTGTCTAATTCCTTCAGGGTTGCCAATCCGGCAGACATGGATACGGGATTACCGGATAGTGTCCCTGCCTGATAAATATCGCCTGCCGGAGAAACCTTTTCCATTATGTCCAGCCTTCCTCCATAAGCGCCTACGGGAAGACCGCCACCGATGATTTTTCCCAGGGTCGTGAGATCAGGGACTATATGAAACAGCTCCTGGGCGCCTCCTTTGGAGACACGAAAGCCGGTCATAACCTCATCAAAAATCAGCAGAATTCCCTCCCGGTCACTAAGGTCGCGCAAACCTTTTAAGAATCCGGCCTTGGGAGCTATTACCCCCATGTTCCCTGCCACAGGCTCAAGAATAACAGCAGCAATTTCTCCGGGATGCTGTTCCACCAGGTTGCTGACGTCGTCCAGATCGTTGTAACGAGCGATTATGGTCTCACTTGCAAAACCTTCCGGAACACCGGGAGAATCCGGTTGGCCGAATGTTGCGGCACCCGAACCGGCCTTGACCAACAGGTAGTCGGCATGTCCGTGATAGCATCCGGCAAATTTGATGATTTTATCCCGGCCGGTATAACCCCGGGCCACCCTGATGGCACTCATCGTTGCTTCCGTACCGGAGCTGACCATCCTCACGCTTTCTATGTTGGGCATCATGGTCTTGATCTGCTCAGCCATTTCAACTTCCAGTTCAGTTGGAGCACCAAATGAAAGCCCGTTTTTGAGGGTCTCGGTCACCGCTTCCATAACTGCAGGGTGTGCATGCCCCAGAACCATGGGTCCCCACGAACCGACATAGTCGATAAATTCGTTACCATCGGCATCGTACACCTTACTCCCGGAAGCTTTTTTGATAAAAAGCGGATTCATTTTTACGGAGCGAAAAGCACGAACCGGACTATTCACTCCTCCGGGTGTTGAGAGCTGGGCTCTGCGAAACAGTTCGGATGATTTTTCTGTTCTCATAAGTCTTCACCAGATTTTAGTTGGTTATCATTCAGTTAAAAATTGTATTCGATGCTAACCCCCACCAGGGAAAGGTCTTTAGGATCCTCGGTGGGCCTGACGTTGTCATTGGCACTATAAGCATTATCAGGAAACATAACGGCGATAAAAGCGCTCACCTTCAATTTCCCTTCCAGATTCCAAAATATCTCAAAATCAAATTCTTCTCCGATATGCGTGGCCGTTTTTTCCTCTTCTCCAACCTCGTTATAGTAAACAGGGGAATTTCGATTAAAAGAGTACAACCCCAGCTTAACCAGCACGGCATTTCCCTCGCTACGATACGAGCCATACAGGGCGTAATAGTTCAGATTGGCAACCGAATGTCCCTGCCCTATCCCTCTCCCTCCGTTAAAATAGATCAGCGCGTCACCAAAGTCACCTCTTTGAATCTCCATAAAACTGTGAGATTCACCTTCCCAGATTTCTTTGCCATCATCCCTGTCGGTTCCGGTTCCGGTAAAAAGCCTAAGACCTGTTTTCCAACTTTTGATTACCTGGTAATTCATATCGAGGTAATAGGCATTTCCGGAAATTTGCTGTGTATCCAATGGCTCTTTACCGCTGGAAGATTCAGCAAAATAGTCTCTTTTTCCGGCTAAGTTCAGCCAGGTAAAGCGCAAGATGTAATTATAGTAGTTCCAAAACAGGTTAAATCCGATATATTCTACCCCGTCGTTGTCAAAATAGACGTTTCTGGTTTCAGTCCCGACAGTGGTTGTGCTTTGATAGGTGGATCCTTCTCCGACCCATTGTCCGGATATGGACATGGGGATATGAATACCCCGGTACATCACTCGCAGGAGTTCTACATTAAAGGAGACCTCCTGCCGCGCTCCTTTATCTGCCCAGCGGTCACTGATGATTTTACCGGATTCATAAACCGGATAATCGATTTGTGCCCAGAAAACCGATGAGCTTCCCGTTTCTCCTAATCTGGCACCTCCTACGTAATAACACCAGGTGCCGATTCGACATTGTTGTGAAATTGCGTTGGCCCTACCCTGATAAATCAGACCCATCCTGTCACCAACGTTAATGAACTGTTTACCTATTTTTAACTGGGCATTGGGATTGTGGTTATACTCCAGGTAAGCCTCCCTGAACTCCAACTCCATCCCACTGTCCGACGTTGAATCGGAAGCTTCATCAGGATACTCCGTATAATAAATGTTGTCCTGTTCCTCAACAGATTTGGATTTGTTTCCGATATAGGCATGAAGTGAAATATTGGTATTAATTCTGGATTGAATCTTCAGTTCTATATCCTGTTCGAGCCGACTGGCAAGATCCTCCTCATTTATAAAACCATCTTTATAAATCGAATAATCGACTCGATAGCTCCCCCCTATCTGCGCTCCGGGATTAAAAAAATCACTCTCTTCCCTGACTTCGTACTCTCCCTGTTTCAAAGGCGTGAAGTGCTGTTGGGCCATCAGGTCACAGTTTATTCCTATGACCGTGAGTGCTGGAATTAATATCTTGATGAGTCGGGATTTATGCATATCAAAAATTTGTTTCATTATATTCATTTGCCAAGCATTTCATATGATTATTTGAAGACATTTGTTGCAGAGTTTTCAGTCTACTACGTACAATAAAAAACCTTTTCCCGCAATTTGATTCCCTTTCCGATCTTGATTATGTTCAATTCGGAACCGAGGATTCCTATTCCTGTCCGTTTCCTGACTTCCTTCCCATGCCATACCTCCCATAGCCATCAATCCCGACGGATTAAACAAATAGCGGGAACATTTAATCTTTTCAAACAAAAAAGGGTTTTGCTATAATCAGCAACAGTGCGTTACAAACAAAAAGTAACCATAAATTGACCGTTCATTGGTTTCATTTACCTGATTGATCTGCTGGTTTTTTGGAATACATTTTGCTTTCTAAGCGTAACTAATTGTAACAAGGGAAATTTAACACTTTTTAAGCAATAAGCTCTATGGCACAAGCAAATGCGCTAATAAGTCGATACCCGATAACAGAGAGTTCACAGCTATTCAGCACTCCGCAAGGCAATATACTTATAGGCTGTCCCCCGGAAATTCTCAAGGTCATGATGACTGAACATGTTCCCATGCCCGATAGTATTGTTATTCCGGGAACTCTTCACAAGTTCAATTCATCTCTGGCTTGTCTGGAATTTCCGCTTTATCACTTCATCTTTATTCAACAGGGATTAGCAAGACAGCGGAAGTTTAAAGTATTTGCCAAGAAGAAAATCTGTAAAAAACTGAAGGAAATGCTGCGTGTTACCGTGCTTGGGCCAAATTACGACGAAATCATGAAAGTAGAGGCCAATCTCGGCTTAGCTTCCAAGCTCAGCAAGAAAAAGATCAAACAGGTCATGGCCGAAACCGAGTTTCTGGCACCTAAGAAGCCCGACGGAAAACCCTACAAACTGGAGGAGATGATCGAGTTCATACCTCTTGAAATCGGAGATAAGAAAACGGTTTACAAGTCTTTTGAAAACTACCCTGAGGTCAGCATCGATCGACTGAACGAGGATGATTTCACCGTCACCTGTGGAAAAAAGCTGAAGTCGAGTCTGAAGATAACGAAGCCGCTTGAACCCGTATATAAGATTAAAGGCGTCGGTATCAGCAAAAAAGAGCTTGCCTCCAATACTGAATTCAGCGTTCGCTGTCTGGGAGCCAGTGAAGGTTTTGATCCCACACAGCCGGCCAACGGGTTTTTATTTCATATCAACGGAAAATGGGTCTTATGGGATTGCCCGGCATATTTGCATCGACACATCGATAAACTGGGTTTGTCTCTTGAATCCCTCGATGCTGTTTTCATCTCCCATGTTCATGAAGATCATCTTGATATCATGGAATCGATCGGGAATAGCAAAAAGACAGAGATTTATACCTCGCCCGAAATTTACCACTGTATGTTGTTAAAACTGATGCCTATTCTGGATTGCACCTATAAACAGGCACAGTCTTACTATAATTTTCATCCGATTTACGCAGATAAACCGTTTACACTTTTTGGCGCTTCCTTTGAGGTCTTTTATTCAAGCCACGCAATCCCTGCTCTTGGATTACGTTTAGAAGTTAAGAACGGCAAACAGAGTTCAAATTTTTATTTGTCGGGAGACACCCTTTCCAAGCGAATGATTGAGGCATTGAACAAGGCGGGTGTGTACTCCAAAGCAAGATACGAGGAGCTCACCAAAACACTTCCTGCCACGGCGTGCCCTAATTATTCTTTTGTTGATGCCGGCAGCGGTTCTATTCATGGTGACCCTGAGGACTACGCAGATAATCCCTGCAATATTTTTTATATGCATACAGGTAAAAACCTGCAAAATCTCCCACCTAACCATACATTGTTACAGGCCGGACAACGCGTCGTTATCCATAAGTAAACGAATATAATCAGATTCGATTTATGGACCAGAAATATCGATTCGCCTCAACCCTGCTTTTTATCTTGGTGTTCGGTATTATCTCAGGCATAATAATGTCAAACACCGGCCCATTTCCCGTGAAAGGCCAGATCTACAATGACCAAGATCAACCTGCCGGCACTGCTCACGTTTATCCCCGATTTGTAGAAATCTACAATCTTGAAAACAAAAAACTGGGGCGAGTAGGCATTCTGGTAGAAAAGGGAATAGCCAGACTTTTTCTAGCCGGTGAGGATGAAAATCATACTTTAGTGGGGTATGCCGAGAAGGGAAAGTTAAAAAACAGTCGGGACGAAATAGTTGGGAGCTATTTTGTAACACCCACCTGGTCTTTCATACATGATACAAAAGGAAAACGGGCAGGAAAAGTGAAGTGCATTGCCTGGCCCCGTGTTTGTGCCGTGGGCGTTGGGGGATATCTGCTGAAACTATACGGAGAAACAAATGAAAACACACCGTAAACCAGCCGTAGCAGGTCTGTTCTATCCTGCTGATCCGGGCAGATTGACACAACAGATAGAATCGTTACTTAAATCGACACGCAGGGAATCCGGCTCAAAGGTTAAATACCTGATATCTCCTCATGCCGGTTATGTTTACTCGGGAAAAATCGCTGCCGATGCCTATTCGGAAGTTGCAGGAGAAGATTATGAAAGAATTATCGTCCTGGGACCCTCGCATCGTTATTACTTTGAAGGAGCCGTTGAATCGGAGTCCGATTATTGGGACATCCCGACAGGAGAGGCACCTGTTCAGATATCGGGAAGCGACAAAATACAAAAAAATGCCATGTATCACGCAGATGAGCATTGCCTCGAAGTTCAGGTTCCTTTTCTCCACCATCTTTTCCCACGGGCTACTATTACGCCAATCCTGCTTTCCGGTGGTCATCAATTGGCATCTCGAATCGCGGACATCTTATCCCCGCTGGATAATGAAAAAACATTGTGGGTGATCAGTTCAGACTTTAATCATGTAGGTCCCAATTTTCAGCATCATCCCGAGCAATTCGGCTATCATACAGGGGAAGCAATGGATATGGAGGCTATTGATCTGATCGCCACGGGAGACCGTGAAGGGCTCGTTAGTTTTATGAAAAAAACCAAGGCAACCATCTGCGGCGCTTTACCTATTTTGACCGCCATGACAATGATCGAAAGAACCGATCGCTTGCCTTTTCGTTTTAAAAAATATGACTGTTCCGGAAAACAGACCGGAGATATAAACTCTGTGGGTTACGCTGCCCTCTACAGTTAAACACCTTGATTGTCGAATATTAACTCACAGGTTTCGAAGAATCGGAAAGTAATCGAAATAGATCCTTGTGGCTGCAAAAAGGTGAAAGCAGACATATTTTGTAAATAAAACCATTGATTGAAATGAAAACACAGCAAGAGATCATCAACCGTTTGAAAGATTTTACCCTTTTCGAAGACATCGCCAATAACGACGATAAGATGAAAAAAGTGGCGTCCATTCTCAAACCACAGAATATCAAGACAGGCGAATACATCTTCAAACAGGGCGATCACGGGGAGGAGCTTTTCATTTTGATTTCCGGGGCGGTTAGGGTCTGCAAGAACACCAAGCAGAATGAAGAATACACCATCGTTGATCTGAAAGCGGAATACAACGTCTTTTTCGGTGAAATCGCCTTGATGGACAGTGACGAGCGTTCAGCCAGTATAAAAGTTCTGGAGGACTGTGAAGTGTTGAAAATGGCCAAAGATGATTTTACCAGCCTGGGTAATGAGCATCCTGAAATCGGTTTGCCTATCACGCGCATTATTGTCAAAAGAATCTGCAGTAACCTCAGAAATGCGAACAATGACGTTATTCTTCTGTTTGACGCACTGGTAAATGAGATCCAATCGACCCAGCTCCAGTAACAGGCCCCGATCACAGCAATCAATCCTTATCAACCCGCACTGCGAATATGTTCATTTATTCCAAACTGAGGCTATTATGGCAAAGATCCAAGGCAAATATCGACGAAATACGCCTTCGATATGCAGACTCTGCTGCCAGGAAATTTGTCTTTAACAATCAAAGTTTTGTCCGATTTCTATCTTCGAATCTTCATGATTGTCATCAGAAAAAACAAACCTTTCTACACAGCATTTCCGGCAAACGGAAAACCGTGTTTTATGTCTTCCGCGATCTGCATCTTGTCGACTGGTTTCTACCCATTCATGTTGCTCTGGATAAGTACTTTCCGGGGAAATTCGCGGTACTCTATATAAACTTTGGTTCTACCCTGAAAAAAGTTGGGAGCGGTTTTGGATACCTGCCCTACTTGAACGACATTGAAAAAAGACTTTCTGCAATCCCTGATGCGGGAAGCCAACATTTTTCCGACCAGGAAATTAGCTTGTTCACCGGTTTTCCGAAACCCGATATTGTTCTCACGACTGAGACAATCAGAAAAGAGAAATTCGAATCCAATCATAGGGTTTATCTCCCTCACTATACTGTCCCAAAAGCGAATGAAGGGCTCCCGGCTAAAATACGCTACAATCATGTTTTTCTGCCAACCAAACCGAAATACTCATACCCGGTAGCTGACGATCCTCAAAAAGAAGGTGTTCAATTACATCAAATCGGTTACCCCAAAATGTTTTCGGTGAGTCCCAAGAGGGTGAGTAAATTCAAAAATAGCCATCCTGTTGTAATCTTTGCTCCCTCCCT
The DNA here is from genome assembly GCA_028282885.1 of SAR324 cluster bacterium. Classification (GTDB taxonomy): domain Bacteria; phylum SAR324; class SAR324; order XYD2-FULL-50-16; family XYD2-FULL-50-16; genus JAHJTV01. The sequence continues at coordinate 78,340 of JANQGX010000007.1, forward strand.
TGATATCGTGTTAATTCAGTCGATGATCAAAGAAGGCATACTTGAGGTTTTTAAAAGGCTGGAAAACATAAATGTAATCATAAAACTACACCCAACCCTCTCCTCAAAAATGCACTATCTTAATCACTTTCTTATAAAAGAGATTAAGAGTTATCCTCACATCGTTATCGACACGAAAACTAATATCCAGGAATTAGCCCCCTCCTCATCGCTAATGATCACCGATTTCGGTTCCATTGGAGCGGAATACCGGTTGGGATTTGGTAAAAGGTTAATCTATTTAAAAATTCCCAGGTCCTTTGAAGGTGGCGCAGATCTCTGTTTCAGAGATCACTTTGCTGATGCTGTTACATCGGTTGAGCAGTTGGAGGTACACCTGAAATCGATCATCGCCGGGGGTGATTTAAATACAAATGAAATTGAAACCATGAAAGAAGAGGTCCTCTATAACTGGCAGAATGCGGACAGGGTTGCTGCCGAAAAAATTGCCGAAATTCTTTCGGTATGAAAAAACCCGCATCTATCCCGGTTTTGTTGACATCGCATATTTTCGACTCTATGATACCAGTCAAATTCTATCTCTAAAATCCCGTGCTGCCTTGGTGCAGGCATTATTACAATTGACTCTCATGACTCGGCAATCGCTGCCGAACACGGCACACAACCCAACCGTTTAACACTAATACAAAAATCCTGATGGATAGAATGAATAAAAGCGACCTGATCTCAGTACTCAACCGGATCAAGAGGAAAAACATCCTTGTTATTGGTGATATTATGTTGGATCAGTATATTTGGGGCGATGTCGAGAGAATATCACCAGAGGGACCCATACCCGTGCTTTTGGTGGAAAAGGAGGAATTCAGGTTAGGTGGCGCTGCAAACGTTGCGGTCAATATTAAGTACCTTGACTGCAATGTTATTCCGGTTGGACTGGTGGGAAAGGACCACACCGGAGATCATGTATTGGAGATTTTCAATCAGCTCGATATTTCAACCAAAGGGATTGTTGCATCCGAGTCATTAACCACAATTGTCAAACAGAGGGCTATTACCGACCAACAACAATTGCTGCGAATTGATTATGAATCCAGACTGCCAGCTAACAATGGTTATCAAAAACAGCTCTGGAACAAAATCGAAAGCCTGGTCCCTGAAATCGATTGTGTCGTCATATCAGACTACGCTAAAGGTGTAGTTGGTCATGATATCGTGAAGAAAACTATTTCGGCTGCCCGTAAAAAAAACATTCCTGTTATTTGCGATCCCGGAAAAGGGGTAGACTTCAGTCTTTACAAGGGGATTACTGCAATCAAACCCAACCGATTTGAATCCGAACAAGCAACGGGTATCAGCCTGGATGACGAAAAGTCGATTCTCAATGCGGCGAAAAAGCTTCAGGAATCATGCCAGGCAGGATTCGTCATTATCAGTTTGGATAAAGACGGTATCCTTTATTACCAGAATCAGAACGACTACCGGTTTATCGAGTCCAAGGTTCCGGAGGTGTATGATGTTACCGGAGCCGGGGATTCATTGATCAGCACCCTCGCCGTATTACTCGCCAATTCGGTATCACCGGTTTTATCTACTTACATCGCCAATATTGCTGCCGGTCTGGAGACTTCTCATCTCGGGGTAGTTCCCGTGCCCTGGTCTGAAATTCTGAAACAGATCTCAGAGGATGGATTGCACCGAAAGATAATCAAGCTGGAGCAACTTTTATGGGAACAGAAAAACAACGGAGAGTCCCCACTGGTGTTTACAAACGGATATTTCGACAATATTTCAGCCGGTCATCTTCGATTTCTACTGGAAATCTCCAACCTACCGGGAAGACTGGTTGTCGCAATCAATAGCGATTCATGCATCAACAGGCAGAAAGGAAGCTTCCCTCTGCTTAAGGAGCAGGACAGGGCGAGACTACTGGCAAGTATCGAAAACGTGCATCATGTTATCATTTTTGATGACGATGATGCCTCGTCTCTAATCCGCTCCCTGAAACCTGATACTGTTGTTAAAGGTGAAAATTTCAAAAATGAGAAAATTCCGGAGATGGATGCCATTGATGAGGTCGGAGCAAAAATCGAGTATATTCCCTACTTTTCCTGGTAAAATGGCCTGACTGCCCTTCAGTTGTTATATCATATACAGGTCTTCACCTTAAACCTTAAAGATATCAGTGTTAAGAATTTCCGGTGGCAATCTGAAAGGATCAAAGGTTATAATTCCCAAGGGTGATCGATTCCGTCCTACGCTGGCTAAATCAAGGGAGGCCATGTTCAATGTCATTAACAGTCGATACCATCTCAGTAAGTACACGGCGGTAGATCTGTTTGCAGGAAGTGGAATCCTGGGATTTGAAGCGCTCAGCAGGGGCATCCCAAATGCGGTTTTTATAGACACGGACCAACAAACGGTATCTTTGATCAGAAAAAACATCAACAATCTCTCATTACAAAAGCGAACCACGCTGGTTTCGGGTAACGCAATCCAATGGATAAAGAAACAGCATTTCAAACAATCCCGCTACCTGTTCCTGAGCGATCCTCCTTATCAAACCACGTTGGCACAGGAGATTTTAATTCTGTTCTCCCAGCTCTCGGGAATACCAAACGGCAGTTTGCTTATTACCGAAACCCATAAAGAAAAAACACTGGTTCCGCCTGAAAACCTGGATCACTTTCAGCATAAATCATACGGAATAACAAATTTGGATTTTTTCGAGATCAACAAACAGGAGAACCTATGAAGACCCTGGCCGCCTTTCTGATATTCATAGCGTTAGTCGCCCCTGTCCATGCCAAAAACGGATCCTTCCTGATTCTCAAATCTGCTTATTTATACGAAAAGAAAACACAGAAAGGGAAGAAAACGCTGACTAGGGAAAAAAAAGCATACGAGGTTACAGATATCTACATTGCTTCAGGTTCTTCACTTATGTTCCGAATCATGCTGCCGGATAAGAAAAACGAGATTAATGGAACCGGCTTTATTGTTGAAACGGAATCTGAATTAAACAACCTCGGTCTTAAAGAGGTAAAGGTTTACCCCGACTTGCCGGAATCCAAAAGCAACCTGACCAGTTTTTATTTCATCCCATCCAACCAGGTAACCTTCACCGGAAAAACATCGATCTCGGCTGATTTTCCAAAACTGGTCTGGAAGGCTGTGAATTTCAAAGCGAGTATCCCATCCGAAGTCTGGGTTCCGGAATGGGCCGGGATTTATAGACCAAGCAAGGATGCTGCCTGGTTAAATAAAACCTATGACAGTCTGGTTAGAAAAAAACTGGATAAAATCCTTGAAGAGAAAATACTGACCGGGCAGGTGGACATTGGATTCACCAAAGAGCAAGTGCGTTTGTCACTCGGCGATCCTTCTGAAGAACATTTGATGGAAGATGATACCAAACTGGAATGGATCTACCCGGGGCACAAAATAATATTTCTGAATGGAACTGTTTCCCGGGTGCTTTAGAGACTATTTGGAAGATTTCGCACATCTGAAGCCAACATCCTTCCAGCCATAGGTCGGATTGCTGCTGTTTCTGTACCAACCCACAGTATTAGCTGAAGGTAATGCCCAGGACCCACCCCTGATAACCTTTTCCCTGCCGATTTTAGTCGTTCTGTAGGGACTTCCGGGATACGGTCTCAAATAGCTGTCCACCCATTCCCTGACGTTCCCGGCCAGGTGTTTAACCCCGTAGGGAGATACATCCTTGGTTGGAGATTCGATGGATTCCGGACCGAGGGAACCGGACTCAAGAGTTCGGGCATACCCGCTGTAAAACTTGCTACCACTCCAGGGATAGATTTGGCCGTTAACACCACGAAATGCTTTTTCCCACTCCACCTCTTTGGGTAGTCTTTTACCATTGACACTGCAATAGCGATGCGCATCTTTCCAGCTAACCATAGTGACCGGTTCATCTTCCTTACCGGCAGGGATTTTCCCCCCGGGCCATGACTTCGGCGGCCTATGCTTGAAGCGGTCTACAAAGGCTTTATAGGCCCTGTTAGAAACCTCCGTTATGTCAATATAATAGCTTTTTAGTGGAACTTTGAATGCTGGGAATGAAATCTCGCCTCCCTTATTTGATCCCATAATAAATGAACCGGCCGGGATACGAACCATTTCGCCGGATGAAGATGCTCTTTTCACCCTGGAGTTTCCACTGCCTTTCGAACTCGTCTCATCGCCAAATTGGATTGTCTGGGCCCATTCAATAACACCATTGTAGATATTCAGCATCTTCAGTGATGCGATGTATTGTCCCTTACGACTTTTTATATTTCCATAGATGAACGCATCAACTCCATAAAGCTCACCCATCCTTTTAGCTTTCTGTTCATCAATGAAATCTTCCATGTTTAACTTCTGCTCTTCCAGAATCAACTGTAGGTTTTCACGATCAACAACCTGAAATTGCCCATCTTTTGTAATAGCAACGGATAGAAAATCGATCAATTTATTCACATCAAATGAGCTTTTGACACTCCAAAAACTGATCTGATTGATTCTACTGGCTTTCAAACGATCATTATCCTGTTTTACCAGGGAGTTGGTTTTAACTGCCAGATTTTTAATCAAAATAGTGTCCCTGCTCAGATCAGAAGTTTGAAAGATATCAGCCCAGACAATCGCCGAGCTTTCCACATCAATGGCTTTTAAAACAATAGTATCCTGGTAGAACCTACCATAGACGAACAGATCCACCCCCAGTAGTTTTCCCAGTTCTTTGTATGTATCCGAGGAGACCATTCCCGACAGATTGAATCGTTGCTCGCGTAGAATCAGTTGAAGTTTGGAACGATCAATCACCCTGAATCTTCTCTTTTGCACGAGTTCATTTTCGGTAAAATCTATCAACTCCGTGACGATCGATTTGTCAAGGTTGCCCTGGATTCGGGAAAAAGCTACTGTTCCATACTTCCTTCCGGGTAATTCACTGAGAGAGATTGCAATCTGTTTTGCCAACTGAAGCGAATCGAAGGCAAATGTCTCTTGGGGATAAAAGGAGGTACCTGTGAAGAGGAAGAGCGTCGTGAACAATACTAGTGTTGTGCTGAAGGAATTATCTTTTGTTTTTTTGCCTCGATCTGTTTTTAATATCATTATCTTGTCTGTTGTTCTGAAAGTGACATTTTGGTTTTTTTGAGTAGTAAACCGATCTGTATTGTTATCTTTAAATTACAAAGATTTATTACCTATTCTCGATTGCGAACTTCGGTAAATCTGTGTAATGATACGCTATTGTTTGTACATATCACGTCAAAAAACGACGCGCAAACTATATGCCCGGTACCCCGTTTACACGTAAAATATAAAGCATACCTGCTGATTAAGCAAGAATAGTTGTTTTCCAGGAGATTCATGTCGCTTTACATCATATCCACACCCATCGGAAATCCGGGTGATATCACCCTTCGTGCTGTTGAAACATTGAAAGAGGTCGATATTCTGATCTGCGAAGAGTTGAAAATCGGACGTAAACTATTAAAATCCTTAAATATAAAAAAAGAGTTGCTCAACCTGAATGAACATAACGAAAAAGAAGAAACTGAAGAGATTCTCCAGGAACTGCTCAAAGGCAAAACAGCAGCACTTTTTTCAGATTGCGGCACACCACTTTTTGCGGATCCGGGAACATATCTTGTTAAACGCTGTATAGAGACGGGATTGAGAGTTATTCCCATTCCGGGAGCTTCTTCCCTATTAGCAGCGCTTGTAACAGCCGGAACTCAGCTTGATAATTTCTATTATGCCGGTTTTCTTCCCAGAAAATCGGAAGAGAGAAAAATCGAAATCCGCAAGTTAATCCCGTATACCTGCCCCGTTGTGATATACGATGCACCTTATCGACTGAAATCCCTGCTGGTCGATTTAAAAGCCGAGCTTCCATCTTTTCGGGAAATCAGTCTTGCTCTTTCTTTAACACAGCCGGACGAAAAAATCCTTTATGGAACCATAACCGAGATCTTGCAGCAACTCGAACCTGATATTCCCAAAAAGGAGTTCGTCATCATCTTGAAACCGGCACTAATTAGAAAAAAAAGCAAAAAGTATGTCAAAAAAAGGCGGAGACGCTAATAGCAATGATGATTTCAAAACCCTTTTTGACATATCGAGTCGATCTGTTTACCCCACTTTGATTGAACCGATCGGAAGACATCCTCATTTTCAACCAACTCCTCCGGATACCACGGTTTCATTCTGCAATCAATAATGACAGGTCCTTCAAATGCAATGTGGAGTCTTTCGATACTGATATTGCCATAAATATCCGATGCGGGTTCAAAGCGTGTGAAGACGGTCCAGATAAACTCTGATGTGGATTCGCATGCAGTTATAGGATCATCGACCAGAAAGACCATACTGTAGTCCCTTACGGAAGGTTCATTCACCAGTTTCCCGGCAAGTTCCGGTTCCAACTTGTAAGGTGTTCCCTTGACACACAAAGCGCCGGGGCAGAACATTTTTGCCGATGAAAACGAATTGTCGACGAAACTGCCGGACCAGTCCGCTTTCAAAGTTCTGACTTTTTCTCCGATACCCAGTAGAATTGCCTTGCTCCCCTTGTTCACGGCAGGACCGGTGTAATCCAGGGTATCCTGGGAGATATTTGAAAGAATGTAAAGGTCACGCCTGAAATCAGCTCTTTCCAATACACGCAGGAACAGTTCTTTGAAATCGGTGATATTACACTCCTGGTCCGTTATCAGAAGAAATTTGGTCATGGAAAGATGTCCTTCTCCAAGAATTCTGAGAGCTGCGGTAAACGCTTCCTTGTAATATCTGTTTTTCACTATGGCCGCAGCCATGGTGTGAACTCCGGATTCCTCATATGCCCATACTTTTTTTACATTGGGTAACACCAATGGGAAAAGAGGCTCCAGAATTTCCTGGAGGTATTCGGCGATATAATGATCTTCCTGTGGTGGTTTACCGACAATAGTAGCAGGGTAAATGGCATTGTTCCGATGATGGATAGACTCTATATCTGCGTAAGGATAATCGTGACGCAAGGAATAATAGCCATAATGATCTCCAAAGGGACCTTCTGGAACTCTTTTATGCGGGGGGATACAACCCAGAAGAGCAAAATCACAATCCAACAGAATCCGATGGCTGGTTTCCTTGATTCTTTTAATACTGACCCGTTCTCCCATTAATAGTGAAGCAAACAGAAGTTCCGGAATATCTTCAGGTAGGGGAGAGATGGCAGCAAGGGTCAGGGCAGGCGGTCCACCGACGAAGATGCCCACAGGCAGAGAAGACGAATTTTGCTCCGCTTCATGATAATGGTATCCGCCACCGCGGTGAATCTGCATATGAACACCGGCCTGTACCTGATTGTGCAACTGAATCCGATACATCCCCAGGTTTCCTTTTCCTGTACTCGGACTTTCGGTATAGACCAGCGGCAAGGTGATAAAAGCTCCTCCGTCTTTCTCCCAGCTTTTGACCTGTGGAAGGAGGGTTAAATCCACCGGATCGATCCGATTCTGGAAGACAGGACCGTTTTTTCTGTTTTTGAGACCTATCTTGATTGCATTCCATGCCAGTTTCCTCGCCTTCCAGAGTTTATCCAAACTTGGGGGTAAAATGGTGAGCAGGGTTTCGGCCACTTCCTTGATAAATCGTTTGGGATAAGCTCCAAAAGCGATTTCCAGTCGTTTTTCGGAACCATACAGGTTTGTAACAACAGGGAATTTTGTTCCTTTTACTTTGGTAAATAAGACGGCGGGTCCTTTTCGTTTTACCAACTCCCTTTGCACGCAGGCCAACTCAAGATTGGGATCAATTTCATCCTCAAATATCCACAACTCCCCTCGCTTGTTCAAGACATCAACCCACTCGCTTGTACTTCTTATGATTGATTTTTTATCGGCCATGGTTATCCTTTTTCTTACGGAAACTCTGCCAGATGATCAGCACAAATCCGATACTGATCAGGTCGTCTGCAAAATTATTTACAAAAAAGCCGGTATCGTAAAAATGAAAAAACATGTAGTCGGTTACCTGGCCTCTAAACGCCCGATCGATGAGATTCCCTATAGCTCCTGAAAGGATCAACGTAAATCCCCATTTTTCGCCGGTACTAAGGCTTTTCCATTGCTTGATGATATAAACTGATAGACCAATGATGACGATGAGCGAAACTCCGGACAGCAGCGGACTCCGAATATTGTCAGGCAGATCGGCCAGCAAACTGAATGAGATGCCCTGATTTTCCTGGTAGGTAAGATGGATAAAGTTAGGAATTAATTCGATGTAATCATAAGGCGTCAGGTTATTCCGAACCACCACCTTGATAACCTGGTCTATGGCAACAAATATCACAATGAGAACAACATAAAATATCATTTAGCAACCTTAAGTTATTATCGTCCGGCTTTCGTGTATGTCCTGCTTTTTAAAATGTCGATGTTACTCGTTCTCCCTTCCCTTGCCAAGCCTACTTTTGCAGAACCAATGCGTTCCTCTTAACAGGTTGCTGATGACAACCATTGTTCCTTATCCCGAATCTGTTTTGTTGGATTTCCGACCATAATCAATTTCCCGCTGATTACCTGTTGCAGAGGAAAAGCGATAATTTCCTTTGACAATCACCTTCCTTAGTATATAAAAATGATATTCGATAACGGTGGTAATTCCGTCGACTTTGGATGCGGTTGATGGTAGCTGTACGATACTCCCTGAAAACTCCACGGATTACCAATATTATTGAATCAGTGATATATCATCCGGGCTCTGTTTGAGCTTTAAGCAGTAACAGCTCCACGCTTTCTCAACCTTAAATGGGATATTGAGGCTGGATTGGCAGGATTGTTGCCAATGATACTGCTCAGATCCAATCCTGGGATTGAAACTGCAAATCAAGGTTCTGTACGGATCTGAAACCGAAATTGGAGAATATATGTTGAAAATAAGAAATATACTGCTGATATCAGCAATCATATTTTTTATTATTTCGAGTTCCGGGTGTGAGAAAGACAATATCATTAAAATCGGCGTTGCTGGACCTCACAGCGGTGACCAGGCTCAATCGGGCATATCATCGAAAAACGCCGTGATGCTGGCTGCCGACAACATCAACGAAGCCGGCGGTATTCTGGGGAAAAAAATCCAGATCATTGCGGAAGATGACGTCTGCAAACCTGAGGTCGCAGTTAATGTTGCATCAAAACTGGTCAGCGAAGGAGTGGTAGCTGTCATCGGTCATATATGTGATGATGCCACCGCCGCTGCCCTGGAAGTCTACAACAAAAACGACATTCCCCTGGTTTCTCCATCCTCCACCAATTCCGACCTGACCCTTCAAAACAAAGATGGATTTTTTTTCAGAACCTCTCCGCATGACAAAGCGCAGGCAGCTATCCTGACCAAATTTATTGCAGGAAAACAGAAAGCATCCAAGGTGGCGATTATCAGCGACGGGGGTGAAAAAAGCAGGCATCTTGCCAATTTGGTTGGAAGGGAGCTGTCGAGCAAGGGAGTATTGGTTGTATACCGAACAGAAGTCAAACCCGGCTCTGATGATTATTCGGGACTGATATCCAATCTGAAAAACACTGCCCCGGATGTGGTTTTCTATGCGGGATATTATCCCGAGGGCACCAAGCTGGTCATTCAGATTCGCAAAAGTAATCTTCACTCCGTGTTTATATCAGGCGACGGACTCAAGGATCCTTCCTTTTTGGAGACTGCAGGCAAACACGCTGAAGGCTGCTACGTCTCTTCTACGGCAGATATATCTCACAATCCTGCAGCCCTTGCCATCAATAAAAAACTTGAAGCAAGAGGGCAGGAGCCGGGGACATTTGGATTACAGGCTCATGCTGGCGCAACCGCTGTTTTCAGTGCAATCAGCAAAGCTCAATCCATTAGAGGCAGGGAAATCGCTGGAACTCTCAGAACCAACAAAGTATCGACTGCACTCGGAACCATCTCATTCGACCAATACGGAGATATCACCGGGTCCGGATATTCCGTCTTCCAAGTTGTAAACGGGACATTTGAACCTATCACCTGGTAATCCTGTCACTTTAACCACGCAAGTCTAGTCTATGATTTCACAAAACCTGTTGCACAGAATAATAACAGGGCTTCCCCTTGCCGCTCTATTCATCTGGTTTGTTTTTGGTGCCAGTGAGGTCGTCTTTATCGGCATTTCCCTGTTCATAGGGATAATAGGATACTATGAATATGGAAGCATGCTGAATGTGAAAGGTATCTCCATTCGAAAATCGGTCCTTTATCTTTCATTAGTTCTGCTTTTCCTGATTGTGTGGTTTGCGGACAGAGGTGATTATCAATATGCGGGTATAGCTTTCATCGCCGTTTTAGGTCTTTTAGTGATATTTTCCATATCGCGAAAAGGATTAAACGGCAAACTTCTGCTCTGGTACCTGCTTCCTGCGCTTTGGATTACAGCCCCCATAATGCTTCTCTATGGGCTCCGCTTCAGGCTTCACCCTGAAAAAGGATCTTTTTTGATCTTTTTTGTAATTCTTGTTGCAGCCATCAACGATATTTTTGCCTACTTTGGGGGCAAGAGGTTTGGACAACGCCCTCTGGCACCTACCGTCAGCCCGAAAAAAACCGTCGAGGGGAGTGTTTTTGGAATCGCGGGTGGTCTAATAATCGGAATTCCCTACACCTACATTTGCCTAACCGACCTCATTTCGATTTGGCAGTCTGCAATTATCATTTTAATTCTTGTAATATCATCCCAATCGGGTGATTTACTGGAATCCAGCCTGAAACGGTATTGCGGAGTAAAAGACTCCAGCCGCCTTATTCCTGGGCATGGGGGGCTTCTCGATCGGATCGATGCTTATTTGCTAGCGTTACCCGTTTTCATTGGGCTATTATATATTTTTGGCATCATTGTTTATTGATTTTCGTCATTTCGAATAGCCAACCTTTGCGTTCCTGGATCTCGATGACTTGCATTCTTGAATCGACCCAGCAGAACAATCCGAAATAAGTCTATCAGATCACTTTATTTGCAAAATGGATGATCAAAAGCAGGGAGTCATAATTCTTGGCTCCACCGGATCGATCGGTAAAAGCAGCTTATCCGTCATAAAAAACAATCCGCACCTTTTTCGTGTTGATGGTTTGAGCTGTTTAAACAGCATTGAGACACTTGCGCAACAGATCAGGGAGTTCTCTCCTCGTATTGTCTGCACGGGTTCCGGACAATCGCATAAATTACGAGAAATGCTGGGTGAAGAATTCAGCAATCTCCAGATTTTGGAAGGGCGAGATGGATATAAAAAACTGGCATCTTTCAATGATTCGTCGAAGTTGGTAGCAGCCATGGTTGGTGCCGCAGGCATTGAGCCTGTTATGGCTGGCATTCGGGCCGGAAAAGCCATAGCCCTGGCAAACAAGGAGTCTCTGGTTCTGGCAGGTTCTCTTCTGCTGCAGGAAGCAAAAAAACACGAAGCGGTCATCCTACCCATTGATAGCGAGCACAACGCTGTATTTCAGTCCCTGTATGGTGAGAAAAAGAAACATCTGGAATATATTACGCTAACCGCTTCAGGCGGTCCTTTCAGAACAAGAGATCCGGATGATTTTGATACGATCACCTTGGCGGAGGCACTGAACCATCCGAACTGGAGCATGGGCAAGAAAATTACCATTGATTCAGCCACCATGATGAATAAATGTCTTGAAATCATAGAAGCCAGATGGTTATTTGATATCGAACCGGCTCGCATCAGGGTTTTAATCCATCCACAATCCATTGTTCATTCTATGGTTACCTTCAAGGATGCTTCCACTATCTGCCAGATGGGCGATCCGGATATGAGAACACCCATTGCCAATTGTCTAGGATTTCCCCGTCGAATAAAATCCGGCAGTGAATTCCTGGATCTGGCTGCGATGGGAACACTAACCTTCGAAAATCCGGATCTGAACAAGTTTCCTACCATACAAATGGCCTATGACGTCCTCGCCCTGGGAGGAGGAACTCCTGCAGCATTAAACGGCGCAAATGAGGTTCTGGTTGATATGTTTCTTAGGGAAAAAATCAGATTCGTTAGTATATTCAAACTATTGAAAAAAATAGTTAAAAGAGTCCAGAATCTTCATACCTCCGGGGATATTACAAATTATCCCTTCCTCCGGCGGACAAACACTATAGAAGATGCGCTGCTGGCTGACCAGTGGGGTAGAGATTATATTGAAAACTGTATCGAATCAACAACGTTATAACTGACTATTCAGTCGTTCTTACCTTTTGGATAACTAGAAGTCATTAACTGCCGATTATTCAAAGCAATATGATTATAACAATAATAGCCGTAATTCTGGCCCTGAGTTTTCTCATTTTTGTGCATGAGTTGGGGCATTTTCTCGCCGCAAAGAAAGTTGGTGTCCACGTTCTTGAGTTTTCGATTGGATTTCCTCCCAAATTGATTTCCAGAATGATCGGCAAAACCGAATACCTGATCTCACTGATTCCTATCGGAGGATATGTCAGACTAAAAGGACAGGGTATAGACGATGAAGATCCGAGTGATCCGGAGAATTATGCCTCAAAATCGATCCTGCAACGGTTCATCATTCTTGTCTCCGGCCCTTTGATGAATCTGCTGGTAACCCTCGTATTCATGCCGTTGGTGTTCTTTATCGGTTATGAAATTCCGGCATACCTGCGCAGTGCTCCGGAAATTGGATTTGTGCAAAACGAAAGCAAGGCGGAACTTCTGGATTTCAGGAAGAATGACCTCATCCTCTCGGTGAACGGAATCAAAACAGGTACCTGGAAAGAAGTGCAGACCCTGATATCCGAATCGAACACCGAAATCACCACCATTATGCTGCGCAGGGAGGGGCAGGTCAGCAGCAGGATGATCAATACCGCATCATTGAAAAACAATAGTGACTTTGGATGGCGTGCCAGAATAACGACTGTTATAGGTAATGTATCTCCGGAATCACCAGCCGCGGAATCAGGTCTTGAAGAAGGGGATAGAATTCTGGAACTCAATGGTGTTAAAACCGAAGACTGGTCGCAAATTTCACCTCTTGTTCAAGAGTCCGATGGAAAACCGATTCGGATTGTTATTGATAGAAATGGACAAAATCTCGCTCATGTGATATCACCCAAGTGGAATGAAAGCCATGAATATTGGGTGTTGGGAGTTGGCAGTGAAACCATACATGTGTCTGAAAACCTGAAGGACTCCATCGTCCTGGGAACCCATCGCGTCTACGTTCTGACCAGCAGAACTTTCGAATTTCTATTCAGACTGATTACCGGAAAAGAGGACAGTGATTCCGTTGGAGGTCCCATTATGATTGCCAAATTGATGGGGCAAGCGGTTCAGACAAGTATAACCAGTTTCCTGACTCTTGTAGCCTTTATCAGTCTTCAGTTCGCCATTTTTAATCTTCTGCCAATACCGGCATTGGATGGCGGACATATCTTTTTCTTAATCATCGAGAAAATCAAGGGAAAGACCTTATCAAAAAACCTGCGATTATCAATTCAGAAGATCGGTTTTTCCCTTTTGATGCTTTTGATTCTGTATATATCGATACAAGACGGCCTTAGACTGTTCAACGGTTAATTAAAAAGGTCAAACAAGAGTTGGACAGACAAAAGCAGAATAACCAAACAGACGAGAAATGAAGCAGATCAATGTATTGATATATGGTACCGGCGCCGTCGGTATATACTTTGGTGGGCGCCTGTTTCAGGCCGGATTCGACACTCTTTTTGTTGACACGCCGGCAAAAACCGAAACGCTGGAAGGCCAGGCCCTGACGATCCAATCCGGTAATGGTCAGGATTACGAGTTTAACCCAAGAGTTGTCTCTGATATATCGGATCTACCCCCCCAGGATTTGATTCTGGTTTGTGTAAAAGCCTACCAGACTTATGATATTGCTCTGAATCTTCTTCCTATTATCAAGCCGAGTACAATTATCTTGTCCCTGCAAAACGGACTGGAAAATGAAAAGGTGCTATCCGATCTCCTGGGCAAGAATTTGCTAATGGGTTCGGTTATTTATTACAACGGCACCTTGATTGACGATTCCACTGTTGTGCAAAAGGTTCCCGGACAGATTTTCTACGGCGAGATGGATCATCAAAGCTCGGAGCGTGAAGAATGGCTTTCAGATGTTTTTTCGCACGCGGATATCAATCACAAAATATCCAGAAATATCACCAGTGAAATCTGGAAGAAATTTATCTGGAATAATGCCTACAACTCTATCGCTGCACTGACTCATACCACCTTAAGGCAGATTCAGGATTCCGAGGGAACTCTGCCAACCGTCAGACAAATGATGAGTGAGGTAAGACAGATTGCGGAAGCAGAAGGAATCCAGATTCCAGACCAGACCATTGACGAGTTGATTAACAGCAATCAGGCCTCATCCGATGTTAAACCGAGCATGTTAAAAGACCTGGAAGCGGGTCAAATGCCTGAGATTGAAGCCCTGGTGGGAGTGGTTCTGAAAAAAGCGCAAAAACACGGGATCACAACCCCGGTTAACCAGACTGTATACAATTTGATTCAATTATCCCTGGTTAACTCTTCAATCCAAACCGACTAGCAAAACCATGCCCTGGAACAATATTAACAACTACTTTCCCAATGTCCCCTCCGGATTTATTAATGAACTGTTTGCTGACAGCACCTATCCTTGGTCTCCGTTGAGTATCCTGGAATCAAAGATCCAGAATTATTTTGATGAACTGGAAGATAGCGGTTCTCTGCCTGCGGTCTGTGATCGTTTGTATGAGACCGATGGATCCCTGAAAGAAGGAGCATATTATATTCAGCGAAGCGAACGTCTGAAGACCGATTTTATTGATAGAGAGCTAAACATCTGCGTCAAATCGGGTACCCTGGTGGAAGCCGGAGCCACGATTAAAAACAATACGATTGTCGAGTCAGGTTGTGAAATCAGGCAGGGCGCCTATATGCGTGGAAATGCTTATATAGGAGAGGGTTCCGTGGTCGGTCATACAACTGAAATCAAAAATTCAGTTTTTGTTAAACATGTCGAGGCGGGACATTTTGCCTATGTTGGAGATAGTATTGTCGGTTCCTATGTCAATCTTGGAGCCGGAACAAAAATCTCCAATCTGGAATTCAGGTCCCTGCAATGCAAACAGACCGAGAAATTTCCGGAAATTAGTCTTATAGTAGATGGAGAGCGAATCGCATCGGGCTTGTCAAAAATGGGCGCAATTATCGGTGACGGAGCAGAAACCGGTTGTAACTCTGTGCTTTGTCCCATGGTCCTGCTTGAACCCAAATGTTGGATAATGCCCAATCATTGTGTCTTGAAAGGTATCTACAAGAAGGGATCGATATTAAGGATTTCAAACAAATAGACGAATCAATCAACCTGTGATGCTCATCCTGAAAATTAAACATGCTCAAACCTGTTTTTTTTAAAATCCATGAAGGGCTGAATCCCCTTGCATAAATACGGATAACAGACTATTAAGTTCTGAAGATGGCGAATTAATTTCTGTAAAATGTTCAAACGGTAAAGTTTTTGCTTTTCATGGCACTGATTAACGACAACCATCGGCAATTTGATTCGACAAAGCGGACAAAACTTTGACTGACCTTCGAAAGCAATTCGTCCAATCTTATTCGTATAAAAAATTGTAACCTGTTATTCCACATAAACCATAAATCGACCATGGACCAAAGTGTTATCCTGCTTAACACACCTCTTGTAGTAATATCTATCTTATTGTTATGGAAAGGATCCGACTGGGTTGTATCTTCCGCCTCCAATATTGCCCATGCATTGGGAGTGTCGGATCTGGTAATTGGATTGACGATTGTAGCCTTGGGAACTTCAGCTCCGGAATTTGCAGTAACCATTAGTGCTGTAATTGCCGGGAAAGCTGACATTTCAGTAAGTAATGTGGTCGGTTCCAATATATTTAACCTGGGTTTTATATTAGGCGGCACTGCCTGTTTTTACGCGATTGCCACTTCACCTAAAGTTGTCTATCGTGATGGCTTTTTCCTGGTATTCGTGACCATCCTGCTCAGCTTTTTCCTCTTCGGAAGTCAGATTCTGAATCCGGATAATCATTCTGCCGGAGCAATGACCCGAATTGAAGGGATTATCCTGTTAACATTGTTTGTCGGTTATCTTTCCATGCTGTTCATTAAGCGGGAAGACATCAGCGAAGAAATTGAACATGGCAAGTTGTCCTGGAAAGATGGTGTTCTGTTGATTGTAGGTTTGGCAGCGATCGTATACGGCGGTCATCTTCTGGTGGAATCCGCATCCAATATTGCCAGGTATTTTGGGGTTTCGGATTGGGTGATCGGAGTAACCATTGTAGCTGCCGGAACTTCCGCTCCTGAACTGGCAACCTCGCTAATGGCGCTGGTCAAAGGAAAACACAGCATGGCCATAGGAAACCTGATTGGCAGCGACCTGTTCAATCTGTTGGGCGTTCTTGGCCTTGCTGCTGTCATCAAACACCCTCTCGTTGTCTCTCCGGAGGCTCAGAGCAGTATGTATATGTTGATAGGCATGGTCATCCTCGTCATCATATTTATGAGAACCGGCTGGAAGGTATCCCGGCTTCAAGGATTTATTCTGGTTGCGATAAACCTGATACGCTGGTTTTATGATTTTATGGGAAAAATAGATTAAATTTCAAAAAAATTGCAACAGTCTCCTGCAAATGAACCTGCTAGCCAGAGAAAGAACCAGCTTTTAGCACTGAGAAAAATCAGAAAACCCATCAGAGTCATCATCCATGTCGTTTTCACTTTACCCGGACGAACCCCCGCAAAAGAAATCATTCATTAAAAAACATCCGGTCCTATTTCCTTTAATCATTTTTATCCTCATTGGTGGCTTATATCAGCTAATATCAACCGGAAGCATAAAGCCGGCTATTGGAATCGTTCAGATAGATGGCGTCATACTAAGTTCTGAACCAACGATTAAAAAGCTTCGTCTGCTGGAAAGCGATCCGACTGTCATGGGCATCATCGTCAGAATCAACAGCCCTGGTGGAGCGATATCGCCATCACAGGAGATCTATCAGGAATTATTGCGTCTCAAGGACAAAAAAAAGGTATATGTATCCGTCTCCTCGACAGCGGCATCCGGGGGATATTACATTGCTATCGGAGCCGAAAAGATCTTTGCCAACCCCGGATCGATCGTGGGGAGTATCGGGACCATCATGCAAACCTTCAATATCGAAAAGCTGATGAGCAAAATCGGGATTGAATCCGAAATCATAAAATCCGGGACCAACAAGGATTCGGGATCTCTTTTCAGGAAAATGAAACCGGATGAAAGGAAACTGCTGCAAAACGTCATTGCCGATACCCATCAGCAGTTTATTGCCGCTATTGCAGAGAATCGTCCTTTATCCATCAAAGAGGTGTCGGATATTGCAGACGGCAGGATTTTCACGGGCCGGCAAGCGGAAAAACTGGGACTGATAGACTATCTTGCCAGCTTTCGTGAGACAACTCGCCATATGAAACGTGACCTGAATATAAAAGAAGAGATTGATCTGATCTACCCAAAAGAAACAGGGGAATATTTGCAGGACTTCATTGACATGGATGCTCTGCGGAGCGTTAAGTCGATTTTGAGTCACAATGGGTTGTACTATCTGGCATCATCCCTGCTTGAGAAATAGACTCAAAAGATATGCGCGGTTCGAATGATATAAATACTAATCCGAACATTATGAGATTTGCACCGGCGTCAGCATTGAAAATACAATTACTGGGATGTACCAGAAATCCAGTTAAAATCTGTTATTCGGCCTTTCAAATCAGTATTGATCCGAATAACCGCTTTACACTCTGGAATGAGAGACATCTACCGGAATTAACTACCTCCGCAATGCTCCGAGAACTTCCTGATTCGATTAAAAACCTCCAAAAGGAAAAGCTAAAACGACTACACTTCGTTTTTTTTGCTGAAAATATCAGCCACAAAGGGATTTCTGAGCTGCGTCGTTATCATCAAATAACGGATTTGGAGAAGTACCTTCAGTCTGGTTCGAATGATCAGCCAGAAGTTAACGGGTTTTTGACACCCGAATCTTTTGCCGGCAATAAAAGAATAACCAAAAGATGGAATAAATTGCAGAAGGAGATGCACCTTTTCTATAAGTATTGTCTGGAGAATGGGATCGCCCATAAAGAGATTGAACCATGTCTGCCAACGGGAGCGTTGGCAACCGGACAATACAGCATGAGTTTTCAAACCCTGCAGTATTTTTTGGAAAACGGCATGTGCCGGGAGGCATTTCCTGAAGTAAGGGAACTATCATGGCAAATCTATGATGAAATGAAGAAAGAATTTCCATCATTAGCTCAAAAGCTAGGAGTCAAGTGTTGGGAAAACAGAAGACTTTTTTGCGATGAAAAGCCTGCCACATACCATGGCTGCAAATATAGCAAATCCAGGCCCCATCGAAACGATCTTTCCGGTTTTTGGAATAAATCCAACTCTGCACTAGCCTCACAAAAGCCAATGCCTGCCTGATCTGTCTGGCTGAAGACTTCGAATGAGGCCTGCATCGAATTACGGTTTGGTACATATTTTGTATTTCCTATTTCAAAATTGATCATCGTCAACTTTGAAATAGGGAGCCATCATGATTCATCATTGCGTAAAGAAAATCTCAGCCGAGCTGGAAAGACTTGCCCGCTATAACATCCCGGTAGAAAGAGCGCTGGACTTGATTGAAGCATCAACCAAAGATCTCAATGAGTTGATCGCCATAAACACCATGAGAGAAATTTCCCAGGAACTCAAAATCAAGGCGAAAAACAGCCTTATGCCATTCCCGATTTCCATTGATCAGCCCCGACAAGAAGTTTTTGCATTTCATTCCTAATACTGAAGAGGATCAACATTTTGAAAACTCATCATGCGGTGCTGTAAACAAATCGTTTACAGCACCGCCCTGCATTCCTTCGCCTATTGAGTCTTAAGCCCCGTTTATATTCCATTTTTCAGCGAAAATTCCCACTTTAACATTTCGACAATCTTATCTGGCAGTATTCACATTTAAAGATCTGAACGATTGGCTCCAATAACTTGCCGGAGATTAGATCTCCACACCGCTTGTTTAATGCTGGCTGCAAATTTGCATATTTTTAAAGCTAGTATTCCATAGTCCGTAAATCTAGGTTTTGTTCTCGGTAGAGTTGCCGGATACAAGGTATTTCCCGGTCACTACCCCTCCTATTGGTTAACCATTCGTCAAAGCAGAAGCCACAATTGTGAAAACGAAAGTTGTTCTAATAACCTTTATCGTTTTTCTGTGCGTCTTGAAGGCATCGGCGAATTCCAGGCAGTTTCTGGATAAACCGTTGATGCTGGGTCCGCAATACCCGCTCCTGTTTTTAAGTACCACTTTCGAACCGGATACCGCGTTTATGTTGGATGAAGGCAAATGGTTCGTCAGCTCTTCCTATACCCTTTTAAACACCTACGTTTTTAGTACCAACTCGGCCAAGGCAAAGGATTCTTCCGCATCGGCCTCGACATTTAAGTCGATCGATTCGGATGGCTATTCAGTTTACATGGACGGTGAACTGGACAGACGTTTTCTCAAATTACACTACGGTTTTAGCGAAGATATAGAGTTTCAGTTCACCTACAGGGATTTTCGATTCTTCCCGGGCACCCTTGATTCTTCGATCGAAAGCTTCCATGAAACTCTGAATATCGATAACCAGGGGCGGGATAACACAGATCAGGATTTGCTTGAGATTTATATACACGACAATGAAACCGGTGAAAACGTGTTTATCATCACTGAAAGCTCATCCAGTTTTATCCAGGAGTCCATGACCCTGGGCATGAAGGTCAGTATGCGTGAAACCGCGACAGAGGCAATTTCCTTTTCCCTTTCCACTAATTTTGCTGATTATCATATTGAACGCGATATCAATGAAGCGACCTCCGACTCCGATTTGGCTGAACATAAGAACTTCAACGACTACAACCTCACCTTAAGGTACTCCTCGCTGTTTGACTCATATTCTATTCATGCAGCCTTCTCCCTATCTTTTGTAGAGGAATCTCTGCTGGCTAAATCACCCGAGATCATTTATTACTTTTTTCTGGGCGGAAACTGGCATTTTTCTGAGAACTGGGACTATATCCTTCAGGTTCTTGAGTATTCAAGTCCTTTCCCCAAAGACAAATCAACAATCCACGAAGATATCCGTGAAATTTCCACGGGACTGCGCTGGTACTTTTTTGATAACGCGGTCATGGAAATTGGATTGACCGAGAATCAAAGTCAAGGTCCCCAGAATATTGATATTGCGTTCTTTTCAAATTTGATGATCTACTTATAAGGAACGTATAGCGGTGAATCCGTCATCCTGCTTCACAATGTTTTTACCGACAAAGAAACCGAATTAAGTAGATCAGAATCAGTTCAGAAGTCGATTGTTAGCCATGGAAACAGTTATACAAAAATTCGGTGGTACCAGTATTGGTCGTGCCGGACGAATAAAAAACGTTGCCGAAATCGTAAGAGAAACCCTGGATGGTGGACAATACGCCGTGGTTGTTCTCTCAGCAATGAGCGACGGTGGTAAGGAAGAGGGCACAACCAGTCGATTGATGAAGGCTGCAAACGAAGCGCTTGCAGGGGGATCATATTACAGGATCATCGACCAAATCGAGATTCACCATATTGGGGTGGTCAATGAAGTAATTGACGATTTGCGAATAAGAATTCAGTTGGAAGAGTGGATTCGTGAAGAATTGCTGCGACTCAAATCGTTTCTGGATGCCATTCAGGTGATTGGTGAAATCTCCCAGCGCTCTATGGATGTGATCATCAGTACCGGTGAAAAGCTTTCAGCTCGTATTTTCAGTGGGCTGCTCAATAGTATAGGCACCGATTCCGAATATATCCAACTTGATAATCTGGTGGATAGACCTTTCAGGGAGATTGATAAACGTTTCTGTTCCCATTTACAAAGAAAACTGGGCAGAATCATCGCCAATGCGGGAGCAAAAGTACCTGTAATTACCGGCTTCTTCGGATTTGCACCCAACGGAATCTTGAAAAGTATCGGCAGGGGTTATACCGATTTTACTGCGTCGTTAATCGCTGTCGGCGCAAAGGCCAAGGAACTGCAGATCTGGAAAGAGGTTGACGGTATCTTTACGGCAGATCCTAACAAGGTCTCTGCGGCCCGGGTGCTGAAATCCATTGCACCTGATGAAGCTTCAGAATTAACCTACTTCGGTTCCGAAGTGATACACCCTTTTACTATGGAACAGGTGATCAATGCCGATATTCCCATCCGGATCAAAAACACATTGAATCCCTCCCTGTCCGGTACAACCATAGATCCCCTGATCAAGGACCGGAAAAAGAGTGAAGGACCGACTGCCGTAACCGTTAAACGAAATGTCATCCTCATCAATATCCAATCCAACCGGATGCTGATGGCTTATGGATTCATGTCCAGGATATTCGATGTCTTCAATCGACACGAGATCGTCATCGATCTAATCTCAACCTCCGAAGTCAATGTTTCTTTAACCGTAGAAAATCATCAAAACCTTAGGGCCGCAATTTCCGATTTAAAACAAATTGGAAACGTAACTGTTAAAAAGCAGATTGCGATTCTGAGTCTCGTTGGAAGAGGGATGCAGCAATCCATCGGCGTAGCCGGAGAGATGTTTTCCAGATTGGCGACTCAAAAGGTCAATATTGAGGTTATTTCCCAGGGAGCATCTGAAATCAATATCTCCTGTGCCATCAAAGATAAGGATAGCGACAAGGCGTTAAAGGCTGTTCATGAGATGTTGGTATAGGTCTTTTTAAATCACTTTCCAGGATTGAGACAAGCAAATGCCAAGACTATCTTCTCACGACGTTGATGCCATTTTTAAAGCGCTGGCGGAATCCCTTCCCGAACCTGAAACAGCACTCCGATTTTCCAATCATTTTGAGTTATTGGTCGCTGTCATACTCAGCGCCCAGGCTACTGACGTTTCCGTGAACAAAGTCACCCCCGGTTTGTTTGATATCGCACCGACCCCGGAAAAGATGTTAGCGCTGGGGGAACAGAAACTTCAGAAGCAGATCAGGCAGATCGGGCTCTACAAAACCAAAGCTGCGAATATCATAAAAACCTGCCAACTGCTTATCGAAAAACACGATTCTAAAATCCCTGCGAATAGAAAAGATCTGGAATCCTTACCCGGAGTGGGGCGAAAAACTGCCGGAGTGGTGTTGAATGTTGGATTTGGCAAGCCTGAAATTCCTGTAGACACCCATGTTTTCAGGCTGTCAAATAGACTCGGATTGGTTAAGACGACAACTCCCGAAGCGACAGAGGACAAACTCCAAAAGATAGTACCCGATTGGGCGAGGAAAAGCGCACATCACCTGCTGATCCTGCATGGAAGACACGTCTGCAAGGCAAGAAAACCGCTTTGTGGTGATTGTGTGTTAAACAAACTCTGCAGATATCCACAAAAAACAATCTCATAAACCGGTTTTTACTTCTTACCCCTCTGCTGCGGTGGGGGTTCGTTTCAGATATTTGTCAAATTGAAGATCATTCAAAATCGCTTTATGGCTCTCCGCAGCCAGCGGTCCCCAAAGGGCGTCAGGGGATTTCTTCGCAGCTTCAATCAACTCTTCAAATATCTTCAATGCTTTATCCTTTTGATTGTTTTTGGTATAGATCTCACCCTTGTGATATTTTGCCCAAGGGGTCTGTTCCGAATCCGGAAACAGCTCAATCGCATTGTTGAAGGTCTCCAGCGCTTCCGGTAGCTGATTCAATTCAAGATAAAGATTCCCCAATATGAAATGGGTATCGACTACATACTCATCAACGTTTTTGCTCTGTAGCGGATGCTCGTAGAAATTGAGCACGTTTTTGTAGGCATTGATTGAATTGTCATACTGCCCTATTCCCTGGTAGAGATTCCCCAGGGCAAACCAGCATTCGGGTACAATTTCTCTCTCCAGCATCTTTTCCGAATCCTGATAGTCCCGAATAGTCTGTTGGTAGATCCTGATCGCCCGGGTAATCCTGTCTGGTTTGTGCACCTTGAAGTAGGAGTCCCCCAGCGCTTTCTTGACAAGTGGCGTGTATACATGAGTCCGATAACGACTGATAAATGCCCCATACTCTCTCTGGGCCAGCTCGGGCTGATCCTTGGCATCGTGGATTTTCCCCTGGTTAAACAATACAATCGACGCCAGGGGATCCTTCTCATCTTTG
Organism: SAR324 cluster bacterium; assembly: GCA_028282885.1. Taxonomy (GTDB): domain Bacteria; phylum SAR324; class SAR324; order XYD2-FULL-50-16; family XYD2-FULL-50-16; genus JAHJTV01. The sequence continues at coordinate 101,616 of JANQGX010000007.1, forward strand.
AGAATTCTTTTGTTTTGCCCAAGGGCCTTATCATATAGTCCCAATCTGAAATACGCGTCACTGATCAGAAACAGTGGCGCCTTATTTGCCAATCTTTCTACCGTCTCTTTTTTTGACTCGCCCGGATCAGCATGAAAGCACAAGCTGTTCTCGGGGCGCTGAAAATACTGTTTTTCATATTGCTCATACACTCCCAGCGCATCCAGGTATTTTCCCTGGAAATAGTAATCGGATATATACGCTTTGATGGTTTCGTGAATCCTGTCGTGGATAATATTGTTCTTAACATAGATGTTTTCCGGAAATCTCTTACAGAAATCTTCCATACTGGCAATCGCTTCGGGGTAATAGTGAAAAAGCGAAAGAGTCAAAGACCGTCGCAGCATCGCCTCTTCCAGCTGATCCGACAACATATGTTTAGTGATAATAAAGTTATAGATTTCCAGCGCTTTCTGGTAGTCTTCCTGATAAGGGCGTTCTGCCAGGATATTGGCTATCCTCATTTTACCGATTAGCAGTAACTCGTTGGGAAAGCGATTTATCGCCTTATCGTATGCCTGTATAGCATCATCATATTTCTCCTCCTCCCTCAGAAAGTCGCCTATTCTGATCGCAACCAGATTGCTAAAAACTTCGTTGGGATAGAGATCAATGAGTTCCTCATAAATGGCCCGCGCAGTCTGGTATTCCTGATTCTCAAAATAGGCTTCACCCATATGGAACATCAATTCCGGATCCTTTTTCATATATTCAGCATCCAGACTCCAGGCTTTCTCAAAACTTGCCTTGGCTTCCTTGTACTTCTTTAATTGAAATTGGGATTCGCCTTTTTTATAGTAAGCGGCATGAATCAAGGGCGATTTCGGATTCTCTTCGATGAATTTAACCAACGATTCAATGGATTTCCCATAGCGCTCCATATTGAGATGAATGACTCCCTGGTGGAACAAGGCATTTCTCGAATACGGGGATTCCGGATAGTTCCGGGTTAAAATTTCGAACTGGTTGTAAGCGTCCTCATAATACTTCAAAGCAAGATGATTTCGACCGATATTGTAGTACGCCCTTGGAATATCCTCATAACCCTTATCTGCTAGCAAGGCAGCACTGATGGCAGCTTTATATTCCCGGTTGACGAATTGCTCCCCTCCCTTTATCTGGGTTCTGCGTTGCTGCTGGAACAGCGAATCAGCCGCCCTGAATGCCGAACGCACCCCAATTTCGGAGTCGGGAGCAAAATTGTAGATATTTTTGAATTTTAAACTGGACTGCTCAAACCGTCCGATTTTATAGAACTTTTCAGCATCATTAAAAAGTTTGGTGAGAAATTTGTCTCTTTTTTGCTGCTCTTGTTTCTCCAACGCCAGTTTCTGTTCCTGCTGTGCTTGGTCCTCGTCGGGATCGGTAACTTTCACCTTCTTGTTTTCGCGCACCGTGAAAACTACCCGGAACGGATCAATCTCGATTTTTTTCGTGATCTGCAAAGCATAAGTCCTGGGAGTTAAAACCAGGTTTATGTATTTTCCTTGTTCCTCGTATTTAATGCTTGTGAGCATATCGGTTTGCGCACCGGGTACAATTAAACCCTTTTTCAAATAGGCATTGTACAACCTGATTTTCATGATCTTGCCTGGTTTTCCCATTTCCTTGACCAGGTCGTGCTGAATCGGCTTTTTCGAAAACACGTAGATCATTTCGGAATCAGGATTCAACTCCCTAAGTATATTGGTGATTTCGATTCCTTCGGGTAGATCCTCGATTTTCTTCTTGGTATAGAAAATGATGGAAAGTGAGTTGGGTGTCTTTTTAGACATGTTGACGCGATAGAGTAGTCCGGGAATCCTTGTCCTGATTTTCACCCAGTACTCATCGGAACCGAGCTTTGTAATCTGATATCCCATAACCAGCGATTTTTCATAGGTGGTCATCTCGCCGACTTTGCCGAGAACAGTATTCCGAAGCTTGATCACAAATACCTGCTTGTTCAGGTTTTCCACTATCTCGTAATCCGGCTTTTTCTTGCTGACCAGCGTGAAAACAGCCTGGTTGACGGCGGGAGTGCTGTGACCGACCTGTTCCAGAATATTGTCTGCTGCCAGAACCAGCAAAGGCAATATTATATAAACAACGGATATCGTTAAGGTAAGCGTTACTTTATTGACTGGATTCTTCATTGTTTTACCCGTTTTGTATCCATACCGAAGAGCGATATTTATGGAAAAGCAAGACTCTTGCCGGTATAAGGGAAAAACAATAAAAATAGGAGCTAAAGCTCAATTATTGAAGAATCATTGGCTGGCGAATCGAGAGCGAGTCGATCTTCGTGGTGTAAATACTGGTGGATATCGTTGAATCCTTCCATTTTCAGGTATTGGCGATCTTCCGAACTTAGATGGCGAATCATGATACACTCCCCCTGAAACAAGGCACCATCTTCAATACTGAAATCGCTGGTGTATACCAGTCCTTCCAATCGACCGGGGGCATGAATTTCCAGTTTTTCTGTCGCCTTGATATTCCCGGATACTTTACCGGAAATGATGACAATATCCGCAATGATGTCTGCTTCGACAGTGGCAAGCTCTGTGATAATAACCATGCTGGGTTTTTCCGACTTGCAGATGATCTGTCCATAAACTGCACCGTCGATTCTGATGGTTCCATCAAATCGAATCAATCCTTCGAATCGGCTGCCGGCACCTAACAGACCGGAAATATCATAACTGTTTTTGTCTTTCATTCTGTTGCTGGTGATCACTCTAAAAAAATCTCTTTTTGCAGGTCGTATTGACTCTTGTTGAGCAATCTTCCCTGGTAAGAGAACAGGAATATCATGGCATTTGTATAATACTCGTTAACTTCGGTCAAGCTGAACTTAAGCTGTTTCGTACTGCTTCGACGGCTGATTTTATAAGCCTTGCCCGATTTATAACTTGAAGGAAAGCCATTATCCCCCAAGTCTCCGCCCGTTACCGGCTGAAAGACTGCCGGAGACTGGTCATCGTTCACAAGCGTAATACAGATATATCCCCCGACCACTTGTGGAGGATTGGAGGTGTTTTTGATTTTCACGGTCAATCTAAGAAGGTCACCTTTGACATTAGCGTCGAATTGTTCGACCTCCACAAATCTCCCTTCCTGAAACTCCTCTTCGGAAAATGTCGATCTGTTAGTAACCCAGATACCCTCGGTGGAAAAATCCGACTGGGTGATTATCTCTTGCCTTGCGGCCGTAATCTCCTTTCCCTTTGTCTCCGGATTCACCCAATATCTATTATGATCCAGTTTTGCAATTTGTTCGGCAAGAATTTCTGCTTTCTGACGGGTGGAAACCAGTTGTTTGGCAAGGTCTCCTGATTCGAGTTTCAGGAAAATATAATCTACAGAGCCTGCAATCAACAAGAAAACAAAAAGAAGCAGCGTAATGAACAGAAAAATCACTTTCCATCTTTTGATGGTAAAAGAGATGGGAATTCCAATATTTCTGACGATTGTGATCGTGTACACATCGAGTTCATCCATAAGCCTAGCTCTTTTATACCTCGCGCAGTTTGAATCCCTTATCAGCCAGCAAAGCGACAACCTTATCCTGAATATCCCTGACTTCATCGGAATCAAGCGTTTTCTCGGAAGAACGAAATTCAATAGAAACCGATAAGGATTTTACATCATCGAGGTCTTTCGGATAATAGACATCAAGAAATTCCACTCTCCGAACCAGTGGACTGACAGCAAATATGTTATCACGGATTTCCTGAAAGAATACCCGCCGCGGAACATGCAGGGATAACTCAAAATTCACAGCAGGATACTTTGGTGGATCCTGGTACAGGTAATCCGTTTTCGTCATGTCAAAGAGGGTGTCGAACGCCAGTTCTGCGATACAGACATCTTCTTTTATTCCGAACTCATCAGCAAATTCCGGAGAAAAAGAGTAGAGAACACCTATCTGAGCGTCCTGGGCATTGATCTTTGCTGAAATATATTTGTGTTGATAATCTCGACGATCTTCGTTGGCAAGTGGTGACCATGATACGTTGGCGATACCAAGTTTGGAGAACAGATTCAATATGTCATGTTTGATCTGGTAAAAGGCATCGCCCGCCTTACCTTGCTTTTTAGAAGATGCGACAATTAGTTGTCTTGGCTCTTCAATCTCACCTGCACTGTTCTTCCAATAGATTCTGCCGAATTCAAAAACCTTGAAGTCAAATGTAATTTTCTGATTTTCCAGGATTGTCTGCATAAAATGGGGCAATAGAGAAGTCCTCATCTGGTCCTGGTGATCCGCAACCGGATTCAAGAGCTTCATAATCGTACCAGCCTTGATCTTGTAGGGATCTTCAGTTTTTTGACAGGTTAACGGGTAGTTCACAACCTCATGATAGCGACTTTTGCTTAATACGGCCCTCGCTTCCTGCTCAAACCTGTGCTGATGATTAAATACCGGACGCTCAATAGGAAACATGGGTGCCTGGGCAGCAATATTGTTGAATCCGTGAATTCTACCAATCTCTTCAACCAAATCCTCCGGAATGGATACGTCCTTTGTGCGTCGGTGGGAAGGGACATCTACCTGCAATTGTTTTCCATCTTTTTCAATACCAAATCCCAGGAACTCAAGAATTTCTACTATCTCATTGTCATCAATAGCCTTTCCCAGTCTTCGGCAGATAAATTCAGTATCCGTCTCGATCCGAATAGGTTTATTTGGTTTATTGATAATATCGACCGGGGGACCGCAAACTTTTAAATCCGGGTTGGTAAGTTTCATTAGTTCCACCGCTCTTTGAACAGCGATCAGGGTCAATTCCGGATCAAGAGATTTTTCGAATCGTTTGCTGGCATCCGTTCGAAGCCCTATTCTTGTTGAGGTTTTTCGGATGCTGACAGGATCCCAATTAGCTGCTTCCAGAAACACAGCCGATGTACTGGGATAGACTCCGGTATCCATTCCTCCGACCACACCTGCCACGACTGATGCGCCATTGGCATCACAAATCGTAATATCGGTCTCTCCCAGCTCAGCCTCCTTCTGATGCAAGGTCATTAATCTCGTCCCATTTTCCGCCATTTTAACGATCAGTTCCTTACCGGCTATACGATTAGCATCAAATGCATGCATGGGTTGTCCCAACTCAAGCATAACATAGTTGGTTAAATCAACCATGTTGTTAATGGGTCGCAGACCCACTCTGGTCAAGCGATGTCTAATCCGGTGAGGGCTTTCGACAATATGAATATCTCCTACTGACAAGCCGGTGAACCTGGGAACCAGCTCTCCTGACAAGACGTCAACCCTGATGATTCCTTCTCCATCGCCGGAAATGAATTCCATATCCAACTTGATTTCTTTGACCGGCACTCGAAAAATCGCCCCGAATTCACGTGCAAAGCCATAATGTCCCCAAAGATCTGGTCGGTGGGTGATGGATTTATTGTCGATCTCCATGATCAGATCCAGTTGATCGGGATAGATATCAGCGAGTCGAGTTCCAGGTGCGATTCCCTTTTCAAGAATCATTAACCCGGAATGATCATCGGAAAACCCCAGCTCGTCTTCAGCGCAAAGCATACCAAAGCTCTCCACACCCCGGATCTCTGTTCTCTTGATGATCATATCTTCTGACAGCGCTACACCTTCACCTGCATAAGGAACAATATCGCCGACTACAAAATTGGAAGCGCCGCAAACAACCCGGCTGGTTCCCTTTCCATGATTTACTGTGACAAGGCTCAGTTTGTCCGCATTCGGGTGCTGTTCGATACTCAAAACCTCTGCTGCATACACTTCTTTCAAGTGCAGTCCTGTCTCTTCAAAGCCTTCAACTTCGCATACCGACATGGTGATGGTCTGGACCAGATCCCTGGCAGCCATGTCTGTTTTTACTTCAACAAAATCTTTAATCCAATTAAGAGAGATTTTCATAAAATTCGTTGTTATTATCCTGAATACTGTTTTGGGTGTTAAATATTGAGGGTATCCTTATTTTGATTTCTTATGATATCGGATGAAGAACTGTGATAATGATACAACCTTGCAGGTCCTAGCTCACCGAAAACAACCTGGAAAAGTTGAGATTCCCACCATGCAAAGGTCGTATATCCGTAATGTCATATTTCATCATGGCAAGTCGATCAATTCCCAAACCGAAGGCAAATCCCGAGAACTCCACCGGATCAATATTCCCGGATCTTAAAACATTGGGATGGACCATCCCGCAACCGATCAATTCAATCCATCCAACCTGTTTGCAGAACTTACACCCCTTTCCCTTACAAAGAAGGCAAAGCATATCCAGTTCAAATCCCGGTTCAACAAAGGGGAAATAGCCCGGTCTTAATCTCACTTCCACTTCGCTCTCGAAAATTTCTGCCAACATGGTCTTCATGAAGTAATTAAGGTGTGCGACAGAAATGTTTCGATCCACCATCATTCCCTCAAATTGGTGGAAACAGGAATCATGGGATGCGTCGGTTCGTTCACAGCGAAAAACCTTACCGGGGCCGACTATCCTGAACGGCGGTTTGACCGTTTCCATACCTCGGATCTGAATTGGCGAGGTATGAGTGCGTAACAGGTGCCCGTCCTCGAAATAAAAGGTATCCTGCATATCTCTGGCAGGATGATAGGAAGGAATATTAAGGGCTTCAAAATTGTAGTATTCGGTTTCGATATGCGGCCCATCCAAAACCCTGAAACCCATCGCAACAAATATGTCTTCAAGCCTCTGCTGTACGAGACTGATCGGGTGAATGCTACCGCTGTCACTCTCGTACGGATTGATAGTAATATCGATCCATTCGTTTTCCATCTTGAGCTGAAATTCGGTCTTCTTTAAGGCGTTGCTCTTTTCCTGGATGCTACTTTGGAATTCACCTTTCAATTGGTTGATTTTTTTTCCGATTTCCGCTTTTTTTTCGTTTGACAAGTCTTTTAACTGCTTCATCATTCCTGTCAGTTTCCCCTTTTTTCCAAGAAACTGTGTTTTAACCCCTTCCAGATCTTTAACCTGTTTAATGGTGTCAAGGGTTTGATGAAACGCTTTTTCAAGTGCTTGGAATTCTTTTTCCATAATTGTACTAAACCACAAGGTCGGGTGAATTTAAGTTAACAGTTTGTTCAAAGCAATGGGCCAATTTAATCAGTTTCTCTTCCTGGAGACTGCCACCCAGCATTTGAAAACCAATAGGCAGCCCCTCTTTGCTGAAGCCTCCCGGAATTGAAATTCCGGGCAATCCGGCCAGATTAGCCGGAATAGTGAAGGCATCCCCAAGATACATCTGCAGAGGATTATCCGATTGTTCGCCTATCCTGAAAGCAGGAGTGGGCGCAACCGGCATTGCAATGGCATCGACTTTCTGAAATGCATTATGATACTGGAGGCGAATCAAACTCTGGATTTTTTGGGCCTTAAGATAATAAGCATCATAATAGCCGGCAGATAGAGCAAAGGTACCGATTAAGATCCGCATCTTCACCTCTTTGCCAAATCCTTCATCCCTGGACTTTTCGTACATATCTATCAAGCCTTCCGGGTCATCTGCCCTCAAACCATAACGCACACCGTCATACCGACCCAGATTTGAACTTGCTTCACAGGGGGCGATAACATAGTAAGTTGCCACTGCGTGTCTGATATTTGGAATACTGACTTCAATAATCTCGGCACCGGCCTCTTTCAATACTTCCAGATTCTCTTCGAACACCCGGATCACTTCCGGATCACAACTTGATAAATCGATCTCCTTAATCAGCCCGATTTTTGATCCCTTGATCGACTGTCCCAGGCTTTTCCTGAATGAGGGTGTTGGCAACCTGAGTGATGTGGCATCTTTATCGTCATAACCAACGACTTTTTCCAGGATCAGTGCAGCATCTTCCACATCCCTGGTAAGCGGACCGGCCTGATCAAAAGAACTGGCATAGGCAATCATACCCCACCGGCTGATTCTGCCATAGGTGGGCTTGATTCCCACAATTCCGTTAAACGATGCCGGCTGTCGGATGGACCCCCCGGTATCAGATCCCATGGCGGCTAACGCCTGCCCCGCAGCGACTGCTGTTGCAGAGCCTCCTGATGATCCTCCGGGAACACATTCAGTATTCCAGGGATTGCGGGTAACACCATATGCGGAATTTTCTGTTGAAGATCCCATGGCAAATTCATCCATATTGGTCTTGCCAACAAGATTGTACCGGACATCAAGCAATCGTTGAGTGACCGTAGACTCGTATGGAGGAACATAATTCTCTAAAAACCTGGAACCGCAGGTTGTTTTAATCCCACGGGTTGAGAACAAATCCTTTACTGCAATCGGCATGCCCTCCAGTTCGTCGACAGAAGCATCATCCTGAATCCTCCGATCCGCAGCCCTGGCTTCTTCCAGTATCTCTTCGTTCCGCAGGCTGATAAACGAATGAATAACGTTTTCAGTCTCATCAATCCTCTGCAGGATCGACTCAGCTATGTCGGCAGTGCATATATCGCCGCGCAGTCGTTTGGCGTGAAGTGTATGGATTGGTAAATTGTATAGGTTCATGAAGTTCTCAAGATCACAATTCAATAAAACAGGTTTAAGTCCCTCGGCAGTAAACCTTGTAACTTCACTATTTATCTCTATTCCGCCATTGTTACAATGAAAAATTCTGAAAATCGGGATTTGAATCAGATATCATAGTGCTTTGTCAAAGCTCGCTTTTTATTGAATCAGACAAGATATTCAATAGCTCAGCGATCTCAAACTCATCAACTGAAATTGGATTATCTTCCCAAACTCCTTTTTTCTTTATTTAACGACAGTTTTATGGATTATGATGTTCATCATTAGAGATGAACCCATTAAGAAGTCATTATAACAGAAAAAACCTTGATTCCAATAATCCAATAGAAATGGTGAAGATGGCTGCGCTTAGTAAATTCGAACAATTGATGCAGGATATTACGACTGGAAATTTGAAAGATAATCCTGAAAATATTGTCGATCGCATACCAGAGGTTCTCGAAGAAGAAGATATGGGAACCATGGATGACATGATGACCGAGTTGAGAGACTATCTTGATTCAAAAGGCAAGCTTGAGGAATATCTGGACGAAAACGGGATGATGAAAATCCCGTTTGAGACAGTTTTCTCTTGGTTTAAAACCTCCATCGAGAAAAAGAGAAGCGGTTTACGCTAATCTGATATTGCCTTCCGCAGAAAATTGGTATACTCCATGCTATACCAATCCTCAAAAGGCAGACTGCTTTGGAACGACCAATCCGAAACAGTTTGCTCTGTTTAAACGATTAAATCAGCCTATATTACAATCATACAAATGAGTGCCAAAAGACTGGTCTGCCTGATAATTTTTACTATAATCCTGTCATCGGGCTTAGCATTATCAGCCGATGAGCCAGAGTTTGAAAATAAAAAAGAAACACTGCTGGATTTGAAGGACAGGATTATCAAAGAAATCCGTACCTACTCCAGGAAGAAATCAGAGTTCCTCGGTTATTTTAAAGTCATACATTATTATAATGTCGTAGGCAAAAGAACACGATATGATGAGTTCTACATGCCGGAAAAAACAGAAACAGATGGAATTGTCAGCTCCACATACTTTCTTGATAATAGTGGTCGTCCGTTTAGAGCGGAGAAACACTACTCAGATGATGCCGCTTCCCGGAATGGAGTTGCCAAATCTATAATCGACCTGGACCCAAGGGGATTGAAAAAAAGCATGGAAACAATCTTCACGCCACGGGAGGCCGAATCGTCCGGTTTTATTAAATCCATATTCTACTATGCCAGGGATGGCCGTAAAACAAGAGAAGAATACGTCAACACCGAACAGAATACCAAAAATCTCAAGTTCACCCGCTCAATCATCCAACTGGATCGGAATGAGAGAAAAAAAACCGAAACCTGGTTGATGTCCAAAGATCACATTAAAAACACCCATGTAAAAAAAATCATTCTACACTTCGATCAACAGGGAAACGAAATTCGCCAGGAAGGAATATATACGACTGAAAAAGCCAAGTTATTGGGGTATCACAAGGTTGTTGTCTATCACGACCGAAAAGGAAACAAGCGAAAGGAAGAACGATATTACATCCCGAACAGCCTGGCCGGAAAAGGGTATTACAAAGGGATGATCTATTTCGATGAGATGGGGAATCCCAAAACCGAAATTCGGTATGATGACAAGGGGAACCGGTTCTGAAATCTGCTATCAGGCGCGGAATCTCCGGCTCCCCCGTTGTTTCAGATTTTAGTAAGCTCTCGTCGCCTCTTGTACCATCTCATCTGAAGTACAATTTTCAATAAAATCCGCTGTTGCATCGCTCGCTGTCAGATTCCGACAATCGCTGTTACCGTCGTTGACAGCACTCAGTTGATGAGTTGAAAGCACAGTAATATTGGTGATTGAAGATGCATTTCCGAACAGACCAACAATCCCGTTTAACCTTGCCTCTGCATCGGCTGCGCTGATTTCGTCACCACTAGGACCGGATCTCACAATCCAGGGAAAGGGATTGCTGGAAGACTGCATGGTTCCATTGATCTTGACACCGTGAATTTCCACGGCATCAGTGACGATGGCTTCCTTGTGTCCGTCGAAGGTTGCGCATCCTTTTGGTTGATCATCGTCGTCCTGATCACAATGCCGTTTGAGCGTCAGCACCACATCACCGGCATCCCTGAAGTCTTCGGCCGACGTGAAAGACTGCTCGGTAAACCCTACGTAAACGAGAGACGCGTCATTTCCATCATCACCCAGGTCACCAACCTCTTCCACCTTATTGCTGGTTGCGGCAGCAAGCAGTTGCCAGCCATCTGAAATCGCCGGGACTGTAACTTCCACTGTATCCCGGGATGTTGGCAGTTGAATGAACTGGAGATAGTCGATGGAGTTGGCGGCGTCATTCTCAAAATCATCTTCAGCATCTTTATCAAAACTATCCATGGAGTAGGCTTCACCATGGTTTGAATAGGTGATTGGCGCGATCATAAGCGTTTTAACCGTATTTTGTGCCGGAGATGTGTCGGGAGATTCCAGCATGCTCGGACCTGTCGATGCGGATTCATTGGAGGTTGTCAGCAACTGCTGCTTTAAAGCACTGATATCAATTGTCAACATGACGCCTCCCGTATCCGAATCTGACCCTTTACAGCCAAAAAGGGACAAAGACAGCAACATAGCAATCACCCAGGATAAATAGGTTTTAGTCTTGTTTTTCATAGTAAATTCCTTTCTTTTGATCGGTTAAAAACCACCTTTCAACTGAAGGCCGTTAACAATTTTGTAAGACGGGCTTTTGGTCGAAATATTGATTTTGTAATCATAGTTATAACCCAATGACCAGTCGTTGTTAAATGCCCAGCCGAGGCTGAAGGAAAACCGCAATGGCATATCGATCCTGGAATCCCCGAAATCTGAAGAGAGCGGATCCTGGTTTGGAAATTCCTTGTAATGAATCCCCAGTCCGATGCCTTGCAACAGCCCGAATTCCCATTTATTGGACCAGTCAAAATCCATCATGAAAGCAGCATATTCCGTTGCTTCGCTTCCATCAGATCCTGTTCCGTAGGCGATAACACTTTTAAAGAAATCGAGCTTGTCAGCATCGAGATTGGTGTATTCCCATCCAAGCAGATTGGTATTCCCTGCTTCCAGATCGGAGTCGGCAAATGCTTTGTGATTGTAAGTCCATCCGAACACATGTCGCGTAACCCCATCTTCCTTTTCTTGCCTGCCGAATTGATAACCCAGATTGATAACATGATACTGGGCGAAAGCTTCCGATCCCATCGCTATATCGAGGAAGGTATACTTAGCTGCAAGACCGTCTTCGTTTGCTTTGGGGACATAGGTGGCACCCAAAATTAAGATGTTCGATTTTAACGATTCATATAGTTCTTTGGAGTAGGAACTCTGGGAATAGCCCACTATTCCAACAATATCACCGAAAGTCATCATTCCCAACAGATTTACAACTGTCTGATTATCCGCCTGATCATCATCAGAAATCTGTCCCTCCAGGGTATAGTCACCAGTGTCTACCGGCAGACCGAGATCGTTGTTAGGATTGCTGTCGGCATTGTACCTGATATCACCGGTGATTCTCCATTTCAAACCGGCATCCTCTTCAGCTTTCTCTACAGTTTTGTCAACCTCTTCCACATCTACGCCATATGCTACCAGGTAGTTCTTAACACGTTCATTTCCCATATCATCTTTGGCAGTTACCGTGACGATATTTTTACCTCTCTGGAAATTAAGCGTTGTTTCAATGGTGAGTGTATTTGCCCTTACAAACTCCTGTTTTTTGCCGTTGATGGTAACCTCGGCGATGGTATCGTCATCGTAAATGACAAAGCTGACCTCCATCCGGGAGACATCCACTCTCTGTCGTCTGACAAGATCTGTTGTCAGAATTTCAGGGGCGGCCTTATTTTCCTCCTGTTGTGCCAGAACGGAAGAAAAGGGAAATGTCCCCATCAAACACAAACTCAACAATATCAATAGATAGGATTTCAAAACAATCTCCTTTCAAAATGTGGACATTAGCGACCTGGTTAGTCTTCTATTTTAATGTTTACGTTAACTTTGGGATTTGTATCCTGAAAGGTATTTTGTGCATCGGTGATTATGTCATTCAGAATATCAATGGTCTCCGGAGTGGCTCTGCCATCGGCAATATCGGACAGGATGTCTTCGTCCGTGATTCCGGCAACTTCCACAACGTATGTTTCAATTACCCGTTGAATAAAGGGCGGTATTTCCACACTTTTGGAGTCAGGTGTATCAAGGGATCCCAAACCGCTACCCTCCTGCTCATCTTCCGTTTTGGCGGGGTCAAAGTCCGGATCGGGCTCCATTCCTCCACCCGGCCCATCAACAAAAAATCCCATTTGTCCCAGGGGGACATCGCTCTCATTCCCCTGATTGTCGGTAATGGTCATACTCCCGCCCCTGTTGGACATTGAACTGAAATCGCCATCCGTATTACCATCGGTGAGGGATCCCTTTATTCCCATTGTCGCTGTTGCCGTTCTAATGTTCAGGGAGCGATTCTTCTTGATTTGCGCTGTTCTTGCCCTGAACTTTCCAAACAGCATGCGGATTTTACCTTGCTTTTTATGTTTCTTCCAGCCTTTGACCTGCATGATGGCGTTTGCCCCCAGGATCACCCTGTTTTGGTCCAGATTACTTAGGGTCAATGCCGAGTTTTTCAAAGTTCTGATCGTGTCGTTTTCATATACCACAACGGGATTGTGCTTTTTTGTGTAGAGATACATTCTACCTTTACGAACAATAACAACATTGCCCTTTTTTATGACTGCTTCACCATATTTTATTGCCGCCTGTGCTGAAACAGATAACACTGACATCAATAATACAGCCAAAAGCACCCTGATTTTTGTTTTCATTTTCGACAACCTCGATTTTGGAGTGATGGTAAACATTTCAGTGTCCGACTTGATACGATCATAGTAATCGGCTCCGAGGAAGTCAATTGGATTATTAAAACCGGTTATTAGGAACACCGACTGTTGAAAAGGTTTACAGGTTGTCAGTGATGATGGGTTTCGGATCAGTTCTATGATCTGGCTGTCGTCTAAATCAAAACATAGCAAATATTAACGACCAAAAAGCAGGGTTCAATTTCATCTTCTGTTGTGGTTTAGTTCCGGAAAACGCTTCTTGAAATCCTATTGTATTCTTCACATACATATGGGAGAATTTTGGTTAAATATACTTGTCCGTTTTGATATCAACGATCTATTCTGTCAAAGCCGGTAAACAGGCTATTCTGCATATCGATCAATGAATGATTCCAAGCACTCGATTATCGTATTTTTTGTCGGATACACCGTATTATTCTATCTGATAGGGCTGATGGTATGGCCATTCCTGTCTTCCATCATCTTCGCCGGGATTCTGACAGGAACCTTTTATCCGTTGATGGACGTAATTAATAAAAAGCTGAATCATCCCCGAGTATCTGCCACTATCATTTGCCTCATTATCATACTGGCCATATTTCTTCCTTCCATATTCATTATCATCAAACTTTCGGAAGAAGCCTTGGCACTCTACCAAACCATTAAAGCTTATCTTTCTGACGAAGACCTTGAATCGATCATGTTCGGATTTAAGTATTCTCCCCAGATTTTGCAGGAGTTGTTCGAGTCCATAGGCCTGGAATTCAATCTTGCCACTTTTAAAAATATTATTTTAGAAACATCCAAGGAAGCGAGTTCTACCGTCTTTGACATTATTAATTCATGGATCAGCAATATTTTCTCTTTCTTTCTGCATTTTGTCATTATGATCATCGTCATCTTTACCTTGCTGGTGGAGGGTCCGCGAATTAAAGCTTTTGCCCTGGCACTCTCACCACTTCCTGACGATGAGGAAGAGCTGGTTATCAGAAGGTTTAACCAGATCAACCAGGTTACGCTGATTGGGAACGGTATAGGAGCGATAATTCAGGGATTGCTGGCCGGAGTTGGCTTTTGGATTGCAGGCATTGAATCGCTGACTTTATGGACAACCATGATGATTGTGTTGGCATTCATCCCCTTGGTCGGTATATCCATTGTCTACGTACCTGTTTGCCTTTACCTTTTGGTCACCGGAAGCCCAATCGCAGCATTGGTTTTGTTTATCTATTGTACGGTTTTATCGCTGTTTGTGGAAAACTGGTTCAAATCCTTTTTTGTGGGAAATCGCGCAGAAATCAGTTCAACCGCGGTGTTTTTAAGTATTGTCGGGGGATTGGTCGTCTTTGGAGTTCCCGGCATATTTTACGGTCCTCTTATCATTTCAATTTTTCTGACATTTGTAGACCTTTATCACAAGCGATACACGGATTCACCTTCACCTATCGCTGATGAATCGGAATTATAGACTTCACTAACGCCGTTTTATTCATTGTCATGAGCCTGGACGGAATGTGTTGAGATTTTCTGTTCCCGGATACATAGATTTTCATAGTCACCTGCTTTGTTGTTACTCAACTGAATCGATTTAAGATCTTAACAAACAGATATGAAGCACTTTTTTGACCAGTCAATCGTTTTGGATGACGCAGCGTTGTCTGAACTCTTGCGCACCGCAAGACAGGAATTAAAAAAGAAACCAATGAACCTGGCAGAAATGTCCAGCAAGATGGATTTGGTTTGTTTTAACGGAAGTGCTTCGGATCAGTATATGCCCCGGGGTTTCGATTCTCTGGTTGCCTTAAAAAACATGAATCTCAACCAGAAGATATCAAAAGGTTTCAACGAAGATCTGAAAAAGCTGGTCGAAAGCACGCCAGGAGATGTCTTCGGTTACCTGCTGGGCAACATCACAACCAAAAACATTTTCAATTACCTGGATATACTTTTTGAATTGAACTTCGATTATAAATTCAAGCCCCAGGTGGTAACCCATTTTTCATATGATGAGCTGACGGAATATCTGGCTGATTTTCTTAACGGGGGCGTGGTTGACGGTACAAAAAGGAAAATTGAAGTATTCGATGATCGCTCATCAAGGGCCTGGCAGACGATCAGCAAATCGAGAGAGCTTGATAAAGTTGAAAAATCCATTCGAGAACCGGTTGTACTCGATAAACCCTTCTTTACTGATATTCATCTTAATATCACCAAAGGCGGGCGTCCACAGGTTATGGAAAGTTCCATCGGAAAGCTGAAAGCTGCAGTTCCTTACTTCAATAAATTCAAAGCATCCGGTGGTGAGCTCGTCCGCTCAAAAAACAAGCTGTTTTTCAAAATCAGGGATATCAAAAGCTTCAAGGTTGCTTCCTCACAATCAAAAAACCTTTTGGGAATTTCGGTAAAAGGGGAGTTCATTGCCTCAAACCAGTTCATCACCCATGATATCGGTCTGAAGCACCTAAACATAAGCGATATTGATTTCTTCTCCCTTAAGGTAGGTAAAACCCCGGTTGACGTCAGACTTGATCAGATCACGTCAATCGAGGTCAATCTGGATACCCAGCAAATTATTTTTTCCCGCGGGATCGGCTCCGATGAGAACCACATCGCCAGATTTAATAAACTGAAATTATTTAAAGATGAACGATCTGTCTTCATCCATAAGTTAATCGCTTTTAACAGGGGCGCTTCCAATTTCGAACAGATTCAAACTTTTTTTGCCTCCCGCTATACCGAATATGAGAAGGCTCGACAGATTCTGACGGCAAGAGGGGAACTGGGGCTGCTTTCAGCAAGAAACGTCTGTTCCGGCGATCTGACTTCATATGTTGCACTTTCCAGCATGAATCTGCTCGGGCTGATACCTCTTGAAGTCAAGAGCCTTGGGTTTGCTCCGGATGATATTAATAACCGGGAAACAACTTCAAAACTCTTTGAAAAGGAATTTAAAGAGCTTCAAAAGATCTTTGAAAACATAGTTGATGTCTCAAGATCACCGGATTTTACCGAACACAATTTCCTGCGTCTTTCCAAGGAAATGAGGGATTTTATAATCATCAACGATCCGTCAACTGTAAAACCGGAGACCTTTAAATCGCTTATCGATGAATTGGAATCCCTGACCGACTACATGGACAATTTCTTTAAATTAAGCCTTTACAATGATTTAAAGGGAGATCTGGATGTTGAAGCTGTTCCGGACTTTGATGATCAGGAAGAAGAATTCCAAATGGAGATGGAAGAGGAAGAGAGCAGGCTGGATGACAAGACAAAACAGTTCATCAGTGAGAATTTCTCGTTTTTTAAAAAACGCGATTTGGTTCAAAAGGCTCTTCTGAAAATAGAGAAGGTGATGTTTTATAACAATAACATTAAAAAATATTCTGATGATCAACTGTTTGAGCCGGATCTGATGGTGTACAGCAGCCCGAAAAACCAGATCGTGAATTATCAATATGCAGCTTTCCCTGCATTTGATCTGTCGAGTGTATTCTCTCCGGAAATCCTGACCAACAAGAATGAAACGGACGAACTCTATTTTGTAAAATTCATGAGGGATTTCACCCAGAGAACCTTTCAAAAAGCCAGGGAGCTAAACAAGACCTTTCATCACCAGTATAAACATACCCTGGCGGAACTCACATTTCGAGTAGATGAAAAATTACAGCAACTTCAAAACGAGCTCGACTTTATTGAAAAACCGGAGAATCGGGAAGATGCCTATCAAAAGCTCTATGAACGAATTCACGCCATGTTTTTGGAACAGTTGGCGGCAAAACAGAAAAATATAGACGATCTGGAAAAGGAAGAAAAGCAGGTCAGAAAAAAACTGTCAGTCCATAAACAAAAGCTGGAGAAACTGCTTGGACAGGAGATTGCTGACGAAGAGCTGGAAGCCACTTTGATAGCAATGCCGGACAAACTGGAGGATCAAAAAAATGAAATCCTGCAGCGTCATAAATCCAAGCTGAATGAAACACAACCAATATTCCAGAGTTTCGTCCATCTTCACTTAGCAGCACTGAATTACTTCAACAATGTTCTCAGCTATTCGACCCTGTTTCAAAAAGCGCTTTGGATGCATCGATTTCAAAAGATGATCGACGACTCCAAGAAACAATCCAAGAGCTTTTTTGGTGTGGAGCCGGAAGTTCTTGCCAACAAAGAGAAAGAGTTGGAAGCGTTTCAGGCGGATCCTGCATTGACAGAAAAACTGAAGGGAGAAATTGCTCAGCTAACGGAGAACCTCAAAGAAGCACTCGAAGACCTGCAGAAAATTCCTGCCGGTGAACTGTTTAAATCTCCCAAAACCGCCGATGATAAATTGTCGGAATATTTGGAATATCATAAGGATGAATCCATACGCCTAACCCGCTTGATGGGGATGTTGCAGAAGATCTATCAACAGATGAATCAGATTCAGAACCAATTATTTAAAAAACAGGAGGAACTGGTTCTGGAAGAATTGAAGGTGGCCAAAAACGAATTTATGTTGAAGATCATTGGTATCATCAAAGCAAATCCTGAAGGGCAAGAAGAGATTCAAAACCTGCAGGAACAGACCGAAAACATCCCCAAGGAGATCAAGAACGAGTTGGGAAATCTCAGATCTGTTTTAATAGAGGCATTGAACGGCTTCAAATCCTCAGCTGACAAAGAAAAGCTGGCTGCTATCGTGGACTACAAGACTTTTATTCAGGAAAGTAGAAAACGGGATATGATTAACGATCTTTCCAAGGAACTGGTTAACTTTAATCAAGGTGCAAAAGCCATCAAAAAGGAGCGACAAGGAGAAGTAGAAGATCTGCAATACCTGAAATCACAGGAACCCAACCTGGAAAAGGTTGCCATGTCCAAAGCCCTGCCATCGACGCGAGTTCTTCTGAAAACCCAGTATATTCCGCTGGTGGAAAGAGAGAAAACGATGCTGAACCGGGCCAACCAGTTCCTGGCAGAAATCATCTCCAACGAGAAACCCATTGTGTCAGGATTGACTTCAACCTTCTTCAGAAAGCGACATGGATTTCCCCAATTATGCCGAGGCGGATACTGTATTGATACGACAAAAGGTGCCAAAGATCACACCGATAAAAACGTATACGCCGCATATACCTATCTTGCAGAGCGTTATCGAAAAGGCTGCAGCCCTGCGCTGGGTAAAGTGGATGAAATCCTGCTTGAAAAAACTGAAGTTCAGAGTATTGAAGGGCTACGCAATAGGCTTTCCCAAATCTGGCACGGGCACGTGAAAGGAAACATTTTGTGTCTCCCACCCACACTTAACATAGAAGAGGTGCTGGATCTCTGTGAATACAAGGATACAATCTGCAAGAATAATCCCAAACCAAAAAGGTCTCAAAACTCTATCGTTTTGCTGTATGTGCAGCGAATCGATTTTGATCAGCTAAGAATGAAGCCGGATCTGTTGGAAAAATACAATCAGGCGATCCTCAGCAATATCTTTATCACAATCGACGATTCGGACGTTTACAATAACAGGGATTCTATTTACGAAGCTTTGGTCAGGGCGACATTTGGAAACAGTAACGATAAAACGTCTGATCAGATCACCCAACTATTGTTGCATGGAGACTGATACTCTCTCGGTCTACTTGCAACGCCCAAAAGATCCGGCGCCACATCGACTTTTCTTGATTCCGGAAGCGCCGGAAAAATCGATCAAACCGGTATCTATCTTACCGAAATCGACATCACCGCACTTGGATCCCTTTAAATATACTCCTTTAAAAAAGGCACCTTCGACTGCGGCTTCCCGAAAATCTGAAACAGACAGATCCACGAAAAGTAAGTTCGCATTGACAAATCGGGTATCCAGGAGTGTCGATCCGGTAAGATCAACAAATTTTAAAACAGCACCGGTTAAGTCTGCTCCCTCCAGATTTGCCCCGGTCAAAACCGTTTTTTCTATATAGGCTCCTTTCAACATAGCCCCTTCCAGATTTGCGTTGGACAGGTCAAGGCCGACCAGTCGCGCACCATTTAAATCACAGGAAGTGAAAGTCCCGTCAGTGCATTCCTTGTTTTCCAACAAACCATCCAGATCATCCTGATCAAAGGCTAACAAATTCACGGACAACAGGAGCAAACTAAGCAACATCAGCATACAGATACGATATTTCATAAGACTCTCAGCATTGGAATCGGAGAAAGAAAAGAATGAATAAGTATCTTTTGCATTTAATATCAAATCACTGGAGCTTCCATACAATCGATGTCCCATTATTGTACAAAAACCAAATTGAAACAAGCGAATAAAAAAACTGCCTGCTGAGGTTTTAGTTTCATTCGCATTTGGGTTGTCATATACTTACAATAACGACGAAAAATTAGAATTGGATAAGCGTTTGTATATTCCTTTTAAATAACCATGCGCTAAAAGCCAACGAGACATACTAAACTGCCTGCGTCAAGCATCTCAAGGGGCACTTGGACAGCAATTTGCATCTCCCATCTGGTGTCAGAAGATGATCTCGAAGCAAACAGGCCAGTTACACATCTAACAGAACGAGGATTAAATGGAATTCATTCAAGAATCAATGATTATTTGGATAGTGTGTGCAGCAATTCTTGCCGGGCTACTTCAATTGATTGCCAAGAACAGACCTACTGAAGTTCAGCCGGGAATGGCCACCAAATCGGACCAGTTTTCCATGAGCACTGTTTTTCTAAGTGTCAGAAGCGGAGAAGCCCCTCTTTTCTTTTGTGTTCTTGGGATAACGGTGTTTTTCTTCCTGTTTGCGATTGCCTTCAGCAGGGAACTAAGAGCCTTGCTTCCTTTTTGATCGAAATGACAAGGATGAGTCCATGAATCGCCTTTCTCCGGTCACGCCTGTCTGTTTCTCAATCCTCACCAACCATATCTTCCTGTAGATGGATTTAAAGATCATTTCCTATTTTTAATCTTTGAATTATAATTGAGCTTACCCTTTCAATCAGCCATAGTTCCTGACGTTGAATACATACTCTATTCCGATAACAGGATAAAAACCAATTCTCCGATTCCGGTGTAATCATCTCGATCAATGCACAAACTAGTCTCTCTAATTAAAAAAAAGATTTATGACAATATCGTAAAACCGGCTCTTATGAGCGTCGCTCCTATCAAAGAAGTAGCTCTTGCAATGGGATTGGGACTGTTTATTGGCTTAACCCCAACGGCTGGCATTCAGATGTGGATGACATTTGTCATCTGGCTGTTTTTCAAATATATCCTGGGTATTCGCTTTGATCTAATCGTGGCAACGGCCTGTGTTTGGATCTCCAACCCGCTAACAGTTATTTTCATCTATTACGCCTTTCTGGTTACAGGGATTATGGTATTTTCCATTCTTGGGCTGGAGACGGTTGATTTAAGCTTTCAAGTATTTCAGACACAATTCTCCTCCATAGTTGCCAACCCGGATAACGATCTATTGCAAGCAGTAGTGGAAGGTTCTAAATTTCTGCTGGTGGACCTGGGGCTTCCAATGTTGGTCGGAAGCCTTGTTTATGCTATTCCGGTTTCCATTGCAGCCTATTTTTTGACATTTCGTTTCCTCCTCAGATACCGTAACAGAAAAGCAAGAAAAGCCGGGATGGACTACGAAAGCTGGCGATTAAAGCATGAACGAATTAGGCCCGATAAGAAAACCAAGGAGTACAATTAGTCAAACTCAACACTATACCCCCTGCTGCTTATGCGAATATGCCCAATGTTGATAAAATATCGCTGCCCCTCACTTCCCGTTCTTTTATTCTTAATTCTAATTTCAACCGGACTGATCCTGTCCGGGTGCTCTTCTGCCAAAACCGATTTTGAAGAGGCCAAAACCGCAAACAGTGTGGAAGCATACGACAGCTTCCTGGAGAAACATGCCGAATCTTCTTATCATGAAGAGATAAAGTCCCTGAGAGAGTCGGCATACTTCAACTACCTGAAAACTGAAATTGAAAACAAGGGTTCACAAAATATCTTCTCACTGAGCAACATGATTGATACCTATTTTGCTGAGTATCCAAATGGCAAGCACTCGCGTGAGATGACGATATTTAGGGAGAGAATCTGGTTCCAAAAGGCACTTAAAGAAGATACACCCGATTCTTATCAGCAGTATCTGCTGGAATATCCTGATGGAAGTTTTGTTGAAAGGGCAAGACAGGCCAGGGAGGAAGCATTATATCAGCAGGCTATTAAATCAGAATCGGATACCGATTTTGAAAGCTATCTGACTGAATACCCAAAAGGAAGATTTGCCTCAGAGATTAAAGAGCTAAGAGAAAACTTTCGATTTGAATCGGCCAAGGAAGAAAACACTGTTGCCGCATTAGACAGCTTTCTTGCAGATTATCCCCTGGGTAAACTTAGTGGCGAAGCCAATGAACTGAGAGAAGAAATCCTTTTCAAACAGGCGATTGAGACAAACTCTATTCAGGAATACAGGGAATATCTCATCCAATACCCGGTTGGTCGATTTGCCGATCAGGCAAAATCCGCTCTTGAACCTTTGGAGTACGAAAACGCAACAACAGTGCATTCAGTAGCTGTCTATGATCAGTATCTTGCGAAATACCCGGAGAGCAATAACAGGGAGGCAATCATTGGCCTCCGCGAAGAGGCGTTGTTTAGTGCTGCGAAGTCACTCCGCTCATTAAAGGACTACTTCAAATATATCCTGGAATATCCTGAAGGAAAGTACATTAAGGAAGCCAAAGAGTTTGTCACAGATAATAAATTCCGCAGTGATTACACCCTGGGTGATCCTGATATGAAAAAGGCCTGGGAAACCACTTTGGAGATCGATAATTTCTTTCAATACTACTGGTTCATCAAAGAGTTCCCAAATTCGAAATATGTGGAAGACGCGAAGCAATTGATGCAAAAAAAGAAAGAAGCCATCGACTCTCTCAAAGAGTAAAAAAATGACCAGACCTTCCCTATATTCATTACTCATCACCCTCATTGCATTGATCGGATCAGGATCGTGCTCCTCCTCAACATTAAGCTGGACACCCGACAATGAAGAGGGTCTCTTTCAAGTCATCGGGCCTTTATATGTAGATGAAGCTACCGAATCCTATCGCAATATCAAGGTCTTAAACCTCGCCATAGCCGAAACTGTCAACGAGCTTAAAAGAACTGAGAATAAAAACGGAACCCGGCCTTATCAAAAACTGCAGATAATTAACTGGATGCTGAAAAGCAAACAGATTGAAGAGTTATGGGAACTGTTTGAAAATAAAGACGGAGAATCAAGTTCGCTTTTATATGACTCTTCCTTCAGAAACCGCCTGGTAGAATACTTCGAAGAAGCCGAGTTTACCGGTAGAATCCTGGCAATCCGCATCGCCAAAGGAGACAGCGATGATGAAAGAATTCTGGAAGGGATTCGATTGATTTATATATCTGACGATGAACTGGATCTGAACCGGTTTAGTATACCTTATGACCAGAGCAGCCCCGATGTCAGTCAGAAACTAAAAACAGTAGTAAAAAAACTGATATCCACTTTGGAGTATTCATCTCCGGATTTTGGAAAAATGGGATTTGTTGAAGTAAACTCGGGGTGTTTTAAATTAGGTAACAGACCTTCTGACGAAGAGTGTTTGGACGATTACCTGCTTGGCAAATATCCTGTCACCAAGGCGCAATGGAACCAGATAATGCTGGATTCCCAACCGTCAAACCTTAAAGATTACACAAATCCCGCCGTCGGGATGAATTGGGTTGACCTGGAGAGATTTCTTGAAGCTTTGAATGACAAAAGCGACCATTCCTTTCGCCTGCCAACTGGCGCTGAATGGGAGTATGCTTGTAGATCGGGAAAAAACGATAGATTGTACGGAACAGAGACCGGGAAACCCGACCCTAATCAGGCAAACTTCACCCGGTTCAGCCTGGGACGGATTCCTGAAGGGATAAAAGCTGTCGACTTCTATGCGCCCAATGTATTCGGTTTCTTTGATATGTCCGGAAACACGTGGGAATGGACTGAGGATCGTTATACTGTAAAAGATCAAAAAGGGCTGATCGGCAGGTTCTTTGATCTCTTCAGCTCAGACACGGACCAGAGAGTTATCCGTGGTGGCAGCTATGATAGCAGTGAAAGAGAGATTCGGTGCAGCTCGGAAAAGTATATTCCGGAGAATATTGGTTCAACCGACGCAGGATTTCGGCTGATCATGGAAGAGTGAGCTTAGCCCGATTTGTATTGAGGGAAAAGGAGTCTGATCTCCGTGCCCTTCTCCGGTTTTGTATCCACAATGATCGTACCGCCATGGGAAGCAATCGTGTTATGAGCTATGGATAATCCCAACCCTGTCCCCTGCTCACGAGTTGTGAAAAAGGGATCGAATATTTTCTTTTTGATTTCCTCTGGCATCCCTTTTCCGTTATCCTTAAAAACAACCATCACCAATGGCTGTTTATTCCTTTCAATCTGATTGTTTAAACGCTGAAGAATTACCGGATCTTTTTCAATATAGCTTTTGGTTGATATCGTAAAATCTCCACCTTCCGGCATTGCCTGGCATGCGTTGACAAAAAGATTATGGAAAACCTGCTTCAGCAGTTCCCTGTTTCCCAGCACCTTATCCACTCTTGCCTTTAGCTTTAATTGAAATTCGATATTCAACTGTTCTGCGGAGAACCCCGAAAATCCGACAAATTCCTCAAGCAGCTCATGGAGTGCAATTTCGTCGAGAACGATCGGTCTTGGATTGGTATATTCGAGCAAATTGGATATGATATGATTCATGCTGCGTGTCGCCGAATTGATGTGCAGTGCCAAGGACATCTCTTCGGATTCATCTTGAAGATCCATTTTCATCATTGAAACAAACAACTCAATACTCCCCAGGGGGTTTCTCAATTCATGAGCAACCTGCATGGCAATTTCTCCCATAGCAGTCAAACGACTTTTTCTCTCCGCCTCCTCCTCCAGTCTGCGCAATTGCGTGATATCGACCAGGTTGATGATGATCCCCTGAAGCTCATTCTCTTCGGATTTCATCAACATGGTGGAGCTTTTAACAACCAGTTCCTGGTCATTTTCTTTGGTTAAGGTGAACTGACGTTGATATCCTTCCTCTATCTGCTCAATGAACCGATCATCATTCATGTCCGGAATAACGTCCAGTTTAAAAAGCTCATTGATGTCATTCCCCACCGCTTTGGCGGTTTCAAATCCTGTAATCGACTCGGCTGCCCGGTTAAAAGTTTGAATCTTCCCGGCAAGATCAGTGACAATTAATCCGTTGGACAAGCTCTGCAAAACGTTGTTGAGTTCCTGATTCTTCAGATGCAGGTTTATCCTTAACTCTTTGATTTTTTCAGACAGAGCCTTAATGGTCGGCTGAACCTTTTCAATCAATTCACTCCAGTCCTCCTGGGTCTTTTTAAGTTTTTTGACCAGTTCCTTTTCAAGATAAAGCTCACTCTTGAGTGCAGATATCTGCTGAATATAATGGTCGGGCGTGTTTTCCAGGGACTGATTCTTCTTATTCGCCACTCTTTTACCCTGCTAAGTGTCTGATGAATATGGTAGCATTGCCCAGCTGGGCGGCATAGACCAATGATAGATAAACATCATGCAAAACACATACTCAAAAATCGCCATGTGAAAAAATAGTTCTATCGGGAAGGGAATTTGTACAGGAAGAATAACAGGAGGATGGTTCTCAGGAAGGAAGGTAACAACGAGAGCAATGCAACCTGAAAACCAATATTTTGAAGGGATAAGAGGATTGTGTTTTAAACGTTCATGCCCTTAACATATGTCTTCACAAACTCCTGGACGTCTTTTAACTCCTGCTCTGTCATTGAATCGAAATCATCTATCAGTTTTGAAGAAATATTGTCTTTCAAAATCGAGTTTTCTACCTCGAGAGCTGTCAATGTTATTTTCTGCTTCTCGATTTTCTTTCTCAGCTTCTCGATCAGCTTATGCTCTTTACTTCCTTTCTTTACCGCAATCTCGTTAATATCCTCCGCTCTACCAACTGCATTAATACCTGTGGGTATGTTGTGAGATACCGGGGCCAAACCTGCCGGTTTCTTACCGGGTCTACCCCGGCGAGACCCCTTCTTTGCGATAATTATGTTTTCCGCTTCTAATCCTTGCTGATTCTCCGTCACTGCTTCCACACTCTCAGCCTGTTTTTTCTGCCACAGGTTAAGATAGACTTCCAGTGATTTGATCGGGACATCCGCAAATGAAGTCTTCAGATCATCGATGGTTGATTCGCTGTTGTTGTCGAGAAATCTAAAGATGACATTGTAAAGACTCCCTTCCTTTCCTTTTTCATGACTGGCTCTTTTTTTCTTCCAGTGCCCGAAATAACTTGTGACAGAGCTTTTATTCGCATCAGGAAACACTCTTAATAGCTGGTCACAACTGGTCTCTTCATTTTCATTCAGATAGTTGAAAACCATTTCCTTCAATTTGCGGGGACTGACCGTTACCTTTTTCTGAACTTTGTCCTGTTTCGCCCTTTCCCGTTTACGAGTCCAGAATAGGTGATACTCACTGACTTTAGCCGGAGGGATCTCCGGAAGAGCCTCCCTGAGTTCACTGAGATTTGTCTTTGGATAGCGATCCAGATATTTATATATTTTTCGCTTAATAAGTGTCTCTTTATAATTGCTCTTAACAACTATTTTCTCTTTTTTATACTCGTTTTTGGCTCTCTTAATTGTGGTTTTGCTAACTTCTTTCAGTTCATCTATTTCAGCCAAGGTACCCTGGGTTATCTCATGAAAGTCCTTACCTTGATCAATCAATCCATCGATCACACTTTTAACAAGATCCTTTTTACTCATTTAGGAATACTCCGAACTATCCAATCTGGGGTTGAGATTTCTGTTCAATTGACTAGTGTTTGACAGTTCTCGTCAAAGGTACCATATAATATCGGTCGAATAACCAGGTTTTGAGCTTGGGGAAGTGTTGAAATATGATACTGAATGCCCCGACTCCCTAATGATTCTCATTATAAATACATCCTCAAGAACCATAAGCCCTTTCACCATATATTTTAAACCTGAGAAAATCAACGATTTTTTGATTCATCGCTGATTCAGGAAAGAAAAGGGGCAAACTCTCAACCAAACCTCGGCTCTGATTTATTTGAACGGTAGGTATATTATGGCTTTCGGGCATTTACTGAACCGGAAGGACTTTTTTTCCCGGGGAGTACAGGATACCATTTGCAGAAAACCAACCCATAAAACTCGTGTCATCACGTCATTCCGTATCGGTTCATGATCTCTTTGAGAGCTTCACCCGCTTTCAAAGGGATATAAACATCAGTCATACTGGCAAAAGCGTTCTCAGCCGGATTAATTTCAATCACAACAGCACCTCTTGCTTTTGCCTGACCAGGCAGATCTGCTGCAGGGTACACGACCCCGGATGTCCCTAAAACCAACATTAAATCGGCACTTTGGGCTAACTGATAAGATTCCCTGAGTTGATGGACCGCTTCCCCAAACATAACAACATCCGGTCTTGTCAACTCACCGCACTTGCTACATCTCGCCGCCAACTTTAGCAGATTGTCGATATTAAAAGCAGGTATTTGATTCATAGTTTCCCGGGTTTTGGAGATAAAGGACTGACGTTCATAGGTCTCCTCGGAACCACAAGATAGACATTTCATTCTAAACAGATTTCCGTGCATCTCAACAACCCGGGTATTTCCTGCATCCTGGTGCAGATTATCAATATTCTGGGTGATAATGCCGATGAGTTTGCCGACTTTTTCAAGTTCACTCAAAGCGATATGTGCCTGATTTGGCTCCGATTTCTCAAATGTATCCAAGATGTTCAGAAATATGGGTTTTAATTGATCACTTTTCGATTCCAAAGCACTGAGAAGTCCAGGAACCGTACCCACTTCCCAAGGATCCAATTGATCCCATAAGCCACCCGGGTCCCTAAAGGTCGGGATCCCGCTCTCTGCAGATATACCGGAACCCGAAAACGCCACTATCCTGCTGCAGTTTTTGATTTGCGAAACTGCCAAATCAATGTCGTTCGATATTTTGTCTTCCATGTTGCTCTCCATTTATTTTTTTCCGATCAGTTATGGTTCATAAATCACTGTTTTGAAGCGCTTAATCCCACAAGACAATTGATTTGATCGGCCAGATTTAACTATATCCGATGCACAATCTGTTTTGATCTCTCAGTCCCCCGGAATTAGATTGATATTCTGCTCAGCTTTGATCTTCATGAGCTAAGGTAACGGACTGAACTTCAAAAAACCACATTCATCAGGCAACGACTTCTGCTTTTTCAAATACGCAAAAAGACTGTCCCTGAGATAAAAATCGGACCTGCTCAGCACATCCTTTTCCGAGAGAAATACCTGTCGAACGATCCCTCCCCCACCGTGAAAATGATAGTCACTGATGGCAACCGAATAGATCCGATCAAATTGACTACCCTCCAACCAAAACGATGAGCTCCGCTGCGGTACGAGTTGATCCCTGCTCCATAAATAGAGTTTCCTGTTATAAGCAAGCCTCCTGTATCCAAATTCAGGATTCGGATGAGTCAACAGGAAAAGATCCCTGGCACTCATTCTGAGAGTTACCGGACGATTATCATATCTGATCCATCTGAACAGATCAGCTCTTGACAGCATCTTCCCTTTTCTGCCCGCTAACCCTGATACTCGTATGACAGGAAAGAGAGTGGCATCCGGAAGTTTGTCCGAATGAGATATAGCGATCAGCTTATTAATGCATTCCGAAGCCTTTTTGTTTGATGATGAATCTACCAGCCAGGGAAGTTTTTCGTTTAAATAGGTGAAATAATCCTCACCCGTCATGTTGCGAAACTCTTCGTTTGTTGCACCTCTTTGTCGAGCATGAAAGGTTTCTGTCCGGATTAGTGACACATGCCGTTCTGAGCCGGAATCTTCCAATTCAATACGAACTTTGATAACAGCTTCACCCCACCTTCCTCCACTGATCACAGGAGTGCCGGAAATATATTGGACTTTCCTGCCGGTATATCGCGGGTTTAGATAATGGTCATGCCCGGATATAACCAGATCAAATTGGGGAAATCTCTTGATAACCGCCCTGAGGTCATTTGAAGGTGGTATTCTGTTTAGCTTACTGTTTTCATTGCCCCTGAAAGCATTCAATCCAGCATGGAAGACCCCGATGAGCAGGTCCGGTTGCTCCTTCTTTTCTATTATATCCAGACAATTACCTACGGCTTCTGTCAAATCGAGTACTTCAATCCGGTTCAGACGAACCTGTTCCTGCCACATAAGTATCCCTGGGGTCGTGAAACCGGCTATCACTACATTCACATTTTCACGATTGAGATTCACATATGGTTTGAACAAAGGTATGCCATTTCGGAAAATATTGGCAGACAGCCAGTTGAATCGAGCCTGTTTCAGATACTCACTTGACCAGAGGGGGGTAAAATCCAGATCGTGATTCCCAACAACAACAGCGTCATATCCAAGTTCATTGAAAACCTTAAAAAAAGGATTATTCTCTCCTGTGCATCCCTGAAGACGACGACAGTAAAAGGAGTGAGGTGATCCGTACAACAAATCTCCACCGTCAATGAGAATCAAATTGTTGTTTGTTGATTTCTGATCGAGAATCCAATCCTGTATGTGTAGAAGTCCCTTTTTTTTGTGAGTAGGGTATATGTCGGATGTGGATAACCAACCGTGGAGATCCGAAGTGACCAGTATTTCGAGGTGTTTCAAAGTTCTTGCAGACACATTTATGCTGAAAAACGCCACACAGAAGAGAAAAAAAGAGAAGAAATGAAAATGCCTCACTGGTTTCATTATATGGCTATAACGTCGCAAGGATTTATACCTCCGGTGACTTATGCTCTCCTCAACTTAGCAATATACATGAAGTTTCCGTCAACCTCCGGCGGTTGGATTCTTAGTCCCTGAGGGGAGACTTTACCTGTAAACGGGCAAGTGATGCTTTCCCATTGAAATCCCGAATTTGCTTCCAGAAAACGTTGAACGACGAGTTCGTTTTCTTCCCTCAATATGGAACAGGTGGCATAAATCAGCTTGCCTTGTTTGGGGATCGATCTGCCGGCAAGTGATAAGATATCAAACTGGAGATTTGCATACTGTTCGACAGACCTTTTGGTGAGATACCAGCGAATTTCCGGAGATCTTCTCCAGGTTCCCGAACAGGAGCAAGGCGCATCAACCAATACATGATCAGGTTTTCGTGAAAAAGAGGGTAACTCATTGCCGCTCCATGATATCAATTTAAAGATCTTTTTCTGCCCGGTCCTGGCTGTTCGTTTTTTCAACTCATGAAATCTGTTTCCGTCTGTTTCAGTCGCATATATCAGGCCTCTCCAACTCATCAGATCTGCAAGATGAAGCGCCTTTCCTCCGGACCCGGCACACACATCCCACCACACATCCCCCTCAGCAGGATCACAGATAAACCCCACAGATTGTGACGAAATATCCTGGACCTCCAATGATCCTTTTTTGTAGTCCACCGATTGATTAATGTTAACCGGATTCAGAATTTTCACAGCTTGATTTTGTGTCGTATCCACTCGAAAATCGATGTTTCTTTCCTTAAGATAATGAAAAAAACTATCTTGATTCGCGCGGGTTAAACGAATCCAGATTCCGGGTCGCGTTTGAATCGATTCGATCTGAGATCCCGATAATTCGCTGGCGGTTGTGGGCACAAGCTGGTCTGTTTTCACCGAGGGAATATGCTTTCGGATCAGTTCCTCTTTTTCTTTTAATCCGGGCCTATTGATACCTCCAAAACTCTCAACAAAAGTCTGATCCACTCTTTCCTGCTCGGCCCAATACAATACCAGGTTACTGATTTCGTTGCCATCGAGCAGATACCCCAGTAGCAAAGCCTTGCTTTCTTTGGTCTCCCGGATCGTTTTCAGCCAACCGTACCACCTGAAAAATCCGAATATTGATCCGGATATTAATTTGCGATCACGGGAACCAAATCTGCGATTCTGTCTGAAATAGTGTGTTAACCAGCTATCTATCGGTTTTTGTTGACCAAAAGGGATTAAAACCTTTTTGAATACGGTCCTTAAGGCTTCGATCTGGTTTTGATATCGTCTTTCCAGTTTCACTGTTGAAGGAATTGGAATTCGAAGAGGAGGTGGCTGGCAGGAACCGCCCGATGTTTCGAGCGGTTCCAAAGGATATTTGGATTATGGTTGAATGGATTCGTTGTCTATATTCCGATGTTTGGAAATAATGTTCTCGCGCTCTAACTCTTTGCCTTTTTTCTTGTCATGGTAGTTGTATTTACCTCTTCTAAGCTGTTTTTCAAGTTTATCAACACATAGGTCGATTGCTTTGTACATGTTGGCCGGGTCCTCTGCTTCGGAATTCAAGTAAAATCCGTTTCCCTTGATGGTTGCATGGATTCGTTTTCGATGTTTTTCAACCCCCAGGAACACATCCGCATTCAGATTGAAATCTGTGTATTTGTTGACCCTTGTAATTCTCTCCTCAACATAGTTTTTTAAAGAATCGGTTAACTCCATTTGCTTGGCAGATATAGACACATCCATACTTATCCTCCTAAAAATAAGGATTTAAAACTCGTATGAGTGATTGATTTAGGTTGAATCTAAATAGCAGATTCAACGGGAAAGACTGGTGTATTGTCGCATAATCACCTCAAGAATTCCAGCGATAATTAGAATATTATGAGGGACTCCGGGCTCCGCACATAAACGAATGCAGAGCTATTACGTCCGAAAATCAATAAGTATTACAAGCGGTTTAGAATTGGTCCTTGCGTCGCCTTAATGCAGCCATTCTTTCTGTACGCGACATAGACCGATTCGGATCGATGGCATGAATCACACTTTCTTCATCGATTCGAAAAAACGGATTGATCTTTTTTTCGAGTTCAATGCTGGAAGGGGTTGTTCGCTCCCTTTTGTTCATTTTTTCAGAAACCTCGGATATATAAGCTTTCAAATCCTCATTATCAGGCTCTATCGAGATGGCAAATCTAAGATTGGCAGCCGTATATTCATGTCCGAAGTAAACCAAGGTCGAATCCGGGAGAGACGAGAGCTTGTCCATGGCTTTCATCAAATCATCAGCCTGTCCCTCAAACAGCCTGCCGCATCCTCCCGAGAAGAGAGCATCGCCAACAAAAACGGACTCATCGATTAGAAAAGAGAGGCAGTAGTTGGTGTGCGCCGGAACACTTATCGCTCTGATCTTTGTATCTCCGAATTCAATCTCATCACCTTCGACTAGTTCAGTTCCCGGCGTGGCAATTCTTGATTCTCCTTTGGCTTTTAGAACAGTCATCTCGGGGAAAGCCGTCTTCAGTGCCGGAATATCGCCTGCATGATCATAATGGGAATGCGTTGCCAGCAAGTAGTCAAGCTTCCACCCTTTAGCTTCCAACAAATCCAGCACAGGTCCTGCATCTCCGCAATCCACCAGGGCTCTTTTCTCATCTTTTCCGGAAGTGATCAGGTAACTGAAGTTATCATCGAAGTAAGGAATAACCGTAACGTCAATCTTGTTCATAGAATCCTCATTGGCTTTAATAATGGTTAATACTAAGGCTGATAGAGTCTCAGCGGATATGTTCTATTTTTTCCGGGGATATTTTTCAACGAATCGCACAACGAACTGCCTGATAAGGGGTTTCTCAAGTTCTGATCCAATTCAAGCAGTGGAATCAGGACAAAATCCCTGGCTTGCAAATCATAATGCGGAATCGTCAAATCCGGCGATGACAAACATTGGTTTCCCATCAGGAGTATATCGATGTCAATGGTTCTGGATTGCCATTTAGCCCCGTTTCTCACCCGCCCCAGATCCTTTTCAAGTGAGGCGCAAAATTGCAAAAGATCATGAGGTTGTATTTCCGATACAAATCCGACGCAACAATTGTAGTAAAAAGGCTGGTGGGTTCCCAGATAGGGTGCTGTAAGGTAAACACTTGAGGTAACAAACTGTTTCGGGAAGACCTGCCTGATACCGTCCAGGCATTTTTTAATTGTTGTTTTTCTTGGTGGGAGATTATTGCCCAGAGAGAGATAGATCGAATTAACGTTCTTCAAGGGTTGAAGTTCGATGTTTAAGATTTCCTCAGCAAAAATTCGATCACATTTCGGATCAGAATTTCATCTGGAAATTGATCAGGTTTAACGGCTGCTTATTATTCTCCGTTTTCTTCCATTGCTGCCGACTCAGAGAAAAGGTCTCCTCTTGGGGTAGTGGCATGATAGCGATCTTCGTCCGACTTTCGTCGAAGGATACCCCTTTCATGGAAAGATATACGCCGGCTACGAGGCCTAAAAGACTTCCATATGTGGCACCTGTCAGAAACTGCAGGGACAGGTTGCCGGTTCCGTATCTTTCTTCTTCTTCCGTACTGTCGTCCAAAGTGGACCACCCCATCATTAACATGCCGCCGGTTAATGATCCCCAGAGAACATTGAAAAACACGTTCTCCATCGGTGGTTGCGGTTTATCTATGATAATCTCGGGTGCGGCATTATCTTCCGCTTGAGCAAAAAGTGCTGCTTCCTGGCTCACAATCAGCGCCAATGCTGCCAAACAAGCCATTAGTTTTTTTATTCTGGGCTTCATAATCTTGATTAAAATGAATTAAAGGTCTCCTTTGTGAAGACCTTTAATTATTCAACTCTTACAAGACGCTTAGCAAAGCTCAGATTATTTGGCGAAGTCAGGGTTTAACTCCTTACGGAATACTTTTGAAGGGTAAAAGGTAACAACGGTTCTTTCTGAAATCTCATATGGAACTTTTGTCTTTGGATTTCGTCCAATGCGAGATCTCTTGTGACGGACTTTGAAATAACCAAATCCGGATATCATAACTTCTTCACCCGACTCCAGAGAATCCTTTATAATCTTCAGAATCGATTCCACCAGATTCTTGGCGGCTTTTCTGTCAAGTGTTATTTTGGTCATAACATCACGAATGATGTCTTCCTTTATCCTAGTCATAGTTCGCTCCAAATAATCTTTACTACTTCTAGTACTCAAAGCCTAGCAAGTTTCATTCCCGGACTGGCTTCAAGCGGTTTCGTAAAAAAGTATCAAAATCGACGTGTTTAATAAAAATCGTTAAAAAATATATAGTTAAGGATATAATTTTACTAAACTGAAATCAATGTAAAAATGCACTTTTGCTTTTCTCAACTATCTCAAAAAGCAGAGATTTTTTCCCGAGCCTTTACCGGGGATGTTCTGGGAACAGTATAACAAAAGAAAAATGCAACCGGCTATAACTATTTTCTTCTTTCTTAAACCAATGACGATCAAAGTAAGTAGGGTGAGTCTTTGAAAGCACAGGATTAATCTTGTAAATATCAGTTTCTTTTCTACCTGAGGTAGTCAGTCCGGTTATAATCAATCTCTTCTATCTATTGCCTGGTCAGGCTACTATTGGCATGATATTCGGATTATGCTATTGTTCAACCCATTAATGCAGAAGGATGAAGCAGGAAAATAACAAATGACAATATTTGACATCCACTGGCAAACCCCACTGACGACGGTACAGTAAGCCATATAGAAGCTGCAAATCTGCGGGATCTCTTTAATATATATCATTTGACCGAAGTAAAAATCCTTTTCTGTACAATAAACAAAGAAAACAGGACAATGCAGGGGATGGGCTCGAAGGTTACCGACATTTTTAATTTGCGAAAAACACTCTTCTTCATTTTGATCTGGTTGTTTTCATCGAATGGTCTCCTTTTTGCCCAGACAAACTCACCTCTGTCACGTTTGGATATCAAAAACGGATCCCGGTTCCCGGAGCTCGAAATCTTTGTGGAAATCATACCAAAGCAGGTCAAACCGGGCTCGAGATTCACATTGAAAATCTGGGGGCGCATTGGTAACGGATTTTATATTTACTCAATAGCTTCGCAAGGGGAATTCGGACCGGAGCCCACAGTCCTGGTTATTAACAGTCCTTATCTGAAAGCGGTTTCGGAGCTTTTGGAATCTGATCCGGTAATTGTGGATGATGAAGCATTTGGAGTTCCCCTCGAAGTTCACAAGAACGATTTCACGTTGCAACAGGACTTTGTTTTCAACACTCATCAGGCAAAAGGAAGTTTCAAAATCTCGGGAAGTATCCTCTACCAGATTTGTAATAAGAAGATCTGTTCATTTCCGATTAACAGGGATTTTGATGCCACTATTCAGATTACAGATTAAAAACTTAATAAAAATCCGATCCCATACTAGGTGAAAAATGCCTGAATTACCCGAAGTCGAAACGATTGTCAGAGACCTGAGAAAAGAGATTACAGGAAAGAAAATCACCAATATAGAGATCAGAAGATCATCGATCATTCAGAATCCTTCAATGGATTTTTGCGATTCGGTTTTGAATAAACGCATCAAAACCATTGACAGGACCGGCAAATATTTGGTTTTCGAACTGACCGGAGGTTTATACCTACTAGCACACTTGAGAATGACCGGCAAATTTATCGTAGAATCTCTCCCGGTGAGTGATCATGTTCATAACCGGGTCATCTTTCACCTGGATGGAGATCAAGCATTAATATATAGTGATGTCAGATGTTTTGGAACAATTGAAAAAACAAATCGTTCAGGGTTGACCCGAAAATTGAAGCATCTGGGCTGGGACCCCTGGGATAAAGAACTAACTCCGGAAAAGCTGAGAAAACGTCTAAGCAATCGATCAGTTGCAATCAAATCAGTACTGCTGGATCAGCATTGTATTGCGGGATTAGGGAATATCTATGCTTCGGAAATTCTTTTTGACGCCCGGATAAGCCCTTTTAAAAAAAGTAATAGTCTTTCCTTAAAAAAATTGGCCGTGCTTATTCATTCAACCCGAAAAATCCTGGAGAAAGCCCTGGAAAACAACGGAACGTCTATTTCCGACTATCGCAGGGTCGACGACAAACAGGGATCCTTCCAAAACATGCTTAAAGTTTACGGTAAAAAAGATAGCCCATGTCCTGTCTGTTCAAAACCAATACTGGGTAAAAGACTAAACCAGAGAAGTACTTTTTACTGTTCGAAATGCCAGAAATGAATAAACTATTAAAAACCCTATTTATCTTAATCGTTTGCTTTCAACTGACAGAAGCCTACGGCAGGTCACTTTTTGAAATCAATACAGGGGATTCTGACAGTGCTTCCTGGCAGTTCACCCTGAGCCTGTCCAAATATTGGAAAATGAAGTACCAGGATAAATCGAACTATTTCGCTCCGAGGTACGAGAAGAGTTTTTATCAACGCTTTGTCAATTTGGATCGTAGTGACTGCAAACTGATTATAGCCCCGCTAAACTCACTGACAGAACTCCCCATCACAGATCTGGATATCAAAATTGCAGCCGTCCTCTGGAAAGTGTATCTGGCGCCGGTGGATCTACAGGGGGAAAACAGAAAGCTTAGCCTGGAGTCTTCGGCGACTTGGTATCTTCCGGAACAATCATTAATCATGCCTCACTACCTGGAACAGCTTCGCCACCTTGCGAACGATCCCCTGGCAATAATGGACCCGGATAGCAAGCGTTTTGTGCAGACAGTCGATTGGTTGTACTACAATGCCGAAACCTATGATTTTCAAGACAACTCAGTCACGGATACTGTTTACCTGACTGAGAACGATTTGCTACAGCCGGGCTTACCGATGTTGACAGATATAACTTCAGACAGCACCGGCGATTCAACGACGGACGCCATCGATAATATATATGAAGAAGAACCTACAGAGGTTTCACCATATATCGAAACCTACAGATATATCGAGACAATTGACAGATTGAATCTTTTCAGTTCTGTTTTTAAGTTGAACGAAGGTATTGTGTTTTTCGAAATGATCGGTCCTGTTAGCAACTTGATGGATCATTTGGGCGAACAACATAAACTATTAAGTTTGGATAGCTCCTTCGTTCAGCAACTCCTCAGATATAACAGGTACTTGGAACAGTTTGATTTTTCAAGACGAAATATCAAGACGGTCAGTGTTACCTTTGCTCTCTTTGTTCATGGAACTGAAGATCCTGAGTTTGTCAAAGAACTTGTAGAACTTCTTGATCAGCTTCCCAGAACCTATTTTCCGAGGGACTTCATCATAACAAATCTCTCTTTGAAGGAAACCAAGGAGATATCACCTCTGTTTTTGCATGAAGGCAGTATCGACTATTTCAATCTTGATTAGCTTTTTTTGGTCGGTTATTGAAATCAGTTGCTAACAGTTAACACCCCGGTCTCTATACAATCCCGTCATCAGGTCAACTCAGACTGATTTGCACTTGAAAGGAACTTCAAAACTCAAAAAGATTTGCCAGAATGATCCATTTTTTTCAACAATCGTGTTCTACAACAAATCAACTATAGAGCAATCAGCAAATAATACCTGTTAAATTGGAATGTTTACCGTATTTAGGCAGGTTTATTGAATGTGGTCAAAATTGACAACGAACGATTTGAACTGAAAACAAAGCTCGACTACCAACAAGTCTTTAGAAACCTATCGTGAAAAAAAGAATATCACTATATCTAGTAACGCTACTCCTGGGATTTTGTATCCCATTGACAGGTGTTTCTCAAACGAAAATGAAGTTGAATTTCAGCGACGTCGAAGTTCTGAGTATGATCAAACTCATGAGCAAGACGACCGGAAAGACCTTTGTTTTCAACAACGCCATCCTCAAGGGAAAAAGAATCACTCTCTTGACAAACCAATCCTTTACACCTGAAGAAGCTTACCGGATATTTGAATCTGTTTTAAAAATCAACGGACTCTCCACTATTGAGGAAGGAAAAGTCACCAAGATAGTCACGGACAAAGAGGCAAAAACTTCCTCTGTTCCGGTTTACGATGAAAAGAGCACGATTAATCGGAGTTCCTACATCACCAGGGTGATTCCAGTACAGCACGGCCAGATTCGTACCATTCGATCAAACCTGGCACCGCTGATTTCCAAAGATGCAATTCTAATCGCCGTCCAGGATGCCAATGTTTTGATCTTAAAAGATACCAAGGAAAATACGGAACGCTTCGCCGAAATTGTTAAACTGATTGACAGTGAGGAAAAAGAACTCTCGACTTTCAATCTTGAGCTGGTACCCCTGGAGAATGCAGATGCAACAGAGACCGCAGCCCTTCTGCAAAAGATTTTTACAACCAAAACAAAAAAGGGAGAAGATCCTAACGAAAGGATCAGACTATTTGCCGACAAGCGGATCAATAATATCATAATTGTCGGTCCGCCCCTGACATTGAGAAAGATCAAGGAAATTATTCACGAACTCGACAAGAAAATTGAAAAGGATGAAGGAAACATCCGTGTCTTTCCTTTGAAAAGCGCTAGTGCAAAAACGGTTGGGGAAGTTCTGCAAAAAATAGCCAATACCTTTAAACCGGAAAAAAACCAGAAATCACCGACAACGACCAAGATTACCATCATACCGGATATCCCTTCCAATAGCCTGGTGATTTTCGCTGATAAATCCGCCTTTCCCACCCTGGAAAACGTCATTAATAAACTGGATATAGAACGCGCTCAGGTCTTTATTCAGGCCATCATTATGGAAGTCACGCTCGATAAAAGCCTTGATTTGGGCGTGGAATGGCAAGCCAGTGATGTGCAAACAAGCGGAGACAGAGATACCCTGGTGACAATCGGTGGTGTTGGATCCACAGGTACGCCGAAAAGCCTTGAATCTGCGGCACAAAGCGGAGACTCCGCCGGAGCAGTATTGGGGATTATCGGTGGCACCATCACTTATGGCGGAACTCAATATGCTTCCATGAACGCCTTTGTAAAAGCTTCCCAGAGAGATTCCGAAATCGATATTCTATCCAACCCCCAAATCCTGACACTGAACAATGAAGAAGCTGAAATCAAAGTCGGCTCAATTATCCCGACCATTGGGAGCACCAAGACTGATGTGAACGGCAACACCACCACGACAATCGATTACAAGGAAGTGGGAGTTTCACTCAAAATAACGCCTCAAATCAATATCGATAACACAATTGAGCTACAAATCGATGAAACAACCAGTCATATTATCACGGGAAAAACAGATGCATTGTCAGACCAGGGAGCCATTACAACGCTGAATCGAAGTCTGAGAACAAAGGTGGTTGTTGAGGATGGTCAAACCATTGTTCTTGGGGGAATGATCAGCGATGATACTACCCTGAGTGAAATAAAAACGCCTTGTCTTGGCGATATCCCCATCATTGGATGGCTGTTTAAGACCACTGGTTCTAACGTCCGTAAAACCAATCTCCTGGTTTTTATGACCCCAAGAGTCGTACGTAATGATGAGGATCTTGAAGCTGTCTCCAAAAAATCCAAATCTCAGTTCAGAAGTGCCAAGAAAGGACGATTCCGAATTGATGTATCCAAGGAATTTAACATGCCGGTTGTGATTGATGGAGAAGATGAGGGGGAAGGTGAAAGTGATCAACCAGCAGATGGATCACAGGAGCTCCAACCGGGTGATGCAATAAGCGGTGATGATGATACTGTCGCCACTCCAACGGATGATAACACCGAAACCCCACCTAGTACTCCGGAAACGATACCTGCAGAGACTGGAGGGAGCTCTCCCGAGGCTTCTCCGGACCAGGGTAGCAATGGCGGATAAGTGGTAGGGCCCTATGAAAGCCATGATATACGCAGCAGGCTATGGTACAAGGCTGCGTCCCCTCACAGAAAAGGTTCCAAAACCACTCATCAAAGTCAGAAACAAACCCCTTCTGGATTGGATAATCCCCAGACTCAGACAGAGTGGTATTAAATCGGTTATCATTAACACCCATCATCTGCATGATAGGATTGCTGAACATCTCAACAAAACCGATTATGGAATTCCCATTGAAATCTCATATGAAAAGGAGATTCTTGGAACCGGTGGCGGTCTTCTGAAAACAAGGGATTTCTGGGGGACAGATGATTTTTATCTCTGCAATGCCGACATTCTCTGCTCTGCTTCGCTTAAGAACTTCTTCGAATTTCACAAAGAAAGTGGAAACCTGGTCTCACTGGGGACAAATCAGCGGGTTTCCGATTCTATGTTGTTGATTAACGAATCAGATAACCTGGTCGGCATTCAAAGAGAGGGGAAGAGGATGGTGTTCACCGAAGCCAGGGGGGAGATCAGACCGGTCGGCTTTTGCGGATTTCATGTGATCTCTCCAAAGACCTTCTCCGAGTTTTCTCAACCGATCTGCTTTTCAATTGTCGATGAATACCTGAAGCTGCTGGGCAAGGGGATCACCATATCAACCTGGTCCATCGGAGACGCGTACTGGGAGGATATCGGAACTCCTCAAAGCCTGGTTGAGGCTAATCGCAACTTCCCGGGATTTGACTACCCTCCTTCATATTCCACAAGCGAGAAGAAGGGATAGGATGACAGCTTGGACCTTCCCTTAAGACCCAGGAGTTCGATAACGCATGCGATTCCAAAAACCTCGCCTTTCACCTTCTTGATCAGATTCGAAGCAGCAACCAGGGTCCCTCCTGTTGCCAAAAGATCATCAACAACAAGTATCTTTTCACCCTCCTTGATTGCGTCGACATGGATCTCCAGTTCATCGGTTCCATACTCCAACTCATAGGTTTCTGCAACTGTATCCCAGGGTAGCTTTCCTTTTTTTCTGATCATTACAAAACCACAATTCAGACGATCAGCCAGGGCGGCCCCTACGATGAATCCCCTGGATTCTATTCCCGCGATCTTGTCAATCGGTTTGCCCTTGTACTGCTCTTCAAGCAAATCCAGGCATCGTTTCAAACCTTGTGCATCTTGAAAGAGAGTTGTTATATCGTAGAAAAGAATACCCGGTTTGGGAAAATCCGGAATACTGCGAATGATCTTTTTTAAATCTTCCATATCAATTTGGATGTTTAAGAGTTGGGGAATCAGGCCTTTTTTTCCGGCTCGGCGGATTTCTTGTCGCCTTCCTTGGTTACTTCGTTTCCTGCATCATCTAACACATTTGCAGCTTGCTCAAGATAGTCTTCAATGTTTTTGGGGGTATTTTTCAGCTTTAGCTGGTTTGCCATTTTTGCCAGGTCTTTCACCTCTGTGCCTGCTGTGTCGTCTATTTCATTGACGATGGTGTTTTTAAACTCATTGCTGGCTTTTCTGAACTCTTTTAATCCGCGTCCCAAGGCTCTGGCCAGGTCCGGCATCTTTTTCGGCCCGATCACAATCAGGGCAATTGCGCCAATAATGATCATCTCGGTCATTCCCATGTTAAACATCTGAATTCCTTTTAAATGCGACTATAGCTTTTTAAGTTTTTGACAAATTCATCGCTCTTCCAGTCAATCACCCCCATCACCTTGCCGATGATCTCAAGATTATGGTTCAGGATATAGGTTGTTGGCAATCCTTCCACCTTCATCAGGTTCGTAAGCGTTCTTTTCTCGTCAACTACAATATCAAACGAATAGGGATATTTATGCAAAAAGCGATTGATTCTGGGAATTTTATCACCGGAATTAACAGCCAGAATACGGAATTTCTCCCCTTTCATTTTGTGGGCAAGTTCTTCGAGGTCCGGCATTTCCTGCTTGCATGGGAAACACCAGGTTGCCCAGAAGTTGAGTAATACTACCTTCCCTTCGCTTAGGGAAAGCAGCTCTTTTTGACCATTCACCAGTTGAACTTCGAAGTCGGGAATTCGAACAGCTTTTTCAGCAATATCAAAATGAAACTCCTTTAATACCTGCTTGAAACCATCTTCATCCAGAGGCTTTTCCGATTCACCGATATCACAGGATATCAGGAGCAACACCGCCGACAGTGATACGAGGTATTTCAGCAATCCGATTTTAAGGCTCTGACCCGGACCGGGCCTTTTCAATCCAGCTTTTCGAAACCTGTACATAAAACCTGCATCAGCCATTTCTATTTACTCATTTATCTGATCTATCAGGAAGGATAGTTCTCGTTCCAGTACTTGGTTAATGCTTTCTTCTTCGATAATCGTCAGGGATTTTTTTAGATCCAGCATAAGAATATTTTTCCCGTGCTCTTCAAAGACGCCTGAAATGCTGCCTGGGGCCAATCCCTTCAGTATAACCGGAGGTTTAGGCAGTATCTCTCCTTCCTGTTTGAACAGAATCTTAGCCACCTCATCAACAATGAAACCGATTTTTTTGTCGTAGAGCGATAGAATGATAATTTTAGATTTTTTCGGATTCTCCCCCTTCAAATCCAGAAGTCTTCTCAAGCTGATAACAACAATCAGTTCCCCCCGAAGATGTAACACGCCCTCGATGTATGATGGCACCCTTGGTATTTTCCGAATTTCCGTCAGTTTAACAATTTCATTTACATCGGACAATTTAACCGCAAAGTCGATTTCATCCATCTGAAAATGGAGAACTTTGAATGATGATTCCACCTTAATCGCGCCAGAGGTTGAGATATCCATTTCAGTCGTTCCGATGTTGTTGTTTCAGGTTAATATTTTAATCGTTTGGAGAATCAAGTATATGCTTTTTGTCTTTTGAACTCAATGAATTTGAGAGACTGCTTCTGTGGCCGGCCAGCCCTTTTTTGATCCGTTTGACAATGCCCGGTCCCTCATAAATCATACCGGTATATATCTGCACCAACCGTGCACCAAGTGAAAGTTTCCGCGCCGCATCTTCCCAGTTAAAAATGCCACCGACACCAACAATGGGGATTCTATCACCAAGGCAACCAATAACCTTGGACAAAACCTCGTTGGACAGTTCAAAAAGCGGTTTTCCGCTCAAACCGCCTTCCTGGTTCTGCCAGCTTTTATCCTGGATATCCCTGGTGATTGTCGTATTTGATACAACCAATGCATCGATTCCTGCTTCCAGCGAAGCATTGCAGATGGACTCAATATCGGCGTCAGCGAGATCCGGGGCAATCTTCAGCCATATCTGTTTGTTGCTGTAATCCCCTTGGGCTAATCGCTCCCGTGTCTTCATTATCTGTTCCAGGAGCCCCCGTAAATTTTCCTTCTTCTGTAAATCTCTTAAATCTTTAGTATTTGGGGAGCTGATGTTGATAGTAAAATAGTCCGCCAGATTCCAGGCTTTTTGCATTCCCAGGCCGTATTCTGCAGCAGCGGCAGAAAGGGGTGTCGTCTTGTTTTTCCCCAGGTTGATACCAATCGGAACAGTTCGTTCGGTTTTTTTCAGCGAATCGATAAGAGCTTCGATACCCTTGTTATTAAAGCCCATCCGATTCAAAACTGCTTCTTCCTCTTTGATACGAAAAAGTCTGGGTTTGGGATTTCCAGGTTGTGGTTTTGGCGTGACAGTACCCACTTCAATAAAACCAAATCCCATTGATTGGAGGACCGAAACTGCCGTAGCGTTCTTGTCAAAGCCTGCTGCCAAACCAATTGGATTCTTAAACGTCAGGTTTCCCAAGCGAGTTTCCAGGTTCTCATTCTCGTATTTGAACAATTGCCCGATGATACCGGACAGCATCGGAATCTTGCCGACAACAGCGCAGGTGCCAATTGTCAGATCATGGATCAGCTCGGGATCGAACCTGTGAAGAATTGTCCGGGTCAGATTCATATTTCTTTTACTCCGGCTTGGTAGATTGTCTTTATCGGGACATCAAGATGTTTGATCAAAAACTCATGCAAGTGGTCCATTTCTTCCTCCAGCCAGGGTGTTGCATCAGACTCTGCAGGCGTTCGGGCAAGAGTATAGGATGGGATTAATTTAAGTTGAACACTCCTGGAACGCAAATCCCGGATCAGATTTGCATAGGGTTGGTAAACAGCGGTTGAAAAGCACCTGCGTTCCCATGAGAAGAAACAACTCTGAAGTGAAATCCGGAATATTACTTGATATATTGAATCTGTCGAATTTTGTGATTCATGATCATATCGTTGGTTGTTGATTCATGTGGAAGGCGCTGGGAAATGTCATGCATAAAATCCACTGCTTTCCTGATCATCTCTTCGTTGCCATAGACGGCAAGCTCTTTGACGATGACTTTATAAAGAGCGGATTCAGCCTTCATTTTGATGATCGGATCGATATTGTTAAGATTGGTTCCCTCAAGAATATCATGAAAGAGTCGGTTGGCTTCCTTTTCAATCCTCTCGGATGTCTCTACCAGATTCAGGATGACCTGGTTGAGGCTTTGCTTGATCGCCGACATCGATTGTTGGTCAACTGTGTTCAGAACCTTACATTCCCCAAGGTAAACATTAAGAAGTTCCTCTGCTTTGACAGCCATCGCTTCATTTTCCCTTACCCGGGCATATTCAACCGCTCTCGCGTTCAAATCTGCATTGATGTCATTTCTGGTGTTGTCAGACAAAACTGAGGAGTCCCATTTGCCAATCAGCATTTTTAGCAGTTCCGCAACCTTTTGTTTGATGTCTTCATTCGAAGGTTCCCTGGTATAATCCAATAGGACCTGATTAACATGATTTTCAATTTCGGTAAGTGTTTTCTCCTGTACACTGGATTCGTTCATACCATTCACAACGTTATCGGAAAGGACTTCCGATTTTTCCTGCACCGTTTTATTCTCTTGCTGGCAGGCATGCTGTCTTATCAGGTCATTGACAAAGTTGACGATCGCTTTCTGCGTGTCATCGCTTATAGCACCGTTATCAAGATTGGAGATATACGCCTTAAAAAGACTTTCAACTTTGTCAGTCACGGCCTGATTGTCTTTTTCACACGACCATTTGACACCTTCCTGGTTTATCAGGTCGGTGATTTTCTCCTTGTTTTCGGATGTTATGATATCGACTGAAAGTGAGGTGATGTATGAAGCGCACAGTTCCTCTTTTTTTTGTGTC
Organism: SAR324 cluster bacterium; assembly: GCA_028282885.1. Taxonomy (GTDB): domain Bacteria; phylum SAR324; class SAR324; order XYD2-FULL-50-16; family XYD2-FULL-50-16; genus JAHJTV01. The sequence goes on from JANQGX010000007.1 coordinate 145,891, forward strand.
AACTCTGCATTCGAGGATTGACAGGCATGCTTCACCAGCTCATCGTTGAGAAACTGATTGACTGAATCTTTGGATTTGTGGTTTATCGACTGGGTGTTAAGACTGTTCAGATATGCGGTTAGCAATTTCCCCACACTTTCCTTAAGCTCCTCATTGTCGGTTCGACAGGCGATTTTTTGCAAAGCTTCATTAACATGGTTTTTTATCTTTCTGTCACTCTTTGATTTGACAATATCCACTCCAAATTCATCGATCCGTTGGAGCAATATTTCCAGGGCTTTCTCTTCGATCCTAGTCTTAATCTCCTCCTTCTCCGTGGAAGAGAAAGCAATCTTGCTCGCTTCCTTTCTGAAATCCCTCATCAGTTTATAGGTTTGGACAAACGTCCGGATTGGATCCAGAAACAACTTTGACATTAAAGAATTTGAAGATTCAGCCATTTAAGCTTCCTTTGGTTGTTTTCTGATTTGCTTTGGAACTCCATTTCAGCGAAGAACTCCAAGAGACAGGGCCGATGATTGTCTGCAGCTTTTACGCCCTGAGATATTAGTTTTTCTGAGCTACTTCTTATTGTCAAGTCACGCACCATGGCAATGAAATTAAAACCGAACTCACCTGAAACCTACGGTTGCTGAATGGCGATAATGCTTACATCCCCTCCGGGATTGCCGATATTTGTTAAATGAACTATGTTGACAATTCAGGCATTGCATTAAACTACCGGCTCGTTAGAGACTTACAATCTTTATTCTGAAGCCGATGCGATGACAAAACAAATGAGTGATTCAGTAATATCATTCGAACAGATAATGCATGAGCTCCCTTTTTCAGGATCTATAGCTTAACTGTTATGAGATTTGATCTCCTATCCAATGCAAAAAAGGATATCAGAAAACGGTAAAAACATGACACCAGACCAAGCAAAAGAGAAGATATCAGAGATTACGGATAAGATCAGGACATATAACAGGGAGTATTATGAAGAAGGAGAAAGCAGTGTCGATGACAATGAATACGATCTGCTGATCACCCAACTATCAGAACTGGAACATCAATACCCGGAGCATGTTCTTCCGGATTCGCCGACCCTTCGTGTGGGAGGACAACCCACCGACCAGTTTGAAAATGTCAGGCATAATCACCCTATGCTCAGCCTCTCCAATTTATACAATGAAGAGGATCTGCGGGAATGGGTGAAAGGTATCCAGACAAAGCTTTCCAAAGAACAGGTCAAGGTAGTCTGCGAAGTCAAAATTGACGGCTTTGCAATCTCCATCATTTATTCAGACGGTAAATACTCTCAAGCCGTAACCAGGGGAAATGGCGAAGTCGGAGACGATGTAACTGCAAATGCCAAAACCATTAAAAGCTTGCCGCTGAACCTGGGGAAAAATGTCTCGCTGGAACTGAGAGGTGAAGTCTACCTGAGTAAAGAAAACTTTGACAAAATCAACCTACGTAAAGCGCGTTCCGATTCCCAAATGTTCAAAAATCCTCGCAATGCTGCAGCAGGGTCGATACGCCTAAAAGATCCAAAGGCCGTTGCCCTCAGGGGATTGGATATCCTGCTCTATGATATCGCCGAAGGTCAGGTTAGTGAAAAACACTCTTTGAATCTGAATTATCTTGAGTCCCTCGATCTGCCGGTCAATACCTATCGAAAGATCTGTGACACGGAACAGGAGATTCTGGATTTCTGCAATCACTGGCAGGAGAATAAAGAGACGCTTCCTTTTGAGATAGATGGAGTCGTTATCAAGCTTGAAGAACTATCCGAAAGGCAGATGCTGGGATTCACCGCCAAAAGTCCTCGCTGGGCTACAGCCTGGAAATTCAAATCCGAAAAAGCCCGTTCCAAACTGCTGAATGTGGAAAACTCAATCGGCCGGACCGGCATTCTGACACCGGTAGCCAATCTCGAACCGGTCCAGCTTTTGGGAACGGAAGTAAAAAGAGCAACCCTTCACAATTATGATCAGATTTCCCGGTTGGATATACGTCTGGGCGATACAATCTTCGTCGAAAAAGGAGGTGATATCATTCCCAAGATTGTCGGAGTTGACTACACCGAACGCCAGGGCAAAAGCTCTCCACTGGTCCCTCCCGATGAATGTCCGGTTTGCGAAACCAGATTAGCCCAAACTGAAGGTGAAGTTGATTTGAGATGTGAGAATCCCTCCTGTCCCGCGGTGCTACAGGGAAGTCTTGAACATTTTGTATCCAAAAAAGGAATGGATATCAGATACCTGGGAAGTGCAGTCGTGGGGCTGTTCATTGAAAAAGGATTTATCAGGGATATCGCCGATATCTATTCGCTGCCGGACAAACGAAATATCTTGGAAGCGTTGGAAGGTTTCGGAACCAAGTCTGTTGATAACCTTATTCAGGCGATAGAAAAGAGCAAAGGAGCACCGATGAATCAGTTTATTTACGCACTGGGGATAAGGCATATCGGTGAAAAAGCAGCCAAATCGCTGGCCAAAACCATCACGGAGATCAGTGACCTGCTGACATATGACTCCGAATCCTTGGAATCGCTGGAAGATTTTGGAACCATCATGTCCGAATCGGTCGGGAAATGGTTGGCCGTCGAGCCTAACAGACAGCTCTTGGATAAACTGATCGGAGTTGGTGTGCAGCCTGCTCCGCTAGCCAAGGATGAAACCCGGGCTTTCACGGGTAAGACCATCGTTATTACCGGAACGCTTTCCCGGTCCCGCAATGACTGGATCATCGACCTGGAAAAAGCGGGATTTAAAATCACTTCATCGGTATCCAAGAAAACTGATTTTCTGCTGGCTGGCGAGAAAGCGGGATCCAAGCTTCAAAAGGCCAAGAGTTTTGGTGTCGCAGTGCTCTCGGAAGATGAAATCCAAACCATGATTGAAAACAGCTAAAGGATGAAAGTACTTATAATCGGAGCCGGCGAAACAGGCTTCTACATTGCATCCGAACTCTCCGAAGATGATGTTGAAGTCAGCGTAATCGACATCAATCCGCAACAATTAAAGAACATCAAAACGGACCTCAACGTTGCGGGTATTCTTGGAAACGGTACTTCATTGTCTGTATTGGAAAAGGCGGATATTCAGTCAGCCGACCTGGTCATAGCGAGTACCGACCACGATGAAACCAATCTGATCTGTTGCCTGCTTGCTAATCACTACAATGTAAAACACAAGATCGCCGTTACCAAAACTGAATCCTTTATTAAAAAAAAGGTGATATCAAATTATCTCCGCTCGGGGATCAGTCAGATCATTAATTCAACCATGGTTGCGGTTCAGGAGATTATCGATACGGCCAGCCTGGCTTCCGCGGCAGAGGTGTCCGCTTTTGGGGAACAGAATATTCTCTTGGTCGGTTGTCGTATTAAAAAAGGATCTCCCTGGGACAACAAGTATCTCAAGGATATTCGCCAAACCCAGACCGAAAACAGGTTTCTGATTGCCAGCATTGTGCGAAACGGAAACTCATCAATTCCGGGAGGTGATGCTCAAATACTTCAGGGAGATTACGTCTATATTCTGATACCGAAACAGATAGCCAGTGCTCTGAATGATGTTCTAAAGGTCAGAATATCTTCAAATCGAAAAGCAGTTATTGTAGGCGGTGACCTCATCGCAGAAAAAGTGGCGGCAGGATTGGCTAAGAGTCATTATGAAGTGACACTTATCTGCCAGCACCAATCGCATGCAGACAGATTGAAAAAACGGTTCGAGACAAAAAAAAGGATTACAATCAAGCAGGGGGAAATCGGCTCAGTCAAGGAACAGCTCAAAGCCGAGGTAGCCCTTTCATCGCTATTCATCGCGGTATCCGGTGACGACCACCTAAACATTTTTGCGGGAATGATTGCAAGATACCTGGGAGCCAGCAAAGTCATCGCCCTGATCAACCGACAGGATTTGGTACAATGCGCTGACCAGGTTGACATTGATGTTACGGTGTCACCTCGGTTGAGCACCGCCCGTCAGATAAAAAAAATGATTCGGGGAACGGAACAATCGTTGAACTACACCACGATCTCCGAGACCAATATGGAAGTGATGGAGATGATAGCCGCCGGTGGATCCAAAATAATCAACACACCGCTTAAATCGGTTAAGCTCCCCCGCAATACCCTTGTAGGAGCTATTATCAAAGAGAACAAGAAAACAATTATTCCTTCAGGCGAAACAGTCATTGAACCGGGAGACAAAGTGATAATGGTTTCCATGCCGGATAGTGTTCCCAAATTGAGGGAACTTATCGAAAACACCACTAAAAACGCTTCGACGGCTATCACTGTATGAGATTTGTAGATCAGCTTTGTACTCCCACTTACCCCAAAATCGTCACTTAAGGAACTACTTACAGAGATGTCGAACCTTCCCAGTCCATTGGTAACTGTTATCATGCCTGCGTACAACTCCGCTTCAACAATCGAAAGCGCGGTGCAAAGCGTTGTAAGTCAGACCTATACCAACTGGGAGCTAATTGTTGTAGATGACGGATCCACGGACAATACAGCAGATATTATCCACGCCTTCGAGCATCCGGGGATCGTTTACCTGCGACAGGAAAACCAGGGACAATCGAGTGCCAGAAATACCGGTATTAAATCGGCAAAAGGCGAATATATTGCCTTTCTGGACGCTGATGATATGTGGGAGACCAGCAAATTGGAAGAGCAGATCGCCTGCTTCATTAACAGTTCACAGGACCTGGGATTTGTGCATACCGGATACAGGGAATTTGATGAAAAGCGGGAGTATAACCCGCGCCCGTTGCGGTTTGTCAGAAAAAAGCAGCTATCCGGATTTGTATTTGAAGATTTGGTTGTTCATAACTTCATCGGTGTGCTGACTGTTATGGTCCCCAAAATCATTCTGGATGAGGTGGGATATTTCGACCAGAACCTGGTCAATTCCCCCGATTGGGATCTCTGGTTGCGGATCACAAAATCATATCCCGTCGGTTATGTTGATAAATCGCTGGCGCGATACCGATTGAATCCCCATGGATTATCAAAGAATTATATTAAGTATGAGAAGAACCTCTGGCTGCTGCTTGAACGCCACCTGTTAAAAGAGGACCTTCCGGCAAAAAAAAGAAAAAGAGGTTTGTGGCTCTATTATCGACATATGGCTCACGGATTTGCAAGAAACGGGAACTTCAGGAAGTCCTTTGAAAACCTCGTTCTGGCTCAGAAAAACCGACCCCTGACTTTTCAGAATCTGCTTTCATTAATCTATATATTTTTCCGGATATTAAGGAATAAGCCCTGAGATAGTGAAATTTAAATGTTTAAGAGATTAATCAATTGGAGTTCTTTCCCAATCCTCTGTTCATTAGTTCTTCAAACCGCCGGGCTTCTGCTTTTTGCCGCCACAGATCTGAAATCTATTCTTCCTGCGGGAAACAGCGAACTGGTCGACCTCATTTACGGCTATTCCGGGACTGTAACCATACTGTATTACATAATTGTTGTTCTAATATCCGTATTACTCTTTCCAAGAAAATCGCCTCTGTTTATCAGATTGTTCATTTCCCTGGCATTTCTCATAGCAGGTGTCACGAACAATCCCTGGATTACTGTTCTTCTCGCTCCTCTATTCATTGAGAAACCACCAACTCGGGAGATCGACAGAACAAGCAATATTCATTACCTGCAGATTATCCTTTCAGCACTGGTAATAGGGTCATTCTTCCTGATGACCATTCAATCGTCTTTTCCCCACGACGAATTTAAACGGGTTGCCTATCTGCAGGGATTCTCAACCATTTTCATGTTCATTCTGGTTTTGGCGATTATCCTGGTTGTAATCTTTTCCGGATCTCTCGATCACTGGTCAAGACGATTCTCCAGAGGGTATCTTAGTGGCGGGTCAGCAATGATTTCCCTGGCGCTTTTTCTTGTGTTACTTTTCTACGGGAATCAAAAGCTTTCATCCTTTGTCACACAATTCGAGCTGGATTATGCACCGTCTATGGTTGCAGGGTTTGTCACAGCCATCTTCCTGCTTTTTATTGCTCCTTTTGATACCGGTCACAAAGGTCTTTCAGGAATTGAGACCTTGTATTCGCCACTGGTGTCCAGATTTTTCTGGTTCAAATTCTTCGTTATCTCACTGGCATTCAGACACCTGATCGTCACCCTCGGTAAATCGGAACAGGATATTCTCATCATCATCCTTTATGACTACATCAGCATTTCAGCTCCGATTTTGATTCTCATTCTCAGTTTTGGATTGGCCAGCCGTTTTGCCGAACATGTCAGATCGCGGCTTTTTGCAGGCGGCATAGCCTTAGTGATACTATTACCGGTCATTTTCTCCATTGTGGTAGCCAGTGAATCCTGGACCATTCTTTCGGATATCAGAACTCCATACTCAAAATTCATCACATCAAACAGTCGAAAAATCCTTACTCAAACTCATTTGCTAAACCGTGAACGCATCATTGACCGAAGGGTGAGAAACCTGGAAAGCCTGATTGCAAACGGTGAGCAGTTAAAGGCTGATGTCCGGGAGGTGTTTTTTCATGAAGGGAATCGTAACCGGTATTCCTCAATTCCCTATCCTTACATATTCGTCTTTATTGCCGATGGTGTATACGCAGGGCACACTTCAATACATGGCTACAAAAGAGACACAACGCCATTTCTGAGCAGGTTTCAAAAAGAAGCAGTTAATTTTACCCAGTTCCACGCCTCATCATCCGCAACAGGATTAAGCATAACCTCCCTGTTCAGCGGTTCATATAGGGGAAATAACGATCCTGCAAAAAACAGCGATGAGCAACTATTATGTGATTCCCTGGTCAAAAGTGGATACACCAGTTTTGTGGCGCGTTGGTCCGGTTGCAAAAAACGCAGGGAAACAGGGCAGGCAGAATTAATCTATTTGAATCAGGCCGGGAAAAAGAAAAAAGACAGGGAAGTAATCTGGAAGTATATTGAGGAGAATCCGGACAAACCTGTCTTTGCCTATGTCCATGTTAAAGGGGGGCACGGGCCATGGAAACTGGAAAATGGCAATAGGGTATTCGGAGATGGCCGGGTCGATATTTATGACGCTTTAATCCTACGTTCCGATTCGGAATTCAAAGAGTTTGTAGAGAAAATCAAAGAGTTGAAGATTTACGATCAATCCATCATTATCTACACCAGTGATCATGGAATTGGGCTGGGATATAAGAATAACGATTTCACCATCTATTCCAATATGTATAACGTCAACATGCATATTCCGTTTCTTATCCGAATCCCCGGTGTTAATGCTAAAACCGTGAAAAGCCACTACTCCCTGGTTGATATCAGGCCAACCATTGAAGAGTTGATCGGTTACGATTCTCCTCAAGTTCATCAGGGACTCTCTTTCGCTGGCGAAATTAGGGATGACCTCCCAGAATCTGATCGTTGCGTCTTTGCCATCGCAACCTATTCGGACAGGTATGCCATGAAATGCCCTGATGGCATCAGGGTGGTCTACAACCGGGACTGGTCTTACTTAAATATCTATGATACAAGGCAGGACCCCTATGAGCAGAAAGGATTGATTGAACAAATCCCGGAGGAAGAGTTTATAAAACTGATCAAACCGTTTGCAAGATTTATGGCTTTCGGCCGGGATAGTTATTCCAAACCCTACTAGCATAATATCACTGATGTTATGTTTTGTTTCCTGAGTTGCCTAATTGAGGCAACTACCAGCCATCCAAGTAAGAGTTAAGGCTTAATGTATAAAAAATCAGAATTCATCTGGAGAGCCATCAATACAGAAAATCGACTCTGACTAAGGGGCAAGATCCGGTCTTATATGCTCTAAATATGTTGATACCAGCAATACCGAACAGCACCAGAATCGCAACTGACCATCGTGAATGTTCATCTATTAGTTTCTCAATAAAATGCTTGGTTCCAGAATACCGCCATACCGTTATGATTACTTCCTGATCTGGGGTCATGGTCTTCAGTATCAGGATCAGATTATCGATACAATCAGGTCTCATGAGCACCTGGAGATTCTCAGCCTGATCGCCCACAGGCCCAGGTCAATTAAACACCTGGTCAAGTGTATCTACTCATATGACTACGCTCCTTATTTTCATCTGCGCTCAAAAACCAGATATTTAATGACGACTCCCAGGGAGGTGCTTTTCATTTTCCTGAAAAATCACCTGCCGGCAGAGGACTGGAGTGGTGAAAATGATTTCCGACACATTGAATCGGCTACGCTGAAGCCACTAAAGGAATCTTTGCGGGATCGCTTTAATGACAGAATCGATGGAAAACGTACGGAGGATCATGTGGTCCACGCTTCAGATAATGAACTGCAAACCCACCATATACTCAAATATTTGAACAGGGGGGGAGTTACAAATCTCTGTGAAAAAAGGCCCATTCTCGATCTTCCTAACTATATTCGCCCGTATCAGAACATAACCATAAAAAAAGTTGATATTGACAGCATCGATTGCAGGATACTGAAAGGAGACCGGTTTGAATTTCAAACTGTCATCGTTCCTATAGCTGAATCTCCGCATTACAAAAGTATCTCGGAAAACACTAATATCTATGAAGACTATCTGGACTCTTTCCTGGGAGGACCTTTGACTCAGGATTACTCTCTGAAACGGTTCCTGAAGCTGGACAGGCATCTGGATTACCTTGGTGAAGCTAATCCTACGGGATATGTTACGGTTGAAGAGCAGAAAAACAGTCGCTATCTGATACTGGATGGACTTCATCGGGCATCAATATTACTAAAACGAGGCATAAAACAAATCACAGTCGCCATTCTCAAATGAGCAATCCTATGTTGGATCTAAAGCTACTACTTAAAGAAATCAAGGAAGAGGAATATTGTATCATCAAACTGAACCAGGACTTTCCCTCCTACCATGCCGGACAGGATCTCGATATTTTCTGTTACCATCCTGAGGCTATGTCTAAAAAAATCCTCAAGTGGGCAAACCCGTATCTCTCAGATACGATCTCCATCGATATTACTTTGAAGAATGGGAACCTTCACCTCTATGTTGATATCCTGGAGAATAAAGAGATTCACTTTCGATTCGATCTCTACGGTGCGCTTCCTCACTACCAAAAACTACTGATCAAACCGGCCTTTTTCGAGAGTGTAGTGGAAAACAGGGTGGAAAAGCGACTGTCAAACGATGGAGGAACCTGCTGTTTTGTCCCATCTCCGATTGATGATATAATGTTAAGGTATTTTGAATTTGTGGAATGGTATGACGTCCGGCCTGATAAGATTAAACATCTGGAGTTCCTTATGGCCGAGTTAGAAGAAGAGGATAAACCACAATTTATGAGAAAGCTTCACCACTACACTGCCCTGCCGGAAACCCGATATGAAGAAGCAAAAGTTCAACATTTCAGAATGATACGTTATGTTTACAAAAAACTGAAAGGTAAAACCCCTGCAGAAATTTTCAGCCTCTTCAAACGAAAACTCTTTTCCTGACCAGAATCGTTAAGCTCAAAGGCGGCCCAAAAGGCGGACCTGACTAATTCCCCGCCTATCAATCCTTAAGAAACCAACCTGACCAGTTTTCTAATAAGTTTAAAACCAATAATTGCCGGGAGAAATATAACTCGAAAGGCGCGTCTGACTTTTGGAAAGCTGGCAGGCAGATCTGCCGGTTGATTCTCCCTGGGCACATTCCAGGAATCCCCATACCACTGAACCAAAAGCGCTTCAGGATCGCCGGGAATTCTGTAGCTTTGTCCCAGGAAATCAATTTCATCAAATCTGTCAAAGTGAGAGCCATAAACCCTGTTACTGCCGTAATACCAGCACTTTTTCAGAAACAGGTCTCTTTTTCTTTTAAACAAACCGATATCAATATATTCATCCTGCCTCATGAAGGTGATCAGCTGCCCTTCATGTTTAACCCTGATCATCTCAAAGCCTTCCTCTTCCATATCCTTTCTGGCTGCCAGTATTTTATCCAACTCACCATAAAAGGAGCCAAGATCAGTATCTGTATCAAATGGAATGAATTGCTTATCCCGGTATGCCCCAAGCATGGTTCCGTAAACCAGCCAAAACTGAATTGAATGGTTATCAAAAACCCGCTTGAGAATTTCAAGATTTTCCCGGGCTATTTTCGGATCGATGCTCAGATCCGTTCTTCGCTGTTTTCTCGCTTCAAAATCGTAGGTTAAATTTTGCATATCGCCAAAGTTCTTCGGTTGACTGAGGGGTAAGCATTAAACATGCCTGGATGGATCGTGGGTGAAAAACTGCTTCAGAATAAAGCTGTAATTTGTGGGATAAAAAAGAAGAAGTCGACCGGAACTATCCGAAATCAACATTACCCGCTTCACAGCATCGGGTGCTGCAAAACGGATATGTTCTAGGAGCAGTCAGTTAAAACTATTCATACTTAAAAATATTTAGAGAACTGTTTTGAGAAGTAGCTAAATACAGAGCACCTGCAGAATCAATAGCGAAGGATGTTTGATAAGCACCGTACGTAAAATCGGTTGAACTGGTACCGACTTCCGACCAAGTGGATCCGTCCCAGGTTTGCACTTTTGGATATCTGTAACCGCTGGAGTCATAGGTATAGGACATGAACAAAGTTGTTCCGGAAAAGCCAATATTGAACTGTTTTGCATCCACATTTTCAATGTACGACCCACCGAGCTGAGTCCAAGTGCCAGATTCAAACTTATAAACTGTTGGACTATAATCTCCGGTTGATGAATATGAATAACCAAAAGCAACGTAAGGTACGCCGGAATTGATAGTAATGGATGGGCGGTAACGTGCATTATACGAGGGTATAATCGCACTACTACCTAAAACGCTCCAGTTTGACCCATCAAAGGTTGCTACGTTTGGTTCATAATCAAAGGAGTAAGATGCATTTGTGCTGGTGCTATAGGCAACATATGGAGTCGATCCATCAACTGCGATGTCAATTGTAGTCTTGTCGCTGGAAGCGTAGCCTTGGGCATATCCTGCATAGGTAGAGGTATCGATAGCTGCTCCACCCAGGTTGTCAGTCCACGTACCATCATATTTCGCGACGTACAATGAGCCGGTTGACGTTTCAGTTCCATCAATATATGCCACGTACAAATCGTCCCCTCCCATTGCGACAGCAACGCTGGCAATCGAGTTTGTCGGGGTGATTGTTTTAATCGTCGACCAGCCGGTTCCATTAAATAGATCTACAACCAGTGTATCATTATCTTCGTCCTCATAAGCAACATAGATAGTGCTCTCATCATATACAGCCATTGAGATATAATTGGCTTTAACGTTGGTGACGGCTGCGCCACTGACATCGGTCCAAGTTGAATCCGATAGTTTTTTGACATAAAGATAGCCATCATTTCCATCCTGATAAGCAACGTACGGAATATTGTCATAGGTATGAATATCGGTGAAAAACGGCATGCCCGCTGAAATATTCCCCTCACCTGATGCTGACCAAGAACCAGTGTCGGAGTCATCCGATGAATCGGTGGATTCCTCTTTGTGCCAGATATATTCCCCTTGTGGCATTTCAAAAGTTAAAACAGTCCCATCAACCGAATATGTATTATATACATGAGCATCGGCAGCTTCACATCCGACACCGTTTGACGAAGAGACAGTTCGAAAAAGATCTCCCCCTTCCGTATACCAGGTACCCGTTTCTTCAGTACACTCATAGGAAGTGTATGTATAAGTAGTTGACGTAAAGACCAGTTTTGCTTCGGTCCATGTCCAATCCGTGCCGTCAAGGGTTTGGGCATTCCAAGTACCAACCAAGTTAGAATCTCTGGTTTTATCGTCTGAACTGTCATCACCAGAGGAAGCACAAGCTCCAAACAAAAATAACAAGATGATTGAAACAGTCAATAGATGGAGGAGAGAATTGTTTTTCATTTGTTACCTCAACAAAAAGGAATTTCAATTAAACCGCTATCCCTGAAAAATCCGTGATCGATGACTTCAAGGAACCTTGATAAAGATAACGAAATGGTCTCAGATTTGAGACAGAATTCAATCCACCTACGACTGTATTTCTGTCCGGTTAATACGGTATATTTGTAGGGTCGTTACTGTATATCACTCAATAATGAGTTTTTCCTTGACGGCGTAACGGACAAGATCCGCAACACAATGCAGATCTAACTTTTGGAGGATTCTAGAACGGTGGGTTTCAACTGTTTTAACGCTGATGTACAATTTCTCAGCGATTTTTTTATTTGTTAAACCGAGTGCGATTTGTTTGAGGACCTCTGTTTCTCGTTTCGTGAGACCCGAAGTCCTGTTCTTATGCTGAGACTGCAGATTCAAAATGATCTCTGTCACACACGGACTGATGAACTTTTTACCTGAAGCAACAGTTTGAATGGCAAAAAGAAGCTCTTCAAAAGCATTGTCTTTCAATACATATCCCATTGCTCCCGATTTTATGGCATTTTCGGCAATTACCGAATCCTTATGAAGGGTTAGTAATATCACTTTGGTATCTACTTCAAGATTTGAGAGTTCATTAAGGACCTCAATACCATCCATCTGAGGCATTGAAATATCAATAATGGCAATATCCGGTTGTTCGAGTGTTATTGCCTTCAATGCTTCTTTTCCGTCTGCAGCTTCAGCAACGATTTTGATATCGTCAACGGATTGGAGTAATGCTTTTAAGCCCTGAAGGAAAATTTTATGATCGTCTGCTATAATAATGCGAATCATGTGAATGGAACCTCTGTTTTTACAATTGTACCAGATGGATGGTTTTGATTTAGTTCGAATCGAGACAAAAACTAAATGGAGTCGGTATGGGGGGCTAAAACTTTTATTGTCGTACCAACACCAAGATTGCTTTGAACTCTAATGCTTCCTTTGAAAAGCTCTGCTCGTTCTTGCATTGTCAAAAAACCTAATCCTTTTCTGAAATCGTCTTTGGATTTTGGCAGAAAACCAATACCGTTGTCTTGGATAGTCATTTTCAGATGTTCATGTTCTTTCATTATGCTCACTTTAACCAGAGTTGCTTCTGAATGCTTGATAATATTGTTCATTGCCTCCTGAAAAATCCCGTATAAATTATCTCTAATTATCGCCGGAGGATCATCAAATTGATCAAATTGAACATCGAACTCAATATCGAAACGATTTTTCAGATTTACAACTTTGGATTCGATCACCGCCTTTAAATTGATTTCGTAAAAATGGGGTCGCAAATCTTCAGAAAGCGTTCGAATTTCTTCAATGCATTCAGATACTTCTGCGATTACTTCAGATAGCTGCTGTTTAACATTTTGATCACTCTCTAATAATTGTGCAGTCAAAAGTTGCAAGTTGAGTTTTAGAGCAAGGAGAGATTGCCCCACATGATCGTGCAAATTCCTGGAAAGCTTCTTTCGTTCGTCATCGCGAACAGTTAACAATTGTTGAGAAAGCTTACGGGCACGATCATATGTTTGCGCATGGTTAATTGAAATGGCAATTTGTGTCGAGAGCAGATTGAGCATATCGACTCGCTGTTTATTAAAGGCATTGGAAAGCAGATTATTCTCCAAATAAATCACCCCAATTAATCCGCCACGATGAATCAAAGGAATACCAAGGATTGATTTGGATTGTTTGCTTTGAATATACGAGTCGTTCCTAAACTGAGAGGAAAGGTAGGCATTTTCTAATAGGATCTTTTCTTTGGTTCTTAATACATAGTTGATAACACCTGAGGACAGAATTTTATCCAGTTGGGGATCTGTTAATGGAAGCTTTGTCTGATCTACCTTCACAATCCATTCTTCATAATCTTTAAATACAAGATAAGCTTTTTCAGCACCTGCATTATCTTCAACGATCTTCATCAATGTTCTCAAAAGCCGTTCCAAAATCAATTCTCCTGAAAGCGCGTGAGATGCCTTCATAATTGACAGGTAATCAATGGATAATGGTATTGATGAGGATTCCTGTGGTGTCGGAATAAACAGATTGCGATATCTGATTTCGAACTGCCTGACAACTTCAGTCGCCTCCCATTCCTTGTAATACTTATAAGCCTCTTGCAGGTATATGGTTGCGACTTTCGTCATTCCTTGTGAAATCAAAAAAGAAGCACACAGCTCATTACTGATTGCTACATACTGAATGAATCCATTTGCTTTTGCAGAATCGATTGCTTTTTCAAAATATTCGATGGCTTCAAAACGCCGATTCTCGGCTAACGCTATTTTTGCTTCAATAATGTAAAGATAGTGTGAGAAGTTTTCTTTGCATTGACTTGCCCATGCGCTTATCTGTTCCTTATTCTTTGTGATGGTTTTGTGTACTTTACCCACCAGGCGACCTGAATGGTTCGTTTCTAAAGCACATAGAGTTTCAACAAAACAAAACTCGGCTTCCGAAATATGATTGATATTACTTTCCTTAAACTCAGTTGCTTGCCCGATTTTCGATAAAGCCTTTTCAATATTTCCAAACACCCACTCATTTCGAGCCTTGTTGGTCAAATAGTGAAATACCGGGGCGAAATTTTGATTGTCTTGGCAGTCTTTAATGAAATTCTCTTCATCGAAAGTAAAATTGGCAGACAAATTCCGTCCGTTTCTTTTTGATATTAGATCAGAAACAACTTTAAATAAGCCAACAGCAAACTGGCAGACAAGTCTGTTTTTGGTTTTTTCAAAAAACTCCAGACAAGAGACCAGATCTTTTTGAATCGACTTTAAAGGGTATCCTTGGATGAACTCATTCGCGACACGATTGTACAAATTATAACCGGCATACATGAACTGACCGACTTTCCGACCTGACAAGTATCCTTTTTGGTGAATTTCGATAGCATGTTGCAGCGGTTGATACCAACTAACTATAAAACTACCCGCGGCGTTGCAAGTGAGACTGGTTTGGTTGGAGTCTTTGAGTCGATCTGCAAGGTTAAGAGCCAATTGAGCAATCTCAAGGCTTCTTTTGTCATTTCCAAAGACATTTTTTAGAAGAATTGCATACCCGGCAAAGCCGGAACAGGATTCGGGTGTGCAGCCATGTTTCAACGTCAGATTCACTTTCATTAATGTGATTAGCGCAAATAACTGCCTGTTTTCATATAAAGCTGCTGCTGCAGCATTCATTAAGGTTTTCATTAATAAAAGGGACTGCCAATCAGACATCAACGGAAGATTGACAAAATCCTCGATTGCTTTCCCTGCAGTTTGCTGATCAATCTCATTTTGTTCGCGTATAATTGCTGTTTCATAGTCGACGGCTAAGATGTTAATCCCCATTAGCCGCAGTGTTTTTGTCATGACACTGATAGCCTCTTTATTCTTACCAGCCAGTGTCAGCAATCGAATTTCAAGGTTGTAACAACGGATTTTCTCTTCTCTGGTTCCTGCAAACTCTTTAATGAGGTTTGTGTATTCAATTGATCCTTTAATATTTCCGTTGAGAAATTCACTCTCCGCCAAATAGGTGGTGATCGCATTTGCTGCTTTTCGATCTTTTTCCCACCCGTCAGGACCAAGTAGTTGCTGCGCTTTTTTTAAATAAGAAGAAGCTGAAAAATAGGCTGCTTGGAGTACTGCTCGTTGCCCTGCAATGGTATTGAGTTCAATCAATCGCTTCCGAATGGATTCGTCTTGCAAAACTCGGTTGCTACGATTCAGATGATCAACAACGACATAAAGATACTTATCACGATTGGTTTCATAGACTTCCGAAAGCAGTATTCTGCCAATCTCAAAATGGAACTCGTCTTTCCGAGTTGCATCAGTTGAGTAATAAATTTCGGACCAGATTCTATCATGGGCAAACCTACAGATCCGATTCCGATGGTTCGTTTGTGGATCTGATTCAGTTGGACCTTCAACTGATACGACCAAATTAAGTCGCTCCAGCAGGTCCAGGGTTTTAGAAACAAATGCTTTTGGCTGTTGGCTGGCTTTGGCCAGCAATGACAATTCAAACTGATGTCCTATACACGCAGCTACAGATAATATGAGACGATATTCTTCAGTTATTCCATTAACTTCATTGAGCACTAAATCAGCCACGTTATCCGTAATTGGAATCGAACGAATTGATCTGGATTCCTGTTCGGACATGGAAACTCGCTCGAAAAGCGACAAGTATCCATCCAGGTATAATCTTTGGAGAAAGCGGGTTAAGAAGAACGGATTCCCATTGGTTTTTTGATGACAGATTCTGGCCAGGTGGTTTGTATTGTTTCTGTCCAAAGGTAGATTATCAGTTATCAATTGCTCGATTTCATTTTGGGATAATGGCTTTAATTCCAATTCAAGCGATTGCGTTTGATTTTTTTGAACAGCCCTCAAGAAATTCCCTAATGCATGATTCTCATCCAACTCATTGTTGCGAAACGTTCCAACAAAAATTAGCCCTTTTTCCCCTTCTTTTAGGAGGTTTTCAAAAAGCAATAAAGTGGACGGATCAGACCATTGCATATCATCAAGGACTATCAGGAGAACTTTATTGCTATCGATGAACGCATGAATAAATTGACGAAAAAGATGCTCAAAAAAATTTTGATTTTGCATCAAATCGACAGCTTCAGATGCAGTTACCGGTCCCAGTATGTGTTCCAGGTGCGGAATGACCTCTAACAGGATTTGATAGTTAGGCTCCAGATGTTGGGACATTTTTTCTTTCCAAAAAATAACTTCCTCCTCCTCAAGGACAAGTAATTCATCAACAAGCTGCTGAAACCCTTCAGATATGGCTTTGTATGGTCTATTGTGTTTGATCTGTTCACATTTCCCTGAAACGATGAGGAGATCATCCCTTAAGATTTTTTTCTTCAGATCATTGACCAGTGCAGTTTTGCCAGCTCCCGGTTCTCCGGAAATCAGTATGGCGTTGCAAAATTCGGCATTTTTTTCTTCAATTGCTTTTAGCAGTCGTGCAAGCTCTTTATCTCTTCCATACAGTTTTTTGGGTAAAACAAATCGATTTGGACGATCATCTTCACCCAACACAAAATCAACGGGTTCTTTTTCTGAATTGATGTGTTCCAAGCATTTCTCAAGGTCGGATTTTAAACCAAAGGCTGACTGATAGCGATCTTGAGGATCCTTCAAAACCATTTTTAAAACGATTTCAGACAAGATATCAGGAACATCAGAATTAATCTCATTCAACGGCTGAAGCTCTGCAGTTAAATGATTTATTCTATGATTTATGATTTGATCAGCTTTAAATGAGGAATCAATCGTTAACAACTGATAAAGTGACATTCCCAGCGAATAAATATCCGTTCGAGAATCAATTTCATGTCCTGTGCGGCCAGTCTGCTCGGGAGAAATAAAGCCGAGTTCCTCAGGAAGAAAATCAACGCCGTAAGAACCGTTTTCTTCGTAAAACTCTCCGGATTGAAAAGAGAATCCGGTCAGTTTCATTTTTGATGTTGACCGATCAATCAAGATCTTTTGCGGATCCAGATTACCATGGATAATTGATTGTCTGTGAAGGTCTCCCAAAATACCTGCTAGTTCAATCCCGAAACCTATTACTTTTCTTGCAAGTGATTCCCCGCTATTGCATGCCAAGTCTTCCATCAAACTCTTTACATCAACATGTTCAAAGACAATCGTGTGCAAACCGTCGTCTTCAAGGTAATCCAATGCTTTGAGAATTGATTCATGCTTAGCGGAAGAATGAACCTGATACTCTTGACGTATTCGATTGACAACGCTTTCGTTCTTTGAAGGTAGGCCATAGGTTTTTAATAAAACCGGTTTTTGATCAGAAATGCAAAGTCCTTGGGATAACTCAATATGTTTGGATTTATGAAGTATCTTTTCCTGTTGATAGCCCTCGATTTCAAATTGATTTTCCATAAATCCAATTGAACTCGTGAATGTTTTGACAAAAATATTGGTCTTTTAAGTGGAAGATGTGAAAATGTAGACTGTTGGTACCTATTGGTTTCTCAATATGTAAATCTGATGATGACACGGCATTTCTGACAAAACAGGCTTTGTGATACAAATACCTGATTTAGCCGGAGAGTGGCAATATTCCGTTTTGCTGCACGTGAGTGGTGTCTTTGTTTAATCCGACTCTATTATCACCCATCCCTCGGGAAAGAGGTCTTTCGTACTTCTTCGAATTCTTAGCCACCTGCTGGGAGCCATCACCAGTTTGTCGGGATTGGAGTTCAACCAGGCTCCCCACCAGGAAAAGCTGCTGTTGGCTATAATATTGTTTTTGCAAAGGCTCATCAGTTTTAGATCAAATTCCGGATTATCAAGTCCATTGCAATCGACGATTTCCATTGGATAGTCCAATTTGAAGTTTGACCTCACCCAATCAGGATCATCACTGAACACAAAATAACTGGGACTCGTCACCCAGTTCCCCATTCTTTTCACGCACCTGTGATAATAGTCGAGACTGCAGGTGCCGTGTTTCTTGTTAACAACCGCGTCGGAAACATAATCCCCCCTTCTGATATGCAGACTTACCGAAACCGTGCTTTTGATTCTACCGGCAATCCTTTCAGCATCTTCAGACAGTATATTGCGAAGCTCCAGATCGTCGCGAATCTGACCCGCAACATCTGAAAAATAGCTGGCACTTTGCCAATACCCTTCCAGATAAACACCATCTCCTAACTTCAATATATTCGGATCAAAATCTCGATTTTTCTCCTTGATATGAGTACTGGTAGATCGGGGTGGCAGCCTGAAAAACCGTCGAAATACACGTTCGGGAAAAGAAGGAGGCCTCATCCTTAGGTGATCAACCTCATCACGACGGAGCAGGATGCCCTCAATATTGAATTTGCTCAGCAGATAACTGCGCAGTTGATCGGATTCGAAACTGGTGATATCAAATCCCAGCGATGTGTTGTTTAATATGGAGAGATGTCTGCCGACAGCATATTGGAACAATTGGTTTCCAATCCCTCCTTCCAGATTTACGATAATCATGAAATTGGTTCTAAGTTCTCTGGGTATATATCTCGATTGAGCTTTCGATAAACAAGAAGATGCCCGCACTTAAATCAAAAGCATCGCCCATAATTCTCATTTTTGTGTGGAACAATAAGATAGCTTAAATGATTGGAGAATTACCCTGGTCTTGCCTATTTGATAAATTTGCGGTTTCGTTGCAGGACTTTTTGAGTAAGTAGCATTCCATTCTAAACAGCGGAATTTGTTTCATTGAAAGCTATCGGACTCAGCCCCGGGTTCACGCCTCATTCAAAATAGTTTTTGATTTTATATCCACCATTGACCAGGTGTTCATCCCGCTTTGCCTCTTCCAGGTCAAATGAAACCATGTCCCTGACCAGATCCTTCAAACTAAACCGATTTTCCCATCCAAGCTCCTTCATCGCTTTGGAAGGGTCTCCTATCAGAAGATCCACTTCAGTGGGGCGGAAATACCTGGGATCAACTTCAACCAGCGTTTTACCGGACTTGCTGTCTATTCCGACTTCATCAACACCCTTTCCCTTCCATTCAAGCTCAATTCCCACCTCTTTAAACGCTAGCTCGGTGAATGTTCTGACCTTGGTCGTTTTGCCGGAGGCAAGGACATAATCATCCGGTTTTTCAACCTGCAGCATCATCCACATACCCACAACATAGTCTTTCGCATGTCCCCAGTCACGGCTGGCTTCCAAATTCCCCAGGTAGAGTTTATCCTGTAACCCCAAAGAGATTTTTGCTGCGGCCCGCGTGATTTTTCGGGTTACAAAAGTCTCTCCCCTGATTGGTGACTCATGATTGAACAAAATTCCATTACAGGCGAATATTTTATGAGCTTCCCGATAATTGACGGTAATCCAGTACGAATAGAGCTTGGCGCAGGCGTAGGGTGATCGGGGATAAAACGGTGTATTCTCGCTCTGGGGGGTTTCCTGTATCAGACCGTACAATTCACTCGTCGAAGCCTGGTAAAAGCGGGTTTTGTCAGTCAGCTTCAACAGGCGGATTGCCTCCAGGAGTCTCAACGTTCCCAGGGCGTCTGTATCAGCAGTGAATTCGGGGTTCTCGAAAGAGACCTGTACATGACTTTGGGCACCCAGGTTATAGATTTCATCAGGTTGAACCTCCTGGACTTTTCGAATCAGATTCGTGGAATCGGTCAATTCTCCATAATGGAGAAAAAATCTGCAGTCCTCTTCATGGGGGTCTTTATAAAGATGATCGATTCTATCCGTATTGAACAACGAGCTACGTCGTTTGATACCGTGTACCTCATATCCCTTTTTCAACAGAAACTCAGCCAGGTAAGCTCCGTCCTGTCCCGTTATACCTGTGATCAGTGCTACTTTATTAGTCATGATGTTAGATCCTTATATCTTGTTCTTACGAGTCCGAAAATGCGCCTGCAGATTCATTCAGGATGACGACTGCAATTGATCTTCGTTTGTCAGGGTCTGTTTTCACAAACACTCAGGATAGCATGGCATTCGCTAAAAACCTTGTCTATTCCTTATTATTTGCGATGATTGAGCCCCGGATACAAATCTTGACCCTCTGAATATGCAAGAACCATGGTCTTGTGATAGATTGGATGATAAACCGATCAGGAAGGTGGTCATTGACAGATCGCATCGACGGGATCAAAATCAAATCTAAAATCCCTTCATCATTGCCTGCAAACCCCTCTGTTCCATCACTGTTTTCATCCCGAAGGTTATTTGTAATAGACGCTTATGAAAAAGTTAGTTGATATTGTTGAGAAACTGAGATCTCCGGGTGGTTGCCCATGGGATCAAAAACAGACCCACTCCTCACTTATTCCCTACCTGCTCGAAGAGACCTGGGAAGTGATCAATGAGATTGAAAAGGATAATGTTGAGCATTCCCTTAAGGAAGAGCTGGGAGATCTCTTGTTGCAGATTGTTCTTCACGCCCAGATTGCCAGTGAGCACGGACGTTTCACCATCGACGACGTGGTAGATGCCATATCTGAAAAAATGGTGCATCGGCATCCCCATGTATTTAAAACCGGAAACAATGAACTCTCTGAAAAGGAGTTGGGACAGCAATGGAAAAAACTTAAAGCTGAAGAAAAAAAGCACAGCCCTGTGAAAGATTCTCTCATCAACGGTGCTCCTTCCCTGATGAATGCGCTGGCTATCAGCAAAAAAGCGGCAGGGATGGGATTTGACTGGGACTCGGCATGGGATGTATTATTAAAAGTTGAAGAAGAGTTGGATGAAATCAGGCAGGAGATGAAAGCCGGAAACGTCGATAAAATTGAAGAGGAGATCGGCGATCTTCTGTTCACCATTACCAACCTGGCCAGGTTTTATCGAATCAGCCCGGAAATAGCCTTGAAAAAGGGAAATGACAAGTTTCTTCGCAGATTTGACTCCCTGGAGTTAGCCATCAACGAAGCGGAAAAAACCGGCAGGAAACTCAGCAAGGATGAACTGGAAGAGTTATGGCAAAAAACCAAAGCCTGAATATTATCCCCCTGGATTTCTTTAACCAATCAAGCACCAGTGTCCGCTAAATCTCGTCAAATTGCAATTAGAAGCCTCCGGTCATATCAAAAACCGGCAATATTTCAGCAGAGATTCCGGGCGAAACAAGAGCTGATAAGACACACATGAAAGAGGTTCAGGATCATTATTTTAAAAAAGCCAAAAAGGAAGGATACGCAGCCCGTTCTGCCTTTAAGCTGGAAGAGATTGACACAAAGCACAAATTATTAAAATCCGGCTCAAAAGTGATCGACCTGGGGTGTTACCCGGGAAGCTGGATGCAATATGTATCCGGCAAAATCGGGGATAAGGGATTGGTTCTGGGAATCGACAGGACCGCATTGCAGATTTCTTTGAAAGACAACATGCGGTTTATTCATTCCGATATCAATGAACTCGATCTCTCTACATTGGAAAATGTCGCCACCCGGTTTAATCTCGTGATCAGCGATATGGCGCCAAATACAACAGGAGTTAAGGGTGTTGATGCTGCCCGCTCACTGCAGTTATGCGAGATGGCACTTCTCGTTGCACGGGAACGTCTCCATCCGGATGGCGCTGTTCTGGTCAAAATCCTGCGAGGGGGTACATTTGATGAACTGCTAAGGCAAATGCGAAATGAATACAGGATTGTGAAAACCATCAAACCAAAGAGCTCACGGAAAGAGAGCAAAGAGATATTTGTATTGGGGATGCACCGGAAATAAGCCTGAATAACTCTAAATATTAAAAACACTACCGACTATTCTATAATTACATCTTTCAAGGTGACATATGACAACAATACTTTGTGTGCGAAAAAGCAATAAAGTTGTAATCGCCGGTGACGGACAAGTCACTTTAGGCAATACCGTGATGAAATCCAACGCCCGAAAAATAAGGAAGACCTATAAAGATAGAATTCTGGCAGGATTTGCCGGTTCAACGGCTGATGCGTTTACGCTTTTTGAAAAATTTGATGCTAAACTGGAAGAGTTTGACGGCAATCTGGTGCGAGCCGCTGTGGAACTGGCAAAAGACTGGCGCACCAACAAGATGCTGAGAAACCTGGAAGCCCTTCTTGCCGTTGCTGATGCTGATAATTCATTAATTATCTCCGGAAATGGCGATGTTATAGAACCGGACGATGGTATTCTTGCCATCGGATCTGGCGGTCAATTCGCTCTGGCTGCAGCCCGCGCCCTTTTACAAAACACTGAGCTCAGTGCCGAAGATATCGTTAAACGATCGATGAAAATCGCCTCATCCATCTGCATATATACCAATCCGGAGATTAATACTGAATCCATTGAGTCAACAAAAATCTGATTCGAGCAGAGATGTAGACCGCAGAATGAAAATAACTGATCCTTCGAGACCGATATGCCGACTCCTGGCTGGAACAGAAAAAACTAATGAAGAATTGATGTCGACCGGACAGATAATCAAAAAAGCGAAACCAAAAGAAACATCATCAAACCTGAAGACAAATCAAAGGTTAATAGTTGTTACATAAATGAACAAAGAGGAATTGTGAAAATTGAAGAAAAATCACTGATCCCAAGTGAAATTGTAAGTTTTCTGGATCGCTATATTGTCGGGCAACACGATGCCAAAAGATGCGTGGCAATCGCATTGAGAAACAGGTGGCGCAGAATGCAGGTCCCTGAGGATCTCCAGGAAGAAATCATGCCCAAGAACATTATCATGATAGGTCCCACCGGTGTCGGTAAGACAGAAATCGCCCGTCGAATCGCTAAACTGGTTAATGCACCCTTTATCAAAGTTGAAGCTTCAAAATTCACCGAGGTCGGCTATGTCGGACGGGATGTAGAGAGTATGATAAGAGACCTGATGGAACAGGCAATCGCCATGACCCGAAAAGAGGCGATGGACTCGGTAAAAGAGAAAGCGAAAGACAATGTGGAAGCCAGAATCCTGGATATTCTGATTCCTGCAGGACCGCCAAACCCGGGTGACAGTGTCGATGACCAGATAAGGGATGATACCCTTCTGCGCAATAAATTTGCTGCCAAACTGGCCAGCGGTGAATTGGACGATAAAATCATTGAGGTAAATGTCAAGAAAAGTTCTCTGGGACCTTCAGTTGAATTCTTTCCAATTACGGGAAGTGAGGGGATGGACATCAATATCAAAGACATGATGTCCAGCTTTATGCCCAAGCAGTCTAAGAAAAGGAAAGTAACCGTTGCCGAAGCCAGGAAACTTTTCGAACAGGAAGAGGCGGAGAAACTTCTCGACCTGGATGATGTCAATGCTGCCGCGACAAAAAAGGTTGAACAATCCGGCATCGTTTTTCTCGACGAGATTGATAAAATCACCAGTAAAGCAGACAATTACGGAAGAGGAGAAGTCTCCAGGGAAGGCGTTCAGAGAGACTTGTTGCCTATTGTGGAAGGAAGCACCGTCAATACCAAATATGGAGCAGTTCGCACCGATCATATTCTTTTTATCGCTGCCGGCGCATTCCACGTTGCCAAACCTTCCGACCTGATTCCGGAACTTCAGGGACGTTTCCCGATTCGAGTTGAATTGAATTCGCTGTCCAAGGATGATTTTGTCAGAATCCTGCAAGAACCCAAAAACTCTCTTGTTCGCCAGTATGTAGAGTTGTTGAAAACGGAAGGGGTGACCCTGGAATTTAAAGAAGACTCCATTGATGAAATTGCACGAATCTCCACCGAAGTGAATGCAAAAACGGAAAACATCGGTGCCAGAAGACTTCATGCTGTTTTGGAGAAACTGCTTGATGAGGTTAGTTTCTCGGCTCCGGAAATTTCAGGTCAAACTATCGTTCTGACTCGGAAATACGTTAAAGATCGACTGGAAGAGATCGCCAAGGATCAGGATTTGAGCAGATACATCTTGTAGCAACCTAATAAACAGTCAACATTGGATTCTTCACAGCTCCAGATCCCATCAACAGATGCATCCAGCCATATAGATTCCGAAGAATCCGATTGCTTTGAAACTCCGAATCAAATCCGGAGTGAAAAATCGGAAATCCGCGTGTTTCTGTAATCAACTTGCAACAATGACATTAAAGAAATCTCCTATCGCAAGACTTGTCACCTATCTCGAATTAATCAGATTTTCCCATACCCTATTTGCATTGCCATTTGCGCTGGTTTCCACAATTCTTGCGCTACGCACCCTGAATGGTTCCTATTTTTCAGCTTTCAGCCTGGAGAAACTTGCCTGGATTGTGCTGGCAATGGTCGGGGCCAGATCCGGTGCCATGGGATTCAACAGATTGGTAGATCGAAAGTTTGATGCGGAAAATCCAAGGACCGCCAATCGTCCTTCGGCAACAGGAGAAATCGATACCATCAGCATGATTCTCCTGATCCTGGTGTCCTATGCTCTGCTGGTATTTGCGGCCTGGAATCTGAACCGGCTGGCATTTATCCTCAGTCCGGCGGCAATAATCCTGGTATCCTTTTACTCGTTAACCAAACGGTTTACGTCATATTCGCACCTGTTTCTGGGTCTTGCTATCGGAGCGGCTCCGGTGGCCGGGTGGATAGCCGTGACCGGTAATGTTTCATTGGCCTCACTGATTCTGGGCCTTTCTGTGCTAACCTGGATTGCAGGATTCGATATTCTCTATGCCTTACAGGATCTGGATTACGATCAGGAGGCAGGTCTCTATTCCATTCCCGTCAGATTTGGAGTTTCAGGAAGCCTGATTATGTCACGCAGTCTGCATGCTATTTCCGTGATTTGCTGGCTATCGGTTTACCGGATTCAGAACCTGGGCTGGTTTTTTCTCGCTGGCATAATTCTTGGCGTTTCGCTACTCTTCTGGGAACATCGGCTGATCAAGAAAGATGATTTGAGCAAACTGGACATTGCTTTCTTTAATATGAATGCCATTATCAGTGTCAGCCTTTTTATCGCCCTTGTGATAGATATTGCCATTTTCAATTGAGGAATTTGTCCGATTGATATAGATATGAGCTGCCAACAGACATCATGAGGCCGGATTGATCGATATTGATTTTGGTGGCTCATGCAGGGAACTGCTTTGAAAGGAAGAATCCTGGTTGCAATCTGCGTCAGTTCATCAAACAGGATATACTCCGGACTCGTTTTCCGGATGTTGGACCTGCGTCAGAGCAGTCACTCAATGGAAAACCCGTTACAATCTTAATAAACTCCGGATAAACATGCGAAAAAGACAACTCATTATTCAAAAGGCCATGCAGGAGATTGAAAAGATGCTCCATGAGATGGAGAAAGATGGAAAGGATCTGTCTTTAATCAAGCTGAAGAAATATCAGAAAACGCATCATATTAGCTGCCTGTGTCCAAAATGTCAGAAAGCCAATGAAAAAAACAATCCCAGCTACAGGGGTTTGAGAGAGTTCGGCTTCAAGGTCTTCGTAGACGAGCATGATGAGGAGATCCTGCATTAGTAACAAGAGGTAATGGCTTGCCCTGTCGCTAAACAAGTAATACAATTAGAAATACAAAGCTTTGAAAAAATTATTAAAATCTCCCGAAAGAGTTTTTCAGTCCGGCATGGAAATATCATCGGGGCTTTATTAGTAGAGGAGAATCATGAACTTGGGAAAATTAAAAAAAGCCGCAATTCTGGTTGCTTTATCCGTTATTATCACTTTTCAATTTGTCAATGCACATCCAACATCTTTCGCCCCCCTGGTAAAATCCGAAAAAAACAAGGTCGTCCATATCAGTATTTCATCAATTGTCGACGCGCCGGCGATCACGAGGGATCCGTTTTTTGAGCATTTTTTTAAGAACATGCCCAGACAGCAACGTCAGTCAGCTTTGGGCTCCGGATTTTTAATCAGTGACGACGGCTATATTGTAACCAATCATCATGTTATCGCCAAAGCGGACAAAATAGAGGTGATCCTGCATGATGGGCAAACTTATAAGGCAGAAGTCGTGGGCAAAGATAAAATGAGCGAGCTGGCTTTGATCAAAATCGATGCCGAGGATTTGCCCTTCATCAAATGGGGGGATTCCGACACGATTGAGGTGGGAGATTGGGTTGTCGCCATCGGAAATCCCCTGGGATTCGATAACACCGTTACTGCCGGGATTATCAGCGGAAGAGGTCGTAATGTTTTTGCCAATACGGCTTACGGTCAATTCCTGCAGACAGATGCCGCCATCAATTTCGGAAATTCCGGAGGCCCCCTCTTCAACATGGATTCAGAGGTCATCGGCATCAATACCGCAATTGTGGCCGGCGGACAGAATATTGGTTTTGCCATTCCCAGCAATCTTGCCCGCAAAATAATCCATCAACTGAAAACCAACGGAAAAGTCGAACGCGGATGGTTCGGCGTTGGGATTCAGGATGTTGACAACGAACTGGCTGATTCTTTTGGTCTTCCCAAGGGAATGAGAGGGGTTGTATTAACCTCGATTGGCAAGGATTCTCCGGCAGAAAAAGCCGGTCTGGAGCAAGGTGATGTGGTGGTTGAGTTTAATGGTGAAAAGCTACTCAGGGCCAACGATTTGCAGCAGCAGGTTGCTGAAACCATTCCCGGAACAGAGGTGACCATCAAGATCTTCCGTGAAGGCAAATTCCTGGAGAAAGTTGTAACGGTGGGTCGCAGACCATCGGACCAGATCACCTCGCTGGATATTTCCCAGAATAAGTATGGTATTCGTCTGGTGGAGCTAACACCTGAGGATCGTGCCAATTTAAATATTAAGGGAGACTACGGACTTCTCGTTCATGCCATCGACCAAACCGGAACAGCCTATGAAAAAGGTATCCGGAGGGGTGATGTGATCATGGAGGCGAATAACCAACGTCTGGAAAAAGTTGATGACTTCGACGATATCATCAGGGAAGCTGAAAAGAGATCTCGTCCGATTTATCTGCTGGTAAACAGGGACGGCAGGGAAATGTTCATCGCTATCCCTGTCAAATAGAAAAAAATCAGTATGAAAAGGAAAGGCACCTTTACTTATATCTATGTTGGATTGTTCCTTTCTGCCGTCCTTGTCATACTGATTGCCAACTCTTACGTTCTCATCGATCGAACCCGGGCCAACCTGATCGAGATTTACTGGAAGCAGGGAGAACTGATCGTCAAATCCATTGCCTATAGTGCTCAGCAGAGCATAGGTTCGGTGCAATTGACACCGCAGCAGATAAACCGCCATCTTAAAAAAACCGCACTTGAAATCGAAAAGGCTGATGATAAGGAAGGCGGGCTCACACAACTGGAACTGGAAGAACTTCTTGCCGAGTCAAAACTCAAATCCATTTCCCTGCTGGACAGCGATAGTAACCCCGTATTGTCCGTAACCAATCCTGACGAGCCCGAATTTCGGCCCGAGAAATCAGCAGGTAACATTTACACAGAAGAATTTGCCCACCTGCCCCGGCAGATCACCGTTCAGAAGCGCAAATCACCTGGGGCTATACGCATGGTACTGACAACACAGAAATTTCTCTCCATTAAAACCCGCATTGGTTTGCAGATATTGATCGCTTCCCTGGAAAACCACAATATTATTCAGCACATTACCTTTATTGACAGCAATTTCAGAATTATCGGCGATTCCAACCCAAACAGGGTGGGAATCACTGAAGAGGAACTTGAATACCTCGATGTTCTCAAATCAGGTGTCTCATACTATTTCCGGGATAGCGACGAAGGAATCATTACCTTCATCCATCCGCTTAACTTTACCCCGGACTCGCGGGGAGTGTTGAAAATAGCCTACCCGATCGCCCGCATCGATAGTATCTATAAGAATATCTTCAAAAATGTGATCCTGAATAGTGCGGTTGTATTTCTCATCGCCATTATTGCAGCCATTATTGCGGTCAAGCTGAACAATCGCAACCTGGTCAAGATCGAATCGATGGAGAAGAAGATCAGGGAAAATGAAAAACTGGCCTCACTTGCCAATCTCACGGCCGGTGTTGCGCATGAAGTCAGAAATCCTTTGAACAGCGTTTCCATCATTATTCAAAGGCTGCAGTTAGAATTCACACCGAACAGGGAAGAGGACCTGGACGAGTATGTCTCCCTGACCGACCTGTTAAAGCAGGAGGTGGATCGCATCAATCTGATCATCACCGATTTTCTTGATTTCGCCAAACCATTCGAGCCAAAAAAAACAGAGTTCAATATTGATGAATTCATCCGGGAAGGGCTGACTGTTATGTCCCCTGAGGCTGAAGAAAAAGGGGTGAACCTGATAACCAACCTGAAAAGCGATGGCATCGTCTTTCTGGGCGACCAGGAAAAGCTGACCCAGGTTATGATTAACATTTTGAGAAATGCCATTGAAGCCTCGGAAAGATATGACACTATTACGGTAGAATCAAGCATCCAAAAAGGAAAACATTGGTTGCTGGAGATTAAAGATGACGGAATAGGGATTTCCAAAGAGAACCTGAACCATATTTTTGATATCTATTTCACCACCAAAAAGAATGGGACGGGGCTTGGTTTGTATATTTGCAGAAAAATAATTCAAGCCCACAAGGGCAACATTGACTTTCGTCGTAACGCCGGGAATGGAATTACCGTTTCTATACAATTGCCCTTCCTGGAATACTAAGAACTTCCTGCCAGGTCGGGTTACACAAATCGGTCTGAAATTCGCATTATTTCCTCAATATAATTAAAAACGGCCGTTAATTCCAATAATACCAAAAAAATGAAACCAAAAATCCTGATCGTCGACGATGAGATTTCGACGACGGAAACCCTGCAGGGTTTTCTGAATAAAAAAGGGTTTGATGTTACGACTGAACACGATCCTGAATCGGCACTTGCATTGATCAGGGAAAACGAGTTTGACCTGATGATTGCCGACTATCGGATGCCTAAAATGAATGGTTTGGAATTAATCCAGAAGGTCAGGGAGTTCGATCCGGTAATCGCCATTATTATGATCTCGGCGTACGGCAAAATCGAAACCGCCGTTAAAATCATGAAGTCGGGTGCGTCCGACTATCTGACCAAACCGATCGATCTCAAGGAGCTCCTGATTCTGATAGATAAATGTATTGATAACAAGCGATTGCTTGTTGAAAACAGACAGCTTAAGGAGATTCTTCAGGAAAAGTTCCGGTTTGAAAATATTGTCGGCAACAGCAGCGCCCTCAACGAGGTTATGAGCATGGTACAGCGTGTTGCCAGTTCAAACGCCACGGTCATACTAAGGGGAGAGTCGGGAACCGGTAAGGAACTAATCGCCATGGCGCTCCATTTCGCCAGCGAACGCAAAGACAAACCCTTTTTAAAAGTGAGCTGTGCGGCCCTACCGGAATCGCTTCTTGAATCGGAGCTTTTTGGTCATATCAAGGGATCATTCACAGGGGCCATTACCGATCGAAAAGGGAAGTTTGAAGAAGCCAATACCGGCACAATTTTCCTTGATGAAATTGGAGAAATCAGCCAAACCACGCAAACCAAACTGCTTAGAGTGCTTCAGGAACGAGAATTCGAAAGAGTGGGCAGTAACCAGACGATCAAGGTAGATGTGCGGATCATCGCTGCAACCAACAAGGACCTCGAAGAAGCAGTCAAGCTCAAGGAAATACGAGAGGACCTGTATTACCGTTTGAACGTGGTTCCGATTTTTATCCCTGCTTTAAAAAAGAGACGTGAAGACGTTATCCCCCTTATCGATCATTTTATTAGAAAGTTTTCAAATGAAAACAACCGGGACATTAAGGGAATAACCCAGGAAGCTCAGAAAATCCTCATCAAATATGATTATCCGGGCAATATTCGCGAACTGGAGAATATAATCGAACGTGCCATCGTCTTGGCCAGGGACGATGTAATCACCATTAAGGATCTGCCCCTGACGGTGACTTCAAATCACAAAGAGGAAGATAAACAGGAAAAACCTTTTCTTGAGCTGATGACATTGGAAGAGGCGGAAAAGGCTTTGATAGAAATGGCTCTGCAAAAACATAACGGTGTGCAGACCAGGGCTGCCAAAGAGTTAGGAATCAGCGAGCGGGCCTTGCGCTACAAAATCAAGGTAAAAGGAATCAGCAACTGAGGAATGAGTCTTATTCAAGACTCTCCGCTTTAGACAATTTCAATACCAGCCGCTTTCATTTCCTGAATAGCTTTCTCGTCATCACCGGGATTCAGATTAACGGCACGGGTCCCATCCACCACCACTTTCGTATTAAATCCCAGGTTCACAGCATCCAGAGCTGTGAACTTCACACAATAATCCAGCGCCAGACCTACGATAGTCAGATCCTTGAATCCCTGTTCCTTAAGATAATCCCCCAGCCCGGTTGCACTCTTGTGATCATTGTCAAAAAAACCGCTATAGCTGTCGACCTCTGCATCCATCCCTTTCTGAAATACTTTGGTTATTCGGCTGGTGTCCAGGTCATCCAGAAATTCAGCTCCTTTTGTATCCTGAACACAGTGAACCGGCCAGAGGACCTGGTCAATGCCGTTGAGTTGAATAAGGTCGCCGGGGTTTTTGTTTTCATGATTGGCAGCAAAGCTCTTGTGGTTTCGCGGGTGCCAATCCTGGGTCGCTATCACTTTATCGAATTTTGCCACGAGTTTGTTAACAACAGGCACGATCAGATCTCCTTCCGGCACGGGCAGGTTCCCTGTTGGAGTAAAATCATTTTGAATATCAACCAGAATTAATGCCTTCATACGTCCCCTTTTGGATTGTTTTCATCATTCCAGCTTGTCAGATTATCGACGAAGTTCAATTCATCTCAGGCTCTTTTTTTTTCTTGCTTTCAGTGTCAGATCGATTTTCAGATCGTTAAGCGATTTTTCGTTGCCCACAGGGTAGTTGTGGGGATTTATCAGTCTCATGATGGTGGGATGAAAGGACGCTATCTCCTGCTTCACCTTTTCCTTAATTTCCAGAATGGTCGGTCGGTGGTAAACAAGTACGCCTTTGTCATAAATGGGCACCAGCAAATCCTTGTGCGGGACACCCGCTTCGATATGTTTTTGTCTTGTCATATCAAAGGGATCAATCATCAGGCAGCCTTCTTCCATATCGGTGTTAATATCATAAATAACATCACCGATATACTGATTATCCCGGATATATCGTCTTACCTGGTGTACGCCCGGTGTGGTGACCTTGACTGACTGTTCCGATATTTTGATCTTATACTCCCACTCGCCTCCCGGATTTCGAATGGCAGACAGCTTGTAAACGCCATCCAGGGCGGGTTGATTATAGGCTGTTACCAGTTTGGTTCCAACTCCCCAGACATCGATTTTGGCCTGTTGAAACTTGAGACTTTGAATGATGGTCTCATCAAGATCATTGCTGGCGACAATCCTGGCATCCTTGAACCCGGCTTCATCCAGCATTTCCCTGGCTTTGGTACTGAGATAGGCAAGATCTCCCGAATCCAGTCTGATTCCACCCAGTTCATAACCCTTTTTCTTTAACTTTTTGCCGGTTTCGATTGCTTTCTTAATCCCGTCAATTGTCGAGTAGGTATCCACCAACAGTACGCAATCATTGGGCATGATATTGGAATAGGTTTCAAATGCCTCTAATTCATCGTCAAAAGCCATCACCCAACTATGAGCAATAGTACCCCGAACAGGGATTCCATAGCGTTTCCCGGCCAGGACATTGGAAGTGGCATTGCAACCACCGATAAATGCAGATCGGCTTGCCGTGATAGCCCCATCGATTCCCTGGGCTCTTCTTAAACCAAATTCCAGAACCGGGTCACCCTGGGCCGCTCTGCAGATTCGGGCAGCTTTTGTGGCTATCAACGTTGGAAAATTCATCAGGTTCAGCAAAGGTGTTTCCAGCAATTGACACTGGATAACAGGTCCCTTGATCCGGATCACCGGTTCTAAGGGGAATACTACCGTACCCTCCGGAACAGCATCAATATCACAATTGAATTCAAGATTGGACAGATAATCCAGAAATCCCTGTTCAAAAAGCGGTTTTCCGTCATTGCCTTCAAGAGAAGACAGGTAGTCCAGATCCTCCGAGCTGAAATGCAAGGTATCAATGAAACTGATAACATTCTCCAGACCGCAGGAAATACAATAGTTACCCTGAAAAGGCGCTCTTCTGAAAAAGAGATGAAAAACCGTCTCTTTTTTGTCCATGCCGGACTTCCAAAAACCATAGGCCATTGAAAGCTGGTAAAAATCAGTCAGGATAGCATTGGAAACATTGTCAATTGAATCAATCATGAGTCTGCTAACTGTTGCGGGATGAACGACCTTTTGTCTTATCTATCCGGATTTCAAAGCGATAGCGAAGGGTAATCAATCGAAGAAACCCAATCTTTTATTTTAATTTCAGCAAGTTAAAAGTTTCTAAATTCAATATACAACCGCACCCTATCCTTGACAAACAAAAAAAAGGCCCATATTGCTTCACTGTCAATATGGGCCGGATATCTGTGCATATGTTTAGGAAGATCAGCAAGCTTGAATTAAACGGTGCCTGATTATGCTATTGGCACTAGCTAAAAATCCTTTTTAGGTTTCATCGATCTTGAACCTGGACATCTTATCCTTAAGCTGAATCGAAACTTCATGGAGGTGCTGTGCGTTCTTTTTGATTTTAGCTGTAGTGAGATTGACCTTACTCGCGGTTTGACTGACTTCTGATATCTCTTTCACGACATTTTCAGCGAATTGAGTAGTCTGATCCACGTTGATATAGGTTTCCTTCAATCCAAGCGAAGCCTGGTTGATGTTTTCAGTGATGCTTTCGGTTGCAGTTCGTTGCTGTACCATGGAGTTGTTAACCAGGGTGACAATTTCATTGATTCCTTCAACAAGTTCCGCAACTTCCTCGATTCCGGAAACGGCAATACCGGTGGAATTCTGGATACCTTTCAGTTTTTTTCCGATATCAGTGGTCGAGGCAACTGTTTGATTCGCAAGTTCCTTGATTTCGGAAGCTACCACTGCAAATCCTTTTCCGGCCTGACCGGCATGGGCGGCCTCAATGGTTGCATTCAGTGCTAAAAGATCGATTTTATCGCTAAAATTCGATATAGTTTCTGTAACGGTTCCTATAGCCTCCGCTTCGGCGGACAGGGCGTTTATATTGGAAGCGACCCTGCCGGCAACCTCTACAACATTCTCAGTCCTGGTTTTGGCTTGCGCAACGGTTGTTACTACCTCTCCTATACTCGCAGTTAGTTCCTGACTGGATGCAGCAACCGTTTCAATATTACCTGATGCCTGATTGGTAGCGGACGCAACCGATGTCATATTGGAACTCATCTCTTCTGCTGCTTCACATACATTTCCGGATTTAACCGCATTTTGTTTGGCATTTTTGGCGATATCATCCGATATGCCGGTCAGCTCGGTAGAGGTACCTTCAAGTGTGGAGGTTATCTCATTGATCTCCCCAATGATCGCAGAAAGGTTTTTGGTTACGGCATTTAAATCGGTGGTCATAATGCCGATCTCATCATCGGTTTTCCGCTTGACAATGCGGGTCAGATCTCCCTCTGCCAGTTCCCTTAAACGGGAAACCACACTGAAGATTGAACGGGTCATGGAACGCGAAAACATGAAAAGAACACCGGCAAATAGCAGAATTGCGGCAAACAGGAGCCAAAGCAGATGGGTCCGAATGTTTGCCATAAACTCATCAACAAACTCATTCTCGTAGGCCTCAATTGCCAATATCCATTCAAATGGGGCAAATTCCATAAAAATAGTAAGCACCTGTGTTCCCTTACCATCGTATGATATGCTACCGTTTTTCCTGGACAGCATTTCCTGAATATGTGGATAACCGGAGCCTTCCTGGCCTTCTTTCTCCGGATGTATGATATAGTTTCCCTCTTTGTCGATGCTAAACAGGAAACCCGTTTTGCCGACCACGATAGATGTGATGGCGTTTTTCAATGCCTTCAGATTCTTTTCCTTTACTCCGACATAGAGAATGCCGACAATCTCATCCTCAATTGTGATTGGTTCATAGGCGGTGAGATACCAGTCATTCACTACAAAAGCTCTGCCGCGAAACGTTTCACCCTTCAATATCGTTTGTATCACCGGGGATTCATTGGGAATATAGGTTCCCACGGCCCGCGAGCCGTCAAGTTTCATAACATTGGTAGAAACCCTGAGAAAACCCTGGTCGATTCTTTGGAAAATGGTGGCTGTGCCTCCAAGAATAGATCTCAGCCTGTCTACAAATTCAAAATGATTTTGAACCTGCTGTCCATTATGAAGCCACTGATTCAGGTTAACTTCGGTCACCTCTTTGGTAATCTGGTTGATAGCCTGCATTGAAATGATCTCTTCGGTCGCCTCCAATGTTCCCGACTTATAAAAGAGATAATGCGCAACATTCAGGTCCGAATTGACCTTTTTCTGAGCACTGGTGCGAACTGCTTCCAGTATGTGCCAGGCAGTTTGTAATTCGGCGTTCAGTTCTTTCTCGACAACCTGTCTCAGATTTTCCTTGACGGAGTATTGGATAAATCCGTTCAGAGCAACAAAAACAACAATCAAAACACCGAGGGTTACAGCAATCAGTTTGTTTGATATTTTCCTTCTGAATTTAAATAGCATTTGCAATCCGTTACGAGTGTTATTCGGGTGCCGGGTTTCTGCCTGATAATACAATATTCCTCTATAAAATGTTATGAAGCCGGGCCACAAGTGTCAAGACATACTCGAGTCTTCCATATGACCGGATCATGATCTGTAATGTGATTCATATTGAATCATCATTTTCGCGACGAAGCATTTGCATCCGGGATTTGATTTTTAATCCAATTCATGAACCCTGCTGATAAAAAATTCACTTGACTTTCAAGGCGCTTTTGGGCCGCCTAAAAAGTTGTATCGGAAGGCCGTGTTGTACAGGATTATATTGAATTTCCTTGTGTGAGGGTCCCCGGACGTCTGTAAAAGATGTTGATGGCAAGGTTTAACTTGATTGTCTGGGAGCAGCATCGGCTGAATGTTTTACAATATGACATGGTGATTCAAACACAGAATACTTCTGCGAAGCACGAAAGATAACTCACGACGGGTTCCTCTATCCACCCAATGGAAACGCCGTCAGACTTGCAGAAAAACCGATCGATCAAATCTCAGGCGATCTCGATAAACAAGTGATGTTCGGATCGGTGGTTCGGATGCTTGTGGTGGCGCTATTGAAGAATTACGAAGATTGAAATATCTGAAAAGGTCATTAGTTCAATGATGCTACATCAGGATCACTGTGCCGTTCCTTTTAACTCTGAGTATCCTTCCCGAATTGACAACTTTCAGAAAACTGTCACCGAGTTGATCGATTGTGATGATTTTATTATCAGCCCAATGATCAGCCATAATCAGTCCTGCTGCACCAAGGGAGTCGATCCTTTCGGAAAGCAGTACCGCTTTGGGGGTTATTTTGTTGAAGGCCGCATTTTCCCAGGTTGCTCCTGCAGAGGTGGACCCGATCGTCTTCGGAGCGCAAAGGATCTTCCCTGTCAATGTTTTGCCATAGATATCCCTGTTGTTATGATCGGAGCAAACTGCGACCTCGGTGTTTCTGATAAGACTGAGATGAAAGGAGGCGAGGGTGTTGAATCCGGCTCGAGTCACTATTGCTTCACCCTCAACATCACCAGGGATTATCGTCCTGCCGTGGAAGATTTTAGTCATGCGGTTCCGTTTCTCCCGAGATTATTAGCTTCAGCAACTCATCATCCTCAAAAAAACGGGCTTTGGTGAAGGTCCTGAGTTTATTGGAATTGGTAATGACCTCACTGTTTTCGCAAAAGGGATTTGTCATATAGGCTTCCGGGCAAAACACATCGAGCTTTACCCCTGTGTTTTTTACCCTCTCGAATCTCCTCCTGTCCGATTTAATCCCATCGTATATCGCCGGAGCCGTGCAGATAACAGTATCAACAGCAACGCTGTCCCGATTGCCGGCTTCAAGCTCCTTCAGGATATTATCAATCCACCAGTCAAGTTCTCTCTGGCTGACATGGGGACAACCGATGAGACATAGCCGGGGTTTGGCATGCCTGTCCTGCCACAGGTTTGGATAGGAATCCTTCAGGCTGCGGAGTATCTCATCATCAATCCTGTGGATTCGATAACCGGGCTCGAGGAGATCTCTTATACGATCCACAGCTTCGGGAGTCAGGTTTTCCACATGAAAGAGCCCGACAGCTCCTATTGCCGCGCAGGCAGCACCCAGTTCCTTGAGATAATCAATTGCTTCCGCATCAAGTTGATTACCCAGAAATCGATCCAATCCAGTGATGTAAGGAATGTCCTCCTGTACCTTATCCGCAATGGCGGCTCCCAATAGTTGAGGATGCGGCAGGGTGGTTGTCTCAACCTCGATTAACCATTGGGCTTTTCTTCCTTCATCTGTAATCAGTCCGAAAAGAGGGGTCTTTCCCAGGATATTGGAGAGGATATCCATAAGTGCCCCGTTGCGATTGGTCCTGGCTGCAAGAACAGAATTGGCGTAGATGACACAGGATGATTCCGACCAGGCAAGGATAGCGTTTCGCTTAGGGAGATAACCAACTTCAGGCAGATAGGGGACACAGGTAAAGGCGTGACGCGCATCTCTTAAACCGAGTTTCAGCATCATCGCATCGAATGCCGGTTGTTCCCGGAGTTCACGCTCGAATTCCTTTTTCTGCTCGGGGGTAAGGTTCAGGTGTTTCAGATTCTCCGGTCCCTTGGGATCGAGTGTGAATTTAAATCCCGATTTCAGCCCCGCATCCAGTAGCTCTTTAAGAAACTCGGGGCGTGGTCCCACTCCCGGGCTGGCAGAGCACCAGGAGAAATGTCCCGGTCCTTCTATTTCGACAAGCCGTTCAGCCCCCAGGGCATCACCGTAAGCCACCAGGGTTTGCATAATTTTTTGGAGGGTTTTTCCTTTTTTTCCTTCCAGAACGGCTTGTTCTTCGACTGTCAGGTACATGAGACTCAATCCTATACCGGTTTGATCAGACGGAAACTGCAATTCGGCATTAAGGCATTACCGGGTCGCAACATGAATCTGAAAGACCGTAAACTTGAATATCAGTTGAGAAAAATGGAATTGAAATACTGTCTGACAACCCGTGCTGCCTCTTCCAGGTCCACCCGTAACCAATGACAAACCTCTTGCGCATTGCTGTTTTTCAGACCATCCAGGACCCCTTCGTGGTATTTGATGTCGCAAGTGATATCGTATCCTTCAACCTTACGTAACAGGATGTGCAGGTAGGGACTGATCTTGTGCCAAAGGATATCAATAAGCTGCTGCAGAATAGGCATTTGTGCTTCGGAGTAGATGACATGATGAAACTCCTTGTTCAGTCGCAGGTTATCATCAATCTCTCCCCGCACAGCACTTTCGATATATTGGTGGTGCAGATCGGTCAATCGGGAAATGGTCTCTTCCGAACAGACTATCGCCGCCTTTTCCGCTGCCATACATTCCAGAACCAGTCGCACCCTAAGGATTTCCTCCAGGTTTTCAAGGGAGAGTTCATTGATAACCACCCCCCTTTTCTTCTGGAAAGTAAGGAATCCCGCTTCCTCCAATCGACCCAACGCATCCCTGACAGGCATCGGGCTGACCTTGATCTGGTCTGCTATGCTTTCGATGGTCAGTCTTTGCCCCGGTGACAGCTTCCCCGAGATGATGGCCTGGAACAGCTCTTTGTAGACCACTTCCTGAAGAGTTTTGGATTTAACCGGGTTCAGAACTTTTCCGGCAGGTGTAAATGGTTTGTTATCCGGTTTTTGGGAAGCGGAGATACGATAGTGAACCTGCCAGGTTTTATGTAATGATCTGGCGCCGGTAAGACCTTTCAATTCCAAGGTATCAAACCAACCTTTGATTAGATTTGTAACTGTGGAAAGCCGAAGCGGATAGTCTCCCTTGCGGGATTTAAACAGGAACTCATCTGCTTTCGGATTGCGCTCGGAAAGAAAGTATTTGATTGTCTGGAAAAGTGTTTCGGTTATTTTATCCGAAGTGACGCGCCTGCCTTTGCTGTTCTGGAATACAATACAGTCGCCGATACCGAGAGCATGAACCTGATATACCTTCAGCAGCAGAATGTCTTTCATCTTCAGACCGGTTTGCGTTGCCATGTCAAAGAGCAGAAGATCCCTTGGTCTCAGAGCAAGAAAATCCCTAACCTTTGCTATTTCGTCTAAGGAACTGATTGGAGCTGATGTGACATCCTTCATTCATCTCTTCTGTGATAGGTTTATATGGCAGCGGCAAATTGGAATCATATAGACGTGGACTGGATTAATTTGATGCTTTCGGGTTCCCAGGAAATTTTTACCCGATCACCGGGTTTTGGTCCGACTTTATTGCGGATATTCATCTCACGGGCGTTTAACAATGTTTTATTACCTATGCGGATCGTGTACCGCTTGGTTTCACCGACAAAAATAGTATCCTCCAGGACGCCTGTCAAATGAAAATCCGTGTGGTTGTCATCCACCAGGATAATCTTCTCCGGTCTGAGACAGCAACAAACCTTGTCACCGGATCTAACCTGCCCCGGTAGTTCCAACTTGTGCTCGGAACCATCATCCAGTTTTAAGACAGCAAGGTCGGATTCACTGCTTCGAACTTGTCCCTTTAACAGATTCGACTCACCGATAAATCCGGCGACGAACTCGTTGGTGGGATTATCATACAGTTCGTTCGGGGGACCGATCTGCTCGATTTTCCCATGGTTCAGGACAACTATTCTATCAGACAGAACAAGGGCCTCTTCCTGGTCATGAGTTACAAAAATCATGGTTTTTTTGAGCCGGGTGTGAAGTTTTTTCAACTCGATCTGCATCTGTTCCCTCAGTTTCTTGTCAAGCGCGCCCAGGGGCTCGTCCAGTAACAGCAGGGGCGGATCAAATACGATAGCCCTGGCAAGGGCAACCCTCTGCTGCTGCCCACCGCTCAATTGATCGGGTTTGCGATCGGCGTAATCACCCAATTCTACGAGATCAAGCACCTCAGCGACGAGACGGATGATTTCCGCCTTGTTCACTCTGCGCATCTTGAGGGGGAAAGCAATATTATCGAAAATTGTCATATGAGGAAACAGCGCATAGTTTTGAAACACCATCCCGATATTTCTTTTTTCCGGAAGCAGCAGATCGATGGGCTGTCCCTGGAAAATGATATGACCGTCTGACGGAAACTCAAAACCGGCAATCATATTCAGAACCGTTGTCTTTCCGGAGCCGCTTGGTCCCAGAAGGGTTATGAATTCCCCCCCATGGATGTCTATTGAGACATCATTAACGGCATGGTAGTCACCGTAGATCTTCTTCAGGTTGGTAAGGCTTAAAATAGGTTTATCCTGGACTTTTCCCATGGCTAATGGCTCTGAAATCAATTACTTCTTTTTGTCAATATACGTGGAGATGACAATTGCCAAAGTGGCGACTATCACAAAAACCGTAGAAGCAGCGGCTATCACCGGGCTGATACGGAATCGGATCTCGGTAAAAATACGCAACGGCAGTGTCATTTTGGTGGTACCGATGATGAACATGGTCATGATCAGTTCATCCAGTGACTCCACAAAACAGAAAAGGGAAGCTGCAAATATCCCCGGTTTGATGGAGGGGATAGTGATCCGGAAAAATGCCTGTCTTGCGGATGCCCCCAGGTTTCTAGCTGCCAGTTCCAGGGAGATGTCGACCCGTTGCAAATTAGCCGAAATAACCACAACCGAGAAGGGAATACAGATAATGCAATGGGCCAACACTATACCGATCGTGGTACCGATAAGATGAAACCTGACAAACATACCGTAAGCAGCAAAACCGATGACAATAACAGGTATCATCATCGGGGACATAAGCATAATGTAGATAACTCTCTTTCCCGGAAGCCTGCCCCGTACCAGGGCTAGCGATGCCAATGTGCCAAGTACCACGGACAGCACCGCAGAAAACAGGGCAACCCTGAGACTCAGCAGGGTCGGCCCCAACCAGCGCGGATCGGTAAAAAACTGGAGAAACCACTTTAGGGTGAATCCCTTGGGAGGAAGCACCAAATATCGGGTTTCGGAAATGGACATGGGGATGACCATCAGTGTTGGCAGAATTAGAAAAAAGAGAATCAGGGTCACAAATCCAATTAGCAGAATACGCTTTTCCTGAGGTGCGGATGGGTTCATTACGCCTTTTTAATGGGGTTTGAATCGATAAGATGTCGAACTTCTGCTATTTATATATTTTGTCCAAACCGACCAGTTTGTCGAAAATGGAAACGATCAGAATGGTTGACGCCAGCAATACCACAACAATCGCACCGGCGAACTCCCAATCCCCCAGGCGGTTAACCTGCTGGTCAATCAAGGTCGACATCATCAGGGTGCTCGGTCCACCCAGCAAGGCGGGTGTGATGTAGAAGCCCAGCGCAAGGATAAAGGTGATCATCACTCCGGCCCCGATTCCCGGAAGGCTCAAGGGAAAGGTAATCCTGATGAAGGCCTCCCTCGAATTGGCTCCCAGGTTTCGAGCCGCCTTGACCAATCTCGTATCAATATTGCGTAAAACCGAATAGATGGGAAGAATCATGAAGGGGAGCATGATATGTACCATGCCAACCAGTACTGCATACTCGTTATACAACAACCTGACGGGTCTCTCGATAAATCCCAGGTTGATCAGCACAAAGTTGACGAATCCCTTGGTCTGCAGCAGGGCAATCCAGGAGTAGGATCGGGCCAGGATACTTGTAAAAAACGGCAACATGATGCACAGCATCATCAAGGCGGTAATCCTGGGATTACGCACACTGGCCATCAGGTACGCCGTCGGGTATCCCAGAAGAAAGCAGAGAATCGTTGTCTCGGCCGCAATTCGGATGGTGCGGAAGAGAATAAATGTATAAAGGGGAGTCCGAAAGAAATGATTGTAATTCTCCAGACTTAGATGTCCGTCCCTGTATAAGCTCTCAGGGAACAGTTTTAGCAAAGGATAGAAATAAAAAATACAGAGTATAATAATAAGAGGGGCAACCAGCAGCATTGATTGCCCGAATGAGTACTCTTTAATCGATCCTTTCCGTGAAGCAGTCCTGATTTTCGACACCTTGGAATCCCCTGTTAAGCACAAACATAAATGCGGATACCGATGTCAGCATCCACGCTGAAAAGTTGCAAATAATACGGATTGTCAAACAAGTCCGTCCTTCTACCTGGCGATCCAGTAGTTCCATTTCTCATCTACTTCATCCATATGAGACGTGGTCCATTCCCCGTTTTTGACACTCAGGAGACTAAATACTTTCTTTAGGGTTTCCGGGTAAATCAACAAACCGCGCGCAATCTCATTGGGCAAATATTCAATCGATCTTATATTGGATCCGGTCATCTTGCGGACTTTTGTAAATTCCGCCTGCCTGTCGGATCTGCACATGAAGTTCAACAATTGCATAGCTTCTTTCTTCATGGGAGTATTCTTGACCACAGAATTATAGTTCAGGTAATAAAATGCCTGGTTCCATTCCAAGGCGATTGGCGCTCCCTGCTCAATAGCTGCTTTTGCTCGGGCATCCGTGGAAACAGCCATTACCACCTCTTCATCTATCAGAGACTGCATAAGCTGGTCTCCGGAGGTAAACCAGACCGTAACATGGGGTTTTATCTTATCCAGCATGCGAAAGGCACGCTTGTAATTGACAGGATAAAACTCGTCGGTACTGGCACCGTCTGCCATTTGGGCAATAGCCAGGTTATCTACAGGTCCACCCCAGTTGTGCATTGCCCTGGGTCCCGGAAAATTCTTCACATCAAAGAAATCCTTCCAGCTTTTCGGACGTTTCTCGCCTTTAAACTCATTGGTATTGTATACCAGAAGATATGCCTCTACATATGATCCAACTCCCCATTTTTTGATAGAGCCATCCACCAAATCGCCGACATTGGTAACGATCGAATAGTCGATCTTTTCGAGTAGACCCTTCTTGTAATAGTTGATCATGGCAAATTCATAGTCACCGGTGATCACATCCCATTCGATATTCCCGCTCTTCTGCATCGCCAGCATTTTGGCCTGAAGACCGCTTCCGGCTTCAACCGCCCTGATCTCGATTCCGGTCTCCTTGGTAAAGGGATCAAAATAGGCGATGCGATGCGCTTCAGTGTCAAGACCACCCCAGGTTGTTACAACAAGATAATCACGCTTGCCGGCCAGACACAAGCTGCTTGACAGAAAAACAAACAGGATTGCCAATAGCCCTGTTATATAATGACAAGACAATCCGGAGAATGGTTTGGTCGATCCTTTTGCCTGCTTCCTTTTCATTGTAGTTACTCCTTTTTTTTTGACACGATTCAAATTCCTCCCCGAAAACTGCCGGAAAACGACAAACGAGGAGATTGAATAAAAAACAGAAGCCGGATGAACTAAAATCATCCGTTTCAGAGATTCATGTTAACTCCCTACCTGTAATCTCAAATAACAAGTAAATATTTTTTAGTCAAATAAATTTTGATGTAATCAATAATAGTTTTTCTTTTTTTAAAAACCGTCTGTAATTAGCCTTTAACCAGTAATTAATATATTTAATTTTATATCAGTTACTTATGTAATTTAAGAATTACTATTTTAATTATATGATTTCACCTTAACTCACAATAACAAATAATATCGCTTGTCATTTTAAAATATATTATATAAACATTATACTTGTTATTTGAATAAAAAGAGAGACCTGTCACTTTCCTTCTCTCTGACAAATGACACAAAACGGAATTTACAACCGGTTTTAATCGAGACGACTTGTAACGGCATATAAAGCGAGGGTGAAGTCGAAGGATCATCATGGAAACTGACAAGCGGAAAAGCATAGACAGGATTCTTAAGGCCGGATCGATTGCTGTTGTAGGGGCTTCTGCCGATACTCGAAAACTCGGATATATGACGCTGGAAACCTTGATATTTAGTGGTTATCAGGGAAACATCTACCCGGTAAATCCCAGGGGTGGAAGTATTCTGGATCACGATGTTTACACCCGTATTGAGGATCTTCCCGAAATTCCGGATTTGATGGTGGTGATTATCCCCGCGCAAGCTGTTCCCGGTTTGCTGAGAAAAGCAGCAGAATCAGGAATAGCAGCAGCGTTGATACTGAGTGCAGGGTTTGGAGATGCCGGACGACATGACCTGGATGAAGAGCTTCGATCCATTGTAGATTCAACGGGCATTAGAATTCTGGGACCCAATATCCAGGGAGTTGCCTATCTCCCCAACAAACTGTGCGCCATGTTTTTTCCGATCGTCAAAACACCCGGGCCATTGACTATCATCTCTCAAAGCGGCTCGGTAACGGCAGCATTAATGGAATGGGCGACAAATGAGGGGATCGGAATAAATGCTGCTGTCAACCTGGGAAACCAAATTGATCTCCGGGACGCGGATTATTTGAGCTATTTTGCGGACGACGACAGAACAGGTGTAATAGCCGTATATCTCGAAGGCATCAAGAACGGACGGGATTTCCTGAAAGCATTGCGATTGGTTGCTCCCAAAAAGCCTGTTGTTATACTGAAATCCGGACGTTCCCAGGCGGGAAGACTTTCGGCAGCTTCACACACCGGGGCTCTGGCAGTCAATCAGGCTATATTCGAGTCAGTTTGCAGACAGTATGGAATACAATCAGCGGAAAACCTGGAGAATCTATATTTATATGCCAAATCCCTGGCGTTATTAAAGCAACCGAACGGAAACCGCCTCCTCTCCATCTCATCTTCCGGCGGGTTGGGAACACTGACTGCTGACGAGGTGGAAAACCAAGGATTGGTCCTGCCGAAGCTTTCCCGGGAGTTCATTCAGGAGTTGGAGAAACTCGATCTTTCTCCCCTGGCAACCCTTTCCAATCCTCTGGATCTGGATGAACAGGAAGCTGCAATTTTCGAGGAAGTAGCAGTGGTCGCCGACAGATACAACCAGGCTGATATTATCCTGTTGAATTTCGGTGATCCAATTTGGGGAGGAACAAAGATGGTGCTGGAATTAAAAAGGAAACTGAACTCCGTTTTAGCTGTTGTTTACCTTGGTGGGGGAAATGAGGAAATCGAAGCCAGAAAAACCCTGCCAGCAGCCGGTATTCCGGTATTCAATTCTCCTGAGAGTGCGGTGAAAGGGATTGGAACCATTGTGCGTCGTGCGAATTACCTCGGGAAAATCAAATCAGGTTGCATAAAAGCAAAACCGGTTAACTACTGATTTACGATCATTGAGATTTCTACATAACCATTAAAATCGTACCATATGAAAACAATTGCCATTATCGGAACCGGTATCATCGGACGAAGCTGGA
The DNA here is from genome assembly GCA_028282885.1 of SAR324 cluster bacterium. Taxonomy (GTDB): domain Bacteria; phylum SAR324; class SAR324; order XYD2-FULL-50-16; family XYD2-FULL-50-16; genus JAHJTV01. Next base: position 190,588 of record JANQGX010000007.1, read on the forward strand.
TCAGGGTTTTCGCTCAAGGAGGATTCCGGGTTCATTTGTTCGACACTGATCTTTCAAGAATGCAGGAAGCTTTTCGCTGGTTCCGGGAAGACATAGAAAAAGATGTGGCAGACGGGTTTCTTTCAGATGATGAAGCTCAAAAACAGCTAACAAATGTAAATCCCTGTCTGGAATTGACCGAAGCTGTTCAGAATGCCTGCTATATACAGGAAAGTGGTCCCGAGGATCTCAACGCCAAACAGACGATTTACCGTGCTTTGGAAACGGAGTCTCCGCCAACTGCAATAATCGGCAGCAGTACATCGGGTCTCGATATAGAACCGGCTGTTCGAGAACTGGAAACTGCCGGTCGTTATCTCACCGCCCACCCCTGTAATCCCCCGCACCTGATTCCAGTTGTTGAACTGGTACCTACCGGAAAAACGCTTCAGCAGACCATGGAGAAGGCCAAATCCATTCTGAAAGATGCCGGAATGATGCCGGTTTGCCTCAATCACTTTATTACCGATTTTCTGCTGAACCGGATTCAAAGCGCTGTGGTCCAGGAGGCGTTGTACCTGGTAAAAAGCGGGGTCGCCGATGTGGAAGCTGTCGACGCTGTGATACACAGCGGATTGGGACTACGCTGGGCACTGCTTGGGAATTTCGGTGTAAACAATACCAATGCGGACGGCGGTATCCGGGAATACTATACCCGTTTTGGCGAGTCTTACCGGGAAGGAATCGCCAGCCTTAAACATGAAGTTCCCTCTTTCAGTGAGTCGATGATATCAGACATCGCGGAGCAGGTTAACAGAATGGAGAAAGACGTCCCCGTAAATGAGATCTGTCGATGGCGTGATCGTATGATTCGCAGGATTCGCCAACTGAAAGAAGAAGATCCCCATCCCTCACTATTAGTGGAATAAAAGGAGACTGGAATGCGGAAACAGACAGAAAAACATGGATTGGAAAAAAAGGCAATAACCAGAATTGGTGTGATTGGCAGTGGCACTATGGGGATTCGTATTGCATACCGTTGTCTTGTCAATAACATTACCTGCCATTTGTTTGATATCTCGGAAACGGTTTTATCACTTGCCAGGAAAAACATTAGAGATTTTTTAGAAGACGATATCAAAAACGGCATCATTGATTCAGCAACTGCTGATCAAGCTATGGAGCAGTTACATATCTTCTCAAAGTTGGACCAATGTCTCGACGGAGTTCAACTGGTTATCGAAACGGTTCCGGAAAACCTGGAATTAAAAAAGAAAGTCTTCGGAGAATTAGACAGGCTCGCTTCCGGGGAAGTCATTCTGGCAACCAATTCGTCTTCAATTCCGTGTTCCCGAATTGCGGTCGCTACAAACAGGGCGGACAAGGTTATCAATTACAATTTTTCAGATCCCGTGGAAAATCCGCTGGTTGAAATCATGAAGGGGAAGGACACCTCAAATGAAACGCTGGTTGCCTCCGTCGCTTTCATGAAATCACTGGGAATGGTACCGATTGTAACCCGCAGGGAAATCATGGGATTTTCATATAACAGGATCTGGCGTGCAATTAAACGGGAAGCTCTTTTCCTTGTCGACCAGGGCTATGCCAGCCACGAAGATATTGACAGGGCCTGGATGCTCGATTACGGACAACCTATCGGTCCTTTCGGCATAATGGATGCCATAGGATTGGATGTGGTGAGAGACATTGAAAATCAATATTTCCTGGAAAGCGGAGAAGAGCGGGACAGACCTCCAGGCCTGTTGGATGATATGATTTCGTCGGGAAACCTGGGGATGAAAAGCGGTTCCGGCTTCTATTCCTACCCTGAACCTGCTTATGAAAGCAAAGAGTGGTTAATGAAAACGGAAAACCGGACAGATGCAGCATTTGAATCTTAGCTGTGAATCAAAACATACACCATGATTTTCAAAGCAAAGCCTTTGGTGAATGCTTCTTTAAACCTTTCAAACAAGAGGAAATGATGACAGATCAAAGCTGTTGGGATTATCGGGATCCTTATGCATGGATGAAACGGGTTCAAAGCTCAACGCTACCACCCCTCATTGTCTGTTGCGCCATTACCGGCGGTGTGCAGGGGAAGGAAAGCAACCCTGCCCTGCCTGAAACTCCGGAAGAGCAAGTAGAGCAGACTCGGGAAGCTTACCAGGCAGGAGCCTCCGTAGTACACATACATGCCCGTGATCCGGAATGCTGGTATAATTGTTCGGGAGATCCGAAACAGTATTATAAGGTAAACGGAATGATCAGGGAGGCCTGCCCGGACATAATCATCAACAACACCACCGGTGGTGGATTCGGAATGAGTCTGGAAGAACGAATCTGTGTTCTGGATGCCAATCCTGAAGTGGCCACGTTGAACATGGGACCGGACGTATCCAGAATCACCTTTAAAAAAAGAGAGGCCCCCCTTCCCCATCCCAGGGCTGAAACAACCATTGAAGAGTGCGTACCGATTGATTTCGCCGAGGTAACCCAATTTGCCAGGAAGATGAAAGAGAACGGGATTAAACCCGAAATGGAGATTTATCAGCCGGGGATGTACTGGATGTTCGAAGATATCTGTGCGCAGGAGCTGATTAAACCGCCCTATCTCTTTCAGTTTGTACTTGGATATCAATCCTCATCCTATCCGACTCCGCTAAACCTGATCGCTCTGATCAACGAATTGCCGGGTAACTCCATTTTCGAAGTGGCGGGTCTGGGCCCCTTTCAACCGGCCATGACTGCTATGTCTATTATCATGGGCGGACATGTCCGCGTCGGTCTGGAAGATAACGTCTATCGAAAACGGGGTCAATTGTACCAAAGCAATGCCGAAGCAGTAGAGCAGGTGATTCGTGTTGCCCGCGACCTGAATCGGGAAATTGCCACACCGGCCCAAGCAAGGGAAATGTTAGGGATATCCGCAACACCAAGCAAATATTAAACGATTCCGTTTCGGTCCCGGTACAGGTAATAAGATACAAAAAAAAACGAGGACAGACCAATGATTTACGAACACGTGGGATTTATCGTCAAAGACCTGGAGAAATCAATTGAATTCTACCAACAGGCTTTCGGTTTTGAGATTCTAAAGAAGACCGCTGTTAACGCCTACCTGTACCATGGCAATGACATGCTTGAACTAATGCAGTGTGAGCAACCCGATAAAATGCAAAACAGTCTCCCCGCACCGGGAGAGTTGATGTGCGGTACTCCCGGATTGATTCATATCGGTATCCGGGTGGACAAGCTGGAGGAAACCATGAAACGGGTTGAAAAGTGGGGCGGCGTTGTGATTGAACCTCCCGAGGTATTCAAACCAAGCTATCTCTATACCGCCGATGTCAGTGACGAAAAACTCCAGCGGGCTATCGGCAGGGACACCAATATGCGAATTGCCGTCATGGCAGATCCTGACGGAGTATTGCTGGAACTGCTTGAACGTTAATCTGATATACCCTGGTACCCCCCTCTCTATCGTTTCCTGACAGGGTTAGCCATATTGAAGTTCCCGCTGTCGATCCTTCCCAACAATCGAAACACCAAATGCTAATGGTGGTAATCGTCATTGCAAACCTCTAATGGTGATGGGGGACTTATAACTCAAAACTCCGGGAAAAGCGTATTTCAGAAGGATTCTTCGTAACGAACCTCATGATCTAACAAGGCCATTTTCATTTTTTACCGCACACCAAACTTCTCATATTCAAATCCGGATTCTGCCAAATCCCTCCAATTATCGTGTGGTCAAATGATGATCATACATTAAAACAGAACATCAGATACAAAAGGATTTGCCAGCTCTGCGGATTACAGGGTTAAGATAAGAAATTTTAACTCGTTCATGGCAGCAATCACTAAAACTCAACAAGTCGAATCAAAAACCGGTTTGCTGACATACGTCAGTAATCACCACCGCTACTATTCCTGAACCTTGAGATTTAAGAGAGAATTCCCTAACAGAATTGAGTTTTCAGATGACAAAAGTGAGTTATGATAATCAAACGACTTAGGAAACCAAGGTGCAGAAATGTTAATTGAGAATCTGGAAAACACCGAGCTTGAAGAGATTCACAAGGCATTTATTGATGCCTTTTCCGAATACGAAATACAGATCGACATGCCAATAGCCAAATTAGAGGAAATGCTTGTGGTCAGAAGTCTTCACAAGGGCTATTCCGTCTGCTGCAGAATCGATGACACTATCGCTGGATTTGCCCTCATTGGTTATCGCCTGCTAGAAGGTAAAAGAACCATTTATGATATTGCTACGGGTACGATAAAACAGTATCAGAACCAGGGAGTTGGCGGAATACTCATCCGTTCGCTGAAAGAAGCGATGGTCCGGGATCAACTGGATCGTTTTCAACTGGAAGTGTTGGAAAACAATATCGCAGCCCAAAAACTTTACGAGAAAAACGGTTTTGCTAAATCCAGAAAGCTGAAATGCTATTCAACAGAAAAAAACCAACTGCGTGAACCGGAAGTGACCTATGAAATTGCTGAGGACGATTCTTTGCTGCAAACCATTCGGGAGGAGGACTATCTGGGTTATCAGCCGGCCTGGCAAAACTCTTTGTTGTCATATCAAAACCTGAAAACGAGATACAGGGTTGTGGTGTTGAAAGACAAGACGGAAATAGCCGGTTATGGACTGGTACATAAAGAAAATGGAGATATTCTGCAACTGGGAATCAATCCTCGTTACCGAAACGAAAATATCGAGGGGCAACTCGTTGGCTTGTTAAAAGAAAAAACCACCGCTAATGAATTAAAAATCCTGAACATTGAAGCAGATTCGGTATTAAGTCATAAAATCGAGAAAATGGGCTTTGAAAATTTAATCAATCAATTCGAGATGGTTCTGTCCATGGCCTGAAGTCATCTGTGTTCAACAAAGAGTCAGCACAAACACATCGGCTGACGTCACACAACCTGGCAGGTTCTGGAAATCATCATGACGGAGTTAACAGGGGCGGACGCTCGCAGAATCCTTGATCCCGTCACCGGGTTTGAGTTGTTACAACCCTAGGGAAGAAATTGCCTGCAAACCGATCCGACCATACTGATGTGCAAAAAACCTTGCTCATTCCTGAATCGAATATATTGACAGGATAGAGAGCTTTTTTCCCCGCCTCTTCAGGTTCTATCCGGATACTTCTCAAAGGTATTCAATTCAAATTTAGCCTTTCCCGTAGCCATGAGTTCTGCCCAGCTCTTGTTGACATCCTCCCAGTCGGGACTGCCCATGCATTGTTCATGATCTGCTTGTTTTTCCCATTCCAGAACGGTCAGCAATTGCTCTTTATCGTGGGACAGGTAGCCCTGCAGTGAGATGAATCCCGGCTGCTGTTTGAACACAGGTCGAGAGCGATCAGCGATATCCAGCACCATATCCTTTACCTCGCTGGTAAAAGACAGTTTAGTAATGGCAATGAACATTGTATTCTCCTTGGTATTCCGGGTGAAGAGGAGTTAACAAATATTGGTCACACTATAAGGTTAACCATTCACGGTTCCCGAATCCTTTCCGGTTGTCAATCCACCATCCTTCTTTTGGTTTGATTTCAAAAACACGAAAATCCATCTCAGGGTTAGAGGTCATCTCGGCCATAAAGGGAAATTTCTCAATAAACAGGCTCATCACCTTTTGAACCTTCTCTTCGTCAGTTACAGCTTCTGCTTCTCCGGCCATCTGAACGCCTTGAATCTGTGAAAAATCGCTGTACTGTTCGGAAACAGTGAAAGCAACATTCCGGTTTTCCGCTATATTGGCTGCTTTTCTGGTTTTGCTGTCGGTCGAAAAATAGACTGTTGATCCCACGGAAACATAAGATACATCATGTGCCATAGGAGTTCCCGATGCGCTGACTGTGGCTAGTGTCATGTGTGCGTGCTCGCTTAAATAGCGGTTCATATCTTTAGCTGCTTGTTCAGCCATTTCATTTCTCCATTGAAAGTTGATTGATGATTTGTTGACTTCAAATGTAAGACGATTGGGAAGATTCAAAAACCGGCATTTATGACAATATAACCGGTATAATGTGCCAAATTGATAGACCCTTCTTTTTGAGAACCAATCAACTTTTTTCTACCATTTATCATTGACAAAAACGTTCAAGATATCATTTATGCATAATGATAAACTCAACAAGCGTTTTGCCATTCAAATTTGAATCAACCCACGGAGCATCTAATGAACATTGGCAGAAAATATGAACTGGATTGGATTCGGATGTTTGCCATCTTGATTGTGTTTCTCTATCACAGCACCCGTTTTTTTAACCTGGGTGACTGGCACATGAAGAACATAGATACCTATGTCTGGATGGAAATCTGGAATGTCTTTGTTACCCGGTGGATGATGCCGCTGTTTTTTATCATATCCGGAGCAAGTCTGTTTTATGCGCTGGGGAAATCAGGAGGTTGGAGGCATTTCTATTCTGACAAGTTTCTAAGACTGTTTATTCCGGTCTTGCTTGCCTCGGTGACCCATGCGGCCTTTCAGGTGTATATTGAAAGGATAACCCACGGTCAATATTCGGGTTCGTTTATTTCCTTTATCCCTGAGTATTTTAACGGTGTTTATGTAGGAATCGGTAACTCGGGAGCCAGCAATTTTGCCAATGTGGGAATGCATCTCTGGTATTTGGTGTTTCTGTTTATCTACAGCCTGATCTGCTATCGTCTCTTTGTCTGGTTTAAGGCAGGGGGAAAGCACCTCCTGGAGAGAATCACATCACTATCTGCTGTTCCCGGATTGATTTACGTCTGGTTTGCACTTCCCTTGATCATCCTGAAAGGTCTGGTGCCGGCTTCCATTCTTGAAGTTGGTAATGGCGGATGGGGATTCATTTATTATTTATGGTTTTTGATATCGGGTTTCATCATTTTCTCAAGCAACCGACTTCAGGACACAATCAAAAAACAGCGCTGGATTTCCCTGTTTCTGGGACTGGTAATTTCCATGATACACCTTTATTTACTGTTTGGTGTCTCAAATCCGGTTCTCCAGGGCAGTAGTGGAAACTGGACATCTGCCCTCCTCTCATATCTCAGCGCCTGGTGCTGGCTGTTTGCCCTACTCGGATTTGGAATGCAGCATTTCTCAATCAACAGACCATTCCTGCAACACACCAATGAAGCTGTATTGCCTTTTTTTATATTGCACCAGACTGTTCTCGTCTGTTTCGGATACTTTATATTGAAATGGGAGATTCATGATCTTCTGAAATGGGCCCTGGTATTTTCAAGCTCTTTCATTTTCGTTGTTGCAATATACAGTGCTGTGATTCGCAGAATCGATCTGTTTCGGTTTCTTTTCGGCATGAAAACTGTCCAACCGGGTTACCGGTTTTTCGGCAAGGGAATAGTTTCGATAATCTTGTTGCTCGGTTGGATCGGTTTGAGTGTTTTCACCGCCATTACTCACACGGGCATTGCAGACCGGCAACTGCAACCGCAAAAGCTGGAATTCAATTCCGGACAGGATATCGTTTTAGACGCAGATTCCATTACGAGACAATCAACAACAGGATTACAGATCATCGATGATAAGGATGCTTCCATCGGCCGCGCCATCGAGTTCACTGCCGGAACCAACCAGAGCGTGAAGGCGGACCCGGATGTCTACATCGATTATCAATTTTCAGCACCAGCGGGAAGCTATTATCTCTGGATTAGAGGAAAAAGCGAAACTGATAGTGAACTGACGGATTCCATCTGGCTGCAGACGGACAACCAGTTGGGAACTTCACTGGGGAGCGCCCATTTGGGGAACTGGAATTCGTTTCAAACCGTGGGAGTGTATTCCTGGGCTGGTGATGTCTACCTGCCGTACCTGATTAACCTGAAGCATAGCGGGAATCACGTCATCCGAGTTCAACCCCGACAGGTACCTCACAGGATCGACCAGATTCTGTTGAGCAAATCTCAGTCCCGAATTCCGGATAGCGGAGATCCCGTGCACCGATGATCAAGCGAATGAGGGCCGTTCGATTGAATGGCCCGGAGGCTGATAGAGAGAAAATAAAAATATACCTTGTGATTTTTGCTTTTCTATTGCTTATGGGGATTACCGGTTTCATACTGTTGGAGGAGATTTCCTTTACTAACGCATTTTACTTCACCATTATAACCATGGCGACTGTCGGTTATGGCGACATCTATCCCACACAGCGATTGGAAAGCTTCTGGCCCTGAATGATCGCAAACATCCGGAGTTCGATGTGGTCAGGATCTATTCACTTCTTACACTGGATTGGGCCAGGTATGTTGAGTATTTGAAAGACAGCTAGAGCTATCTTTTTTCGCTGGCAATGAGAGTGAATCCCTTCGATCCGAATGCAAATGCGATTGTTGAATAGGTAAATGACCATGAACACTGATCCGACTAAGATGCAACCCTTTGAAATCTGCTCCATCAGACCCCCCACGGAGAATTACAGCCTGACCTTCAGGCTGACCAGAAATTGCTACTGGAACAGATGCGCCTTTTGCCCGGTTTACAAATTCGGTGCTCGTTTTTCCCGTCGCAGTATGGAAGAGGTTATGAACGATATTGCACATGCGCGAATGCTGTATGATCTCATGTCGGAACGGAATATTCTGGAACACACAGCTCATGACGAAGCATATCAAAAAGTGCAACATCTTGCTGATGAAATAATCTCTCTCAACCCGACTCTAAAGCTGGAACATCAAGAGGGCAATCCGCGTCAAGATCTGGACCCGAAGCTGGAATGGTTCTTATCCTGGTTCAAGGACAAACCGGGTATTAAAGACAGTCTTGAAAATCTCCTCATCTGGCACATGTCGGGTGGCGAAACCTGTTTTCTGGGTGATGCGGATTCGTTGATTCTTAAACCCGACTTTTTGGGCAGTGTCATAAAGGTTGCAAAAGAAAGCTTCCCAACCCTGCAAAGATATACTGTTTACGGCCGAACGCGTTCGGCGGCTCGATCCAGAAAGCTCAGTGAGTTGCAGGCCTATCGTAACGCGGGTCTTCATCGGGTTCATTTCGGTCTGGAAAGTGGTTCGGATGCCGTTTTGAAATTGGTCAAAAAAGGAGAAACCCGAACCGATCATATCGAAGGAGGGCTCAAGACCCGCGACGCAGGGCTTTCAGTTTCTTTTTACCTAATGCCGGGATTGGGAGGCGTCGACCTGTCCGGTGAGCATGCGCTGCAAACGGCAGATGTGATTAACAGGGTCTCTCCCGACTTCCTGCGCCTACGATCCCTACAGATTTTTCCCCAAACACCCCTGGAAGAGCGTCGAAACAAGGGACAGTTCGTCGAACTTAATGAGCATCAATTGGTTTCCGAGATTCGACTGTTGATTGATTCCATAAACACCCCAACCCAATTGTACAGTGACAGTGCTGTTAACCTGGTGCAGGTCAATGGATTGCTGCCGGAAGAAAAACCTGAAATGCTGGCAAAACTGGATGAGTTTCTTAACCTTTCGCAAAGAGAGCAATTGATCTACAGTTTCAAAAACAGAATATCAGCTTTTTTAGGCCAGTACGGAGGATTAACACAGGATATATATCAAATGATCGCTCCCTTTTTGCACGGACAGGATCTGGATTACGGAGCAATGTCCAACCGGAATTTGAAAGATTCGATACGATTAATCAGGTCAAAACTCATGCCTTGAAGCCAGTTGCTGTGCAATTGAATCCATCTGTAGCCAGGAGAAATCATGAATCAATATTATGCTAAATCACTTTCAGGCGAGCAATTACAGCAATGCTACGACATAGCCCCACCTGCCGTTAAGCAGTTTTTAAAGGACGAAATTGATTTTATTGCCGAACTCCTTTCCCCTACGGACGTTGTATTGGAACTGGGAAGTGGATACGGCAGGGTTATCCGAGAACTGTCTCCCTTCGCCGGAAAACTAACGGGAATCGATAACGCAGCCGGTAATATCAAAATGTCCACCGAATATCTGGCGGGAGTGGGCAATTGCCAGTGCATATTCATGGACGCAGGCCAATTGGAATTTGAAAGCCAGAGTTTTGACGTTGTTCTTTGTATTCAAAACGGCATATCGGCGCTGAAAATCGATGCTGAAAAGTTGATATCAGATGTTTTGGAGGTACTGAAACCGGGTGGTAAAATCCTGCTGTCCAGTTATTCCTCAAAATTCTGGGAGGACCGACTTCATTGGTTCCGCCTGCAATCCCGGCACGGTCTTCTTGGAGAGATAGACGAAGATGCTACCGGAAATGGTGTAATCGTCTGTAAGGATGGTTTTAAAGCGACCACCTTTACCGAATATGATTTCAAGCAATTGGGAAAACGTCTTGACCTGATTTACACAATTCAGGAAGTCAGCAATTCGGTGGTGTTTTGTGAATATACACGTAGAGTTAGAAGCTGACTAACAGGATAGAAACAGCACCAACCTTATCAAGCCAAATCAGTTGGTAATGGAAGGTCGGACAAGCTTTTACTTTTTCAATCCCAGGTAGGCTTCAACCAATCCTTTATCCTTTTTTGCATCTTCCGCGGATCCCTGCCAGACATCTACTCCCGATTCCAATACACATACTTGATCCGCAACTTCAAAAGCACGAGCGGTATTCTGTTCCACCAGCAGGATGGTGACACCATCTTTCTTTAGTTTCTCAATGGCCAGGTAGCACAAGTCAATAACTTTTGGCATCAAACCCAATGATAGTTCGTCGATAATCAGCAGTTTCGGATTCGGCATCAATGCCCTGCCGATGGCAAGCATTTGTTGTTCACCCCCGGAAAGTGATCCGGCCTGTTGAGAGACACGTTCCGCAAGTCTTGGAAAAAGCTGGAACACCTTTTCCTTGTTATCCTTGAACTGAGTAGTGGGAAGCGAATAACAACCAACAGCCAGGTTTTCTTCCACTGTCATATCGGAAAACAATCGCCTCCCCTCCGGAGCCACAGTGATACCCAGCTTCACCCTGTCCCTGGCCGGAACTGCCGCCAGATTCTGTCCTTCAAACAGAATTCTCCCCGATTTAACCTCCACATGGCCGGCAATGGACATGATGGTGGATGATTTACCGGCACCATTCGCCCCGATCATTGCGAAAACAACCCCTTCGGGAACAAAAACCGACAGCTCGTTGACCACAGACAATGAACCGTAACCGCAACTCATTTCTTCCAAACGCAACATAGATCCTCCCTTTATCCCAAATATGCCGATTGGACGTCTGCATCATTCATGACCATATGAGGCTCTCCTTCGCCGATTTTTCTCCCGTTGTCGATCACGACCAATCGGTGGCAAATTCGTATCACTTCACTCAGGTTATGCTCAATCAAGATAATTGTCTGTCCTTTCCGATTGAGTTCCCAAAGCGTATCCGAAAGCTGCACCGCTTCAACTTGATTTAGTCCGGCAAGAGGTTCATCCAACAGCAGCAGCTTCGGTTTCAAAGCTAAGGCACGGGCCAGTTCCAGGCGTTTCAAATAACCGAGGGGCAGATTGGATGGACTGGATGAAGCAACTTCTTCGATTCCTACCATATTCAATAAACGTTTGGCTTCCTCGTTTTCGGGAGATCGATTAACTTTGAACAGTGAGGCAATTGGGTTTTTTGTTTTGTGATATCCTGCCACAAATGCCACATTTTCCAAAACCGTCATGGAGCGAAAAGGGCTGACTATTTGCTGAGAAAGTCCAATCCCCAAACGGATGCGTTGATAAGAAGGAAGCTTGTTCAATATCCGATCTTCAAGCCTGACAGTACCGAGGCTGGGAGTTACCGAACCGGTGATAACCCGCATGAGGGTTGTTTTCCCTGCGCCGTTTGGACCAATCAAGCCCAGCAGTTCTCCCTTTTTCAGAACAAATGAAACCTGGTCGACAGCTCTTACCCCGCCGAAATCAACGGTGATGTCGTTAATCTGCAGCATGGAGACCTTCCTTTGAATTGACAAGCCGTCCCTTTAAATCCGCAACAATTCCACTGAGTCCCTGCGGACTGAATAACATAACAATGCACAACAAGGTACCGTACACCAGAAGCTTATAGTCATCTATGAACTGGAACCAGAGAGGGAAAACACTCAGCACGGCGGCGGCGGTTATCACCCCCCAGACCGATCCGGTTCCGCCGATCACCACCATTGATAATACCGTAATGGATTCGATAAATCCAAAGCTCTCGGGATCAATAAATTTCACGTTATGCGCGTATAAAGCACCGGCAAGTCCTGCAAAGGCAGTACCTAGTGCAAATGCTATCAATTTAAAGCTTGCTACATTTACACCGACTATACTCGCCGTATCTTCATCCTCCGCAACCGCATCAAATGTATAACCCATCCATGAACGCTTGAGATAAAGACTGAATATGGCGAGAATGACTACAAGCAGAATCACAAACACCATATATCCCAACTTTCCCCAGCCCGGGTCAGGAATCATGGCGATGCCCATTTCACCGCCGAGCACCTCCTGTTTTCTGACAACACCGGTAAATAAAAAGGAAACGCCCATGGTCGTGATGGCTAAAAAATCATGCCTCACCCGCAGGCTGGAAAACCCGACAATAATCCCGATCAAACAGGACAGAGCCATTGCTCCCGGCAAGGACAGCAGAAATGGAACTCCGGATTTGGTCAGGATAGACGACGTGTAAGCCCCAACCCCGATAAATGCTGCATGCCCCAAACTGATTTGACCACAAAATCCCAGGATCATGTTCAGACTGAGCGCCCCGATGATACTGATCCCCACGATGGTCAACAGACTAATTTCATATTCCATTATTCACCCTTTGGAAAACAGTCCCTGTGGTTTTAACATCAAAACAACAATCAAAAACGCAAAGGCAATAGAGTCCCGATCCAGGATGTTGCCCAGGTAAATCGTACCAACTGCTTCCGCTATGCCGATGGCCAGTGAAGCGATCAAGGTTCCCCTGACGTTACCCAGCCCTCCCAGCACAATAATTGCCAATGCCTTGTAGCTTGGAACACTTCCCATGGTGGGTTCAACCAGGTTGTTTAACAATGCCACCATTGAACCGGCAGCGGCAGCCATCATTGAACCGATGAAGAAGTTCAGATAGCGAACCTTGATAACATCCACTCCAAATGATTCTGCCATTTCCGGGTCGGTAACCGTAGCTCGCCAGGCTATTCCGATCCGACTGTATTTGGTGAACAGGGAAAGCCCCGCAATCAAGCCAATGGCCAGGACTATTGAGGCGATTTCACATTGTCTGAGATAAATACCCAAAAAAACGACTGTGTCCTGGAGAGGGGGAGCTGAAAAAGTGAGCCCGTAAGCTCCAAAAATAATGCGGAAGATCTCTTCCATGGCAATGAACAGCCCAATCGAAGCGATCAGTGCCACAAAAGGCGCTTTATCAAGCAGGGGCTGGTAGAAGATACGATAAACCACCATACCAATAATCCCGACAATTATCATGGAACATGTCAGGGCCAGACCAAAACTGCCGCTTGCATTGGTAATCAGAATCGCGCAATACCCTCCCAATGCGTATAAACCGGCATGGGCTACATGAAGAATACGCAGCAGCCCATATACAAGGGTAAGCCCAATGGCAATTAGTGCGTAAATTCCTCCTTGAATCAGCCCCTGGACCAGTAATTCAAAAATAAACATTATTCAGGTGTTTTTAATAGTGAATTCAATGGTTGATCAACCCAATAGCCAGGCAATCATCCTACTTAGTGGGTGGTGCCAGTAAAACAGGATCGTGAATGATTGAATGTCTGCGAAAATCTCCATCCCGCACTACCTGTACCTGGACATCCTTTATGACTTCTCCCAGGGCATTGAATGAAATGATTCCGGTTGAAGCAGGAACTTCGGATTTCGCGATGGCATCACGAATGGCTTTTCTGTCCGGACTTCCGGCTTTTGCAATAGCAACCGCCGCAACTTTCACTGCAGTATGAGCTGAAGCGGCAACCATATCCACTTTATGGTTAAACTTCTTTTCAAATTGCATTATAAAATCCTTCGCTTCCGGATCATCAGAATCACGATCCAGAGAGGTGGTAATAATAATCCCTTCCGCGGATTTTCCGGCGATTTTAATAAAGGTATCGGAATCATACCCTTCCTGACCGATGATTGGAACAGTAACCCCGGCTGCACGCAGTTGGCTGACTAGCGGCCCGGCCGTAAAGAAATAACCGGTGGCATAAATCACATCGGGACGGTCTGCCCGAACACGGGCGACAATAGCTCCAAATTGTCGGTCTTTGATGGAGTACTGGTATTCGTTCAGAATTTTTACCCCAAAATCACCAGCTTTCTCTTTGAATCCTGCCGCAAGCGATTTGCCGAAATCGTTGTTTAAAGTGATCAGAACCGCTTTCTTTTTTCCAAGTGATTGTCCCACCAGTTTGGCCCCGGCTCGACCCTGCACCTCACCGACAAAAGAGGTTCTGAAAACGTATTCACCAGCCCTGGTGATATCCGGGTGTATCGCATAGGCTGCGATATATGGAACCTTGGCTGATTGATATACTCCTGCGGCAGCCCGGGATGCACCAGAATAACTGCCGGAAACACCAACAACCACCTTATCTTTTTCAATCAGTTTGGTTGCTATCGGAACCGAATGCTTTGGCGATGCCTGATCATCGTAAACCACCAACTCAATCATTTTCCCCAGAACTCCTCCGGCATCATTAACCTGCTCAGCCGCCAATTTCGCGCCGTTTAGAGCAGATTTACCATCCGACGCAGCAAAGCCGGTAAGAGGAACATTGATTCCGATTTTGATTGTATCCGCAGCAAAGAGGGTTAGAGCAAAACAGGAAGTCACAAACACCGAAAACAGACAAGATATGATTGATTTGATTTTCATTTTGATTTCCCTTCATTTAAAGTTTTGAAATCCGTCAACAACAAGAGACTTACTGCCATTGATGAAACAAAAACTCCGCAGTGCAATTCCTCAACCCGGTATCAACAGTCTCCTTTTTAATGAGAATGTTTTGTGAGGAGCAATAGTATCAACTCTTTACAACCTTTTTACGGGAGATCCTAATTTTATTACTTGAATGGTAGGATTTTTCCTTGAACGGAACATCATCTTGTCGCTGAATGACTCCAAAGTCTTATATTTTCAGCCTGATATGATAATGAACAGAGAATCTGAAAGGCTTACGGGATTTCCTTTATGGTGCTGTTTGAGGTGATATTGAGTCGGTTATTTTTGGGGGATATAGAGTTGCGCCAGGAGTTTTCTTTTCGAACGGCTGATGGATAACTTCTCATTGTTGTTTCCCTTCATTTCGACCATAAAGGGCTCTTTACCCAGGCTGGCACTCTCTATCATATTGGGATTGATCAGGCTGGAACGATTGACCCTGAAAAAGAAGCCGGGATACTGCTCTTCGATATCCTTCAGGTTACCGTATGAAGTCCAGGACCGCCATTGGCTGTTTTGTATGTAGTAAAGATTAAAATAGTGTTCTTCTATGACGATATGCGAGATCTGATTGAGGGTAATCATCTGCTTTCGTTTATTCTCTTCAATTGTAAACGTTAACTCGGTGTCAATCTTACCGGTATAGGAAAGCAGGGCGAAATTCTGTTTCTCGATGATATCCATCTTCTCAAGCAAGGCGGATCTCAGTTTGTCCAGATTGCCGGCCAATGTGCTGATTTCATCTTTTGTCTTCAGAATTTCCGCGTCATGAGAGGGTTCCTCCTCATCGTCGTCTTCTGTATCATCCACATCCAGGTTGAAATTTTCTACGGCCAGATTCAGTTGTTTCAATGGTCTCCCCACCAGAAAATAGCTGAACACCAGGAAAATACCCCACAAAGCGAGTGATTTAATCACCGCATTAATCAATATTAGTGTGAAGCTATGCTTGATACGATTGATAACGACCGATGAACTGGAATAGATGGTTAGATTACCCAGGTACTTACCCCTTTGGGTACGCATCAGGAAGTCGATGCCGAACGGTTTTTCGGAGAGTATACTTTTTTTGTTATCAACCTCTCCCGATTCGTTGACCTCGATGGGGATATCATTTTCGCTTAGCACGATGCCCATAACTATTTCCGGAGATTCCTCCTCAACCACCCGGACCCCTGTTACAATGGATGTCTTCAACATACTGCTCATTACCAATCGGATATGTTCTTCATTCAATCCCCATAAAGCCTCGGATAGGATGGGATTGAAAGTTTCGTGGATTTTTTTAATTTCCTCGGTAATCTGGCTTTGGACATGATTGTATTCAATAATGAGATGCGTCAGAGTGACAATCACGGCAACCAAAAGATAAAGCGAAAATGATCGTTTAAGAAGCCTAACAATGATTGAATTGGTTTCAAGTAAATCGGGCATGTCGGAGCTTATTAGAGTATTGAAATTTCGATAAAATTACGGCATTGTCCAGGCCGGAGTAAAAACTTTCGGTCCCCGGGCAAATCATCTGCACATATCAGAGATCTTTGGGATCTATATATTTTCCCAGGAATTCTTTGTAGTAGGTACGCCTTCCTCCAACTCTTTCAAATGCAATATCATATTTGTCACCTAAACCTGATGCTGATTTTCTGGAAAAAACGGTGTATATCGGGATCTTGGGCTCGGGTAAATAGACCAGTTTTATCTTGTCCAGGCTATCGTACTGTTTTGCCGCATAAATAATCGGAGGGGCCTCAACAACATACATGGCGTCGATACGCCTTTTCAGCAATTTTCGGATGTTTTGTGTGATCCAGTCCTTATGTGAGATATTACTCAGGTGAATACGTTTGTCTTTCATAAAAGGAGAAAGATAGCCTTGATGGTTGTAGCCTACATCCAAGTCAAGAATATCATCAACTGTATATACCTGGTTAAGCGGATGACACCTGAGTAGAGCCAGAACGGGGCGCGAATCATATAACGATGATTGGGGGTATTGTGCAATCCGGGATCTTTCCGCATTTTTCGCAAATATGATACTGGCATCAATTTGCCCCTTCTTAAGCATTCGCAGTTGCCTCGGTACCGGTATTGGCTCAATCTCCCAGATAAAACTGACACCCATCTCCTGCGCAATCCGCTGATTCAGAAAATCGAATGCAGCGCCTGACACCTCTTCAGTTTCATAATCATAAATGATATGCGGTGGCACCACAAAATATGAAATCGTAAACGATTTTGAAAAAAGACTATTGGGAGCAAATAAAAGTATAATTACGGACAAGAATCCCGGAAGTAAGATAGGTCTCATGGAAGTTTGAGGAATGAGAAATTTCACCTGTCCCAATCAATACGCTGACAGTATCCTGGATGACGTTTGGTATTGAGATTACAAAAAAAAAAGAAAATCAGCATTACATTTCGAGTCAATTCCTCAGGAGACATGAATTCAGCACTTTCTTCCTCCAACTTGAGGAGGTGGAGTGGATAGGCAATAGCTTTCAGGTGTTTGGCACTGAACCGGGTACCGAAATATGTGAATGTCGTATCCGGCCGCGTTTTTTAGATTTGATTTTTGATCAGGAGAAAGTGGATAGATTTCATCAATCTTTTTTTCAATGAAACCTATTACCGGGGGGAGGCTGGCAGATCTCACCCATCGTCAAAAAAGAACCTTTGAGGAGTCCTGGTAAATTGACTATTAATACTGTGGAACTGATCGCATCTGCCGATGAGCCAAGCTGATCAGTTTAAAAAATCCCGAAATCTGTGTGATTTATCTAACTTTATCCTGTCACCCTTTCCAGTTTGAACACTACCGGACGGATACCATCAGTACAGCAGGCAATTGTCTGACCTTTCTTTTTCATCCATCCTTCGTAATCTCCGTTTGACATCAACGTATTGATATCCATATATATGTCATGCCAGGCGTGTTCGCAAAAACCGGCAGGCTTATTGCCGTCTCCAAAATGATCGTAGACATATTGATGACCTTCCTTAAACACCGGACATGCCTCCACGGGATGAAGGCAGTATTCATCTGCCAGATCCTTGTGCAGGGTTGTTTTTAATACTGTTATCTGACATTTCATAATCCTGTTTCCCTGTTTTGAGATTGAATCGTTAAGAGCCGGGGTGCTTTGCGTTGAACTACTTTGAGCGCTTTTTCCCTGTTTCGTGGCAGCCGATAGCCGAACGAAAAAAGAGATCGGAACAATAGCCAACAGGGTTTTAAGAGCAAATCGCCTACCTTGATTGATTCCCATATCGTGCTCACAAAATTGGTATAAAAAAGTTTTACTGTTTCACCTGATAATCCGGGCTCAACCAGTACTGATTACGAAGTCTTGCTGCTTTCCAGCGTCCCTGTTTGAACCAGAAGGTAAACAACAACCCCTTGAAAACCATTAACAGACCAATAGCCTTCCGGACACCGCTGACTCCCAGGCTGACCTTGTAGACCAAAGTGACAATGCCCCGATTTATGGAGAGCGATGTCAAGTCATCGATATGAATCTTTTTGTTGGCTTGTAGTTGATTAGCCATAATAGCTCTGGGTTTTTCGTACTATCGATTCACGGAATCAACCCAGATTCTTTATTTCATGATGAATGACCAAATCAACTCATCATAGAATTTGATGAAACATTTTTGGAACTTGGTGAATTATCGAACGATGGGGGACGAACGGAATTTTTAAACGCTTGTCGTTGTGTAATGTGAAAGAACTAAAGCAATTGAGTCGGTATCGATCTATCCGATGGTAATAGATCGTCGGTAAGCGGCAGGGCGGACACCGAATACTTTTGAGAATCTCCTGATGAAATGGCTGGTATCGCTGAACCCGGTTTCATGCGCTATCTCTGTGATGGACAGCTCTGTGTTCAACAACAATAACTTTGCCCTTTCCAGGCGATAAAAACGAAGATATTCAAAAACAGTTTTACCAAAGGTTTGACGAAATCCCTGGTTAAGTCTTGTATGGGTTAGATTAACTGTTTTCGCCAGTTCAAATATCGTTGGGGGTGATTGAAACGTCTGGACCAAAACATCTTTTGCCATTTGGACTTTGTCTATCTCCCTGCGGGATAACGATTTGGAATGAAATGATGGCTTCGATGATAAATTTTCAAGATGAAGAGCCAGCATCTCCATCGCCTTCGCTTCCAGGAAGAGATTACGGGATATGCCCGTCAAAGAGCTCGAAAGTACCTGCATAACGACATCCCGAAGGTGATCTTTTACTTCGGAAAAGTAGAAGAAATGATTTCCCGTTGAACAGTCTATTAAGTCCAGGAATGTTTTTGGCAGCGAATCTTCCTGGCTGCCCAGATAATCACTCAACATACGGGGATCGATATACAAGCCCACTGAAACAAGGGGATGATCGCCAAAAACCTGATGTCCAGTCGATTTAGGGGAGTAAGTGATCAATGAGGTTCCGGAATTCACCTTGATGATTTTTTCCGAACCCTTGTCATTTTTCATATGGCATTGTGATAATCCCGAGAGAACAACCCCTAACTCCAAAGGTGAATTGTCTATATCAAACCGATAGACAGGTTCTGGATTGGTGAGATTTTCAATAAACAAGCTCATGCCGGGTCGAATGGTGATCTCCTCTCGATGAAACCAGGCAGCTTCCTCCGACCACTCCAAGATCGGTTGATGGAAACCATTCCCATTTTGCCTGAGGGAGCCTTCGCCACTATCTTCAGATTCTGAAATATCATGCAGATCGATTTTCACTTCCACGGTAAATCCAGGCTCCCGGCTATTCAACAATGATCAATATATCGTTCGATAGCTTAATGATTAATGAAGGATTATATCATACATGGATGTTAACCCATCACCCTGCCGTAATCAATTCCGGTAAAATATCAAGTGGGGGAATAACGGATTACAACTAAAGATGTTGCAGCCGATAAATCACTTCAAAATCAAATTTCTTAGCTTGATATCCGATACTAACGAAACTTCTTCATGGTTCTGAAAATTCGATCGAGGTAGGCTTCTGTGCTGTGGGAACCGCATTTTTTCAGACCATCCAACCGAAAACCGGATCTGGCAAATTGTCGTCCTTTCCCTACTCCACAGAGATGAATAATGGATGCAAGTTTCTGTTTGTTTCTCAAACTCGTATCGGCACTATTGGTATTCTTGAGAATTGCCCCTACATAGTGAGTCAATCGGGCGGAGGTCATCTCTATGGCGTGAGATGGCCAGAGCCTGGAATAAAACATATTGAACCAGCATGAATTGGGATTCAGGATGGGCCCGTCCAAAGCCACTTCATGTGAATGGATGCAAAATCTCTTTGCGTCTTTGAAGGTTGGCTTTGTGTATTGGTAAAGGCCGGCCGAAGTCGAGGCGGGGGCATAGATGCGAAACGGGTCTGTGGTCAGTCTCCATTTCCATTCAGGGATAATAACCGGATTACCGGCACTTTCCACCTGGGCGAGGGCAGCCAGGTATTTTGGAGTCGTGATTGGGGTCGAATGTTTTTCAAATAGGTGTTTGTAATTCTGCCAGGTAGAAGCGGATGACTTGTATTGGCCGGATACAAAAAGGTTCAACAGGATCAACGGGTTATTGACCACCTGGTAAATCCAGTTGACACCAAACAGTACCCCCACAAATATAATGAACAGCGAAATAATCCTGATTTTCCTTTTCATGCCGGACAGCAGGTTTTTCTCTCCAAACCGGACTTGTTTTGAAATATCAATTGAAAACAACAGCAGTTTATCATATCAGACTATCTAAAGAAAGGAGTCTTGGAGAGGGATGTCACATTGCTATCAGGATCTGACAGCCATCATGGGGATACGTTCCTGTCCCTCACAAGGAGAAAAGGTATGAGAAACAGAGAACGGATTTATATGAGTTGAAACAAGGAGTTCAACGGGCAGCAACAGCTACATCAGAAGCTTTACCTTGTCCACCCAGTTAAGGAGGGGCTGCCAATAAACACCAAAGATAATAATCGGGATTGAAACCACTGTAACAAAAGCGACCGGTCCGCCTGCCACCCGAACACTGGTTGTAGAGCGATCTTCCCCGTCTATGATCATGACCTTAATCACATTGACATAGTAATAGAGAGCGATGACGGTGTTGATCCCCGCCACGACGGCCAGAAGATATAGCTGTTTTTCAATGACAACCTTGAAGAGATAAAACTTGGCAATAAACCCGGCAAATGGGGGAATTCCGGCCAGGCTGAACAAGCAGACGGTAAATCCGATAACGACCACCGGGACTCTCTTGATCAAGCCTGAGTATGAGGAAATCCTGAAATCATTGCTCTCACTTGACAAATAGATCACTGCCATGAACGCCCCAAGATTCATCAGGAGATAGACTGGTATATAAAAGAAAACGGCATTCCTGCCATCCTGGTTCAATACCGCTATACCCATTAAAATAAACCCGGCATGGGAGATTGAGGAGTAAGCCAGCAATCTCTTGATATCACTTTGTCGGAGAGCCGCCAGGTTGCCGATGGTCATGGTTAACATGGCCAAGATTGATAAAATCAATGTCAGGGTTTCTGCCTGAAGAGAAACATGAAAGGAGAAAAAACGAATCAGGAGAGCCAGACCGGCAACCTTGGGAGCCGTTGAGAGAAAGGCGGTTATGGGAGTCGGGGCAGCCTGATAAGCGTCCGGACACCAGAAATGAAAAGGAACTGCTGCAATCTTGAAAACCATTCCTGCCAGTGTCATCAGAATTGCCATCAGGTAAACCGGACTGTCGTATATAGTGTTGCTACCTAAAATGCTCCAGAGATCTTCGAATTCGAGCGTGCCGGTAATGCCGAAAATCAACGACATACCGTACAGCATGATCCCCGCTGCAAATGAACCAAAAAGGATGTATTTTAATGCCGCTTCTCTGGACACGGGATTTTTTGCATTCAGGGCAACAAGCACATAGGATGGAATAGACACCAGCTCGATTGCCAAAGCAGCCATCAGAAGATGGGTTGACGTTGTCATAAACATCATACCCAGGCAAACAGCCGAAAGCAGACCAAACACCTCCCAGGTGATTTCCTGTTTAATCTCCCCATTATACTGCATCATGATGACGGTGACAGCTATCACAATGAAAAAGACCTGGTTTAACATCCGGCTGAAACTATCCACCTGTATTAAGTCAAAAAACAGTGATTGGGTACCCGATCCGGATAACTCAAATATGAAAGCACCAATCAAAAACAGGTAAAAAAAGGGTACCGGAGAGATTTGATTGAGCCGTGGCACCACCTTTCCCAGGAAAAAGAAGAGTATGGCCACCCCCATCAGTACATGAGCCGGAATATAGGACAGATAAGGTAATGTGTTGATCATATCAAGTCTGCATGCAGTTTTGTGAACAAACGTAATCCTTTTTGAAAAAGCCTTCCCTGTATCAGGGTAAATAATTTACTTCTTAACCACCCAGAACCCTGCTGAGATAGTTCAGAGAAGTTTCAAAATAGCTGATAATTGAGTTCGGCATTATTCCCAGGTAAATCACTATCAGAAGTAAAGGAATCACTGAAGCCAACTCCACAAAATTCATATCCGTCAGCTCCTTGTACTTGGTGTTTAGTTTCCCGAAGAAAACCCTCTGGTACGCCCAGAGCATATAAGCGGCACCAAAAATAATCCCCAAACCGGATATGATGGTCGCGGTTTTATAAACCTTGAAAGCGCCGGTCAGAATCAGGAACTCGGAAATAAAACCACTCAAACCGGGCAGGCCGATGGCAGCCATAAATGCTACACTGGTGATAGCAGCATAGACCGGTGTGACGGAAGCCAATCCTCCGAAGCCTGCAATCTGCCTGTGATGAGCTCTGTCATAAACAACCCCGACCAGGAGAAAGAGCATAGCTGTTATGGTACCGTGATTAAACATCTGCAGTACTGCTCCGTTGATTCCCTGTGTTGTGGCAGCTCCGATTCCCAGGATCACGAATCCCATGTGACTGACCGAGGAGTAGGCGATCATCTTCTTGAAATCGGACTGGGCCAATGCGCACAAAGCACCGTAAACAATATTCACCACGGCCAGGAAAATCAGAAAATCCCTGAACCATTCGAAAATATCCGGAAAAAGTGGGAAGTTCATTCGTAAGAATCCGTACGTCCCCATCTTCAACAATACTCCCGCCAAAATAACGGAGATGGCGGTTGGGGCCTCCACATGAGCATCCGGTAGCCAGGTGTGAAAGGGGAAAATCGGTACCTTGATGGCAAATCCAATGAACAGGGCAACAAACACCACCTTGGTAAAAGGCAAACCGAATATGGGCGGACCCGTGAATTCCTGGCCTGCTTCTACTCTGCTCAACAGTTCAATCATGTCAAAGGTTCGTTCCCCGCCCGGTGCAAAATACCAGATAGCGATAATCGCCAATAACATTCCCACACTACCGGCCAGGGTATAGAGGAAGAACTTGATGGCTGCATAAATCCTCCCGGGACCGCCCCAGATACCAATCAGAAAATACATGGGGAATAACATCACTTCCCAGAAGAGGTAGAAGAGAATCAAATCCAGTGCGGCAAATACTCCCAGCATAGCCGTTTCCAGAAGCAGAAACATAGCAAAATACCCTCTTTGATGAACATTGATTCTCCAGGAAGCCAAGGTAGCCATGATGCCGATAATCAGAGTCAGCAACACCATGGAGATGGATATTCCGTCAACTCCAAGATAGTATTCAATCCCCAGGCTCGGTATCCATTCCGCCCTTTCCACGAATTGCATTTCGCCGATCGTGGTTACCCCTTTCAATGATTTATCAAAATTGATGAAGATCGGAAGAGCGACGATAAAATCGACAATCACCGCAGTCAAGGCAACCCATTTGGCCTTCTCCCGGGGTACCAACCATAAAAAAGGGACTCCAATCAGTGGAATAAAGATAATCCAAGACAATATATGACTCATTACGACCTCAATGCTGTTTTAGTTCAATCAAAATTGGAAAACACATCAACCGCTAAAACCATTACGTCAGGAAAAAAATCACAACAAACGCAACCATCAAAAACAGTATCAGGGAACTGCCGATCACGGTCTGAATTCTACCCGACTGCAAAAGCCCAACTCCTTTGCCGCCGGTCTGTGCTGTCCAAGCAGTTCCATTAACCGCTCCATCGACAATCTCATTGTCAAAAATACCGATAAACTTGCCCACGGCACGCCCCAGAAAGCCGGCCAGATTGACCAGGCCATCTACAACCATAGCATCAAAAGCCCCCAGGAACAGAAATAACTTCCTGATAGGACCGATCACAACTGCTTCATACAATTCGTCCACATAATACTTGTTCTCCAGGATCTTAAAAATCCATTGCAACGTTAGTATCTGCATCAGTGCCAGACGTTTCTCCGGTTTTTTGATATAAAAATAGTAGGCAATATAGGCTGTCAGCAGGGTCCAAAGAACCGAAGCAATCATCAACCCCCATTCCATGGCGGTATGATCCTCATACTCTCCAACATGAGCGGATGCACTAGTGATGAGTTCATAATTCTCCATGGGTTTACCCTGGATATCATGCACCACCGGATCGAGAAATCCCGTGAAATTGCTGTGACCACCCAGAAAATGAGGCACATTTAAAAAGCCAATGGTCAAGGCAGCAACAGCCAAAATTGCAATCGGCACAACAGTACGCTTGGGCTGCTCTTCACAATGTTCCCAGGTATGTTTGTCAGCTCTTGTCTCGCCAAAGAAGGTCATGAATACCAATCGCCACATGTAGAAAGAGGTAATACCGGCTGTAAGAAATCCTACCAGCCAAAGTAGCGGTGAACCCTGGATGAAAGCTTTCCAGAGAATCTCATCCTTACTGAAGAATCCGGAGGTAAGGGGAAATCCCATAATAGCCATTGTCGCAGCAATGAAAGATAATCCTGTAATCGGCATTTTCTTAAGCAGGCCTCCCATCTCCCTCATGTCCTGTTTATGATGCAGCGCAACGATCACAGATCCGGAACCCATAAACAGGGCTGCTTTGAATGCGGCATGGGTTAACAGATGAAAGATCCCGGCACTGAAAGCACCAACACCCATTGCCAGAAACATATAGCCCAACTGACTAACCGTCGAATAAGCCAGAACCTTCTTGATATCAAACTGTGCCATTCCGATCGTCGCAGAGATGAGACAAGTCAGGGCGGCAACAACGGCTACAAAACCAAGAATATAGGGAGCCAGTGTGTAGAGGAAATACATTCTTCCCATCATGTATACACCGGCTGTAACCATGGTGGCAGCATGTATCAAGGCACTCACAGGGGTTGGTCCTGCCATGGCATCAGGCAGCCAGACATAAAGCGGAATCTGTGCCGATTTCCCCATGGCACCAATAAAGAAACACAATCCGACCACCTCCAGTAGAGGGAATCCGATGACATGCTGTTTGGACAGCTCTTCAATTCCCGACTGCAGATCGTGAAAGGAGAGGGTGACAGTACCAAACAACTGATAGCTGTAAAGAACCACCAGAAAAATACCTGCCAAAAATCCCAAGTCTCCTATCCTGTTGGTGATAAAAGCTTTTTTACCGGCTATGGCATTTGCCTCTTCATCAAACCAGAAACCGATCAGAAGATATGAACAGAGTCCGACTCCTTCCCAACCAAGAAACATAATGATCAGATTGTCACCCAAAACCAGCATGAGCATGGCAGCAACAAATAGATTCATATAGGAGAAGAATCGCCAGAAGGATCGGTCATCATGCATGTAACCCATCCCGTAAATGTGGATCAGGGATCCAATTCCTGTGATTATCAGCAACATCATAGCCGAAAGGGGATCATACCGGAATGACCAGGCGATGTTAAGATCGGCCACGGAGAACCAGTCCATCATTTCAATCCGGATTAATCGGTCTGCCGGATCGAGGCCCAACAATACGAAAAACGATGTGAATGCTAAAACCGCCGCCAGTATTGGAGCAGCACAGCCAACGATTCCGGTGATATCCTCACCAAATCTTTTATAGATCCGTTTTCCAAACAATCCCAGGATAACCGCTCCCATCAAAGGCAGAATCGGTACCCAGGGAATCACAGAAGTTATATAGTTCATTATCGGTTTCTTGGTTAATAATCTTTGCCTAATCCATTTGAAGGTTTATGTTTGTAAAGCATGCCAAAGGATTGTCATCCGTTTAGCTGTGTCAACCTGTCCGCCCTGATTTCCTTAAACTCCCTGTAAACAGTCAGTGCAATCGCCAGGGCGACCACCGCTTCCGCTGCAGCCATTAGAATAATAAATACCGCAAAAATCTGCCCTTCCATGCGGGATGCGGGAGATACGGAGAATCTGGAAAATGCAACAAAATTCAAAGCTGCCGCATTTAATACCAGCTCAACCCCCATCAGTATGGCGATACTGTTTCGCCTGGAAATAAAGGCAATTATCCCAAGAGTGAACAGGGCCGCAGATACTGCCAGATAACCTTCCAGATTCATGTTCGATCTCCTTTGATAACCAGTACCAGTGCTCCTATCAATGCTGAAAGCAACAAAAACGAAATCACCTCAAACGGAAGCACATACTCTTTCAACAACATTCTGCCTAGTAGGCGTGTTGTTGGTTCCATTTTATCAGGTGTTATGACACCCCAGTTGGCTGAACGAATAACACCGTAAAGCAACAGAAATAAGGCGATGGCACCAACAGCAGTCAGAATCCCCTGGAATGAAAGGTTACTTTTTACCGGATTGGCAACATCGGTAGTCAGCATGGTACCGAAAATCAACAAAACATTAACCCCACCAGCGTAAACCAGGATTTGAACAATGGCGATGAAATCACCCCCCAGTAAGACATAAAAACCGGCAACCCCGAATAATACAAAGAACAACGCAAATGCCGATCTCAACAGGTTGGCGGAGAAAGTGACAACCAACCCCACTCCCAAAACCAGGATGGTAAACAGGTAAAAGAACAATAGTGGTAATTCAATCATCGGTCTTTTCCTCCTTTTGCTTCTCTTTGGCAGCTTTTGCTTTTGCCGCCTTTTTGGCAGCCGCCTCCTTTTCGATCTCCTCTCCCCTTGCCATTGCCGCTCTCTTTTCTTCTTCCGGAACAAAAGCAATCACCAGATCATCAAGGTTGTGACGATTCATTTCAAAAATATTGGTATGCTGGATGGCCCGCGTTGGACAGGCAATAACACAGAGTCCGCAGAACATACATTTGCCGATATTGATATCAAAACGGGTGCTGGCCCGTGTCTTTAAAGCCTCTTTCTGCGTAAACCGGTTAAGAACAGTGTTGCCGCTGTTATCCGTGAGTTTTGTCTTGTCGCACTTTACGGTATCGATAACAATACATTCAATTGGACAGGCTTTGACACATAAGCCGCAAGACGTGCATGTTTCGAGGTTCACGCCGAGTACACCTCGATAATTCTCCGGCATTCCCATCAGCGTACTTTTATAACTGCGCTGAATGGTCTCATTGCTGGAAATATCGGTTTCCGGATACTGAACCGTCACCGGTCTGACCAGCATGGAGGCCATGGTCACACTGAGACCTTCAAATACCGACTGAAACCCGTTTTTTATGTTTTTGAAATATCCACCCATATCAACATGCCCTCATTTCCCTGCCTCCGCAGGCAGGGGTGAATTCACCGAAGTTTTCTGTTCTTTAATATTGACCGATACACGTTTGATAAACAGGTATAGCAAGACCAGAAAGGTCAGAAAAATCAGTACAGCCATCGCAAGCTGAACCAATGGTAGCTTCCAAGTCAACAGCATCCAGAGAGCCTGACCAAAGAATGCAAGGAAGGCTGCCGGCAGCAGGTACTTCCAGGAAAGCTTCATCAACTGGTCAATTCGAAATCTGGGCAAGGTCCAGCGTATCCAGATAATCAGGAATACTACCAGACCGGTTTTCAGGAAGAAAACCAGCAGACTGACCACCCAAAGCCCGGAAATCATGCCGGGGAGGTTTCCCCCACCCAGATAAACAACAGTTGTCAAGGCTCCCACCACAAACAGGTTTGCCCACTCGCTGAGGAAGAACACTGCGTAACGAAATCCCGTATACTCGGTACAATAGCCGGACACCAGTTCTGATTCCGCTTCGGGCAGATCAAAAGGAATCCGGTTTGCCTCGGCCAGCGAACCGACAAAAAAGATAAAAAATGACAATACGGTAAAAGGGCTCTTGAACAGCATCCAGTCCCAGGGCAACCAACCTTGACTCGCCATAATGCCCTGCATAGACAGTGTTCCGGATATCAGGATGGGAACCAGCAATCCCAACCCCACTGGAATCTCATAACTGACAATCTGGGCTGCTGCTCGCATACCGCCTAGCAACGACCATTTGTTATTCGAACTCCAACCGGCCATTAATACTCCAATAACCACCAGGGAGGTGATGGAGATAAAATAGAAGAGCCCTACATTTAGATCTGCGATAATGATTCCCGATCCCCAGGGTAAAACCACCAGGGTACAAAAGACACCAATCAGGCAGAAATAGGGAGCCAGACGAAATAGTACCCGGTCGGCACCATCGGGAACAAGATCCTCCTTGAAAACCAGTTTCACACCATCGGCTATCCATTGCAGAAATCCCTGCGGTCCCACCCGGTTCGGTCCCAACCTGGACTGCATAAATCCGGAGAGCCTGCGTTCTACCCATGTCAGGACCCCACCGACAGTTACAAAAAACAGCAAGACAATCAGCGCTTTCAGGATCGCACCAAGAATTTGTGCTGTTGCCTCTTCTAATCCCAATCCCAATAGTATGCTTTCCATGCTCTCTTCCCAGTCAATACCGTTATCGATCCAGTTCCGGGGCCACAACGTCCAGTGAACCTATGATAGCCACCAGGTCGGCAATAAATACGCCTTTTGCGATTTCCGGAATAATAGACATGGCCGTAAAGGAACCAGTCCTGATTTTCAGGCGATTAGGAGAAGTCTTCCCGTCGCTGTATATAAAATACCCTGTATCACCCCTTGGCGTTTCAGTTCTGAAATAGATATGTCCTTTGGGTGGTTTGATTACGTTTTTTACCACCGCCTTATGTTCACCGCCCGGAATTCGCTGCAAACACTGCCGAATGATCTTGATTGATTCCCGAATCTCCTTGACCCGAACCAGATACCTGTCATAACAGTCTCCCAGTGTTCCCTCATAGCCTTCACCAACAGGGACATCAAAATCGAGTTCAGGATAGATTGAATAGGGTTCCGCCACCCTTACATCAAATTTAACCCCTGAACCTCGCAGGTTAGGTCCGACAAGATTGTACTGCATGGCCATTTCCGGAGGCACGACCGCAACATTGGCAAAGCGCTTGATAAATATCTGATTGTAACTGATCAGTCGGTTGATCTGCTCGACGACAACTTCAAAATGGTCCAGAAACTCAAGCGTCTTCTCCTTGAATCCGGGAGGAAGGTCATAATTGACACCTCCAATGCAGATATAGTTATAGGTCAGCCGTGCGCCGCAGATCATCTCCAGCAGATCGTTGATATGCTCTCTCTCACGAAGCAAATGAACAAAGGGGGTAAATGCCCCCATATCCATGTTGGCAGCTCCAATGGCAATCGCGTGACTGGAGATTCTGTTCAACTCGGATACGATCACCCGGATATACTCAGCCCGCTGGGGAATTTCGAGACCCATCAGCTTCTCCACGGCCATGCTATAGGAGAGGTTTGCATTCATGGCACAAACATAATCCACACGGTCGGTGAAAGGAACAAATCCCTGCCAGGAAACGGATTCGGCTAATTTCTCAATTCCGCGATGAAGATAACCGATGTCCGGGTCACATTCATGAATGATCTCACCATCTGTTTTGATAATGAACCGGATCACACCATGGGTGGACGGATGTTGCGGCCCCATGTTGATGGTCAAATAATCTGTTTTTAGCGCAGCACTCATTCTCTATTTCCCTTTGGGTTGAAAACTTCGGGTTATTTCTGAAGGTGTGTTGTCAATACTCTGGTAAGCGGTAGGATTCACATAGTCTTTTCTCAATGGGTATCCTTCCCAATCTTCCGGCATCATAATTCTTCTCAGATCCGGGTGACCCTCAAACTGTATTCCCAACAGGTCGTAGGTTTCCCTTTCCAGCCAATCCGCGCCTTTCCAGATAGAGGTAACGCTGTCGATTACCGGATTACCGATCGGAATGCTTGATTCAATCACAACCCGATGATAATGGGTGTAGGAGTAGAGATGCCAAAACAGTCTTAACTCCTCATGACTGTGCGATTCATCTTGATCTTTTGGTGCATCAAAATAGAGATGCCAGAATAGTTTGGAATCTTCGGTTTCGTGAAACGCAGTCTGGTTCATCAATATTTCAAATTTTAACTCCTCATCCTCTTTCAAAAACCTCATGGCTTCCAGCAGAAAGTCGGATCGAACATAGATGGAAGGGGTTGGTCCCTCAACCTCCTGAAAGCTGGCCACCACGTTTGTCTTTTCCTTGAGCAATTCGTAAATTCCAATTGTGTTCACGGTCTACTCCATCGGTAGATTTTTTCTGGTCGCAACACCTGATTTGTCAGAGTACCCATTTCCGGCAACATCTATTTCTTCCTCAGGTATTTCTCTTTCTTAACTTTGTTTTGAAGTTCGATCAGGGCGGAAAGCAAAGCTTCCGGTCTGGGAGGGCAACCGGGAAGATACACATCAACCGGTATTACTCTGTCTACTCCGTGCAACACGGAATAACTGGCTTGAAACAGCCCACCGGAATTAGCACAACTCCCCATGGAAATGACGTATCTGGGTTCAGCCATCTGGTCGTAGAGAACCTTAACTCTGCTTGCCATTTTCAATGTTATGGTCCCGGCGACAAGCATCAGATCCGCTTGCCTGGGAACCGCACGCGGAGCCGAACCAAATCTTTCCAGATCGGCTCTTGGACCGCCGGTTTGCATCAATTCGATCCCACAACAGGCAGTTGAAAACAGCAAATACCAGAGCGAATTGGCTCGCGCCAGATTGATAAGATGATCTATGGATGTCAGGACGAATCCGTCCGACTCGAAACTGTTATGCAGTGTTTTCATGTTATATCTAAATTCTTCCCTGAGCTATCTATAGCTTTTTCATCCGAGATGCCTTTCACCCAATCCAAACCTCCCTGGTTCCAGGCGTACACAAAACCAACCATTAATATCAAAATAAACAGAGCTATTTCCACCAATGCCAAAATTCCCCAGCCTTCCTCCATCAACTCTTTGAAGACCACGGTCACGGGGTACATAAACGCTATCTCAACATCGAAGATGACGAATACAAAAGCAACCAGGTAAAAACGCATGTTGAATTGGGAAAAACCACCTCCGACAGGTGTTTCGCCACATTCATATACGGCACTTTTGCCAGCACTCGGATTGTTGGGGCGAAGGAATCTTCCGACCAGCAACGTAACCGCAACAAAAACAACCGCAATAACGAGGAAAATGATGATGTTTGAAAACTCAAATAACATGGTGCTATCCTTGGCAATTAGGATGTTCTTTCACAACCTGTCAACGAGTTGTTATTTTGGAGGGAGATTCGACAAGTTGTGATCAATATTTTTGAACATACTTATCAAAACCATTTATCAAAACGCACTGATCTTAATCAGTTTTTTCAGACTTACTAGCAAATCACCTTGTTTTACAAAATGTTGTAGTTTAATAATTCTCTAACAATGCAATAACCAAAAACAGGTTTTTCATTCAAATTATTTGAATGAAAAACCTGTTTGGTAAAATATTGCTTAAATATTAAACTCTTCTGTAAGGGTGATAAACCGGCTTCCATACTTTTGATTGCAAGATATCATGCAGATTCTCCTCCCTGATTCTCAGATCGGGATTCGACTTTATCAGGAATTTTAGAATCTCTGTCGAAGTACGCAAACCAACCTTTTGCAGATCCCTGACGCGAGGATAGATAATCCCCTCATCGAGATCACTTTTGCCGACGCAGTCAGCCAAGGCATATGCTGCTGTTGTAAACGTTTCATCGGAGATGACGCGGGAATTTGCAATAAGACTTGCCAACCCCACACCAGGGAAGATAAAGGAATTGCTCGCTACACCAATGTGACGTTTTTCATTGTTATACTCGAATTCTGGTGACATGCTACCGCTTGCAACAATTGCTTTTCCCTCGCTCCACTTGTACAGGTCCTCCGGAAGCGCCTCACTTTCAACTGCAGGATTTGTTAAAGGGAAAATTACGGGGCGATCGGTATTTTTCAGCATGGCCGTAACATGCTCCTGGGCAAACACTCCCTTCTGCCCGGACATACCAATCAAAACGGTCGTTTTGGAACCTTCGATAACATCAAGCAATGTTGGCATTCCGTCCGCTGAACTGACCTTCTTAACCAGTGAAGGATCGCTGGCATACGGTTTCTTATACTCATCCAATTCCTCTCTATTGGAAAGAATACACCCCTTGGAATCAAACAGACAGATTTTAGCCAACGCCTCATCCCTGGAAAGTCCCTTGTTCATCAACTCAATCAACAATTGTCTGGCAAGTCCAACCCCTCCGGATCCCGCACCGCAAATGGTGAAATGCTGCTTCTCAAAACTCTCTTCCTTGATCTTCAGCGCGTTCAATATACCTGCCAGCACTACAGCACCGGTTCCCTGTATATCATCGTTAAACGAAGGGATCACATCCCGATACTTTTCAAACATTTTAAAAGCCCGATGGTTGGCAAAATCTTCCCACTGCAGGATAGCTTTGGGAAAGGCGAGGCGGATCGAATTCACGAATTTTTCCAGAAATTTATCGTATTCCTCCCCTTTGATTCTTTTATGCCCAACTCCCAGATAAAGCGGGTCTGCCAGCAGTTCTTCATTGTCGGTACCGATATCAATGGCTATTGGCAGACAAAATGATGGGTGAATCCCGGACCCCAGGGTATATAGCGATAATTTTGCTATGGGTATCGCCATTCCTCCAACACCGGTATCATGCATTCCCAAAATTCCCTGACTATCAGTCACAACAATAATCTGGACATTTCTTGAAGGGAAGTGATGGGTCATATCCAGGATATGATCAACATTTTCATTGGTAATGTACAGTCCCCTGGCCCGTTGATAGTGATGACTGAATTGCTTACAGGCAGTTACAACCGTCGGGATGTAAATTATGGGCAGCATCTCTTCGATATGCTCCTCCAAAAGACTGTAATAAAGCGTCTCGTTACGGTCTTGCAGGGAACGCAAATAAATATATCTGTCAATATCCGTTTTCGCGGCATTGTAGCCTTCATAGACCCGGATCTTTTGATCCTCCAATGTTTGATAATTTGGGGGAATTAACCCTGTCAAATGCATCTCTTCCCTCTCTTCCTTGGTAAACGCAGTCCCTTTGTTCAGGGTCCGATCGCTGACCAACTCCAATCCATCTATGGCAACAGGCGTGAATGGCCTCCCTTTGTGATCCCGCCATTTTTGATATTTTTCTATTGACATAATCCACCCACAATTTGAATTTGAAATTAGCTGAGAGCCCGTGTTGCCCCAGCATATGCCTTGAACAGTTAATTTCTTCTACCATAAAGATTTATGATTGGCAAATCGTTTTCAAGACGGTAAAACATGGGGTAGAACTGCAGTATAGCCGAATGTAGACGAAAAAACAGGAATCATCAAATCCATGTTGGTAAAGACTCTCAGGGAGGGCTTTCGCAACAAAAAAATGATCGATAATTTTCGGGCGTAAAAATTGGTTTGGGCGAGAGAGTAATAAGGTTGAGATTTCAACAAAACCTGACGGTTTGATTGAAATTAAGAATCATCCAAGGCTCTCCCAAGGGGTGAACTCAGTCCTAACCCAATATCACCGGATATACCACCCATCTCAAGTTTGCGGAAAAACCCTGCTCGGCGTATTTCGGTTGCTGATGTGAAGTTCGAGAGGAGTAGGCAATATAGTGCAACGGATGTTGCATCGCAATGATCTATAACTCAACATCAAATCCGCCATGATACCAAGTGTGACAAGTTCCCTCAATGGAAACCATGCAGGGACCATAGGGATCTTCGGGGGAGCATTTTGTCTTGAACATTTTACACTCCGTTGGCAGGATCTCTCCCAGCATAATTCGGTGACATTGGCATCCGGGAGGCGTGGGCCTGGACTCATATGGGGGGGTGCATTCATACCTGTTTTCTGCATCGAGAAACTGGTACTGCTCCTTAAGCGCATACGCCGTTCCATCAACGGAATCAATACCTCTCCAGATTCCGGGCACCAGATCGAATACTTCGTTCATCATCGACAAGACAGCCTTATTACCCCCGTCGTTAACCACTCGGCTATAGGCATTCTTAACCCTGACATCACCTGATTCAATGGACTTCAAAACCCGGAGAATTGCAGAAAGAATATCGACCGGCGTAAATCCCGCCACAACACAAGGCAGTTTAAATTCGTCTTCCATGTATTTGTAGGGTTCCACCCCTGTTATTGTTGCTGCGTGACCTGCCAGCAGGAATCCCTGAATGGATTTCCTGTCGTGCACCTCCATTAACAGTTTAAATACGGGCGGGATATAACGATTTGCAATCAGAAACGAAAGATTCTGAGGCACCCCGTGTTTGATCAGTCCGGCGATCCCGGCTGTTGTTGTCTCGAATCCTACCGAGAAAAACACAAAAGCCTCATTGGGATTCTCTTTTGCAATTTTTAATGCCTCAAGCGGTCCATAAACCATTTTTACTGAACCGCCGTTTTTCCTGGCATCTGCAAGTGACTCTTTGGTCGCGGGGACCCGCAACATATCACCGAAGGTCAAGACAGTAATATCACTCATGTATGAAAGGGTAACCGCCAGGTCAATGGATTCCACGGGGCAGATGCAAACAGGACATCCGGGGCCGGGTATTATCGTTACGGACTCGGGAAGCAATTGCCGGATCCCGTATTTCATGATTTCATGCTCATGAGTTCCACAAACGTGCATCAGTTTAACAGGCCCCAATCGTGAGGCAACTTCCTTTATTTTTGTAGCCAAACCTTGAACCAGTTCCCGATCCTCATACTTCTTTAAGGTTTCAGTTAAATCCATTGTCTGAGTTAGATATGATGTTTTATTAAACGACAGCGTCACGACCCTGTCACGTTTGCAGAAGAACTGCTGTTTTGATTCAGTTGCAGAGTTACATGACCTCCCTCGA
This sequence comes from SAR324 cluster bacterium, assembly GCA_028282885.1. Classification (GTDB taxonomy): domain Bacteria; phylum SAR324; class SAR324; order XYD2-FULL-50-16; family XYD2-FULL-50-16; genus JAHJTV01. Next base: position 225,698 of record JANQGX010000007.1, read on the forward strand.
TGTCTTGCGGATGCAATAATTCAATTCCGACTGGGCTGTGTATACCGGAAACTGGGAATTGGAGGTCTATATCACATTCCGGTTTTATGCCCCTTTCCTGAATAAAGCTGTCCCAGGGCAATTCCCCCGTCATTGGGCGGTACTCGTTGATGCCAATAGGGAGTGAATCCCGCCACTTTTAGTTTGGATATCGTTTGTTCCGTCAAATACCGATTCTGAAAACAGCCCCCGGTCAGCACAACTCTGTTTTCACCGACTCGCTCAGCTACAGCAAGAATCATTTCCGCCATGGTATTGTGAAACTTTGCAGATATCAATTTGGGCTGGTGCCCCTCAGCCGTATCTTTGATAATCTCCCTGACCATAGGCAGCCAGTCCAACTCATCAGAATAACTGAACGGATAGGAATTCGCCTGATCCGATCCTTTCAGGGCGAATTCTAACTCCATGGCTCCCTGCCCTTCGAAGCTGACCACCTGCCTAAGTCCGATAAGAGAAGCAACCGCATCAAATAACCTGCCCGCGCTGGAGGTGAGAGGTGAATTGAAGCCGGAATTCAACATTTGTAACAGAATTTTCAGTTCGTTTTCATCGAACGATGAAAGTGTGGGGATCCCTTCCATCGTCGTTATCTCGCTGCCAAGCATCTCGAATAGAACCCCCAGGGCTGATCTTCTGGGTTCCCTGACAGCCTGGTTCGATCCTGGTAATCTAAATCGACGAAGCCAGGCAACTCTCTCCATGTCAGCCTGATTTCCCAGGAAGAACTCTCCGCCCCAGATGGTATTATCGGGACCTGCACCGGTTCCATCCCAGGCGACACCGAGCACCCGACCATTCAACTGATTTTCAGCCATACAGGAAGCCACATGGGCATGATGGTGTTGAACGGTCTTCAGAGGAAGATCCAGTTCCCGGGCGTATTGTGATGACATGTATCCATCATGTAGATCGCAATAAACGACCTCCGGTTTTGTTTCATAAAGGCGTTCCAGGCTGTCGACAGATTTTTGAAATGCATCATAGGATTGCGCTGTTTCAAGATCGCCATGATGTTGGCTGATCATGATATTTGCACCCACTTGCAACGCCACCGTATTTTTCTGATGCGCGCCCACCGCAAGCGCAGGTTTGCTCTCACTCGTCATCATCACCGGAAGAGGGGCATAGCCCCGCGCTCTTCTTAGCAACATTTCCCGACCTGCAACAATTCGGGCAACGGAATCATCCACCGGTCTCAGCACAGGTCTGTTATGTAACAGAAAAAGATCCGCAATGCCCTTCAGACGGTCCAGTGCTTCGGTTTCATCAATACAGATCGGTTCATCCGAAAGATTCCCGCTGGTCGCGACCACTGGAACTGCCACTTCCTGAAGCAACAGATGATGAAGCGGTGTGTAAGGCAACATGACTCCGAGAGTTGGATTGCCCGGTGCGACCGATTTGCTGATTCCGTCCGATTTGGGATCAGGTTTGCGATCCAGTAATACTATAGGCGCTTCCGGAGAGAGCAACAATCGTTGCTCCAGTGAGGATAATTCGCAATAGTCCCGCACCTCTTCAATTGTCGCCACCATTATGGCAAACGGTTTTTCATTCCTTTTTTTGCGTTGTCGCAGCAGGTCTACAGATTTGGACAATCCGGCATGAACCATCAGGTGAAAGCCCCCCAATCCTTTCACCGCGGCGATTTTACCATTGCGGAGACAATCAGCCGTCATTTTTATGGCTTCGTGATTCTCTGCCAGTAAATCACCCTCGGGATTGCAAGAATATACCCGGGGTCCGCAGACAGGACAGGCATTTGGTTGTGCATGAAACCTGCGATCATTGGGATCTTCATACTCCCGCTGACAGTCCGTGCACATCGGAAAATCCTTCATGGAGGTAAAAGGTCTGTCATAGGGTAACGCCCCGATAATGGTGTATCGTGGTCCGCAAAGCGTACAATTCGTAAATGGATACCGGTAACGACGGTTGGCAGGATCAAATACCTCTTCCAGGCATTGGGGACAGGTGGCAATATCGGGCAACACCAAAACCGTTTTTTCTCCCCGGTCACTACTTTTTCGGATTTCGAATATCTTGAATCCGGCTGGATCAAGATAACTGGATTCAAGACTTTGGATGAAAGCATGTTGCGGCTTTTCCTTTTCCAGGCGCAGCAAAAATTCACCCAGAATCGGAAGGGAACCATCCGCTTCGATGAATACTCCCTGGGAGGAATTGATGATCCATCCTTTTAATCCCAGGGATTTTGCAAGGTTAAAGACAAAGGGTCTGAATCCGACTCCCTGCACAGCTCCTTTGATAACAACTCTTAACCGTTGCTGTTTTTTCATCGGGAACTGGCTACAATTGTAAATCCGCCTTTTGACAGAACCAATCGAAAAATGCTTTAAATCCTTCTCCTGTCTTGGCGGAAACCGGAAAGATTGTGATTTGGGGATTGACCTGTTTTGCCAGTCGAACACAGTTTTCAAGGTCAAAGTCGAGGTAGGGAATCAGATCCGTTTTATTAATCAATAATACATCTGCAGCTAAAATCAGGTCCGGATATTTAACCGGTTTATCTTCCCCCTCCGGGCTGCTGACGATGGCGACCTTCAGATCTTCTCCGAGATCATACGCAGTAGGACAAACCATGTTTCCGACATTTTCTATGACCAGTAACCGACTCTCTCCCAGATCAACCTTATGTAAAGCCCGATGAATCATTTCCGCATCAAGGTGGCAGGCAGCTCCGGTATTGATCTGCAGGGCTTTGGCCCCGGCGTCAACAATTCGACGGGAATCATTGTCTGTCTGCTGGTCTCCCTCAATGACGAATATCGGTAGTTTTGCTCCATATTCTCTAATCATGCACTCAAGCAAAGCTGTTTTACCGGACCCGGGAGCGCTGATCCAGTTCATACTGAAGACACCTAGTGACCTGAGATGTTGCCGATTATGTTCGGCAATATGATCATTTTTTTCCAGGATATTTTGCTTAATGGCAATTTCACGCGCATCTCCATCAGAATGGCTGTTATCATGTTCGTGATGATGATGGTGATCTCCTTGATGATCATGACGATGGTGATGTTTGTGTTCCTTGGCGTCGATGGGATCACCATCAATTGTAACACCTTCAGTTTCGGAACATCCGCATTCTAAGCACATTATTTCACCTCTATTGATTTGATGTTTAACTCCTGGCCTGATATGGCCCTGGCAAAGTTTCCGCATTTACTACAAATCAGGAACTCCTTGCTTTCGAATAAGCATCCGCAGGAGAGGCATTCGCCTTTCAATGGAACGTATTCTATATCGAGAACAGCGTTTTCAGCTATGGTTTCCCGTGACACCATATCAAAAGCGAACTCAAGAGCATCCACCACAACACCGGATTTTGCCCCCACCTCCAAAGATATTCTGCTGACAGACTTGGCCTGTTCTTCTTCCGCCGTCTTTAAAACAATGTCCATTATACTCATCATCAATGACACCTCGTGCACGGATTCTCCCTTCTGTTAACTGATATTGACTGTGGCTGTCTAAATAATCCTAATGACGAAAGTATCAAAGTTGTAGACTTCTAACCCCTTCACAACAGGGGAGAGCGGCCCGGAAATTCCGGGATAAACTCCCAAAATTCAGAACAGATAAAAAAAACATATGCCCCGATTGTTACGGCAATTAGCAACGGTTCTCCGGAATCCTTCGTTAACAGATCCTGGGCAGTTGTTCGCCGCTGGGCATATCCACAATCCGTTTCGTTCCAATAACGGTCTCCATCACCACTTTCCCGGGGTGCTTTGACACGACGTTTCCGATGATACTGCTTTTTACTCCTTCCTGAAATCCTTTCATAACTTCCAACACCCTGACAGCGTCCTGCTCGGGTACAAACACAAGCACCTTTCCCTCGTTGGCAATATATAACGGATCCAGCCCCAATATAGAACTTAATGATTTCACCTGATCATCAAGGGGAATCCTCTCTTCAAAGAGCTCGATTCCCACACCAGCGGAAACTGTTATTTCATTGATTGTTGCACCCAAACCTCCCCGGGTCGGATCCCGGAGGACGTGAATATCCACCCCTGTATCCAGAATCGCTCCGATCATTCTATTTAACGCAGCGCAATCCGTAACCACACTTGACTCAAACTCCAATCCTTCCCGTTTGGTCATCACGGCAGTTCCGTGGTCCGCAATATTGCCGTTGATAATGATCACATCACCGGCAGTCGCTCTGGTCGGAGAGATATTGACCCCTTCCCTAACCAATCCAACGCCTGAGGTATTGATAAAAATGCCGTCCGCACTGCCGTTTTCCACCACTTTGGTGTCACCGGTAACAAGCATCACCCCAGCCTTGTCCGCAGCTTTTTTCATCGAATTGACAATCGCCCCGAGTTGATCCAGTGGGAACCCCTCTTCCAGTATGAAACCTGCAGACAGGTATTGAGGATCTGCTCCGCACATGGCCACATCGTTAACGGTTCCGTTGACTGCCAGGTCACCGATGTTTCCGCCCGGAAAAAAGAGGGGATTAACGGTAAATGTATCCGTTGAAAAGGCAATTTTCGAGTTACCCATGGTCAGAATGGCCCCATCATGTGCCTCATCAAGAAATCGGTTGCCAAAAGCGGGAAGAAAGACCTCCTGGTAAAGCTCCTGAGACTGCTTTCCTCCACTACCGTGCCCCAGTTTGATTTTCAGTTCTCCCTGATTCCGATCTGTCATTGGTCACATACTCCTGCTACCATTTCATATAGGCTTCATCGCCTTCAGCCAGCTCCCTGATAAGTTTCAGGTTCTCCAGAGCCTCCTGTTTATCAAGCACATTTATCGCAAAACCGGCGTGGACGATTACATAATCGCCGATCTGCACGTCTGGTACCCATTCGATACAAACCTCCTTGAAGATTCCGTTGAAGTCAACCTTTGCCATCTTCATGGGACCCTGATCGTTTATCTCCTCGATCTTACCAGGCACAGCTAAACACATGAAGCCTCCTGTCAGCTACAATTATCACGATGTTGCAATTCTATGCAGTTTTCCCAAAGATAGGGTTTAACCAGCAAAATGTCAAAGAACTTAAACCTTTGAATCCCCCTTTTCAAGTCAAAAATGACAAAGCCCTCTTTTCACATATAAAACCAATACTGCTTTTCGCTTCTCATCACAATAAACATGGTGTTTAAACAAGATTTAAAACGGAAAAAACCAGGCTGATGCTCACTTCGCAACAAACACTATTATATTACCTGCGTTTTTTATATATCAGATGTGCTACTTTTTTCAAATACGTGTTACTATTTCTATAAAATTAATTAAAAAATATCAATAAGTTAGAACTTAATTTTTTTCCGATATGGGCTGATGCCGCTTAAGATCTGGAAAACCCGGAGTTTTTGCTTTACAAATTTTTCTGATCATGTAAGATTTGCCCACCAACCTTAATTCGCTTTAATGTCTTAATATCTTTGTTTATAAGGTGGCAATACCGCACCTTTTTTTATTTCCAATTTTTGGGAGGGAGATACATATGATCCGAGGTAAAAACTTATTTGTTGAAAAAGAGGTCGGAAGGAGAGACTTTCTGAAGCTTTCAACAAAGGTAGCTACAGTGCTGGGGCTTTCACCGGTTTTTATACCAAAGATATCTCACGCTATGCAGGCTAAAGAGAAGCCTGCAGTTATCTGGCTGCATTTCCAGGAATGCACGGGGTGTACAGAATCTCTGTTAAGGGCGGAAGGTCCGGACCTCGCGTCTGTGATTCTGGACGTGATTTCCCTGGAGTATCATGAAACATTGTTTGCAGCAGCCGGTCATCAGATCGAAGAGCAGTTAAAGCATGCAATGGAGAAATACGCTGGCAATTATGTCCTGGTTGTTGAAGGCTCGATTCCCGAGAAAGATGGTGGTGTCTACTGTCAGATCGGCGGTAAAACCGCTATTGAAATGCTGGAAGAAGCAGCAGCGGGTTGCGCAGCCATTATCGCCATTGGTTCCTGTGCCGCCTGGGGCGGAATACCATCAGCAGGCCCCAATCCGACGGGGGCGAAGGGAGTCGGTCATTTTATCAAAGACAAGCCCATTGTATCGGTTCCGGGTTGTCCACCAAGCCCGTACAATTTCCTCTCCACGGTTGTTCACTACCTTCTTTTTAAGAAGCTGCCAACGCTGGACAAGGAAGGCAGACCCATGTTTGCCTACGGTAGGTTGATTCATGAGCAGTGCGAAAGACGAGCTCATTTCGACGCCGGACGATTCGCCAGTGAGTATGGGGATGAAGGCCATCGCAAGGGATATTGTCTTTACAAACTTGGTTGTAAAGGTCCAAGCACCTTTGGTAATTGTCCTGAAATCGGCTTCAACAGGGAAAAAACCTGGCCCGTCAGCATCGGTCATCCTTGTTTCGGATGTATCGAAAAAGGTGTCGGTTACACGGTTTCAATTCATGATCTTTCGGAAGTCTTAACTCCAAATCCACCGCAAAATTACGCACAGATAGTGGAAACAGGTGACAAACCGGGCAGCATGTGGGCTGCTGGTGTTGCCGGTGCAGCCGTTGGTGCGGTTGGAGCTGCTGTCATCTCAAAAGCTAAAAAACTGCCTGGTGAGGAGGAGTAGACTATGACAATCAAACGACGAAGCTTTCTGAAAGGCCTCGCCGGTACCGGAGCAGGATTGAGCATGGCTCCCCTGTTAACCGGTAAAGCTGAGGCCCGGGAAGTAAGAAGAGTTCAGGATGACCACGTCGGCATGCTATACGATGCGACCAAGTGTATCGGATGCAAAGCCTGTGAGACAGCCTGCAAGACTGCAAATAAACTTGAGCTTGAGCTCGATCCAACCGGGACGTTTGACGCACCAAGGGATCTTTCCACCAATGCTTTCAACATCATCAAAATGTACAACGGCCCTGAGGGGATGTCGTACGTCAAAAGGCAGTGCATGCATTGTGTGGATCCCAATTGTGTTTCCGGTTGCCCGACCAGCGCTCTGAACAAGGAGCCAAACGGAATCGTTAGCTACGACAAGGATGCCTGCTGTGGCTGTCGCTACTGTCAGATGAACTGTCCGTACAATATTCCGAAGTTTGAGTTCAACGACTGGTATGGCGAAATCAAAAAGTGTGAACTGTGTCGCGAAACCAACCTTGTCACCAGCGGACAACCGGCCTGCACCGAAGCTTGCCCGGCAGGGGCTGTGATTTTCGGCAAAGTGAAAGACCTGCTGGTTGAAGCCAAAAGCAGGGTTCAGAAATCGCCCAGTCTCTATCTCAACCATGTTTATGGTGAAAAGGATGGCGGCGGTACGTCAGTTCTTTATTTATCCAAGGTACCTTTTGATAAGCTGGGATTACCGAATCTTCCGGAATACTCTCAGGCGTATGCCCAGGAAAGTGTACAACACAGATTGTACCAGTATCTGGCTCTGCCGGGTATTTTGTATGTGATTCTGGCGGGTATTGCATTCAAAAACCGTTCTGGACATAAGGAGGACTGATGGATCATGAAAAAGCTTTAGGTGGAAAGATCTTTACAGGTCCTGTCGCCTTTTTACTGCTACTGTTCCTTGTCTGCGCTTACTTCCTGGTCATCAGGTACATCAATGGGATCGGAACTGTCTCGAACTTGACAGACCATCAGTCCTGGGGTGTCTGGAAGGTTGTCGGCGTACTCGTCGGAGCAGCTTTTGTGAACGGGGGATATGTCACGGCGTTTCTCGTTTATATCGTCAACAAAGGGCAATACCACCGCTTTGTGAGGCAGGCTGTTCTGTTTTCACTGCTCGGGTATTCGTTCGCTGCAACATCCCTGGTTTATGACACAGGTCGTTATGTAAACCTGCTTAATTTCTTCATTCCGAAGTATATGCAACCCAATTCAGCCCTGTTTGAAGTAGGGATTTGTATCACGGCATATATTGTCATTCTTGCCATTGAGTTTTTACCGGGTCTCCTGGAAAAGTTCATGCCCGAAGGTGAGAAGTCGGACAATCTAGCTGCAAATCTCCATGCCTTCCTGAACAAGGTGCTGTTTTTGACGGTAGCATTTGGTGTTCTTCTGCCAACCATGCATCAATCCGGATTGGGTGCACTTGCCTTCCTGATGGGACAAAAGATCAGTCCATTGTGGCAGACCCCTTGGGTGTCTTTCCTCTATGTGACCTCTTCCGTCTTCATGGGACTGTGCATCGTAGTGATTATAGACATTCTGTATCATCCAAAGAGCCTTAAGAACCAGGAGTACCTGGGACTGCTCAAGACCCTTTTGAAGATCGGTGTCTATGTTGCGATTTTCTGGATTGTTTTCCGTTTCGTGGAAGTGATCCGCAATGGAGGTGCTAGTAACCTCTTTGATGTTGGATTTGAATTCATCTTCTTCTGGGCTGAAATGATCCTGATCGTCATTGGCATGATAATGATCAGAAAAACAAATGCCAGAAGTCTGTTTTCAGGAGCAGCATTAATGCTTACCGGTGGACTGTTATACAGAATCAACACTTATCTCGTCGGCTTTGAGGGAGCTCCCGGTGTTACCTACTTCCCTTCAGTCCCCGAACTGATGATATCCATCGGCATGTTAGCGCTTCAAATTGCTATTTTCATTACATTTGTTAAAATCTTTCCGATCATTAGCCAAGAGTAGCAGGAGAATATACTATGGGAAAAATTGTTACAATAGATCCTATCACTCGTATTGAGGGACATCTAAGAATCGACATTGAAGTGGCAAATGGTAAAGTTACCAATGCCTGGTCATCCGGACAAATGTTCCGGGGAATAGAACTGATCCTCCAGGGCAGGGACCCCAGAGAGGCCTGGATGTTTACACAGCGATTTTGTGGCGTATGCACGACAGTTCACGCCATTGCTTCCGTCAGGGCAGTTGAGAACGCCCTGAAACTGGATATTCCTCTGAATGCCCAGTTGATCAGGAACATGATTATGTCGGCTCATGCCATTCATGATCACATCGTTCATTTCTATCATCTTGCTGCCCTGGATTGGGTTGATATCGTGTCGGCCACCAAGGCAAACGTACAAGCAGCGGCAAACCTGGCTCAAAGCCTTTCACCATGGTATCGTAATTCGGTTCATGAGTTCAGGGCAGTCCAGGAGAAAGTAAAGGCCATTGCCGGAACCAAGCAGTGGGGAATCTTCTCCAACGGATATTGGGGCCACAAAGCGATGAAGCTGAAGCCTGAAGTCAACCTCATCGCCGTTGTACATTATCTACAGGCACTGGAATACCAGAGAAAGATCAACGATGCCGTTGGTTTGCTCGGTGGTAAAACACCTCATATCCAGAATCTGGCTGTTGGCGGGGTTGCCAACGCTATTAATCTGGATGACGAAACGGCTCTCAACATGACCCGTCTGTTGAAAGTTAAGAACTTCTTTGATGAGGTTCGCGATTTCGTCAATCAGGTATACCTGATCGACGTTGCAGCAGTCGGATCATTCTACCTCGATTGGGCCGGTCATGGAGCTGGAGTAACCAACTATCTCTCTGTTCCGGAGTTCCCGATTGATGAGAAGGGAACCCAGTTTGATGCCAAGGGTGGTGTCATCTTCGGTGGAAATCTTTCCAAAACCAAAGCCATCACCTCCTTCAACGATCCTTATTTCGAGGATAATGTCAAGGAATCCATTGCCCGAGCATGGTATGACGGAGACTGGTCAAAGCATCCCTACGAAGAGACCACTGATCCCAAGTACACCAAGTTTGACTATGATGGGAAATACTCATACGTCAAGGCTCCGAGATTCCAGGGCAAACCGATGCAGGTTGGCCCTTTGGCGCAAGTCCTGGGAGCTTATGCTTTGGGTGATGAAAGAACCAAGAAGTATGTTCACCTTGCGGTTGATACCATTAAGTCGGTCAGCAAAAAGAGTGTTCCGCTTAGCGCCCTCAATTCAACGCTGGGTAGAATTGCAGCCAGAGCCGTTCGCTGTGCCGTAATCAATGACATGGCTCTCAAGCACTGGAACATGCTGGTGAACAACTTGGGTAAAGGTGACACCGAGTATTTCAACAAGCCGGTATTCCCGAAGGGAGAAATCCAGGGATTTGGTTTCCATGAAGCGCCGAGGGGAACCCTGTCTCATTGGGTTGTTATCGAAGATGGCAAGATTAAAAACTACCAGGCAGTTGTTCCTTCAACATGGAATGCGGGACCAAGGGATGCAGACGGCAACCGCGGACCATACGAAGAGAGCCTGGTTGGGAATCCCATTGCCAATATCGAGAAGCCTTTGGAAGCCTTGAGAACGGTTCACAGTTTTGATCCCTGTCTTGCCTGTGCCATTCATGCCTTCGATCCCGATGGAAAAGAGATGGGGGTTATAGAAGTTAATGTCTAGTCAAGGTATTGTCATTCTCGGAATCGGCAATGTCCTGCAAAGAGACGATGGTATTGGGATTAAGATAATAAAATATCTCGAATCCCGGTACCGCTTCACTGATGAAGTGGAACTCGTCGACGGCGGAACAACCGGTGCAGGATTGGATCGATCCATTGTCAACAAAGAGTGGGTCATCGTTATTGACTCACTTGCCGTTGAAGGCACACCCGGTGAGGTCAGGGTGCTTTCAGGAGAACAATTCATCAACCGACCCGGAGTAACCAAGTGGTCGCCCCACCAAGTCGGATTCCTCGATCTGATTCAATTGATGACCCTTGAAGGTACCGGTCCTGAAAAGCTGGATCTGATAGGCATCATTCCTGCGGATATCGACCATGGTATTGAGATAACCAAAGAGGTGGACGAGGCGATTGAGCCAGCAACCAACGAGTTGCTGAAGCTGCTCCGGGACGCCAATGTGTTTCCCAGCAAGCTCGATCCGACATTAAAGCCAGATTACTGGTGGACATAGCAATAGCGGGAGCAACGACTCCCGCATCATCCCCCTAAATTGCTCCCCGAAAATTCCACAAATATATCACTCTCTTCAATCCTGTCACCAAAGCTCCTTGCAATGGTTCCCGACTGAAATAGCGAGTTGTTTTTTCCAAGATGCTTTGATAGATTCAATGAAAGGTGTGAGCACCTGAAGAATAAAAATTCAATCCAATCAGGCATTCGACAGGAAAACTATGATAAGTGTAAGTGAGGCGTTAAAACTGATCCTTGAAGGTAGTTCAGCTCTGCCATCCCAGATTATACCCGTTGAAAACGCTCAATCATTCGCTTTGGTAAATGATGTTAAATCCGACCGACCGCTACCACCTTTTGACAGGGTCGCCATGGACGGATTTGCTGTCAAATCCGAAGATTTTACCAGTGAAACGATGGAGTTCAAAATTGCAGGCCAGGTGCAAACCGGTGTATCCAGCAAACTGGTCGTTGGCCCGGGGGAAGCCATCCGCATCATGACGGGTGCGCCCTGCCCCGAAGGGGCCGATGCGGTGGTTAAGATAGAAAATGCCACCATCAAGGGCAAGACTGTCGTACTTAAAGAAGAGAATATGAAGCCCGGGTTGAATATCGCTACCAAGGGCGAGGACACGGAAGCGGGCAAAACATTAATTAGGGCCGGAACTCCGCTGACCACTGCCGGAATTGCCGTTTGCGCATCTGTCGGACTTCCCAAAGTGGAGGTCTATCAAAAACCCAAGATTAAGATTATCTCAACAGGTACCGAGATAATCTCACCATCAGAATCACCTTTGGCCCATCAGATCCGCGACTGCAACTCTTTTTCGTTGAGGTCCATGAGTCGATCTAATATCCTGGAAAGTCGGTTTTTAGGAATCGGAGAAGATGACAAAAAGGTATTGGCAGCCATGATCCGGGAAGGACTTGAGTCGGAAATCCTCTTACTTTCCGGCGGAGTTTCCATGGGTGAGTTTGATCACATTCCCCAACTTTTATCTGAAAACGGGGTGAAAAATCTTTTTCACCATGTCAGGGTAAAACCGGGAAAGCCTATTTGGTTCGGAAAGACGGAAAAAGGCACTTATGTCTTCGGACTACCCGGTAATCCGGTATCTGTGCAAACCTGTTATCGAATTTTCGTTGAACCGTTAATTAGAAAACTCTCCGGCTACGCAAATCCCCGTCACCGTTTTATCAAGCTTCCTCTTTCAGAGCAGGTAAACTCAAAGAGCAACCGGGATCATTACATGCCGGGAAAACTGGTTATTACGGAGAAAGAAACTCTGCTCGAACCAATCCATATCCGGGGCAGCGGTGATTTTTCAAACTTCGAACCCAGCCAGGGCCTGTTTCTCTTTCCTGCTGAAGAGAAACAACTGGAGGCCGGCACTCCTGTAGATTTTCTCCCCTGGAGAGAAATCTGGTAAACTTTTTTCGATTCTTATGAACAGGCCGTATATCCTTTCAAAACGATAAATATTCAACCTGCGGTCAAATAAAAAGGGGCCGTTAATTCTCTTTCACATTGCATCATGTAGAAGTGTGGCCCCAAGACTAACTGATCGAAAAAGAGGAATCCATAAAGGCCTTTGTCTTCAATAGAGTCCGGGAACTTCACTGCAAGGTGTTTCAGCCCATTCACCTGACTCAAAAGCCCCTTAAATATAAACTGTGTTTACACAAGCAATAAAACAGATATTAACCTACTTAAATGCTCATATCTTTTAATAATGACTTGTCGTAAATTCACAGTCTGGTTTTTGTTTCTCCTGATTACTCCCAACCTGCTTGCCCATCCCCATTTGTTCATCGAAAATCATGTTACGATAGTCTTCGATCAAAACGGGCTTGCCGGATTTCAATACCGTTGGGTCTTTGATGAGATTTCGGGTGCCAGCTACATTATGGACTACGACAGCGATCAGGATGGGAGCTTTTCCGGGAAAGAGTTGGCTATTCTGAAAAGTGAAGCATTCGATAATTTAAGAGACTACAATTATATGAGCCATGTGGAAATTAATGGCAAAACATTTGTTGTGAAGTACACCACTGATTTCCTGGCTTCGATTGAAGACAACAAGCTGGTTTACCAGTTTTTTGTCCCATGTCATGTCAAAGCTATTTCATCTTCAAAAAAAATCATACTGAGCGTTTACGATGACAGCTTCTTTGTTGATTTTTCTTTGCGAAGGGATACGTTTGGTTTTGTCAACAACGCTTCTTTCCAGGTGAAACACAGAATCTTTCAAAATACTCAAAAGTCCTATTACTTCGACCAGCTACACCCGATAGAAATTGAGCTGATCTTCAGCAAATAGCCGAAAATCTTTTGCGATGAATCGCCTGGCAGGGGGTGAACAACCTAAACTAACATTACCAGCGAAATGAAAATAATCAATATTGCCCCGGTTTGTGATAAGCTCAAAAAAGCAATTCGATAAAGCCCGGGCTTTCTGTTGACAAGTTTCAGCACCTGACTTTGTGCCACTATGGTTCCAATCGCAAAAATACTCAGGGTTAACCCCATCCCGAGCGCAACAAAGAAAATCGCAATCAAACCCGCGATTAAAAGTTGATTGCTTAAACAGAAAATAATGATAGTTGCAGTTCCCGGACATGGTACTATCCCGATCGCAATTGCCGTTATCAGCAGATTCCTCCCGTTTTTCCCCGTACCATGTCCGCCCTCAGAGATACCATGCTTTAGATGCCGATATTCGTGATAGTTATGAAATAGCAAATAAACACCAATGATCAGAATGATTGAAAAACTGATCTTTTGGGTCACCCCGACAGCGTCATTCAGAATGCTCATTCGCGCTCGTTCAAGAAAAAACCAGATAACCAGTGTTATCAACGCACCGGACAGGGCGTGAACCAGCATTACGGTGTACCCGAATACAAGTCCCTTGGTAATTTTTCGCTTACCGGATAAGAAATAAGACACGGTAATCGTTTTGCCGTGGCCGGGGCCCAGCGCATGAACCAACCCATACAGAAAAGAAAAGCAGAGCAGAATGAGAAAAGCGCTTCCGAAACCTTCTTTCTTGATCTCCCGGACAAATTTGGCAATTCTGGTCCTAATCACTCTCTGCCATTGGGTGGTTTTAGTGATAACCGCATCAAAAACCGAAATCCCCTTAACGGATTGTTGTGAGGTGACGGAGGATTTAGAAGAGGATTTCCCAAAAGGATTTTGGGCATAAACCGGAGATAAAGCCAGAATCAGCAACCCGGCAACCACCACGATCCGGCAAATCAGATTTTTCATGTTTAATTCACCATCAGCACAATTAAATAATAGAGTTGATAACAAGAATGTACATCAACGGGTTATTCTGATCAATGCCCTTCAGGCGGATGCATTAACTATATTGTTCGGCTGTGGGCGCTTATAAGCGGATCGCAGCTCCCCAGGGGATTTGTCAAACCGTATTTCCAACTGCTCCAACCACCGCTCCGGATATACCCAAATAAAAAAGTTGACTGATTGATCTAGCGAAAGTAAGGTTATTAATAACGATTATCAATAAAGAATTAAAATCGAGTTTTGAATTCGTAAATCGACGACATGGATCGGTACGACTATCTGGTCAACAGACTCAAAGAGCTCAATCATCGAATCACGCCTCAAAGACTGGCCATATTGAAGATTCTTACTTCAAGCGACAGTCATCCGAGTGCGGAAATGATTTATGATCAGATCAAAGCCGAGTTTCCTTTTACCAGCTTTGCCACTGTTTATAAAACCATCGCATTAATCAAAGAATTGGGAGAAGTTTTGGAGCTTGAATTCAGTAACGACAGCAATCGATACGACGGCCGTAGGCCTTATTCTCATCCTCATTTGATTTGCACTTCCTGCAAGAAAATACTCGATCCCGATCTTGACTCGGTTAATCATCTCCAAAAGGAGATTGTCAAAGAAACCGGCTTTACGGTGACTAATCACCGGCTGGATTTCTTCGGAATCTGTCCTGAATGCCAGAAAAACAGGTAGGGTTAAAAAAATTTGCCTTATTATTGATAATGATTTTCTTTTTATAATTACAATTATTTTCTTTAGATAATATTTATTATTAAAAACACCCTCTTTTTAAGCAGCACACATTCGATTTTTGTGAAGATATTATTGCTTAAACATGTTTAACGATTCAGACAACTCATGTTTACCTCGCATTTCGTTGTGCTGCTGTTTGAATTTCTCTTCACTTGCCGTTTTGCCGGCAACAACTTCAACCCCTATCCCTGGACAAGAACAGCCCGCAACGTGGGAACTGCTGAATTGTTCAGGTTCGCTGTTTCTTTCCCGGATTTTTGTTTAAACCTGGTTTTTTGAATAAGACAAGGAGATAGAAGATGAAGAAGAAATTGACCAATAATGCAGGAGCACCGGTTGCTGATAATCAGAATGTAGCTACAGCCGGTAAACGCGGCCCTATGCTACTTCAAGACGCCTGGTTTCTGGAAAAGCTGGCCCATTTTGACAGAGAGGTCATCCCTGAAAGAAGGATGCATGCGAAAGGTTCGGGAGCATACGGAACCTTTACTGTCACCCATGATATAAGCCGTTATACAAGAGCCAAAATCTTTTCAAAGGTCGGCAAGAAAACCGATCTGTTTCTCCGTTTTTCGACTGTTGCCGGTGAAAGAGGGGCCGCAGATGCAGAGAGGGATATTCGTGGCTTTGCAGTAAAGTTCTATACCGAAGAAGGAAACTGGGATCTGGTTGGTAACAACACTCCGGTTTTTTTCCTGCGTGATCCTTTAAAATTCCCCGATCTGAATCATGCAGTTAAAAGAGATCCCAAAACCAACCTGAGGAGTGCTCGTAACAACTGGGATTTCTGGACTTCACTGCCGGAGGCTCTGCATCAGGTGACCATCACCATGAGTGATCGCGGTATACCTTATTCCTATCGGCACATGCATGGATTTGGCAGTCACACATTTAGTTTGATAAACGCCGAAAACGAGCGATTCTGGGTTAAGTTTCATTTTCACTCCGAACAGGGAATCAAAAACCTGACGGATGAGGAGGCAGAAACCCTGATCGGTAAAGACCGCGAAAGCCATCAAAAGGACCTTTTTGACAGCATAGAAAAAGGTGATTTCCCCCGGTGGCGCATGAAAATCCAGGTTATGCCTGAGAAAGAGGCTGCCAATTGTTCCTTTAATCCTTTCGACCTGACGAAAGTCTGGTATCATAGTGACTATCCATTAATCGATGTTGGGATTCTGGAATTGAACCGAAACCCGAAAAATTATTTTGCCGAAGTGGAACAGTCGGCATTTAATCCGGCCAGTGTGGTCCCCGGAATCGGTTTTTCACCAGACAAGATGCTGCAGGGACGTCTGTTTTCTTATGGAGATGCCCAGCGTTATCGGCTGGGAGTCAATCACCATTTGATACCGGTGAATAAGGCCCGTTGCCCGTTCCACAGTTATCACCGCGATGGCGCAATGCGGGTTGATGATAATCACGGAGGCACCTTGGGATATGAACCGAACAGTTATGAGGAATGGCAGGAACAACCCGATTTTTCAGAACCGCCTCTTGACCTGGATGGGGCTGCAGACCGCTGGAATCATCGGGAGGACGAGGACAACTATTCCCAGCCCGGCAAACTGTTCGGAATAATGAGTGATTCCCAAAAACAGGCCCTGTTTGAGAATACCGCTCGCGCTATGGGAGATGCTCCCAGGGAAATCAAGGTACGACATATCTCCAACTGCATGAAAGCGGATCCGGACTATGGAAAAGGTGTCGCAGAAGCCATCGGGATAGATTTGTCCGAAATACCGGATTAGCTGAAATACCAATTTGAAATCCCGGGATTCAGAGTGGAGAAAATCCTTATATTTTTTCTTGCAGCTTTCGCTGTATCGATCAGAATCACCAATTCGGAAACAATGGTTGGTTTTGTGTTGCGACGTTTTTTCAGGGTTCTGCATAGAAATTCCGGTAATGCCAGAACAAGGATGACACCTGTTGCACTGATAGTAGAGGAAAAAAGCAACCAAAAAGGAAGGATAACTTATGACGACTGGAGGTAGCGGACACCGACCAAGGTTAGCGCCAGTATTGCAACCATCCGGAAAAACCCGGTTAGTTAAAAAGGCCAACTGTGGCTCTCTTAAACAGTGAAGGACCAAAAGATAAGGGTTTCTTCCCCGGGTTGGACCGTGGGAGTAGTAACTGCGAGAACTCAGCTAACCCGAAAATTGTGGTGCAATTCTGCGAGGCATTGCAATCTGCAGGTTATGTATGTCCTTGGAGAGGAACATGGCATGAATCATACCCGGAGAAGGCCACTGGGACCTCCCCCGGGTTGATTGTTGATGGATGGTTTAATCCAGTCCGAAGTCTTCCAGATCAGGTCCTAAATGGCCCCTTTCATTTTCACCCAGAATTCCCATGGAGAGACAGATCAGTGTCCAGAAATGGATACAGTGATAGTTGCCACCATAGTGTTCCTGAAGATCATGAATCTGGGAATGACAGTTGTGACAGGGCGTAATGACATAATCTGCACCAGTCGCCATAACCTGATCAAACTTTATCTTACCATAGGTCCGTCGTTCCTCTTTGCGGCCCGATTGGAGGAATCCGCCACCCCCACCACAACAGTAGTTGTTGGAGAGGTTGGGACTCATATCGATGAAGTTCTCTTCACCCACCAGTTTCTTCAGCACGTAGCGCATATCTTCACCTGCTTTGTCGCCGTAGGTTTTTCTGACGAGCTGACAGGGATCCTGCAGGGTGAATTTGATACCTAAATCCTTATTCCAGTCCGAGCTGACCGGAAGTTTACCTTCTCTGATCCATTTGGCATATTCCAAACGAATATCGGAGATCTCAAAGCTATGAGGGATATTGAATTTTTGCAGTCCAACCTGGAATGCGAATAGTTCGTGTCCTCACTCGGTGTTGAGCCAGACTTTGCAGCCTAACTCTTCAACCGCCTGGGCTTTGATTCGGATATTCTCCTCCCAAGCTTCATTATCGGCCAGGAAAAGGCAGTAGTTTTCAGCAGCCCATCCTTTATCACTGTAGGTCCAGTCGGCTCCAACAGTGTGCAGGATTTTCCAGAGAGGCACCATCTCGTCCTCTTCCATTTGGGGCTCACGGGAGTTCTGATTGACGAAATAGTAAGCACCTTTCTTGTTCATCGGCGCCTGCAGATTTTCAAATCCTTCCTGTTCCTCCCTTACTTCTTCCAAGAGTTCTTCAACGGTTTCCGAAAACATCTCACCCGTCAGGCCCATAGCGCTTCTACTGTCAACGCTGTTTGCCTTGTCACAGGAGGCCCTGATCCCCTTGGGTCTTTCGTCCCTGGGCCAGGCAGCACGCATGTTGAAGACCAGTTGGGGAATATTGATATTCATCGGGCAGACATACATACATCTTGTACACATCGTACAAGCCCAGGCCCATGGGGTAGTGGTCAACTCTTCATCCATCCCCAGCACTGCCATACGCAGCACCTTTCTCGGGTCCAGACCATCTATACCCGTTGCGGGACATCCGGAGGCGCAAGCACCGCAGGTCAGACAGGCGTCAAGATTTCCCTCCTCGGGAAGAATCTTCTTCACCTTATCCAGAAACCTGCTGGTCCTTTTCCCGGATATTTTGATTGCTTCTTCAGTCATTGATTCTATCCTATTTAAGAATTTGAGACTTGATTACTCAAAAGGGAGGTTATTCAATTCTTCCAGGGTGAAAACCGGCCCGTCCTTACATACAAACTTTTCGCCTATGTTGCATCGACCGCAGATACCAATTCCGCATTTCATTCTTTTCTCCAGGGAGTTGATAATATGGTCGTGAGCATAACCCAGTTTGTCCAGAACCGGCTGGGTAAAGCGAATCATAATCGGTGGTCCGCAAACGATGGCATATGTATTTTCGTCAGCCGGGGGTGCCTTTTCTTCAGTAATGGTGGGAACAAATCCAACGTTATATTTCCAGTCAGGATCATCGGTTGCGTCCACGGTGATATGCATTTTGATATCTCCGGCCGCTTCCCAGGCCTTCAATTCCTCCTGATACAGCAGTAGCCCCGGTGATCTGGCTCCATAAATTACATTGATCTCACCAAATTTATCTCGGTTTTCCAGCATATAAACGATGGAAGACCTCAGGGTGGTAAAGGCAAAACCACCCCCAATAATAACAACATTTTTACCTTCCAGCTCTTTCCAGGGATACCAGTTTCCCAGGGGTCCGCGAATCCCCATGATATCACCAACCTGCATGTTGTGAAGGTATTTGGTTACAAGCCCGGTTTTATTTACGGTAAACTTTACGAATCCTTTCTCAGTCGGAGAAGAGGCGATGCCGATAGGGATCTCGCCTTTTCCTGTTACAGACAGTTCCGCGAATTGACCTGCCTTGTAAGAGAACTTCTCTTCGTCTTCAGGATTCAAAAAGACAAACTTGAATGTTTTTAGATTCTTATCCTCGGTCTCGGTTATGATCTCGTCAATTCGGACGGGATAGGGCAGATATGGATTTTGCACTGGATTTCTCCTTTTACGATTCCGATTTAAGCGGCTTATAATTATTCATGGTTTCACAGACGTCTCTGATATCTATGTTCACAGGACACAAATCAATACATCGACCGCATCCGACGCATTGGACATCTGAATCATACTTGTCTGGATAATATTTCAGCTTATGCATAAACCGTTGTCTGACGCGCATTTCCTTAACGGGTCTCGGGTTATGCCCGGAGCCTTCTAGAGTAAACAGCGGATACATGCAACTATCCCAGTTACGCATCCGCTTGCCTTCAGTGCCTTTTACCTCATCCTGGATATCGAAACACCAGCAGGTTGGGCAGCTATAAGTACAGGTTCCACAATTCAGGCAGGCAAAGGCGATATCTTCCCAGATAGGGGCGGAGAACAAATCATTGGCATTTTTGCCCTTCAACTGATCACTGTTGATTTTAGCGGTGATCTTCTTTTCCGCAGCGTCACGTCTCTCATCAAAAACATTCTCATCCGCGTCGGTATCCCAACCTGCTGCCTTGGCCAGTGCTTCACCTTTTTCCGTGATCACTTTGGCAAGAATAACCTCCCCTTCTCTGGAGAGCAGTACATCCAGACCGTTTTCGCTGTACGGACCGCCGCCTACGGAAGTACAAAAACAGGTTGGAGAAGGATTATCGCAGGCCAGCCCGACAAAGGTACTTTGCTCATAGGGTCTGACCCAGAACGGATCCGGATATTCCGGATTATCAAAATTACGTTTTACCAACTGGAAAGAAGCCGCATCGCATGGGCGAAGCCCTATAACAGCTTGAGGCTGACCATTGAGGTCGACTTCCTTCATGATGTGATGATCCTCTTTGGACTCATCCAGAGTATAGTTGAACATCACCTGGGTTTGAGGATAGACAGTCGACTTGGCAGAAAGCCTCGTGTTGCCAAGATCCATAACCGGGAGCTGTCCCTGGGCCAGTTCCTTGAACTCAAAACCGTCTTTATCAGCGACAGGACCAAACAAGCGAAATTCGGACTGCAGCTTTTCCAACCCTTGTCCCCAGGCTTCCTTTTTAATTTTTATGATCTTCATTTCTGTTTGACCTTTCAAAATAGGTTCTTCCTGAAATTTGTAAACTAAAGCCAATTATTTTACAAATGCATCAGGATCACTGGGATTGAATGAATCCAGGGGTGGGCGCTGCTCTGTGTTGAGACCCGCCTGCCATTCAAAATTCTCTAAACAATCTTTTTCCAACTTCTTGGTAAAGGCTCGCATGTTTATGCCCATCGGACAAACGGTCTCACAGGAACCGCAATCCGTACATCGGCCAGCACAGTGATAAGCTCGCAGGAAGTGAAATCCACGGGTATCTGTAGCATTGGTGCTCTTCCCCAGCCATTGGGGTTGTGATTCATCCACAAAACAGGTGGGGCAATAGCACAATGGGCAGGCGTTCCGGCAGGCATAACAGCGTATACAATTTGAAAGCAGATCTTCAAAATATTGCCATCTGTCATCGCTGTCCATCTCTTCCACTTCGCGAACATCGGCGTAGCGATCAACGTCCTGGTTAATATCCACTTTCTCCGCAACCATTTCGTCATAGACAACAGGATTGGGATGGATACAGACCTCACAATTTTTCCGAAGAACCTCTTTTTTATCAAAAGTTTGTTCCGAACCCGCTCCCTTTACGATTACTTTGTCTGCTTCTTCGATGACTTCTATAATATCAAAATCAACAGAATTTGAGACCTTCCTCTTATCGATCATTCCGGTACAAGGAACGCCAATAATGGTCAATTGCTCTCTTTTGATCTTGTTTTCAATGATATGGGTATTGATATTCCTGGAATCGCAGCCTTTGGCAATAATTCCAATTCGTTCCTTACGGTCGGTCAGGTATGATGCCAGGTTGACACCGCAATTGCTGTCCCAAACCAGTTTGTCGGCATCACCCGGATTTTTGACCATACAGGGTTCATTTGACATTGGCAGGCTTCCCTTGCGGAACCCGATGACCATGTCTACCTTGTCCTCTCTCAGGAGCTGTGCAGACAGCTCTCTGATCTTTTCAGCATATGTTAACATGTGAGTTCCTCTATCCGGCTTTTACAAATTTCTTGGCAGGTCCCAGTGCCTTGACGGATTCTGTGACTTGCGTGACAACGTCAATAAACTTGGTCGCTTCCGCAGATGAAATCCAGGAAAAATGTAAGCGATCCTTTTCGATTCCCATGTGCTCCATCAGGTTCCCTAAGAGTAAGAACTTCCGACGAGCAAAATAATTACCTTCCAGGTAATGGCAGTCTCCGGGGTGTCAACCAGAGATCCAGACACCGTCCGCGCCATTCATAAATGAGGCTAAGACAAACTTCGGTGACATTCTTCCTGTGCAAGGAATCCGCACAACCCGTATATTTGCCGGGTACTGCATCCGGCTAACACCAGCAAGATCCGCTGCTCCGTAACTACACCAGTTACAGAGAAATGTTATGATTTTTGGTTCCCAATCTGACATAGTAGATTCTCCTTCACTTTGAGAAATACAGGGTTGAGGCCCATGAATGACTGGGCCCCAATCTCCAAATTAGTCTGTGGACGATTTAAATTAAGCCACATCGACCATCGCGAAAATCTGGTCATTATCATATCCATTCAACCGTATCGCACCTGATCGACAGGATGATACACAAAGGCCGCAGCCCTTGCATAATGCGGAATTAATTTCGGATTTACCGGCAAATCGTCCTTCCTCTATTAAGGACGGTGCGGAATATGGACAGACTGACGTACAGATACCACAGCCACTGCAAGACATGGGATCGATGGCTGCTATTTCACCATTAGTGGTAATGGTTCCCTGGGCCAACAAGGTTATGGCCCTGGAAGCAGCCGCCTGACCCTGTGCAACCGCTTCGTCAATTGGTTTTGGATAATGTGCAAGTCCGCAGAGGAAAACACCATCTGTTGCGAACTCGGACGGACCGAGCTTTGCGTGACGTTCGATAAAGAAGCTGTCATCGTTCATCGGTACCTTGAACATCTGGGCGAGTTGATCATCCCTGTTCGGGAGAATCGCCGAGGCCAGCGTCAGCAGATCGGCTTCAATCTCGATGTTCTTACCCAGAACGTGATCCTTCACCGTAATCGAAACCTTGCCATCTTTAAGAGCAACTGCCGGTTTGTCATTCAGCGAGTAGCGAATGAAGACAACACCCGCTTTTCTGGCTTCAATATACTTCCGTTCACGTTCTCCGTAGGTTCTGATATCCCTGTAAAGGATAAACACCCTGGCTTCCGGATTCCGCTTCTTCAGTTCCAAGGCGCTTTCGACTGAGTGTGTACAACAAACCCTGGAACAATAGGGACGTTCCGGTTCCCTTGAGCCTACGCACTGAATAAAGACGGCGCAATCCACATCATCCAGGGAAGCGTCGTTGTTGAGCATCTTCTGATCCAACTCCAGACTGGTCACAATCTTGGGATCGTCGCCATAGCAGTATTCCGCGGGCTTGTATTCCTGACCACCTGTTGCGAGAGTTGCCACACCGTGCTCAATTACCTCCTCTTCATTACCGGAGGTAATCGTCGTCTGGAAGTTGCCAACAAATCCCTCCACATTGGAAACCGCACTGTTGAGATGAATGGTGATGTTTTCTTCAGATTGCACCTGCCCCATCAAATCCGACAGCATATCCGGGATATTCTCACCTTTCCATGTCTTATAAAGGCTGTGGGCATTTCCGCCCAATTTGTCAGCTTTCTCGATGAGGTGTGTCTGGTATCCCTGGCGAGCCAGACTCAATGCGGAAGACATTCCGGACAATCCTCCACCAACGACCATTGCCGTCGGATTGACTGCCAGTTCGGCTTCCTTGAGTGGCATTTTCAGTCCAATTTTGGCCACAGCCATGCGGACCAGATCTTTGGCCTTCTGAGTAGCCAGTTCCGGATTTTCCTTATGTACCCATGAGGCGTGGTTCCGAATATTCACCATTTCAAAGAGGTACTTGTTAAGTCCCGCGTTGATAAGGGTTTCCTGGAACAGGGGCTCGTGGGTTTTCGGAGTACAGGCGGCAACGATGATTCTGTTGAGATTATACTCCTTGATAATCTCGGTCATGGTAGCCTGGGTGTCCTGGGAGCAGGAATAGAGGTTGTCAGTTACATACTCGACATGAGGCAGTTCCCTGACATAATCAAGAACCTCGGGAATATTCACTGTCCCGGATATGTTAATACCACAGTGACAGATGAAGGCACCAATCCTGGGACGTTCCCCGATAATGTTCCTTTCCGGAACGATCTCACGGGTTTGTGTCAGGGTGTTTCGAGCTGCAACCAGGTTCTGTCCTGCAGCGGCAGCGGCCGCGCTTGCATCAACAACAGCCTGGGGAATATCCTTGGGACCCTGGAAGGAACCGGATACGTAAACACCGGGTTGTGATGTTGCAACAGGAGTCAGGCTGTCGGTCTGACAGAAATTCCCCGGTGTCATTTCGATATTGAACTTCTCGGCCAGCTCTTTCAGACCCGGGGACGTTTCCAAACCGATTGACAGGACAACCATGTCAAAGGTGTCAACAACCAGTTCACCATCTTCCCGAACATAACGAATCTCAAGATCACCGGTATCACCCACAGGATCAATCGTATGAACCCTGGATCGAATGAAGTTGATGCCGTGCTTGTTTTTGGCGTCATCGTAATATTTCTCGAAGTCCTTACCAAAAGTCCGCATATCCATGTAGAAGATGGATGCGTCAAGCTCGCTGTCATGTTCTTTGGCGATAACGGCTTCCTTGATGGCGTACATACAGCAGACCGAAGAACAGTAGTCATTATCACAATTGTTGGTCTCCCTGGAACCCACACACTGGAACCAGGCAATCTTCTTGGGTTCCTTATGATCGGAAGGTCGAACCACATGGCCTTCGAAAGGACCCGAAGCTGAAAGAAGACGTTCAAACTGCAGCGCAGTAACGACGTTTGGATGCCTGTCATAACCGAAGAAGTCAAGTTTAGAAGGCTCATAGGGCTCAAAACCGGAGGAAATCACGATGGAGCCGACTTCGACGGCCTCAATCCTGTCCTCTTCTTCGTGGGTCTCGAAGGTCAATGCTCCGGCACCACAGACCTTAACGCATTCCAGACACTCGCAGCAGACCATACAATCAACACATTTGTTGGCTTCTGCCCTGGCAATTTCCTCGCTTAGTCCAATTTCAACCTCTGTGAAACCTGATTTCCGTTCTTCCATGGGAATCCGGTCCATCTTAGCCCGGGCTTTCTTCTCCATTTTGTCGGGAATCGGATTGAAATCGGATTGTGGAATTTCAAGTCCTTCACGGCCCTCTTTCATGTCCTCGCCCTTGATGTATCTGGCGATGGAAATGGCGGCTTCTCTACCGGCACCAACTGCAGCTATAGCTATGGATGCGCCTGTTTCAGCGTCACCACCGGCGAACACGCCTTCCCTTGAGGTTTGGTAAGTGACCTGATCTACGGCGAAATCTCCCCACTTGTTGAGTTCCACACCGTCTGCTTCTTGCAGAAAGGAAGCATCTGTCTTCTGGCCAATTGCCGGGATCAGGATATCAGCATCTACCACAAATTCGCTGCCTTCGACAGGAACAGGTCTACGACGACCACTGTCATCCGGCTCTCCAAGCTCCATGCGGATACACTTGACACCGGTCAGCTTGCCGTTCTCTTGCAAAAGTTCGACAGGAGCGCGCAGGAACTGAATGTCCACATCCTCTTCAAAGGCATCTTCGATCTCTTCATCCCGAGCCGGCATTTCCGCTTCGGTTCTTCGATAGAGAATACTGACCTTGTCCGCACCCATTCTCAGGGCGGTTCGGGCCGCGTCAATCGCAACGTCACCACCACCGACGATGGCTACATTTCCTTTAATTTCCTTGGTCTCTCCGAGTGCTGCATCCCTGAGGAACTTCACGCCGGGAATAACGCCTTCGACATCCTCTTCGCCTTCAAGACCCAGTTTCATGTCCTTATGGCATCCGACGCCGATGAATACGGACTCGTATCCATCATTGAGCAGACCATCTATGGTAATGTCTTTACCAACCCTGGTGTTGTACTTGATTTCAACACCCAGCCGGGTAATAAACTCAATCTCTTTTTCCAGAATTGAAGGAGGCAATCGATAATCGGGAATTCCGACTCTCAACATTCCACCGCCAACCGGCAGGGCTTCAAAGATCGTTACCTGGAAACCTTCCAGCGCCAGGAAGTAGGCAGCAGTCAGACCGGCGGGGCCGGCTCCGATAATGGCAACCTTCTCTTTTCTCTGTTCGATTTCAGGAATTTCAAGTTCGCTCAGCTCCACCTGATCCGCAGCAAAGCGTTTCAACGTACAGATTGATATAGCGGAATCCACTTCGGATCTGCGACAAGCATCCTCACAAGGATGCGGGCAAATCCTGCCAAGAACTCCGGGCATAGGTAAAGTCCTGGTAATCACTTCCAGGGCTTCTTTATATTTCCCTTCCCCGATCATGGAAACATACCCATGCGCATTCACGCTCCCGGGGCATGCGGTGGTACATGGTGATTTATCCTTTTTGGATACGGAATATGCTCCGGGCACCGCCTGGGCATAGGGCCTGTACACTGCGTTCCGATGACCCATACCCTGCTCAAAATCGCTGGAGATGCTGACGGGGCAAATTGCCGAGCAATCACCACAACCTGTACATTTGTCAATATCAATGTAACGGGCTTTTTTGTCCAATGTGACCAGGAAGTTTCCTTCTTCCCCGGTAACATCTTTAATGTCTGATAATGTATGAAGTTGAATGTTTAAGTGCCGGCCGACCTCGACCAGTTTTGGAGAGATAATTCACATAGCGCAGTCGTTCGTGGGAAAGGTCTTGTCCAGTTGGGACATCGCTCCCCCGATTGAAGGACTCTTTTCCACAAGGTGTACATAGTATCCGGAATCAGCCAGATCAAGTGCCGACTGCATTCCTGCAATACCACCACCAACAACCATAACCGACCCAATCACATCTTTTGACATTATTCCATTCTCCCGTTGATGTTCATGCTTTAACAATAAGAAAACCGCTAACAAACCCTCAATTAATCAAACAAACTTTATCAAACTTATCAACTTTTAAAGTCAAAAAAAATTGCGGATTTTTCCCGTCGTTTCTTATGAATTTTCAACATTAAAATCCAAATTTCGATCTTTGTAATTGATATGGAACAAATATTGATTTGGTCACGACCGCACTACAACAGCAGTTAGCTTCAATGTTTACAAACAGCATCAACATTATTATCTTACTGATTCTGCTGGTTAAATGGTTGAATGCCGATTTCTGTTAATCGGTCATAATTTGACATAAAATGGACTTTTTTGACCGATTTACCCAGATTTTTTTTTGCTTTTTTTTGATTTGGACTTGTTTTGAGAACGAACGAAAGTTCGTTACAGTTCTCTCATGAAAAGAGAGATATACGATGCGTCTATCCAGGGATTGCGGCTAGAGGTACAAATTCGGGATGTAAGACCCGGAAGAGGGTCCGGGTCTTGAAGCGAAATTGCTGAATTAATCCAGACCAAATTCTTCCAGATCGGGTCCCAGGTGGCCTCTCTCGTTCTCACCCAAAATTCCCATGGAGAGGCAGATCAAGGTCCAGAAATGGACCACATGGTAACCGCCTTCAAAGTGATCCGAAAGATCATGGATTTGTGAGTGGCAATTGTGACACGGTGCGATTACATACGAGGCACCGGTGGCCATGATCTGATCATGTTTAACCTTACCATACTGACGTCTCTGCTCTTTTAACCCTGATTGCAGAAAACCGCCACCACCACCGCAGCAATAGTTATTGGATTTATTGGGGGTCATGTCGATGAAATTTTCCTCACCGACAATCTTTTTAGTGACATAGCGCATGTCTTCCGCCGCTTCGTCACCAAAGGTTTTCCTCACCAACTGACAGGGATCCTGCAGGGTAAACTTGATTTTCAGATCTTTATTCCAATCTGAATTCACCGACAGTTTGCCTTCTCTAATCCACTTGGCGTAATACTGTCGAATGTCAGCAATTTCGAAATCATAGTCTATATTAAATTTTTTCAGTCCGGACCGGAATGAGAATAGTTCGTGTCCTCACTCGGTATTGAGCCAGACCTTACATCCCAGCTCCTTGACCATATCGGACTTGAGCCGGACGTTTTTCTCCCAGGCTTCATCATCAGCCAGAAACATACAATAGTTTTCCGCTGCCCATCCCCTGCTACCATAGGTCCAGTCGACACCGGCCGTGTGGAAGATCTTCCAGAGAGGTACCATCTCATCTTCTTCCATCTGGGGTTCTCTTGAGTTCTGGTTAACAAAGAAATGTGCACCTTTCTTGTCGATGGGAGCCTGGAGCTTGTCAAAGCCTTCCTGCTCTTCCTGTACCTCTTCAAGCAGTTCCACCACGGTATCCGTAAACATCTCTCCGGTCAGTCCCATGGCACTGCCCGAATCGACCTTGGCCGCTGCATCGCAGGAACCCCTGATTCCTTTGGGACGCTCATCCCTAGGCCATGACGCCCTGGCGTTATAAATCAATTGCGGAACATCAATCTTCATGGGGCAGACATAAATACAACGTTGGCACATGGTGCATGCCCAGACCCATGGAGTTTTAAGAATCTCGTCATCAAGGCCCAAGGCCGCCATACGGAGAAACTTCCTGGGATCCATGTCAAACATCCCAGTTGCGGGGCAGCCCGAAGCGCACATCCCGCAGGTTAGACAAGCGCTAAGGTTCCCTCCGTCGGGGAGTAGCTCCTTAACCTTGTTCAGGAAAGCACTTTTCTGCTTTCCGCTAATCTTGATCGCTGATCCTTCCATTTCTTTTTTCTCCAATTAGTGTTCAGTGATCAGGGGAATGAAAATTGAAAAATAGTAATAAATCGTAAAGTTAACATCCGAAGCCAAGGAAGTTGTGATTCAAAACCCTGAAACGCGAGTCTCGCAGCGTCGAATTAAAAACGCTTTCACGGAGCTACAGGGATGTATTCATACGTGTTTTGAATCGCAATACCCTTGGCGGACTCCAAATGTAAATCGTTATCGTAACATACTACTCACCGGGCATGGAATTCAGTTGTTCCAGGGTGAATACAGGCCCGTCCTTGCAGACAAACTGATCACCGATATTACAGCGACCGCAAATCCCGATTCCACACTTCATTCTTTTTTCCAGCGAATTGATAATGTGATCATGGGCATATCCCAGGTTATCCAGAACCGGTTGGGTGAACCGAATCATGACAGGCGGCCCGCAGACGATAGCATAGGTATCGTCATCTGCAGGTGGCGCTTTCTCTTCGGTGATGGTAGGTACGAAACCGACGTTGTATTTCCAATCGGGGTCGTCCGTCGCATCAACCGTGATATGCATCTTGATATCTCCTTCAGCCTCCCAGGCCATCAACTCTTCCCTGTATAACAGCAATCCGGGTGAGCGTGCGCCGTAGATAACATGAATCTCCTTGAATTTATCCCGGTTGGCCAGCATATGGACAATTGAAGATCTCAGCGTGGTGAAGGCAAAACCTCCGCCGATGATAACGACGTTTTTACCTTCCAGAGTTTCCCATGGATAACTGTTACCCAAGGGCCCCCTGACCCCCATGATATCTCCTTCCTTCATCTGGTGCAGATAATTGGTTACTTTTCCGGTTTTGTTTACCGTGAACTTGATAAAACCCTTTTCGGTAGGCGACGAGGCGATTCCAATAGGGATCTCTCCTTGTCCTGTAACCGATAACTCCGCGAATTGTCCCGCCTTATAAGAGAATTTCTCTTCGTCTTCAGGATTGAGAAATACGAATTTAAAGGTTTTTAAGACCCTGTCCTCTGTCTCGGTAATGATTTCATCAATACGGACCGGATAAGGTTCATATGGATTTAGCACGACAGTTCTCCTTGATTCAACTTTTTAACTTAGAGCTATGGTTGATAGTTGTTCATTTTACTGCTGATTTTTCTGATATCAATGTTAACCGGACAGAGGTTGATGCAACGACCGCAGCCCACACACATGATACCATCCTCGTATTTATCCAGATAGTACTTCAGCTTATGCATAAATCGTTGCCTTACCCTGTGAAATTTAAGCGGCCTGGGATTGTGTCCCGAGCCTTCAAGTGTGAATAGCGGGGACATACAACTATCCCAGTTCCGCATTCTGATCCCTTGATCTTCCTGATTTTCATCCTGGATATCGAAACACCAGCAGGTCGGACAACTGTACGTGCAGGTACCACAATTGAGACAGGCAAAGGCCATGTCTTCCCAGAAGGGGGCGTCAAACAGATCCTTTGATGATTTCTCTGCCAGTTTATCCGTCTCAATAGCAGAATTAACCCTTTTCTCGGCTTTCTCCCTTTGGTGTTCAATCACCTTTTCATCGCCATTCTTATCCCAACCGGCTTTGGTAACCAGGGCTTCACCTTTTTCCGTGATAACCTTGGCCTGAAACCCTCCGTCAACGGCCACAAGTAAGACATCCAGACCTTGTTCGCTGTAGGGCCCCAGTTCTACCGACGTACAAAAACAGTTGGTAGAGGGGGAATCGCAGGCCAGTCCGACCAGGGTGGTCTTTTCATAAGACTCGCACCAGTAGGGATCGCGATAATCCGGATTGTCAAAGTTCTTTTTTGCGATCAGGAAACCAGCCGCATCACAGGGACGGACCCCCAGCAGAGCCCGGGCCGGGTAATCGAAACTGGCCGGCTTCATGATGTGGTGCCCCTCTTGTTTCTCATCCAGATTGTATTCGAACATGACCTGGGATTGAGGATAAACAGCGCTTTTGACGGAAAGGCGGGTGTTGGAGAAATTCAGGTCAGGCAACTCTCCCTTGGTAAGCGGCTGGAACTGGTGAATATCGCCGTTTTTCACCGGACCGAATAACCTGAATTCGTCATAAAGCTTACCTAGCCCCTCGTCCCAGTCTTTCTGATCGATTTTTATTACTTTCATAGTTTTTGCCTCATTCAAATCAAAACCTTATCTCTTCGGTCAATAAGGATTTAGGGTAGATATCTATTTAATAAAATCTTCTTTATCATCAGGCTTGAATGTATCCAGAGGCGGTCTCTGGTCGGGTGTTAGACCGGTCTCCCAGCCGTACATGTCAAAGCAGTCCTTGTTCAGCTTTTTGGTAAGCATTCTGACCTTAATATCCATTGGACATGCCTGTTCACAGGATCCGCAATCCGTGCAGCGACCCGCGCAATGAAAAGCCCTTAGCAGGTGAAAGACCTTTGTGTCGGTAGAATCGTTGCTTTTACCGACCCACTGTGGTCTGGACTCATCCACGAAGCACTCCGGACAATAACACAAGGGGCAGGCATTCCTGCAGGCATAGCAACGGATACATGGAGAGAGTAATTCATCGAAATACTGCCATCGCTCCTCACCCGACATAGCTTCGATGCGTTCCACATCTTCATATTTTGAAACATCCTTTTGCTCTTCCACCGGGTCTGCCACCAACTCATCGTAGATAACCGGGTTGCGGTGAGTGCAGGTCCGGCAGTTTTCCTGAAGAAGCTCCCTTCTCTCAACGGTCTCTTCCTGCTTAGCGCCTTTGATAACAACATGTTCGCCATTGTCCGTGACTTCAATTACCTCCTCGACTATCTTTCCTGCGACCTTGATGCGATCGATCATGCCGGTACAGGGAACACCGATGATGTAAAGTTGTTCCCTGCCAATCTTGTTCTCTATGATGTGAGTATTTATATTCCGCGAGTCACAACCTTTAGCCAGAACTCCAATCTTTTCGGTCCTGTTGGTGAGATAGTTCGCCAGATTCATGCAACAGGTGCTGTCCCAGACCAATGATTCAACATCCTCCGGATTTTTAATCAGGCAAGGCTCTTTTTTCATCGGATCGGATCCTTCACGAAAGCCGATAATCATTTCAACTTTTTCGTCTTTCAAGAGGCCTTTAGCTATTTCTTTTATTTTTTCAGCATATCCCAGCATATCAACTTACCTTTAACCGGTTTTTTATTAGGTATTTGGCAGGCCCGAGAGCCTTCACCTTCTCGGTGACCTCTTTTACAACTGTAATGAACTTACTGGCTTCCGCAGAAGAAACCCATGAAAAATGCAGACGATCAGGCTCCACTCCGAAATATTCCAGATACTTCTTGAGCAGCGTGAATTTTCGTCTGGCATAGTAATTACCTTCCAGGTAATGGCAATCTCCGGGGTGTCAACCGGATACCCAAATCCCGTCTGCTCCATCCATTAGAGCCGACAGGACAAATTTAGGACTCATCCTTCCCGAACAGGGAATTCTGATAACTCTCAGGTTCGGCGGATACTGGAATCTACTGACACCAGCCAGATCAGCCGCACCATAACTGCACCAATTGCATAAAAAGGCCAGTATTTTCGGTTCCCAATCAGACATCTTTTTCTCCTATGGTAATAAAACATGGTAAATATCCAACAGGCGTTGCATTGGAGGATTTGAATTTTGGAATCCTGAGGCGCGAAACTCGCAACGCCGGACATCCAGGGATAGCTCTTCACCATGAAAACATGGGTTTTGATGAGGCTACATGGATGGATTTATTCGTTTCCCAAAATTCAATACCTTCGGTACTATACCCCCATAATTCTTTGTGGATATAAGATAAGCAGCCATTCCCTCAATTTAGAATCCGGAAGCTTCATCAGCTTCACCGCAGGTTCCTGACGAATGGCCGCCAAACCAATTCTCAATGACTTAAGCGGCAGATATCATTGAAAAAATCTGCTCATTATCAAATCCTTTCAAACCAATGGCACCCGATCGGCAAGACGCGACGCAAAGTCCGCATCCCTTGCACAGCGCCGCATTAATATCAGCCTTTCCTGCCATGCGTCCCTCTTCGAGGAAACTGGGAGCAGAATACGGACAAACGGAAACGCAGGTACCGCAACCGCTGCAGTTGTTCTGATTGACAGATGCAATCTCCCCGTTAGTACTGACTGTGCCTTGTGCCAGCAAGGTAACAGCCCTCGATGAAGCGGCTTTGGCCTGGGCGATGGACTCATCGATAGGCTTCGGATAGTGTGCCAGCCCACAGAGAAAAACACCGTCCGTTGCAAATTCGGAAGGTCCCAGCTTGGCATGACGTTCCACGTAAAATCCATCCTCATCCATGGCAACCTTGAAATTCTGGGCTAACTGAATGTTCTTATTCGGAATGATGGAGGTGGCCAGCGTCAGCAGATCGGTTTCTATCTCAAGCACTCTGCCAATAATCTTGTCTTCAGCCTTAACGACAATCCGACCGTCTTTGAAAACAACTTCCGGTTTTTCATCATAGGAGTAGCGAATAAACATAACACCCATCTCCCTGGCTTTCTTGTAAAGCTCTTCGCGATCGCCATAGGTCCGGATATCCCTGTTAAGAATGTAGACATTCATTTCGGGATTCAATTCCTTCAATTCCAGGGCACTTTCAATGGAATGACTGCAGCAGAGCCTGGAGCAATAGGGTCTATCGGGCTCCCTGGAACCGACACATTGGATAAAAACGGCTGTATCCATCTCGCCTGCTTTCAATTCGCCGGCCATCAGTTTTTTATCAAATTCGAGACTGGTTAGTATCATTGGGCTTTCTCCGTAAGAGTACTCGTCCGGCTTGAACTCTTCAGCACCGGTTGCAATGGTCGCAACTCCGTGTTCAATCTCAAGAGGTTTGCCGCCCTTGTTTAGTTTGGTTTTAAAATTTCCAACAAACCCGTCAACTTCTTCAATCTCAGTCTTCAGGTGAACTTCTATCCTTTTTTCGTTTTTCACATCCGTAAGCAGGCTGTTCAGGATCTCCCCAACCTTCTCACCTTTTGCTGTTTTATAAAGAGATTTGGCCTGACCACCCAATTCTTCATTCTTTTCGATCAAATGGGTTTGAAATCCCTGCCTGGCCAGATTAAGTGCCGATGTCATTCCCGAGATTCCGCCTCCGATTACCAGGGCGTTTTGGTTCACATCCAGTTTGATCTCCTGTAAGGGTTCCTTGAGAGCAACCTTCATTACAGCCATGCGAACCAGATCCTTGGATTTTTTTGTGGCCAGATCAGGATTGTTGGCGTGAACCCAGGAACATTGATTACGGATATTGGCCATCTCGAACAGGTACTTGTTCAGCCCGGCATTGGTCAGGGTATCCCGAAACATGGGCTCATGAGTTTTGGGAGTACAGGAGGCAACCACAACCCGGTTCAGGTTCTGTTCCTTGATAATCTGCGTCATAATCTCCTGCGTATCCTGGGAACAGGTATAGAGATTATTGGTAACGTACTCTACATACGGAAGCGTTTTTGAGTATTCGGCCACCTCATCAACGTCCAC
The DNA here is from genome assembly GCA_028282885.1 of SAR324 cluster bacterium. Classification (GTDB taxonomy): domain Bacteria; phylum SAR324; class SAR324; order XYD2-FULL-50-16; family XYD2-FULL-50-16; genus JAHJTV01. The sequence continues at coordinate 259,479 of JANQGX010000007.1, forward strand.
GGTTCCCGCGATATTAATACCGCAACTGCAGACAAATACACCGATGCGGGGCCGCTCGCCAACAACATTGGTCTCCGGAACCAGTTCCACTTCCTTGGTATCCTTGTATCTGGAATCTGCAAGTATCTCTCCGGCCGCTGCTGCTGCCGCACTTGCTTCTACAACGGACTGGGGAATATCTTTCGGTCCCTGGAATGCTCCGCAGACAAAGACACCTTCCCGGGAGGTGGAAACCGGGTTTTGATCGGACGTTGCCACAAAATTGTGACCATTCAACTCGATTCCCAGGTTTTTTGCCAGATCAATTGCGGATTCTTTCGCCTCCAAACCAACGGACAAAACCACCAGATCAAACTCATCCCGGACGATCTCTCCCGCCTCGGTTACATATTCCAGGAAGAGGTTTCCTGTTTTCGGATCTTCCGTGATGGAGTGAACCCTGGAGCGGACAAAATTAACCCCTTCATCCTTGGCCCGGTCATAGTATTTTTCGAAGTCCTTTCCATGGGTTCGCATGTCCATGTAGAAAATATTACAGGAAAGATTTCCAGAAGCATGCTCCTTGGCTATGACCGCTTCCTTGATGGCATACATGCAGCAAACCGAGGAACAATAGGAGTGATCGCATCGGTTGATATCTCTTGATCCCACACATTGCAACCAGGCAATTTTAGCAGGTTCTTCCCGATCCAGAGGTCTCATCAAATGTCCCTGGTAGGGACCTGAAGCACTGAGGATCCTCTCAAATTCCAGGCTGGTGATCACATTGGGATATTGGGAGTAGCTGTAATGATCGAATTTGGATGGATCAAAGGCATCGGAGCCCTGCGACATGATGACCGCACCAACCTCAACTTCTGCCGTATTGGGTTCCTGAGCATAGTCAATGGCATCGGCCAGACAGACTCGTTCGCATAGCCCGCAACCGATACATTTGTCTTTATCAATGGTAAAGGCCAGGGGAACCGCTTGTGCGTATTGAATATAGGTTGCGGATCTGACATTCAAGCCGCAGTCAAACTCGTTCACAGCCGTAACAGGACATACGCTTTTACACTCACCGCAACCCGTGCAATTATCCAGGTTAATAAAACGGGGAACGCTTTCCAGTCTGGCTTTGAAATTACCGACCTCGCCTTCGAGAGATGTTACTTCCGTGTTCGGAATGATATTAATATTTAGATGTCGACCGACATCCACCAATTTTGGCGAAATAATTCACATGGCACAGTCGTTTGTGGGAAACGTCTTATCCAGTTGGGCCATCATCCCCCCAATGGATGAGGATTTCTCCGCCAAGTGAACATAGATTCCGGCATCGGCCAGGTCCAAAGCCGCTTGCATTCCTGCAATACCCGCTCCCACGACCAGTGCCGACCCGCTGTTATTATTTGTTTTTGCCATAGCTAATTCTCTTTATCGATATTCTTTGCTATTTCCTTTCGTAATGGTGAAACTCGGCTCTGTATTCAATCTTAATATCCTGAATTCCACCATTAACTTCAGGCCGCCAGACTGGCGAATTTTGCAGTTGATCCTTCGTGACAGTTGAACTCCGCAAGCCCGTCTCTCTCCAGCTCATTAAGCCTGGTGGAAACTGTATAGACCGGCATACCGGACCTCTCCGCCATTTCACGGACGGAAAGCGGTCCTTCCCCCAACATCTCCAGAATCAATGCTTTATGGTATTCGGAACGAATGGCTTCACTGAGAACTTCCTCCATCAAATCGGGATCGGTTTTTTCTCTATAGACATTTTCCGCCTTGTCCAATTGATGTTCCATCCCACTCAACCAGCGAAGACGACGGGTTCCAAGTGCTCTTTGGACAGCTCCCAGTTCCAGCATATATTGGGTTGGATCAAAAGGCCCCATTTCAAGGGTTTTCTGACTGACTTCGGTGACATATTCGGAGAAGAGGGCCCCTTCAGCGGCGCTGACTCTTCTTAATTGTACGCGTTCGCGTTCGATGCCGGCCAGATCAAGCAGCTTTGCCACCATTTCAACACGACCGGCTACAGTTACATTACCATCCTGGTAATGGCATTCACCGAGATGTCAACCAGAGACAAAAACGCCATCATACCCGTTGACCAAACCTTCTGCGATATAAAGAGGATCAACCCTTCCGGAGCACATGGTTCTGATCACCCTGAGAGTCGGTGGATACTGAAAACGCGAAACCCCGGCAAGATCTGCTCCGGCATAAGCACACCAGTTACATAAAAAAGCCAGTATTTTTGGCTCGTAATTTTCTGCCATAATCTGTTCTCCTGTTTGCTCCATCGCTAGGCTACACTTTTACCAGCCCTGATCGAAGCAATAATCTGATCGTTATTAAAATGTTTCATCGTAATTGCCTGTTGCGGACATGCCACGGCGCAAACCCCGCATCCCTTGCATAGGGCCGAGATGTTCTTTGCCCTGATGCCTTTTCCTTCCACCTTTTCCGGTTCAATGGCACTGAAGGAGCAGGATTCGACACAAAGACCGCAACCGATACAGAGTTCCTGATCGATTTGAGAAACAATCGGTTCCACAGCCACTGATTGTTGGGAAAGCACGTTGATTGCCCTGGAAACTGCAGCCTGGGCCTGGGCTATGCTTTCGTCCAACGGTTTTGGATAGTGGGCCATTCCGCAGATGTAAACCCCGTCAGTTGCACAATCCACGGGCCTCAGTTTGGCATGGGCTTCCATGACAAATTTATCGGCATTCACCGGCAGTTTATAAGCAGACGTAACTGTCTCATTGGCCGATGATTCGATAGCCGTTGCCAGGTTGAGGAGATCGGTTTCAATCACCATTTCCCTTTGAATCACAGGATCAAAAATCTTCACCTCCAGTTTATCCCCTGCTTCGGTGACGACCGGCTTTCGTTCAGGTGAGTATTTGATAAAGACAACGCCTTTCTCCCTGGCCTTCTGGTAGACGGATTCCCGCTCTCCATACGTTCTGATATCCCGATGCAGAATGAAAACATTGGTTTCCGGGTTCTTCTCTTTAATTTCAAGGGCCTGATTGATCGAAGCGGTACAGCAGATTTTGGAACAATAGGGATGGCTTTCGTCTCGGGATCCAACGCATTGAATAAAGACAACACTTTCCGCATCCGGGTATTTTTCCAGATTCTGTTCCAGATCGTGCCAGCGGGTTACTCTCGGGTTCTGCCCGTAGAGGTGTTCACCGGTTTCAGTCGCCTGACCCCCGGTGGCTACAACCGTCGCGCCGTGCCGGATGGTTTTCTTGAGATCACCGATTTTAACTTCGGTTTCGAAATTACCGACAAATCCTTTGGCATTCACAACCTCGGCACCCTTCATGACGTTAATTCCGGTATGATTTTCCACTTGTCCAATCAGCTCATCCAGGTAAGACCCGACATCTGCACCTTTCCAGGTTTTCTTGATCTGTCTGGCCGATCCACCCAGTTCCATTCCTTTCTCTACCAGGGTTGTGGCAAATCCCTGTTCGGCAAAATTCAAAGCTGCCGTCATTCCGGAGACACCGCCGCCGACGACAAGAACGGGATTATTGACGCCCACTGTCAGGTAATCGAGGGGTTCCAGGAATGCGGATCTTGCCACGGACATTTTCACCAGGTCCTTGGCTTTTTCGGTTGCCTTGTCTTTTTCACTTGAATGAACCCAGGTACACTGGTTTCTGATATTGGCCATTTCAAAGAGAAACGGATTGAGTCCGGCATCCTTCATGGTCTCCTGAAACAAGGGCTCATGCGTAATAGGCGAGCAAGCCGCAACAACGACCCGATTCAGCTTTTGCTCCTTGATGGTCTCAACCATTTTCTCCTGGGTATCCTGGGAACAGGAGAAAAGATTCTCCTCGGTATAAACCACATTTGGCAACGACTTGGCATACTCGACAATGGAAGGCACATCGGCTATGCCGCCAATATTGATTCCACAATTACAGACGAAGACACCAATGCGGGGTTCCTGACCAACCACATTAATCTCCTCCGGAAAAATTCGTTCCTTGACCAGCGAACCACGGGCTGCAGCCAGATCTGATCCTGCAGAACAGGCTGCGGCGCTGGCTTCCATAATCGAATGCGGAATATCCTTTGGTCCCTGGATAACGCCGGCCACATAAATGCCCGGTTTTGATGTGGTGACCGGAGAGACATCTTCCGTTTTCACAAAATTATACTGATTCAGCTCGATATCAAGATCCCCGGCCAGCTCGACAGCCGACTTGGCTGGCTCCATTCCCACAGAAAGAACTACCAGATCGAACTCTTCCTCGATAATCTCACCTGCTTCCGAAACATAGTGAAGATTCAGATTCCTGCTTTCCGGGACCTCGCTGATGGTATGCACCCTGGCTTGCACGTATCTGACACCCTGTTCCTTGGAACGTTCATAATACCGCTCATAGTCTTTACCAAAGGTACGGATATCCATATTGAAAATACTGCATTCCAGCCCGTTGTGGCTGTGTTCCTGAGCAATGACAGTTTCCTTGATAGCGTACATACAGCAGACTGAAGAGCAGTAACCGTTATCACACTGGTTTTGATCTCTTGAACCCACGCATTGCAGCCAGGCAATCTTTTTCGGTTCTTTTTCGTCGGAAAGCCTGACCAGATGACCACTGGTTGGACCCGTAGCGCTCAGAATTCTTTCGAATTCGATACTGGTCATGACATTGGGATTGCTCTTGTAGAGATAAAACTCTTCAAGCTTATCCGGATCAAACACATCCGTACCCGAGGTCAGGATAACCGCTCCAACATCTATCTCCTTTTCTAACGCCTGATCCCGGTGATTGACAGCTCCCGGCAGACAGGCTTCAACACAGAGTTCACAATCACAGCAGTAACTGCAGTTCAAACAGCGGCCTGCCTCTTCCTGGCCTTGCTCTTCGGTATAACCCAATTCCACCTGATCGAAATTACCGGCTCTTTTCTCAACAGCCAGTTCCGGCATCTGCAATCGATGCTTAACCGGCTCCTTGTCATAAGGACGATAAACCGGATCATCCAGGGTAACGGGCTCCCGGCCTTCCACCATGTCGACGCCGTCGAAATAGCGCTGGATGGATTCTGCGGCCTCTTTTCCGGACGCTACAGCACCGATTACAGTCCAGGGTCCGGTTTGTACATCACCCCCGGCGAAGACACCTTCATAATCCGTGGCATAGGAGATGGAGTTCACTTCGATGGTTCCCCATCGTGAAAATTCCAGACCGGCAGCCTCTTCCAGGCAGGAGAGATCGGGTTTCTGACCAATCGCGGGTATGATCTGATCCACATCCAGTTCAAATTCACTTCCCGGAACCGGAATCGGGGATCTTCTGCCTGATGAATCGGCATCACCCAACTCCATTTTAATGCATCTCAATCCGGCCACCCTGCCATCTTCAACCACGATTTCCTGGGGTGCAGCCAGATAGTTAATCCTTATACCTTCATCCAGTGAAGCCTCAATTTCCTCATCAAAAGCCGGCATCTCGGTCCTGGTTCTTCTGTAGACTATGGTGACCTCTTCCGCTCCCATGCGAATCGCTGAGCGAGCTACATCAATAGCCACGTTACCACCACCGATAATAACCACTTTTTTACCAACTTCCGTTTTACCCGTAAGTGAGAGTTCTCTCAGGAAATCCACTCCCTGGCGAACGCCATTAACATTCTCACCGGGAACACCCAATTCAATCCCTTTGTGGGCACCAATCGCCAGGTAGACAGCCTTGTAACCCTGGTTTTTCAAATCATCAATGGAGAGATCCGGACCAAGGGGGCTGTTTGTCTTAATCTCAACACCCAGGTTGGTGATAATCTCGATTTCCTTGTTCAGGATTTCTCTTGGCAGACGATGTTCAGGGATACCGACACGAAGCATTCCGCCCGGTTCGGGAAGTGATTCAAAAATGGTGGATTTGATACCGCGGCGCGCCAGAAAATAAGCGGTGGAGAGTCCGGCGGGACCGGATCCGATAATGGCAACCTTTTCATCCCTTTCGGGGTCACATTGGATCTCAATCTCACGCGGATCGAACCGGTCTGCTGCCAAACGTTTCAGATCGCGTATAGCCAAAGGATCATCAACACTGCAACGTCGACATGCATCTTCACATCCATGGGGACAAACCCTGCCCAAAATCCCCGGCAGGGGAAGATCTTCCATGATGATCTCAAGAGCCCGTTTGTAATTTCCGACCTTAACCATCTGTACATAGCCCTGAACGTTTATTCCGGCAGGGCAGGCCAGTTTACACGGTGCGGTATCGGTTTTTTCTATGCAATAGGTTCCGGGAATCGCCTGGGTGTATTTTTTATAAATGGCCTTGCGAGTTGCCAAGCCTTCCTCGTAACCGCTTTCCAGCTCAACGGGGCAGACTGCTTCACAATCACCACAGCTTGTACATTTTGAGAGGTCCACATAACGTGGCCCCTGGTATACTTTTGTTTTAAAACTTCCCGGATCACCATCGATACTGAGTAATCTGGCGTTCGTGAGAAGTTCAATGTTTAAATGCCGGCCGACCTCAACCAGTTTAGGTGAGATAATTCACATGGTGCAGTCGTTTGTGGGGAATGTCTTGTCCAACTGCGACATGACCCCTCCAATGGCCGATGATTCCTCAACAAGATATACGTAGTATCCGGAATTAGCCAAATCCAAAGCGGATTGCATTCCCGCAATACCGCCTCCGACAACCATGACCGATCCAACTACATCCTTTGTCATTTTTTTCTCCTGTAAGGGTTAAGTGAGTCTCTGTAAATCTAATCAAATGTTCCGGTTTATATTGAATCGCCCTTTGGTCCGTTTAAAGGTGACTTCCAATTTTCCCGATAATTTGATCCAGGATGATTAAATCTGTTGACAGCGTGAAAACGCCCTCATGCAAAACATTCGACTGAGTTTGAGCCTGGAGAAAACATCCAAAATCAATCCGCCATGCGGTCGGAATCATTTTTCTCAAGCCCTGAAAAGATCGTTGTCAAATGGTTTTAAAAAACTTGTTTGAGCGCTCAATAGGCTTATTCAAAGGATATAAGAAGCAAATTCTGAATGTCAAATTTAAGAAAAAAAACTAAAGTGATTAAATATGACCAAATATGTAAAGTTTTACCCTTTCGCTTCGTAGTTTATTAATTTATTTGAACATTGATGGGTTCATCAATATTATTGAAGTAAATTTTTAGACCAATTTCTTTTATTTAAAATTTGACCAAATATTTAAATTTTTCCGATAAAATCCTCATCAAGCTTTATGATTCGGGGGTTGGAAGCAATAATAAAACACCAAATACTAAGATCGGGTTACAGTGATCCACATCAAGAACCCACCTGGAATGTTTGTGTTTTATCCAAACCCCTTATATAAAAAGATCGAGGAGACTTCTTTTTTTGGCAGAACTCCCCGATAATACAGAAACAGGTCAAATGAAGTCGGATTGAATATCAACGACGATTCAGGGGTTGGAAACGAAATGACAGAACCGAAACAACAGACAATTAATATCGGCATTGTCGGCGGAGGCACCTATTGCCGGGAGGTTCTGAAAAAATATGTCATTGAACCATCCGAAGCCCGACAATACACCAGGATTGTTGCGGTTGTTGATAAGGACCAGGAAAGCCCGGGTATCAAAGAAGCCCAAAAGCTGGGTATCCAAACCCTGGAGGATTATGAAGAGTTATATGAAGCGCACTATCAAATAGATATCATCATTATCCTGAAACCGGGCAGGGAACTCCTGGATCGGATCATCAGCACCCGGCCCATACATATCCGAATCCTCTCTTTTGAGGTATTTCGATTTCTCTGGCAGGATCTGGGTCATGCGGAGTTTGAGCTGAACACCAGAAACAAGGAGATGGAGACCATCCTCAATCACATTCAGGATATCATCGTTGTTATCTCCACGGAAATGGAAATCATAGAAGTCAACCAGACCTTTCTGGATTACATGGGACATTCCAGGGAAGAGATCATCGGCCAGAAGTGCTATGAAGTCCTGCAGAAGAAGGATCATCACTGCTATATCAATGACAACACTTTTTGCCCCATCAATGATGTCATCCGAAACCGGCAACCCAGCCGCAGGACTTCGCTCCGCCAGGTCGATCAAAACGGTAAACAGCGGCACCTGGATGTTATCGTTTACCCCATCTGGGAAAAAGACGGCAAAATCTCCAAGTTTATTGAAATAGGACGCGATGTAACCGAACTCAAAAACGAGCAGGAGAGAATCACCTCCAGACTGGAGAAGATGGTCAAGGATCGCACCCGTGAACTGCAGGATACTCATGCCAAATTGCTGCACCAGGATAAAATGTCTTCATTAGGCAAGCTTTCGGCCGCTGTCGTTCATGAGATAAACAATCCTATTTCGGGTATCCTCAACCTGATCATGCTGATGAAACGAATTCATAATGAGGGAGAGCTGTCTTCGGCCGATCGGGAACAGTTCAGTTCTTACCTTGATTTGATGGAAACCGAGACCAAGCGAATCAGCAGAATCGTCTCCAATCTCCTGGCTTTTTCCAGGCAGTCAAAGATTGAGCTGAAGCGGTTGGATCTCAATGAACTGATTGAACGAACCATCGTTATGAACCTCAATCTAATCAAAATCAATCATATCCAACTGAACCGGCAATTAAGGAATGATCTTCCCAAATTAAGGGGGGCGGAGGATCAACTGCAACAGGTGTTGATGAATCTGATTTCAAATGCCGTTGAAGCCATGGAATCCGGCAGGAAAAAGGTCCTCACCATAAAAACAACGCATTCGCTAGCTGAAAACAGCCTTACTTTTTCAATTTCCGATACCGGTGTGGGAATACCCCCCGAACACATTTCCAAACTATACGAGCCTTTTTTTACAACCAAAAAGAACGGGAAAGGTGTAGGTTTGGGTTTATCCCTGGTTTATGGGATCGTCCACAAGCACAAGGGTCAGATCGAAATCGATTCGACAGTTAACAAGGGAACCACCTTTACCATTGAATTACCCATTGAGGGTGAGATCGAAGAGTTCGATGGCGACAATGAAATCAATATGATGGAGTTTTAAAAAATGCCAAAAACCAAGATATTGATTGTTGATGACGAGCTGATTATGAGGGAATCCCTGGGCGGGTGGCTGGAAAGAGACGGATATGAGGTCCACAAGGCTGCCAGCGGAGAAGAGGCCCTGGAGCTGATCAGGAATATCCGGTTTGACGTGCTGCTGGTTGACATAAAAATGAATGGCATGAGCGGAATCGATTTACTGAAAGAGGTGAAGTCAAGTGATCCCGATGCCGCCGTGGTCATGATAACAGCTTATGGCTCCATCTCTTCATCAATTGAAGCTATGAAACTGGGAGCGCAGGATTACCTGCTTAAACCCTTTGATCCCAATGAACTGGGTGTGCTGATTGAAAAAATCCTGGAAAGCAGGGCCAAAACCCTTGAAAATCTTTACCTGCGGGATCAATACCGGGAGAGGACCCGCTTTGAGAGCATGATCGGACAATCTCCGCGCATGCAGGAGATCTTTAACCTCATCGAAGATATATCCCCTATCGATTCAACTGTCCTGATCACCGGTGAAACCGGGACCGGAAAAGGTCTGGCGGCTAAAGCCATTCACACCCAAAGCCCGCGATGTGAAGGTCCGTTCATGGGGATCAATTGTGGCGCTATTCCCGAACACCTGATGGAAAGTGAACTGTTCGGCTACCAGAAAGGTGCCTTCACCGATGCCAAGGAAAACAAGAAAGGAAAACTGGAACTGGCCAATGGGGGGACTCTTTTTCTTGACGAAATCGGGGAGATTAGCATGCGGATGCAGATCGATCTACTCAGGGTTCTGGAAGATCGTGTCTTTTACCGTGTAGGAGGGACACAACCCATCGAATCGGATTTCAGGATTATTGCCGCCACCAATATGGATATAGAGACTGCCATTAAGAAAGGTCAGTTCAGGGAAGATCTCTATTACAGACTCAACGTTATCTCTTTCAAAATGCCTCCGCTACGAGAGAGAAAAGAGGATATTCCGCTTCTTGCCAAACAGTTTCTGTTTCGATTTTCACAGGAGATGAACAGGGAGGTCAACAGAATCGACCGTGACACGATGGATGAGATGATGCTTTATGAATGGCCGGGCAACATCCGGGAACTGGAAAATGCCGTTGAAAGGGCGGTGGTGGTTTGTAAGAGTGATTCCATCATCCCCGGGGATCTTCCCATCTTCAGTCCTGAATTGAGGGAACAGCCACTTTCCGGCACTTTGATGGAAGTGGAGAAGGAACATATTCGGAAAACACTCGATTCCAATGACTGGAACATTTCCAGAAGTGCAAAAGCCCTTGGAATCGATCGATCCACGCTCTACAGCAAAATCAAGAAATACGGCTTGTCCGGAAATGGGTGATATCCCGTCAGGAACCCATTGTGAAGCATTGTTAGAATCCTGAACCATGTCAACCGACTCTATAAATCCTCGTTTGTAAACCGGCACTGTTTTGGCTTCTCCCTTACCACATTGTATCATCTCTCCCATTGAGCCGTTCTGCGACAACCTGCTCATTGAAATATCCGCCGGTATCAAAAGCATCTTCGGAATGGAGACGAGCATTCATCGCTATCTTGAAAACATCGACTTTGCGCTTGATCACAATCGGAATCAATACCACTCCACTGCCGTCCTGGATCGGTTATCATCCCTGGATCTTCCGGCAAACAGCAGAATTGTCGCACTGACAGAGAAGGACCTGTTTATTCCGATCCTCACCCATGTCTATGGAGAGGCAGAACTGGGCGGCGTTTCCTGTATAGTCTCAAGTTCAAGACTCAAGGATGATTTGCCAGCCATTGAAAGAGACAAACTCCTCGGAAACCGGATCATCAAGGAGATTCTGCATGAACTCGGTCATACCTTTCACCTGCTACATTGCAGGGATAAGTCCTGTCTCATGCACTACTGCCGCAGCATCAGGGATGTGGATCGCAAAGTGATGGGAATGTGCCGCTATTGTAGCATCTTATTGGAAGATCAGTTGAAGAGAGGGTAGTAATTTTTTGCTTATTTAGAGTGAATCAAAGAAACGGTTCCGACAAGGATGAGTCCGGAACTGAACAGGTTCAGCTGAAAAAGGTTTTCACCAGGCGTTCCCAACCCAGTTGAGGCATCAGGCCAAAAACATCGTCAGACAGATTCCCGCCGTCGGCAGCCAACGGTTGGACATGTGTTTCGATCAGTTGGTAAAGGATTTCCAGTTCCGCCGAAAGCAGTTCCTTTTCTTCGTCCCCCATAGCCAGGTTTTTAATTTCCGATCGAAGCTGTGTCGAATGAACTCTCATCACCCAACCATCGGTATAGGGGGCTTCGCCCGCTAATCTTCCATTTTCCCTGAGTTTCGTATTGACCGCCGTAACGATCCCGCTTACCGGAGACTTGAGAGTAACCTCGTTGCTCCCCCGATTGAAATGGATGAGGGGTTGTCCCTGCTGAACTTGCTTCCCCACCAGGGGGCATTCTATGGTATCCGGAGGTCCCAATACCCTGAAGGCAAAATCATCAATACCGATCCTGACTTCGGCACTCTCTTCCAGTTTGGCCCAGGTATGCCCTTTGTGAAAATAGTAGCCCTGTGGAACCTTGAATCCGTTCAAATCCAGTACGTCAACAGGTTTCAAGACCGCATGAACGGAGTATTGATCGTGGAAATACTGATCAAAATCGCAATTGATACAGTTATAGTCATTGGTGCAGGTTTTAAAATCGATCCTTCCCTTCATATGATGAAGGCACAACCGTCTGCTGATGGGGAGTTCTCTAAGTTTATCCTTCCAATACACCATCCCCGAATGGTCTCCGGTCGGCTTTTTCCCCTCCGCCTTCAGCTTCTGGTTTTGCTTTGCGACCCTGCGAAAGTCTTTATCGAAATCGCAGGAACCGCAATCGAAATTTTCATCACACGTCAGTTTATCAATCACTCCTGCCTGCGACCAGATACACTCTGGCTTAGATCCTGATAATCTTTTAAGGGAAGGAGTCGATTTCATCTGCAATTCAAAAATTTCGTGCCATCCGGCAGCCTGAAGACCATATGCGCCACCGGATAGCTTATTTCAGTGCTTCAACAGAGGGATTTTACCAAAACATTTATCATATCCCCGAAGATCTCTTTACATATGATGGTACCCTCCTGCTGAAACATCGGCAAGACCTCAGGTTCTCAGGAAGGTCTTCGTCAGGTTATTCCAACCGATATCCGGCAGGTTTCCGAAAACATCTGCTTGCAAATGACCACCGTCCGCAGCCAGCGGACCTGCAACCGATTCAATCATGGATTCGAGCTGGGTTACTTCCGAATCCATCCAGGCCAGGCTATCCGCATCCGCCATCAGGTCTTTAATTGTTTTATCCAGGTCAGGATTCCGCACGGAGAACAACCAGCCATCGCCATAAGGTTCGTTATTGGCGGTGTCAGGTCTCTCCCTGATTTTGTGATTTACTTCCAGAATCACACCACTGATCGGGGACAGGACATCGGCGAGATTATCTTCCCGCTTCAACCCCCAACCGACCTTTCCTGCTTGCAGCTCTTTTCCCATCAATGGTAAATCAAAAGCATCTGCCTTTCCCAGGACCTTGAGGGCGAAATCATCCAGCCCGACCCTGATGTTGCCACCACTTTCTATTCTTGCCCAGGCGTGTCCCTTGTGAAAATAGTATTTTTCCGGAACCTCGAATCCCTTGACATTCTGTGTTGCCAGCGGGAACGATTTGACCTTCTGAGAGTAGACCTCTTCAAAATACTGATCAAAATCGCAGGCTGCACATTGGTAATCATATGCACAAATCCTGTGTTCCATGCGTTTTGTCAGGGTATGACGACAAACCCTGTCCATCTGCGGTCTTCTTCGCATGGCATCCTGCCAGCTTATTCTTTTCCCCTTGGCAACAGCTTTGATCATCCCCTTGTCGTACTTGCAGGTCATGCAATCGTAATAGTTGGTGCAGTCCTTTGACTTCACCACACCTGCCTCCATCCAGAGACAAGGATTTTTAAGCTTGCTCTCTTTGTCAGGTTTTACAACCCAAACCTGCCCACCCAACACAGCATTAATCCCCTCTTCCGAGGCTGATGATCGTTCGCTGCCTTTCCAGTAGGTAGTGCCGAATCCTACATGACTTCTTCGGCTGTCGGTTCCCTGTTCTGTCATTTTGACTCCTTTACTTGTTTGGTTTGAGGTTGAAACAGTGTTGTTGATGGTTATCTTTTACAGATAATGTGCCAGATATGTTTTTATCCGAATTCTGCTCGTAAACGACTGTATTATTAAATATTTTAATTTGAATTTGGTTGTGAGCATCCCCAGGCGAGGAGTGTGGAAAAATCCAACACGGTATGATCCCCTGCCCGGGATTTTGAAACAGGCAAGATAGTTATAGCAATTTATTTCATATAGTTAGATTGCAATGCAGGGAATTCCCACAATGGTGTTGTGATTCTCCACACTTTGGTTTCGGTTCGGTGGGACTGCTTGCAGAAGAGATCAGCGGATGCGATAATGAATCTCATACCTGAAGGGGGATAGTATTCGTACAGTCCCGTTATTAGAAGAACCAGCCTTTTGGGCAAAAGAGCAGAGAGATGAGCGGCATCAACGCGGAATTCTGGCAGAATCACTCCGTCGAATACCTGGAAATGGCATTCGAATACAAGCGGCATGAAAAAATCGAAGATCCCGATGGATACGGCAAAAACAAGGGAGATTGCGGCGATACGATCGAAATGTATTTAACAGCAGCAGGAGGGATCATAGAACATGTTTCGTTGAACATTGACGGTTGTCTGAACACCAATGCTTGCGCCAATACGGTTGCTTCCATGATCGAAGGGAAAATGGCTGCAGAAGCATGGGATGTGACGCCGGAAAGCGTATCCGATTACCTGAAAACCCTTCCTGAGGAATCCCTGCATTGTGCCGAGTTGGCCGTGGGAGCCCTATACCTGGCTCTTTCCGACCTGCAAAAGAAAACGGAAGAATCTGCAGAACAGAACTGAGCTGATATCAGATCTGTCCACAGAACCGGAAAGACCGGTGATCACAGTTTTCCCAGATACTCCGGAATATCCGATTTTTCTTTGTCCATCAGGTCCTTAATGGTGACTTTCCGTAACACTTCCTTTTGCGCTTTTTGCACTTCCACCCAGATCGGCCTGATAATGCAATTGACATTGCGATCGCAGATTTCAGGCATCTCTATGCAATCCAGAAGGTTGAGATCTCCCTGAAGTGCCTCGAAAATCTCCAAAAGCGTAATCTCTTCCGGTGCCCTCTTCAAAACAAAGCCACCGCCTACACCCCTGATTGAAGAGACAATCCTGTTGTGTTTGAGAGTAATCAGGATGTTTTCAAGATAGGAATTGGGAATTCCCTGGACATCAGAGATATCCTTTCTTTTGGTGGGTGTTCCATTGTGGTTTTTAGCAATTTCAATCACTGCCCGGATTCCATACCGGCACTTTGTTGAAATTTTCATGATGCGCTAAACCCCTGTGTTTTCTCCGATAACAGCTCCTTCATCGGACTTGTTTGAATCTCATTCGGAAGGCTGTTTGTGCTTAGGTTCCGAATTTTGCTATCCACAGGCTTCCGGGGTAATCGATCTGTAATCGATCCAATTACTGACCGGGATCGAGAGGTAACAACTAAAATAAAGACCGGGATTGCAGATTTCCCGGGATATTCGCATGGCTCCCGGAGCCACGCGAATGGTGCTTTGGCATAGCACAAGACAAATCCGTCCTCGTTTCTTAGCTTTCTTCTGCCAGCAGTTCGTTGATGGATTTGGCCGCCTTTCTTCCTTCACCCATGGCCAGGATAACGGTGGCAGCTCCCAAAACGATATCTCCACCGGCGTACACCCTGTCCATTGAAGTCTTTTGGCCTTCGTTCACCACAATATTCCCCCAGCGGTTGACTTCCAGTTCCTTGGTCGTTTGGGGAATCAAAGGGTTACTTCCGTTACCGATAGCAACAATAACCGTATCCACATCCATCATAAATTCACTGCCTTCAATGGGTACAGGTCTTCTTCTGCCGGAATCGTCCGGTTCGCCAAGCTCATAGCGCAAACATTCCATCGACTTGACACAACCCTTGTCATCACCCAGAATTCGCACGGCATTCTGCAGCAGATAAAAATTGATTCCCTCTTCCTTGGCATGAGCCACTTCTTCGATCCTGGCCGGCATTTCCACCTCGGTTCTGCGGTACACTATGTTAACCTCTTCAGCGCCCAGCCGCTTGGCCATACGGGCCGCATCCATGGCAACATTGCCACCGCCCAGTACTGCCACTTTTTTGGAGAAATAGATCGGGGTATCCGCGTTCTCCCGATCAAAAGCTCTCATCAGGTTGGCCCGGGTCAGATATTCATTGGCCGAGAAAACCCCAATCAGGTTCTCACCCTCAATCCCCATAAACATCGGCAGACCGGCTCCCGTGCCAATGAAAACAGCACTAAATCCGTCTTTCTCGATCAGATCCTTCAGCTTACGGGTTTTTCCCACCACAAAATTGGTCTGGAATTCAACACCCATCGCCTTCAAGGTATTGACCTCCTGGTCGATAATCGTATTGGGCAGCCTGAATTCAGGGATGCCATACCGCATAACCCCTCCCAGTTTGTGGAAGGCTTCGAAAATAGTAACAGCGTGTCCTTCTCTTCGTACGTCGGCCGCAACCACGAGTCCGGCAGGTCCGGCACCAACAACCGCAACTTTCTTGCCTGTCTCCGGCTTGACTTTCGGGGTCTTTACCTTACCGGTTGATTGCTCCCAGTCAGCGACGAATCTCTCCAGGCGACCTATGGAAACACCTTTGGTTACATCCTTAAGGGATTTGCTGACAGTACAAGGCTGCTGACATTGTACTTCCTGCGGGCAGACACGTCCGCAAATTGCGGGTAAAAGGCTGGATTCTTTAATGACATCAATGGAAGCCTGGAAATCGCCATCTGCGATATGTTGAATAAAACTCGGGATATCAATCTTCACCGGGCAGGCTTCAATACAGGGCCGTTTTTTACATTGGGTACACCGAATCGCTTCCAGCCTGGCCTGCTCCACTGTGTAACCTTGGGCAACCTCATCCAGATTTTTGACCCTCTCGTTTGGATCCTGGGAAGGCATATCCTGACTGGGAATAGCAATTCTCTGTTTAGCCTTTAGTTCATCCTTTTTGGGTAAATTCTCCTCAAGATGCTTTTTTGCTTCTTTCTGTAGTTCAGTTGGAGATCGATAAGTCATTAGTTCCCCCCCTTTTGATTTTCGATTTGCTTGTCAAGTCTACATTGATGGGCTTTCCGTTCCTGTTCCCTATATGCGCCCAAGCGAGCCATCATGTTGTCAAAGTCAACCAGATGTCCATCAAATTCAGGACCGTCAACACAGACAAACTTTGGCCTGCCATCAATGTTAACCCGGCATCCGCCACACATACCTGTCCCGTCCACCATAATCGTATTCAGGGAAACCTGGGTAAACACCTCGTAGGGTCTGGTGGTTTCAGCACAAAACTTCATCATTATCGGAGGTCCGATAGCGATCGCCATATCGGGCTTGGGATCGCGTTCACAGGTCTCCTTCAAGGGCTCGGTAACCAGGGCCTTTCTGCCGTATGAGCCATCATCAGTACAGACAATGATTTCATCGGCGATTGCCGTCATCTCTTTCTCCAGTATAATCAGGTCCTTGGATCTGGCACCGATAATGGTTATGACGTGATTTCCTGCTTCTTTCAAAGCTTTTGCGATAGGGTGCATGGGGGCTACACCGATACCACCGCCGATACAAACCACCGTTCCAAAATTCTTGATATGGGTTGGCTTGCCGAGGGGACCCACCAGGTTGTTGATCGAATCGCCTTCATTCAATTCAGCCAGATCACCGGTGGTTTTACCTACGACCTGAAAGATAATAGTAATTGAGCCTTCCGTTTCATCCGCATCGGCTATGGTTAGGGGAATCCTTTCACCATATTCATCATCCAACTGAAGTATGATAAACTGCCCGGGAAGCCGCTCCTCTGCTATAAGAGGTGCATGTAACTTCATCATAAAAACATCATCGGAAAGCTGTTTCTTGAGAAGTATTTTATTCATTTAAAATATGCCTCACTAAACATTCATAAAAATGGACTAATCCATGAAAAAAACGGCCGGAAATACAAACCATCTCGGGGAAGTTTGGGGCGTATTCCCAACACAACAATGCCCGCAGTTAGCTTTGTCAATTTTAAAGATAATCACAAAGATGATCCATCTATAAGTCATTTTCACGAGGACAGGTGACCTAAATCAAAGCCTTGTAAATTCCGGAATATAGCCGTTTTTTAAAAGATTTTTACCAACGGCATTCCTTGATGAAAAACATCTGTTTGGGTTGTGATTTAATCCGGTTCTGATTCTAAAGGCGGTTACCCGTGAAAGAAATGAATCTACTGCTGTGAGGGGCTTGATAGAAGCCCGGAACCGTGTTTAGGCACAAAGTGGACGACGAGGGACAGTGTTCTTTTCTGAGGAAATAGCGGGAGGGTGAATCCAGCGATAATTTTCAATAAAACTGGGAGAGTCGGAGGTTTGGATTATGAGTTGAAGGGCACAACGCCTGGCAGTTCTGACAAGCCATTCCGGGCAAACATCACCTAATGAGGATTCAGATAAGGCAGTTCGATTTGAAAAACTGCTCCATCTCCTCCATTTCTTGCCAAAAGAGTCCCGTGACAATGCTTTTCGATAATTGTTTTTGACATGTACAGGCCCAGGCCGGTTCCGTCACTCTCCTGTTTGGTCGTGAAATAAGGATCAAAAACCTTCTCCAGGATTTCATTCGGTATTCCACCGGCATTGTCACTGATGTGAAAACCGAGATGTTTTTCGTTCTCCCAGCCGCTCAATTCGATGACCGGCGTTTCAATTTCTCGCTCAAGAAAGACATCCTGGGCATTCTTCAGGATATTGATCACCACCTGGACAAGCTCATTGGGAAAGGTTTCGAGTTCCCTCTCATAACGATAGTCACGTTTTAACTGGATATTCTTGTTCTCCAGTGACTTGCCGATAATCTTCAGAGCCTTTTCAATCACCTCATTGAAACAGACCTGCTCACGCTTTTTTGTTGGACTCAGGAAACGACGGAAATCGGTGATGGTGGCGGAAAGGTATTTGGTCTGATCATTGATATCCTGTACGGATTGATCAAAGAATTCCTTGTCTAGCATTTCCAGGTCATATCGCACCTTCAGATTCCCTATAACAACCCCGATTGATGAAAGCGGCTGTCTCCATTGATGAGCAATCATTCCGATCATCTCACCCATGGCAGACATCTTGGATTGTTGAACCAGCAATTGTTCGCTCTCCCTACTCTTTTTGACTTCCGCGGCAATCCGCTCCTTCAAACTGGCGTTGAGATTCTCCAGCTCTTCGGTCCGCTCCCTGACCTTCCTTTCCAGCAGTTGATTCTGCTTTTGGATGGTATGAAAAGAGTGCTCGATTCTCCTCCTGATTTCGAAGGTGACTACCCCCATTATCAAACCGGTCAGCAGAAGGATAAAGCATTTGGGATAAACACTGGCGACCATGTAGATTGAGAGATTAACCGGCACATCCCCCTGGTTCAGAAAGTAGTGAGTAACGGCCAGATATTCCACCGCTGCTACCAGACCGTTGAAAATGGAAAGCTTAACATTGAGCCGCAGGGCGCCGAGGGTAATGAATATGAAATAGACAAATCCGGCTGGCCCCAGCAATACTTCAACCGGATCCCACACGTTAGAGACAATAATGATCCCGACTGTCGGAAGGCTGACCTCTTCGAATGCATTCCAATAGCGTATATGAGAGGCGATGCGCTGTCCGCGGTCAAGAGCGCTCTTGATCAAAAAGCGGACAAACAGTTCATAGACGACTACACCGGCATAGAAACAGACGAACAGCAACACAACGTACCAGGCATCCGAATCGCTCCAGGGTACGTTAACACCGATTAATAGCGGCACAAATACGCCGATAAGGAAAACACTGAACATTCCGATCAGGATGTTACTACGCAGCAGCTCACTCAGAAGCAGTTCCCGGTTAAAATACCGTCTGAACTCGCTGTTCCTGTCGATGTCGCGTAAGAAGAATCTCAGCCAGTTTTGGGATGATTTCATTAAAATACACCTTTCCGTATTTTTTCAGCGCAACTCGCTGTTAATTACCATGACAATCTCCTGCCAATCCCGTGTCAAGCAAATGTGATTTTTGATCATATGGGGATGCGCAGAATTCGTCCTTTAAGCTGCTCCTATTATAATCAGATCATTTCAAAATGCGAAACGGATAATCCTGTTAGTGTGAAAATCTAAAAAAAGCGCGAGAAATCCTTGGACAGCATTCTGGTCAGGAAAAGGTATCGAGATAAGCGGCGAATTATTGCTCTTCCTGAGCCATTCGCCACCTAGCTGAAATGAAAACCTGGGAAAGTTGGGTGAAATTTCAGTTCCGGAGAGAAGTTGGAAGATAATCCGAACTGGTTATCTGGCGACCATAACATTCACTGCACTGGGGCCTTTCTGTCCCTCTTCAATTTCGAAGGTAACCCGATCACCTTCGGCCAGGGATTTAAAACCGTCTCCGTTAATTCCGGTATAGTGAACAAAGACATCGGGACCTTTTTCCTGCTGAATAAATCCATAACCTTTATTATCGTTAAACCATTTAACCACACCATCTGCCATAATCGAAAAGCTCCTTTTTTATCCTGCTTTCAACATCTTGCTACAAAGCCATAAGCCCTGGAACGTCAACCAAGAAAGCCGGTTTTGAACGAAACAAACAGTAGAAAACCGTTTGAATTAATGTGTGCCCATTGTTACAGGAAATGTGAAAAACTCAACTTTTTTTTTAAAATTTCAACTCACCCGAGTGATTTTACGAAACTTGGTTTTATTCCAGCCGACATTTGCTGATCAAAGTCGCCTAATACCCTGTCAAAGCCATCATTCGAACGAAGTAAAATCCAGCCACATCAATTCCTTTCCAGCAAAAAACTATTGTGTTTTGTTCGCGCTCCGGTTACAACAACCTGCAGATAATGATAATTTTGCCTGACACGGGCAATAAGTTTGTATCCGGCAATTGAAAACCGGAAAACAGAACAACCCCAAACAGGGAGCTAACCATGGCGCTGATTAACGGCAAGGAGTATTCACAACTGACCATTCTGAAAATGACCTCTCAGTTGCGAACCCTGATGACCATCATCAGGGATCAAAACACCAAACGAAATGACTTTATTTTCTATGCAGACCGGATCAATCGATTGCTAATTGAAGAAGGATTGAATCTCCTGCCGACCCGGGATAAAACCATCACAACCCGAACGGGTGAAGTCTATCATGGCTCCGAGTTCAATGGTAAGATCTGCGCTGTTCCCATTATCAGAGCCGGACTCAGCATGGAAAACTGCATTCGTGAAGTAGCCAAGAAAATCAGAATTGCGCATATCCTGATCCAAAGAGATGAAGAAACAGCCAAGCCGATATTCTACAAATCCTGGCTACCGGATGACATACAGGAACGCTATGTATTCATCCTCGACCCCATGCTGGCAACCGGAGGCTCAGCCAATGCCACTATCAATACACTGAAGAACAACAATGTCGACGAAGACAAGATCATCTTCATCAATCTCGTTTCCGTCCCCGAAGGAATAGAAGCCGTTTTGGGAACCTATCCCGCTATCAGAATGATCACTGCGGAAGTGGACAGGGGACTCAATGAGAATGCCTTTATTCTGCCCGGATTGGGAGATTTCGGAGATATCTATTTCGGCACGGATTAACTCCTTACGCTTTTACCACCCCTTCACTGCCCTGCGATTCCTGGAACAGGGAATCGCAGCTTTCCCCGTTTATAGTCCCGTTGTTAATCAATATGATAATCCAAAGACCGCATTAACGGGTTGACTCCGGATTCGAACATAATTAGAATATAAACCATAGTTTGTTTTTCAAACTTAAGTTGAAAACTATGCGTTGTTAACTATTTGTTATAGATTATATTTTTATCAATATCCGAATTAAACGCAATGAAAGTCCAGCAGGAATCCCTCTCATTCAGGGAGATCAGGTATCGTGATAAAAGGAAAAAAATTCTGCAATACGCTGCCCGGATTTTTGCCAGGAAAGGATATGAAAAATCTTCACTGGAGGAGATTGCATCACACCTGAAATTGTCCAAGGCCAGTTTGTATCACTACGTCAAAAGCAAAGACGAGGTTCTCTATTTGATTCAGATGGAGGCTCTGGAGGAGATGTTGACCCTTGTTCGGGAGGTAGTGAAACTGGACAGGAATCCTTCCGACAAGCTGCGAAAAATCATTATCGAATACATTCGTCTAGCCACCCAGAAGCATGTTATTGGAGCGCTACGTCAACAGGAACTGATTCTGCCGAGAAAATGGAGATTGGAGATTATTGCTGCGAGAGATGAGTTTGATGATGAATGCCGCCGGATTATTGAGGCGGGAATCAAATCCGGAGAATTTAAGGCGGACAATTGGAAAATGTCCTACATGGCAATGATCGGTTCTCTAAACTGGATAGTAAAATGGTATTCACCCCAGGGAGAGCTTTCTGTCGATGAAATCTCAACCTCAATGGTCGATTTCATTTTAAGGGGATTTGGAGTTACCATTCCCGACTAGAAAAGATGGGTAACTTTCGACAAACCAGCCAGTCGTCAGTTTCGAGCCGACTGGCTGGTTTGTCATGTTCTCGTCGATTGTGTGCTGGTAAACCTATTGAAAATTATGAGATTTGAGTTGAATTATGGAAAGAACAAGTGCGGATAAACCCGGAAGGCCGGGTCCATTGGATGGAATCAAAATCGTAGAATATGGTCTGTTTCATGCCGGTCCGGGGGGTACCGCGATCTTGGGAGACCTGGGTGCGGATATCATCAAGGTGGAAGCTCCTTCCGGAGATCCTGAACGATACTGGGCCAAAGTCGGACGAA
>JANQGX010000018.1 GCA_028282885.1 SAR324 cluster bacterium
CTCAACTTTCCCAGTTGAAAGTTAGACCCGATAAATCAACCATTCTCGGCCAGTTGTGGCCCGAGGTTAAAATAACGGATCGAAAATGACACAATAGTGTCGATAATGCTCCTAACGGTGGCCTCTGAGAGTTGTGCTGACTTTTTGATTTGTTCCATGACTGATGCCAGTATACGTGACAATGCATCAATAAAACTCAGATTGGACAGCTCATCAAAAAACTCTCAAAACGCATCGTTATAGAATCTGAGATCCAGATCCATTCGTTGCCGATACGACAATAGATTATAACGCATCATGACAATGGCGGTATGAGCAACTAGTCCATCGAATGTCCGAAGCTGAATCTCTTTCACCATTTTTAGATGCTGTTTGAACATTTTGAAAAAGACTTCGATATCCCAGCGTTTTCCATACAGCCGAATGATCTCGCTGTCTTCTAAGTCCAGGTCGGTACTGAGAAGGGCTAACCAACCTCTCTCGTTATCGGCCTTTACAAAAATGAGTTTAACCCAGTCACCATAGGAGATTTCAACAAAAACTGATGCTTTGACGACTGCTTTACCTCGTTTCTTTTTAAGTCTGTTATAGAGATGTGATAGCCGGTATTTCCGCCCCTGGTATTTGTAGTATACGTAAGCATGATTCTTGACCATGCAGATCACATCGATATATTCAAGCAGCTCACGGATCACTTTGGGAAACGAAAACCAGCTATCCAACAGTAGTCGTCGGGCTTTAATCCTGGTGATACTCGTTGCTCTTTTTACCATAGCCGGAAGCACGGCAGTCGATTTCTGTATGGCTTCTTTCCTGCGAATACCGCCGCAAGAACGTTGATCAATACGGTCATCGGCTTCACAGTACCGGTTTTTCTTCTTAGGAGAAGACAAAAGAGCAAAATCAAGCCCCAGAAAGCTATTGCCGTCTGACCATCCTAAGGTGAGGGTACGAAACCCTTTGATGAATTTACTGGAGTTGTGGTCGAAGACCTTGGCCAGCAATTCCACAAACTTTGAGCGACTCCGATCACAAAGAGAATCATCAACGATCAGGACTTCCTCATCCAGATTTGAGTTAAGTCCTTTGAAAACCAGATAAATCCTGGTTGAGAGCAGGAAAAGAAGCTTTCTCCAGTTGTAATGGGGATTATTCAAGAACCCGTAAACATGGCGTTTGTTCAATTGGATCCATCTATTCCTGATCACGCCTTCAAACAGGTTTTTGCCCTGAAAACAGAGATTAAAGACAATCGTAAACAGCTCTAAGGGGGTAGCGCCTTTGGTTCTGCTTATGTTAGCAAGATTAAGCAAGCTACCAATTTTAAACTCCTTGAACAGATTCGCGATTATTCCGAGCGCTTCTCTTTCCTTGATCAGTTTCTGATTCATGGTGGCCTCCTTTTTGTGTAGTTTTTGAATGTTTGGCGATATTCAAAAACACAACACTATTGGAGGCCACTCAACACCTTTAATAATTTCAATTAATTATTTGATCAACTTGTCCCCTTTTTCAGTGGGAAAGTTGAGTTGTTAACTAATAAATACGCCTGATCATCCCCACCGCTATACTCCGGGGCTGGCCAGGGATGTAGTCTTCAGGGGATCAGATTCAACCGGTGCTTACGATCAGAATTTCGATAAAACTCAAGATATGAGTTTTCTGAACAATTCTCGTCTTATTAACACCGATTTTCTCGTAAATGATTACGCATAAGAGTTTTCAAGCCTCTCGTCTTTGTCAATACTGAAATATAGAAATAATAACAACGAAATAAGGTGCTTGGTCCGTTGTCGACCCATAACCGAATTCTTATATCAATTGACGGTAATAAACCAGTTTGCTAATAGTTAAATCTCTTCGCCTTCCCAATGAACCAGATCGCCCACATTCAGAAAGAAGTTCATAAATCCCTTTTTTATGAGGATCCATGTGTTACTCTGTTTCTTCTGCGGATGAAGAGCTGTTTTCTGTTTTGTGTTTTTAACTATTTTGATGTTAACATCTTAAACGTCATTATACATAAGAACTGCATGAGAGACAAAAACTTCTTTCTGCAACCTGACAGCGAATGGCAAAGAAGGTACGAAGCGTTGCGCGCTTCGTTTGTTGATCGCCTTCCCGCCAAAGTGGTCGCTGATCGTTTCGGCTACTCGCAGGGCTATATTAACTACCTCAAGCATCAATTTGTACATGGCAAATTGGATTTCAATGAACCGCCCCCTGAAGATGGCAAACGGCGTCGTGTTAACGCGGCAACACGATCCAAGATCTGTAGCTGGCGTGAACACAACCTCTCTGCCGGTGAAATTACCCAACTTCTATCGGAAGAAGGTATTGATATTTCGGTCCGCACAGTCGAACGCATACTGGCAGAAGCCGGATATTCCAAGCTGCCCCGCCGCACGAAAATGAAACTGGGATTGACGCAAAGGGACGCCGAGGTTCCTGCCGTATCCGAAATGGTCTCACCGTCTGAGCTTTCCGGACAAACATTGGATTGCGATGCCGCCGGCGTGTTCCTGTTTGCCCCGTTCATCGAACAACTGAATATCCTCCGGGTTGTCAAAGATGCTGGTCTACCAGGTACCAAAGTCATTGGGGCTTTGAACTACTTCCTCTCCTTTCTGGCCTTGAAACTGTTGGGTACCGAACGTTATGCCCGTGTCTGGGATAATTCGTTCGATCCCGGCCTCGGGCTATTTGCCGGGTTGAACGTGCTACCGAAATGTACGTCTATAACCAGCTACTCGTACAGTCTTGATTCGGTCCATCTGCTGAAGCTTCAGAAGAGCTTTGTCAAGCAAGCCGCCAAGCTGGGATTGTATGACAACAGCATCGTCAATCTGGACTTTCATACAGTCCCCCATTTTGGAGACGAATCAGAGCTCCAGTCCCATTGGGCCGGAACCCGTAACAAAAGGATGAAAGGAGCCTTAACCCTGTTCTCCCAGGATGCCGAATCGAAACGGATTCTCTATACGGCAGCAGATATCCACAAGGACGAAGCTGACGATCAGGTACTTGAGTTCCTGTCTTTCTGGAAATCTGTCAAAAGGGGCGTCAACCCCACCTTGATGTTCGATTCGAAGGTTACCACATACTCCCATCTATCCCTGTTAAACTGGCAGGGAGTTAAGTTCATCACCCTGCGCAGACGGGGCAAAAAACTGCTTGAGCAGGTAGAGGACCTTCAGCCCTGGTCACGAATCAATATCTCTCACGATAAACGAAAATACCCAAATCCGTACGTGCACGAATCCATGGTCGGTCTGAAAGATTATACTGGTGAAGTCCGTCAGATCGTCATCAAGGGTAATGGCCGCGAGAAACCCACTTTTCTGATCACCAACGATCCGGATACCCCTGTCGAAATGATCGTTGGAGACTATCCGCGCCGTTGGCGGGTTGAAAACGTGATTGCCGAAGGCGTCAAGTTCTTCTCGCTCAATGCCCTATCCTCCCCAATCCTGACGAAGGTCCACTTCGACGTGGTGATGACCATGATTGCTGATACACTGTACAGTATGCTGTCTCAAAAGCTTCGGGGATTCGAGAGTTGTGATGCCCCGAAGATATTCAGAAATTTCGTCCGGAGAAAGGCGAAAATAACAATCGACTCTGAAAATTTGACCGTCACCTACCCCCGAAAGGCTCATAGTCCCATCTTAAGGGATGTTCCCTGGCACCGTCTTTCTTCGAAGCTATCGTGGCTGGAAGACTGCCAGGTCAATCTGAAATTCAAATAGCGTTATAAACCGCCAAATTCTTATGTTCTTTGACGGTTAAAATGAACGCGAAAATCGGTGATTAAAAGAGGTAATAAGATTGATCAATACATCGAAACCACTTATTGGTGGAGCGGAAGCATCGGCACTATCAAAGAAATAACTACGTATGATGAAAGATCTGACCAGTCGTTTTCTGAACTATCTACTTATGAAGGCTTTTGAGCCGATGTTTTCAAACAACAAAGAGCCCTTACTTCAAAAATCTGGTAGCAGCATACCTGTTTTAAATTGTGATTCAAGTAGCTCACATTGGGTTCACTTTCTTGGGTAAAAGCTCAAGACCTGTTACAAATTCAGCATTATTGCTGAATGGGCCATCTCCTATGGTTCTGCCAAAATACAGATATGCTGTCACCTGATCACAAAGGAAATTTATTTAATCCCATTATTGAATCAAAATGCCGGAAGTTAACACAGAAATTGAATAAGGAGAACATTGTGGCTTTTCCCAAACTGCAACTTACAAGAAGCCTGTTGATGCTCTGTTTTGGAATTTTGACTATTCCGTTTTCCCCAGGTTGTCAAAGTGAGTCAGGTGAGGGCGATACGTCGGGGGATGGGATTGTTGTGACAGATAATCCAACGGAAGTAATTAGTTTTGAGGAGATCGAAACGTTCAAATCAGGTACCACTATGAAGCTACGTCTGAATCGATACGAATACGAGGTTAAGGAGTATTCTGTCACTTTGGAAGGAACATACAGTATGGATCAAAGACTGATTCTTTTAAAGACGCCAAATGACTTGATTATTGGTAGCGGCGATAGTGGTTCACCAGTATTAACATCAGATGGGAAAATTGCCGGTGCACTTTGTTATGGTTATACTGACAATAAACATCAATTTGCAGCGCGCGCAATTGAAGATGTGATTTCATCAGCCGATTTTTTGGAAGCATCACAATCTCAAAAGCTCAGAACAGTCAATTCCGGATATTTTAAGCCATTGGAATTTTCCTATTACGCAACCCTTATTGGAGATTCAATTTTTCAAAAGTTAGTCAGTGGTAACTCAGCAGGTGAGAGCAACAAAAAACAAAACAATTATGCAAAGACTTATAAAACTAATTCCAAAGATAAAATATACAACAATGGCACAATTCCACATGTTACAATGGATGCTTCTCCAGATGAAATCACTACTATTCCCGGAATGTCTATTCTTGTTTATCAAGTGAGTGGGGATATTTACACATCAGGCACCATCGGAACAGTGTCGTATGTTACAGATGAAACTATATCAGCTTTTGGGCATTCCTATCAGGGAACTGGAGTGTCTGATAAACCTGTATCCATAGCTAATATGATAACTATGATAGATAGTTATCCTTCAGCCAGAAAACTTGCAGTACCAACAAATCATAACATAGGGGTATTGACATACGATAGTTATAGATCAATTCAAATTGATCGCAATGCCTCAGCCTCAACTATCACGACCTATACCAGTACCTTGTTTAATAAAGAATCAAGAGAGTTTTCTCACCAGGTATCAATTGAAGACAATTCATCAGGATACGCCTACCTTTCTGCTGCGCTGTCATGCCCAGTCATATATCTAACTGATCAGCTAGATATTGGTGGCTCGGTTGTTGGAACCTTGACTGTTACAAACAAAGATGATGATCAAGAAGAGTTTGAATTATCATCCAGCAACAATTCAGATATCTCTACTGAATTTGCTTGGGATGTGTACTATATTTTAAAATATGATAGTTCAAATTCAATTACAGATATTAAATCGATTGCGGCAGACATATCTATTGATGTTAGTTCAGATACAGATTAGCCTCCAAAAATTCTGGTGACAGCATACATATTTTACATTACGAATTGATAAACTCAAACTGGATCCGCTTTCTTGTCAATCAACTGACGTAACCGGGGGCAAAATCCCGGATTATCTGTCTTAGCATTAAACCGCAAAATGTATTGACTATTCAATATCTACGTCTACGTGAAATTGAATGATTTGAAGTGATTTGAGAGAGAGAAAATAGGGGACGTAGTTGCAAAAGCCGCTGAAGTCTTTTCTGAAATCCGCGAAAGTATCCAGAAGGTCAACAGCATCGTTCTGGAAATTGCCGAGGCATCGAATGAGCAAACTATCGGAATCGATGAGATTAATAAGGGCCTTAACCAGGTAAACGATGTGGTTCAACAGAACTCGTCCGTTTCGGAGGAAACCGCTTCCGCATCGGAGGAGCTACGGGGGCAAACCAGC
>JANQGX010000031.1 GCA_028282885.1 SAR324 cluster bacterium
CTCAGTGAAGGCCAGATATGAGTCGGGACGGTGGGATGAAATGGTTAACAAGTATCTGAAGGCGGCTTGATATTACCCACAACTTCTTGGTGCACCCGACAACTAACCAGGGTGTTCGCCTTCTTCAATCTGATTCCGGGCTTTTTCCAGTAACTCTCTAACCTTTTTCACAAAACTGTCAAAGCTGAAGGGCCTAATGCAATGGAATTGTTTTGAGTTTCGAACACAGGCATTGCCGGCGCGATCAGCGTCCGGTGAATGCACTATTAGGCGTTTATCACTGCCGATTTCGATAAAGCGAGACTCGCAGTTCCGAACCTCCAGAGACCCGCCGATACTTTTTGAAGAGATAGTTAAAATTCTGAGACTGAAACTCAAGATTGAGCTTCGTTTTCTTCAAAAATCATTTTCAATACCTTGACACACGAAAAGCAATTTCTTATTATCTCATCCGTCTCAACTTTCTTATCATCTTTCATCTGATACTTATCATATCATTTTTATGGAACTGGCTGTTATCATGAGCCTGTACAGGCCGTTTTGCAGGTAGGTGTATTCCATTTATGATACTGAATTATTTTCTATACGGATTGGCTTTTGAGGTGTTAGGTGTAGCAGCCTACATGCAATATCGCAAAGAAGCGGATTTTCCTCTGAAAAAGAAGCTTCCCTGGTTGGCTGCATTCGGGTTGATAGGAGGAGCTTCCGGTTGGGTGGAAATGCTGCTGATAACCGAAGCCTCAACCGGGCTGGGAGACATTTTACATGTCTTAAGGATCATTCTGCATCCGCTGAGCGGGATTCTGCTTTTGAGGTTCGGTTGGGGTGTACTACACAACTTGAGACCTTTACCGGCCTGGAGTATATTTATTCCGGGAATTTTGATTGTCCCTCTCTCCTTTGTTATTACCTACGCTTCATCCACTTTTATCACCCCTTCACCTTTGGAAATTCCCATTGATATCTGGTCGCGTTATCTACTGTACCTGCCAGGCAGTGTTATGGCCGGTATCGGTTTTTTGCGTCAATGGGAAGAGAATCGTAAAGAGGGATTACATGATGTATCCCGGCTTATGCTCGGAGCGGGCATCGCTTTTTTAATCGAAGCATTTGTTGTAGGTCTGATTGTACCTGCAGCCCCTCACGGACCTGAATCCTATTATAACTATGACAGGGTATTGCATAACGCATTTGTTGGAGAAAGCTCGGAGATTTCCAGTCCTTATGGATTGATCACATACCTCGATTACGAGAGCGTTCGACGTACTACCGGTCTTTCAATTGAGTTCTGGCGAACCATCTCGGCATTTATATTGGTCTTTTTCGTGGTTAAGGCGCTGGATGTCTTTGAAGCCATTCGTAAACGACAGATAGTGGCTCTACAGGGTGAAAGAGATCGTGCCAGACGATTGGCTCTTGAAACCCAGACTACGGCAAGGAGAAGCGCTGAAAACTGGAGCAACAGCCTGGTTTCCATCAGTCGCCGTATTGCTGAATTTGATCATGTGGATGATGTCCTGATGCTTATTACCGACAGCATCCGTCGCCTATTGAATGCCAGTTTCGTAGGGTTGGCTCTCGATAATGAGCAAAACTCCATGCTGGAATTAAAATGTTATTCCAGCGCCTCAAAAACAGAGATGGTCGGACCCCCCCCTGTAATTGTAACCAGTCCCTATATCATTGATGCTTTTAAAATGGCGCAGCCGTTTCTTTCACAGAAAGAGGAACAGGTTTCGTTCGGCGATGTCTCTTATTTCGAGGAAAAGGACACTAAGACCCTCGGTATTGTTCCGCTTATTATGGAAAACACACCCATAGGCGTCCTTTGGATTGCCCGATTTTATGACGAAGTGTTTACCGAGACCGATTTAATCTGGCTGGACAGCATCGCTGATCAGGTTGTGATTGCCATCCAACACGGATTAATGATGTCGCGTCTGCAATCCCTTTCTATTGTCGAAGAACGATCACGCATCGCGAGGGAAATGCACGACGGTCTGGCTCAAGTCTTGGGCTATCTCAATTTGCAGACTCAAACCCTAGGTTCGTTATTAAACCAGGGGAAAAAGGAGGCTCTTCAAAACGAGCTGGACCAAATGAGAAAGGCCGTTCAGACAGCGAATGAAGATGTTAGGGAAAACATTCTTAGCCTTCGCACAACACTCTCCCGAGAAAAGGGATTTGTCAGCTCTGTCCAGGAGTATCTGACAGAATTTAGCATACAAACCGGCATGGAGACCAGGTTTGAAAACCGGATTGAAGACAACGGGTCTCAATTGGCATCGGTCGCCGAGGTTCAACTGGTCTGTATCTTTCAGGAAGCCCTTGCCAATGCCAGGAAGCATTCCAATGCGGAACGAGTCACTGTGGAACTGGGCAAAACAGACCTCTCCAATAACCAACATATTAACCTCAGTATTCAAGACAACGGGGTTGGTTTTACCCTGCTACCTTCCAAACTCAGCTTTGGACTGCAAACAATGCGGGAACGAGCCGAAAGTGTTGGCGGTAAACTTACGGTTGAGTCACAACCGGGAATGGGAACGCGGGTGGAATGTTATATTCCTTGTCTGAAAGAGGAAAAACTGCCAAAACCCAGCGTGGTGATTAAATGATCAGAACAGGAGAGACGTCAACGTAATGAATCTACGTGAATGGGCTTTACCGGTATATACGATCCTGATGCAGCTTGCGGTAGGAACACTACTAAGTTTGTGGATAGTTCGCCATCGACTCAGAAATAGGTTGGAGCAGAATGAGATCGATCTGGTCATTCGAAATCCGATTCTGGTGATTGTGTTTACAACTGCTACTGCCATGCTGGGAGCGCATTTGCATCTCAGCAAACCCTGGTTGTCTTATCTGGCTGTCATAAATCTGGAATCCTCCTGGTTAAGTCGCGAGATCCTGGTATCTATGCTGTTCTTCGTTACTGCCGGCACCCTCTGGTTTGTTAATCATTTCTGGACTCATAAATGGAGATTGCAGACGATCCTGGGGTGGATTGCTGTTTTCTTCGGATTATCGGTGGATTTTTGTATTTCCCATGTTTATATGTTGCCGACTCAGGAAATGTGGAATTCCCCTCTGGTAGTGATTTCATTTTTCATTACAACCCTGTTGTTGGGGATAATGGCCCTGGTTTGCTTGTTGATGTTGGATCTAAAATATGCCGAGTTTCAAAAGCCCGATAACGTAAAACTGCATGTTGAGGTTATCAAGCAAAACCTTCCTTGGATCTCGGGCGCGGCTGCCACCATTTTTCTTTTCGATTTTATAATTACCTGGGGACAATTGTTTCAGCTACGCAGCGGGAGTATAGTTATGGATACAAGTCTGAGGGTGTTGCTGGAACTCTACAGTCCCATTTTGACAATGCGGTTGATGCTGTTGGTTATTGCTCCGGTAATTCTGGGATACACTTCTTATCGAATATATACTAACAAACGAACGCCGCAAAGCATGATGCCGCAAATATACGTTTCTTGTCTAATGACCCTGGTAGCTGAAATCCTTGGCCGCTTTCTATTCTATGCGATTCACATCCGCACGGGAGTTTAAGATTACAGGAGAGTAAAAGATGACAATTAGAGTTGTTGTTGCAGACGATCATAAACTATTTCGGCAAGGACTAATCAGTCTGATGAAAACACGGGATGATTTTGTCGAAGTCGTCGGCGAAGCAGAAACGGGCGAAGAGGTCGTTAAACTGGCTGAGACATTGCAACCGGACGTAATCCTGATGGATATTTATATGCCGGGAATAGACGGTCTTCAAGCAACCGCAGAAATACGACAACGATTTCCCAAGATAGCCATTGTCATTCTCACTTCATCTGAACGTGACGGACATATCTATCAAGCCGTAGAATCGGGTGTTGCCGGATATCTACTCAAGAACCTGGATGCGGATGAACTGTTTAACCTACTGGAAGGCGTGATACGCGGTGAAGCTGCTATCACAAGAGCTTTGGCTTCCCGACTCCTAAAAGGAGTTGCCACACGATTAACCGATAAGAAGAAAGGAGATGAAACCCTTTCCGAACGTGAATTGTACGTTCTTCGGCTGGTTGCAAGCGGAGCAAGTAATCAGGAAATAGCCGATAAACTGGAGATATCCATTAATACGGTAAAAAGCCACCTCAGAAATATTCTAAGTAAACTGCAATTGGAAAACCGAACACAGGCCGCAACCTATGCCCTGAAACACGGGCTGATATCGAGTCCGTAAGGCTGACGCGATATTTCTACCCGCACATGCTTAACCATTGAGAGTACCTCACTCATCCTTTCGGGTGATTGGGTATGATACCAAGGTGGGATGTCTGCTTTTTTTCCCGGTGCTATGTTGATGGGAAATCATTGGAAATTCGTTTTTTTTAAAACGAATAAAAATCATCAAGATGCCGGTTCAGGCTTCCCTCATCTTCCTGTATTGCGAAATGTCATAACCGGGAAATCTCCTGAATTAACAATTTGGTGTTTTTAACAACCCATTCCGGAGGAAACAATGGCAAAAAAGAACCTCCTCACTGAAACCCTGAATGAAACCCTGCTCAATCGGCGCAGCTTTCTAAAATGGAGCTCGGCTTTGGGTGGAACAGCCGCTTTGACAGGGGGAGTAAATGTGGGATTGAAAGCTGTTGATAAAACGGCACCCGCTAGTGAGGATAAAACATTGACCGTCTCCTGTTACCATAATTGCGGCGGACGCTGTGTACTCGGTGCTGTTGTTAAAGAAGGCACCGTATCCCGCATTGTTGCGGATCCTTCCAAAGAGACCAAACCTGATGATCCACCCAGAGCTATTCCCTGCTTGCGTGGTCGTTCCCAGACGCGCCGGGTTTATGCCCCTGATCGTTTAAAATACCCGTTGAAACGGGTTGGTAAGAGAGGTGAAGGAAAATTTGAACGTATCAGTTGGGATGAAGCCCTGGATACGATTGCCGGAGAGATGAAAAGAATCAAGAAGCAATACGGAAATGAATCCTTCTACTTTCATTATGCCTCCGGAACACAATGGAAAGGTCCCGACGGGAGACCACCGATTCGTCGTTTAATGAGACTTTTTGGCGGTTACACCGATTACTATAATACATACAGTACAGCGTGTTACAGAGCGGTTATGCCTTATATTACCGGTGGTAGCGGGAATTCTGCCAATGATGTGCTCAACTCCAACCTGATCGTTCTGTTTGGTGATAACTCGGTCGTTAACAGAAATGGTGGGGACAATTTCGGTTGTTACCTGCTCGATGCCAAAAAGAAAGGAGTTAAGATTATCAGTGTCGATCCTATGCTCACCGATACGGCAGTGGCCACCGAAGCAGAATGGATTCCCATCTATCCGGGTACCGACGTAGCGCTGATTGCAGCTCTTTCTCATGTGATAGTAGAGGAGGATCTCTATGACAAGCAGTTCATGAAAACCCATGCGGTAGGATTTGATGAAGACACCCTTCCTCCCGATGCCCTCCGTAACAGTTCCTGGATAGCTTATATCAAGGGAAATGCGGACGGCGTGGAGAAAACGCCACAGTGGGCGGAAAAAATCACAGGAATTCCGGCAAATCGCATAATCCAACTGGCCCGCCAAATAGCCACCTCTAAACCGGTTGCCATGTTTCAGGGTTGGGGTTGGCAACGTAGGGCATACGGGGAACAGCCTGTTCGCGCTCTTCCTGTTCTAGCAGCCATGACCGGCAACTTCGGCATCAAAGGCGGTGGTCCCGGTATGAGACCGTCTGGTAAGCGATTTCCCATGGGGTCCATGCCGCTACCCCCGAATCCTGTCAAAGGCAGAATTCCCGTCTTTCTGTGGCCCGATTTTATTACACGAGGAACAGAGATGACCGACGGCCCCAGGGACCGTGTCAAAGATGTCAAACGGATTAAGGCCAACATGAAATTCATGTGGAATCATGGTGGAAACACGATTATCAACCAGCACTCCGACATCAACCTCACCAAGAAAATCCTGGAAGATGACAGTAAACTGGAATTCATCGTGGTTGTTGACAATAACATGACGCCGAGCGCAAAGTTTGCCGACATTTTGTTACCGGAAACAACCAGCTTTGAAATTGAAAGTCTGTTGACCGGCGAAGGTCATACTGAAAAAGGGACTGTTGCCTGGGCAATTTTCAATCACAAACTGATTGAGCCTCTTTATGAAAGCAAAGAAATTTATTGGATGTGCGACCAGTTGGCAAATCGATTGGGGATTGGTGATCAGTTCCGTGACGGTCACAAAAACAAAAAGGAATGGCTGCTGGATATGGTGGCTGAGGCCCGGAAGAAAATACCGGATTTTCCCTCCTATGAGGAATTTCGAAAAATGGGAGTTTACAAAATAAAAGACGACAAACCAACAATCGCCTTTGAGAATTTTGTAAAAGATCCAAAAAAGTATCCTTTGAGTACCCCAACCGGAAAAATAGAGGTCTATTCGCCTCATTTGGCATCCCAGAACGATCCCAAGGAGATCCCGGCCATTCCCAAGTATATCCCGGAATGGGAGGGAGTCAGCGATCCACTTCGTAAAAAATTTCCCTTGTTGATGGTCACTGCCCATGCGGTACAACGGTCTCATTCCACATTCGACAATGTTGATTACCTCCAGGAAGCACATCCACAGGCCTTTTGGATCAATCCTCTGGATGCCGGGAAAAGGGGAATTAAAAACGGAGACCAGATCAAAGTGTTTAACGATCGTGGTGAAGTTCATCTTCCTGCCTTTGTGACGAATCGCGTCCGACCCGGGGTAACCAATATGCCTCAGG
This sequence comes from SAR324 cluster bacterium, assembly GCA_028282885.1. Taxonomy (GTDB): domain Bacteria; phylum SAR324; class SAR324; order XYD2-FULL-50-16; family XYD2-FULL-50-16; genus JAHJTV01. Next base: position 6,786 of record JANQGX010000031.1, read on the forward strand.
GGGCCTGGTATACACCGGATGCAAAAGGGATTGATACCCGCGGAAGCGCGAATGTGTTGACCAAATATTACCCGACACCCTTTGCCAAAGGAAATCCACAACATACCAACCTGGTTCAGGTTGAGAAGATATAAGGAGGTGAATCATGACCAGACAATATGCTTTTCACGTCGATATTTCCAAGTGCACGGGGTGCAAAACCTGCCAGGTTGCCTGTAAGGATAAGAACAATCTACCCTCCGGTATTCGCTGGCGACGCGTCTTTCAATACGAAGGTGGGGAATGGATAGAAAAAGACGGGCAAATGATTCCCAGCAATGTGTTTGCCTACTTTGTTTCCTCGGCTTGCATGCATTGTGAAAAACCGATCTGCGAGCAGGTCTGTCCGACCAAAGCCACTTACAAACGAGAAGATGGAATTGTTCTTATCGATCAGGACAGGTGCATAGGATGTCGCTACTGTTCCTGGGCATGCCCTTATGGCGCTCCCCAGTTCAATCCCGAGATCAATGCCATGTCAAAGTGCACTTTTTGTTATGATTTGATCGAAAAAGGCGAAAGTCCGGCCTGCGTCGACTCCTGCCCGTTCCGGGCTGTTGATTTCGGCCCGCTGGAAGAGATCCGTGCGAAATTTGGGACTTTTTCCTCACCGGCTCCGCTTCCTAAACCTGATATTACCCATCCTGCCATTGTCTACACACCCAACGGATCTACCAAGTCCTCCGGTGATGTGAGTGGGCAGTTAAAAAATATCGAGGAGGTATAATATGAGTATTCGAGAATTGGCATTGGTTGTATTCACGATCCTTACCCAAATGACGGTCGGATCGTTCCTTGTACTGGGGGTTGTTCATTTTTATACCGTCCGCAAGAAGGGGATGGAAGCTGCTGATCGACTCAGCGACAGGGCTCTACTAGCGCTTGTGCCGATATTGGCACTGGCGATGCTGGTTTCCCTGCTGCATCTCGGGAATCCGCTGAAAGCGCCCCTGGCAGTATCCAATGTGGCATCTTCCTGGCTGAGTCGAGAGATTCTTTTCACGGTAATTTTCGGTTGTTGTGCAGCTCTTTTTGTGCTGCTTCAATATCGAAAGATCGGTTCGTTTCAGGTTCGTAACAAGATCGCCTGGATTGCAGGTTTGGCGGGACTGGCTCTGGTCTACTGCATGTCCAGGGTCTATATGATTCCCACCCAACCGGCCTGGAATTCTATGGCAACGCCGATCTCCTTTTATACAACAACTCTGCTGCTGGGGTCTTTGGCCATGGGAGTTGCCTTCATTGTTAACTACTCGATCGAAAGTCGAAAGGATACCGGTTGTGCAACAGACCAGTGCGACGTGCTGTTCGGAGCACTGCGTGGCATTGCCGTAGTCTCCATTGTTTTATTGGGGGTCGAGTTTGTCGTGCAGCCCGTCTACTTGGGTTATCTGGCGACCACCAGTGCTGCCACCCAGGCAAGTGCTTCGCATATTGTTCAGGATTTCAGCAGTGTTTTTATCTTGCGTTTATTACTTGTTTTTCTGGGTGCCGGTGTTTTTGGTGCTTTTCTCTATAAAAACACTGCCTCTGACGGATCAGAAGCCCAGGTAAAATACCTGGGATATGGTGCTTTTTCCCTGGTATTGGTGGCTGAAGTACTGGGCCGTTTTCTGTTTTATTTTTCCGAATTTCGGATCGGTGTATAATCCGATACACGTAAGCGGATTATCATAATACGGAAAGGCGTTTCTGCACGCCTTTCCTCTTTTCCACTGGATAATAAAAAAGATCTCATCTTTTTTCATAACACCGGGGCAATTTATGGAAAAAACGTTTTCCGATAGCTGGAAGGCTGTATTGACGGGAGAATCCCTGCTATTCAGCCTGCTTGGCAAGGCATTATACGAGGAGCCGGATCAGTCGTGGCTGGAGTCATTGATTTCCAAAGGGATTTTTGATGAACCGCCGTTCGGAGGAGAAGTGACGGAAATTCAGCAGGGTATGGAAATACTGAGACGTTGGAGCGAGAAAAACCGCGCTGGGATTCCGGGAACGGAATTTGACCGGATCAAGCAGGATCATGTGCGACTCTTCATTGGAGTTGGGAAAATTCCGGCACCTCCATGGGAATCCGTCTATTTCAGTGAAAAAAGGTTGATCTTTCAAGAGCAGACGCTTCAGGTCAGGGAATGGTACGCCCGCTTCGGGCTGCAACTGGAACGGGTTAACCACGAACCCGATGATCAGGTGGGATTGGAAATGCTGTTCGTTGCCCACCTGGCAATAGAGGCCGCCAAAGCCATAAACGAGGACAAGCAGGAAACCTTTGCCGAATTATTGCAAGCTCAACGCGATTTTCTACAAGAACATCTATTATTGTGGGGACCAGTTTGGGCAAAAAACGTAAAAAAGGAAGCCGGGACGGACTTTTATCGCGGCCTTGCTTATTTAACCCACGGTGCTCTTATCGCGGCCACTGAACAACTGGAAATTACCTTACCCCGGGAGATTTGTTTTGAATCTGCTTAATTTTGCAGAACGGGTTGCCGACCTGGACCGCTCACTTGTTGAACTGGATGCACCACGCTGTTTGAATGCACGGAATCGGTTTGCAGAGTGTAAAGCATGTTTTGAGATCTGTCCGGCCAAGGCGATAACGACAACTGCCGGAAGTATTCCCGTCCTTGATCAGGGGCTTTGCCAGGGCTGCATGGCGTGTATTCCCGTTTGTTCGGTCGGCGCCTTCAACGTTAAAGATGATATTTTGCCTTTACTTCAATGCATTGCAGAAACAAGAGGAGGATCGATTGAACTGATTTGCCGGAAGCACCCTCGACCCAAAACAGGAATCAACCCAAAGGTGAATGGATTGCAACTCAAAGGTTGTCTGGCAGCTTTAGGAGTAGGTGCTTATGTCTCTCTTTTTGCACTCGGTATCAAAAAAATTTCGCTGAGGACCGACGCCTGTCAATGCTGTGACTGGGAAGACAAACTGAGCTCACATATTCGGAGTCAGGTCCAAAATGCCAACCGTATTCTATCCGGTTGGAGCCTGGAGAAAGTAATTTACGAGCTGTCTGATATAAAATCACCCCAAAAAAGACCTTTGCTGGATATTAATCGCCCCAAGCTGTCACGCCGCGGTTTGTTTCGTGATATGGTGCAAAAGGGGAAAGCAACGCTTGCCTGTGCTATTGAAAGAGAGCATTCAGAAAATGAAGAAAAGCGATTGGGAGTCGACCGCTTGCGTCTCATCAATGCCATTTATTGTCTGCCCAATCCTGAAGAGGGATGGAACCTCTTGCTTGAAGACAGGCAGTTTGCGTCAATTAATGTTTCGGACGACTGCAATGCCTGTTCAGCGTGTGAACGCGCTTGCCCAACCAATGCTATAACTTATGAATCTGATGCAAACAGAAAATCTTATCAACTGCTTTTTGATGGAAAAAAGTGCATTGGTTGCGGACTTTGCCTCCATGCCTGTCTCCCCGAAGCGATTGAGTTGATCCGTAGTTCTAACTTTGTTCGGACTTTTGTAAACCTTGAGACTGCTATCCTCAGCCAGGGATCCCTTGCGCTATGTGCAAAATGTAATTCTGTTTTTGCTGCCCGATCCGGTAACGAATTGTGTTTGGAATGTGATTTTAGAAAAAATAGTCCCTTCGGGAGTATGGTAAAACAAAACGGTCAGTTTACAGCAACAACTTGAAGCGAGGGATAGTCTGTGATTCTGGATATCAGTGAAGCAACGTTGTCAAAAGTTCAAAATCCTGTTTTGAAAAAATACGCAGGACAATATGTGGACATCTATCTTGACTTTCTGGAGCAAGTTGCCCGAACAGGCATAGAAATCGAAGATACGGACTATACCGAACAGGCAAAACAAAAAATCGAAGCTTTGGAAAGAAGGGGAGTTATTCTGAGTAACGACCGAAAGAGTCTCAGAATCGGCAATATTTCTCCTGCCTGCGTGGCCTGCCAAACCGGAATGGGAAGTGCTACCTTTTTTATCTCACTCCGATGTGATCGGAACTGTTTTTACTGCTTCAATCCCAATCAGGAAAACTATGGCTACTATCGAAAAAACAAGCGGGATGTGATTGAAGAGCTGAAACAAATCCGGGAGAACAAACTGCAGTTAAGCCACCTGGCTCTGACAGGAGGTGAGCCACTGTTGCATAAAGAAGACACCATTGATTTCTTCGAATTTGTCAAGAACGAGTTTCCGGAGGTTTATTCCCGCTTGTACACCAGCGGTGACCGGATTGATGCTGAAGTCCTGAAATCTTTAAATGCGGCAGGTTTGCAGGAAATCCGCATTAGTATCAGAATGCATGACCTTCCAGGCGGGCACGAAGGTGTTTTTAAACGAATCAGTCTGGCAAGGGAGTATATTCCTTATGTGATGGTGGAAATGCCTGTTCTCCCGGGAACACAGGAGGAGATGCAGGATATCCTGGTGGAATTGGATCGGATTGGTTTGTTTTCCATTAATCTGCTCGAATTCTGCTACCCCTTTACCAACCCTCAGGCATACCAAAAACGGGGTTACAAAATAAAGAAACCACCGTTCCGCATGCTCTATGACTACTGGTATGCCGGTGGATTACCCGTTTCCGGAAGCGAGCTGGACTGTTTGGATTTACTGGCCTTTGTCCTGGATTCGAATCTCTCTCTGGGATTGCACTATTGTTCCCTGGAAAACAAGCAAACCGGGCAACTGTACCAACAAAACTCATCTGCCTGTATCCCTTCCACGGCTTATTTCTCCCAACGCGACTATCTTCTTAAGACAGCAAAGGTTTTCGGTACGGATGTTTTACCGGTTCGATCCCTGTTTGACCGTGACGGCTTTAAGAACTACCGGATTGATCCCGGAAATGATGCTTTGGAATTTCATGTCACCCAAATGGATCGGTTAAAAGAGTTGGAAATTGAAGTGGGAATTGCTTCCGGAGTGATTGAAAACAGAAAAGACGGATACGTATTCCGGGAATTAAAGGTAGACGTCGCCCGGCCGGAAGCATTTAACTTGTCAATGGATGTATAAAACCCAAATCCACCATCAAGGTTGCACGCTCCTTCCTGGGTCGAATAATCGATCGATTTTTCCAGGATCCGGCTACTCGAACTGCTCGGACTCTTCAATTTCCATGAAAAGTGTCACCGCTCCTCGGTGTTTTCTTCAAAGTTCATGTTCGATAACTTGACACACGAAAAGCAATTCCTTATCATCTTCACTGTTACTTTTAGACAATAAAATCAATTATATCTTTACCTGAAGGGCTTCAGTGAAAGTGAATTTTCTGAAACCCAAAAAGTGCTAGTGTCATGTCAAAATTGATATGTCGTATTATTTCGTGACGACTCCGCCCGTGAGTGAAACGGTTCGACCGAAGTTAAGCGCAGCCTTGAAGGCGGGTCGATTTTGTATATAAGTTTGAACTAACAAAAACTGGAGATGAGAGATGAAAAAAATGACAAAATTGAATTCTTTCTTGAATGTGATTGACAGACTAATCATACTGCATCCTTTGCTTGAGAGGATTTCTGATGGAAAATTTTTTACTTTGATATTTTCCTGGTTAATGCGCATTCTGGCTTGCGTGACCCTGATCGTGTTTTTGTGGGGCAGTTTCAAATTATGGTCAAACCTGTCCGGAGCAACCGGACAGATCTTTATCGGCGCTTTGGTAGCTGAAGTTTTCATGGCGGCAATCGTTTATGCGGTCTTTAACATTCTTTGGATCAGGGCTTACGATGTTCAGAAGCTTCCACTGGCAAAAGACTATTCGGTGACACCTATTGTCACCATACTGATCAAAACGTCAGGAGAGATAATGGCCACATTGGTTATCTTTTATGGGCTTGCGATAAGTATAACCCTGTGGATTGCCGGACCCGGGATAATGAGAATGATTCCATTTTCAATCCCTTTACCAGGTCTTTCAGGAGGTGGTGCCGGGGCGATGGTATATGGAATTATTGCAGGTTTTTTAATATTGGCCGTTTCTTATTTTATCGCAGAAACATTTGGTGCTCTTGTTGATATAGCACGCAACACAAAAAAAGGTAAATAAAAGCCATCGGCCTTTGAACGCGATGATCCTGTTTTTTTCTGTTCGGTGATGTCCTGGATGATACCGATTACTTCTTTATGGTTTTCATCTTCCCAAACCAATTCAGCCATAGCACGGGCAGCCACCAAGTCGGCCAGTGACTGCCTGACGCGTTCGTATTCCGGAATAAAGGATTCGATAGTCTTGATGGGAATATCAGGCAGATCATGTGATGCCAAAGATCTTGGCTGCCTGGGCCGATCCTCACTTTTTTTTGCTTTCAAGATTGTATTCACAGCTTCCGACTTTAGCAACGAATTGGGCTTTGTTCAATCTCGGCTCAATATCCCGTGGCGTTTTTTACGTTTTTTCCGTTCTTCTATCTCTTTATTGTCGGAGACGGATAGATTAGTATTTGGTGGGATGGTTAATCCGGAGGGAGCGATTCGATAACGTGTTTTCCGACTATTTTTCAGATTCTGCTGATCCTTGAAACAATTATGGATTAAACCTGGAATTTCAAGGGAAGAGTCGTCGCTAAACAATCCCCTTCGGTTGCTGTTGAGTTATACAGTGAATGTTACCACCGCCCAGGAGAATCTCCCTGGATTGAACGCCAACAACCTGCCGATCCGGAAATATTCTGCCCAGGGTTTCCAGGGCATTTAGATCACGGGGATCGTTGAATTGAGGGACAACGACACCGCCGTTGGCAAGATAAAAATTGACATATGATCCGGCAAGACGTTCCCCGCCTTCCCTGGGGAGGGAGGTGTCATCGGATTTGAGACCACGGCTCTCTTCTTCAGTCATGTATAGCGGACCCGGTTGTTGAAGTTTATGTATCACAAATGATCTGCCTCTGGCATCCACGGCGTTTCTCAGTGTGTCATAGGCATTTTGCGATATTTCATACTGCGGGTCCGATGGATCATCAGTCCAGGTCAGAATCACTTCTCCGGGTTTTGAAAAACAACAAAGATTGTCCACATGACCATCGGTTTCATCCTCATAACACCCCCTGCCGAGCCAGATGATCTTCTCAACTCCCAGGTGCTCCTGCAACAGGGTTTCGATATCGGCTTTGGACAGATCGGGATTACGGTTTTGATTAAGCAGGCACTCTTCAGTGGTCAGCAATGTCCCTTCGCCGTCAACGTGGATAGATCCTCCTTCGAGAATCAGCGGTGCCTTGTACCGTTTAAGATTTTCTGATTCCAGCACCCCGGAAGCAACGAGATTGTCCCTTTCCCATGGGTAATAAAGGCCTCCATCCAATCCTCCCCAGGCGTTAAACTCCCAGTCTATGCCCCGAATTTCACCCTGGCGGTTAACGATAAAGGTTGGTCCGACATCCCTCATCCAGGCGTCATCGGATTCCATTTCGATGATATGAATATCTGCAGGCAACAAGGAGCGCGCTTTCTCCAACTGACGGGAAGAGGCGCAGACAGCAACCGGTTCAAACCGATTGATGGCTTTCGCCACATTGGCGAAGGCCTTTTGAGCAGGACCTGCCTGCAGACGCCAGGTATCTTCCCGCTCCGGCCAGAGCATCCAACATTTATCATGGGGAGCAAACTCGGCAGGCATGAAAAACCCGTCCTGCCTGGGAACAGAAGCCAGGGGAGTCGACATATTGGATTCAGTTTGATTATTCATTTTCCGTTGTCATGGTCGATCTAAACAGGTTGGTCCGGGTTGATGGAATCCTGTTCGTTAATTGACTATTATGTTGCCTGAATATATGCGAAATAATCTAGAAATTCAATCGAAATTGTAATATTTCGTTAATTATAGGCGTTTTTATACTGAAGATTCGCAATTATAATCTTGACACACCGGATGACCTTTGAAAACATGATTGGAATTAATCAATTGAGTATTCCGCATTATTAAACCGAGATTCTGTAGGTGCCCGGGGCTCCCTGTTGTTGAATATTAACTTCCCGCAGAATAGAGGTATAAACAGAGATGTTCAACCGAATCACGTCCCATCGGGAATAACCGTAATCTAAACCAACCAACAGATATGAAACGGAAAGCCGATTATGTCCTGAAATCCAGGGCTTTATTTACTTCTTGTACCGATCAACCTGAAGAGGGATTTGTTGCGATCACCGGAAATAGAATTGCTGCCGTCGGAAACCTTGCCCAAAGCGAAGCCTGGATTGACAATAAAAGCCGTGTTTTTGATCTGGGGGACAAAATGGTCCTCCCGGGTTTTTTTGATTCGCATGTTCACCTGTTTGAAGGCTTTTTTGTCTCCATCAGCGGGGATCTGTCCAAGGCCAAATCAGAAGAGGATGCAGCGCAGTTATTATTTGATCAGCGCCAGGGAATAGGGGTCGGAAAATGGATGACCGGATTTGGATGGCATCATATGCATTGGGAGGATCGCACCGAACCCTCCAAAGCGTCTTTGGATCGTCTCTTTCCAGACCAACCGGTTTTTTGCATGAACGGGGAAGGGCACGCTGCCTGGGTAAACAGCAAAGCCCTGGAGTTGTGCGGAATAACCGGCAGTACCCCTGATCCTGAAGGGGGAGCTTTCGTACGGGATGACAATGGAGAACCCACCGGTTATCTGTTGGAAACAGCCATGGAGCCGGTGTCCGAAAGGCTGATGTCCGAATTTTCGCCTTTTAAGGTGGTAAAAGGGATGAAGCGACTGATGAAAACAATCGTCGCCAATGGGGTTACCTCGGTTGCCGATATGCAGACCAAAACCTATAACAACGGATTCCTGCGACTTTTGGAAAAGATCGGTGCCCTGCCCCTGAGAGTTCACCTGTTCCCCTATTGTTATGATGAAAAGGAGCAGCAGAAACAGTGGCAGCTAGTTCAAAAGCTGCACCGCAAATATAACTCGGATCGGCTTCGGGCCTGCGGTGTGAAGATATTCTGTGATGGCACCCCCCTCTGCCATACCGGTCTGATGTTGCAACCTTATGATGATGACCCGGAAAACAGTGGTTATACGCTACACGGCGAATCTGAAACCCGGAGAATCATTGTCGAGGCCGTAAAGCGTGGCTATAGCGTCAGAGCCCACGCTTGTGGCGATGGTGCTGTAAAACTCGCGTTGGATGCTTTTGCAGAGGTGGCTGATATTTCCAGGCAGCAAGACTTAAGGCATGCTATCGAGCATATTGAGGTGATCGATCCCGCTGATTTGAAACGGTTTGGTGAATTAAACGTGATTGCCAGTGTTCAGCCCGAGCATATGGAGGTGGATCCACCAAACGGCACCAATCCCTTTGATGAGATTATCGGATTGAAACGAAAGCGGATGCTTTGGAATTTCCAATCCCTGTTGGATGCCAACGCCAGGCTGGCATTGGGGACCGATATGCCGGTGGTGGGGATCGATCCCTTTGCCGGGCTGTACCGTGCGGTGACCAGATGCGATAACGAGGGATATCCGGAAGGGGGCTGGTTACCAAAGGAGAAAATCAGCCTGGCAACAGCACTGAAAGCCTATACTTTGGATTCTGCATATCTGAACGGTCGGGAGAATGACCTGGGAAGTCTTGAACCCGGCAAACTGGCTGATCTGGTTGTGCTGGATCGAGATCTCTTCGCCGCAGAGCCGGGTGGAATACTGGACACCAGGGTGCTGCTGACCATGGTGAACGGCCGGATTGTCTATGGATCGGAAGAGATGATATAGAAGGGGCGCTGGATCTACTTCCCCAGGTTTTCCTTCATTGCCGCCTGTATCTCTCTCTGCTTTTTCTTGTCCTGCCGGATTGTCATAACACTTGATGTGACAACGATCACCGTGGCAAACAGCACAATAAAGGTGGCAACCGCATTGATTTTTGGACTGACCCCCATCCTGACACTGGAGAACACTTTCATCGGCAGTGTGGTCGATGCCGGGCCGGCCACAAAGCTGGTGATGACCAGACTATCCATGGACAGGGTAAAGGAGAGCAGCCAACCGGAAATCAGTGCCGGCATGATAATGGGAATGGTTATGACGAAAAAGACCTTGAAGGGGTGAGCCCCAAGGTCCATGGCGGCTTCTTCTATCGATATATCCATCTCACGTAGCCTTGAGGAGACAATTACGGCCACAAAAGCGGTGGCAAAGGTGACGTGGGAGATCCATATCGTCAGCATTCCCCTTCCTTCAGGCCAGCCGATCATGGTTTCCATGGAGACAAACAACAATAGCAGTGAGAGACCGGTAATCACTTCCGGCATCACCAAAGGAGCGGTGATGGTACTGGCAAACCCGGAATGAAACCTGAATCTGCCAAAACGGGCCATAACCTGTCCGGCAATAGCTCCCAAAAAGGTTGCCACCCAGGCGGTTAAAAAGGCGATTCTTAAACTCATCCAGACAGCATCCAGAATTCCCTGGTCCTTAAGAAGTTCACCATACCATTTGGTGGAGAAACCGGCCCAGACCGTCACCAGCCGGGATTCGTTGAATGAGTAGACGATCAGGATGATTATCGGTAGATATAAAAAAGCATATCCGATGCTCAGGAAAAGGATCAAGCGATGCGACAGCTTTCGTCTCATAACGTCTCCTTGGCCTGAAAGTGATGAAAAATCGCCAGGGGAACAGCCAGGATGATCAGCATAATGATGGCGACAGCAGAGGCAACCGGCCAATCGCGATTGTTGAAGAATTCCTGCCAGAGTACCTTTCCAATCATCAGGGTCTCGGATCCACCCAGCAACTCCGGAATGACAAACTCTCCCACAGCCGGGATGAAAACCAGCATGCATCCGGCGACGATTCCGGCAAAAGAAAGTGGCAGGGTAATGGTCAGGAAGGACTTCCAGGGAGGGCATCCCAGGTCATAAGCCGCTTCCAGCAGGGTATCGTCGTGTTTCGTCAAGTTGGTGTAAAGCGGTAGAATCATAAAGGGTAAATAACCGTATACAATCCCGATATAGACGGCAATATTGGTATTGAGAATAACCAGGGGCTCATCGATCACACCCAGCCAAAGCAGAAAATTGTTCAGTATGCCGTTGTTTTTAAGGATGCCAATCCAGGCATAAATTCGAATCAGAAACTCTGTCCAGGACGGCAACACAATGAGCATCAACAGAATATTCCTGATATTGGGACTGGATTTCGAAATGGCGTAGGCCATGGGATAACCGATTAACAGGCAAAGCATGGTGGAGACAAAAGCAAATTTGACCGAACTGATATAGGCATTGATATATAAAGGATCCTGCAGCAGAAACAGGTAATTCCCCAGGTTTAATTTGATATGCAGGGACTCTTCAATCAGCTTGGTCAGGGCTGTGAAGGGTGGTATGGCCAACTGTAGTTCTGCAAAACTGATCTTCAGGACAAAGGCAAAGGGGATCAGGAAGAACAGGATCATCCAGGCAAAGGGAATAGCGATAACGATGCTTCTTCCCCTGGGAATTATTTTCTTCAACGTGTTTTCTAGTTTCGCCCTCATGATGTTAGAATGACTCCGCTTTGCGACAACCAACTCAGGTAGATCTCCTCTTCCCAGGTAGGTCGTTCGTGAATAGTCCTTTTTAAATTGGCCTGCATGGCAATGATCTTTTTGCCACTGGGCAACCTTACATAATAGGTCGAAGATCCTCCCAGGTAGATGATATCCTCGACCTTTCCCTTCACCCAGTTCACAGAGCCTTCCGGCTTATCCCTGCTGACTGATATCTTTTCCGGTCTCAAGGCAACAGAAACCTCCATTCCTATGGTACAGTCACCGGTTTTGGCAATCTCCAGGTTGTTTTCGTGAATGCTGCTTTCTATCAGGACCGTTTCCGCATTGATATCCTTGACCTTGCCTTCAATCAGATTCACGGAGCCGATAAACTCAGCACAGAACCTGCAGTTGGGAAACTCGTATACCTCGGAAGGAGGGCCAATCTGGATGATATATCCCTGGTCCATGACCGCAATTCGGCACGCCATGGTCATAGCCTCTTCCTGGTCGTGGGTTACCATGATACAGGTAGCCCCAACCTTTTCCAGAATGTCCACCAGTTCAATCTGCATCTGGGTTCGGAGTTTCTTGTCCAGTGCAGCCATGGGTTCATCCAGGAGTAACAGTTTGGGGCTCTTCACCAGAATTCTGGCCAGGGCCACCCTCTGCATCTGTCCGCCTGAAAGCTGGTGACTCTTACGCTTGGCATAGGGACTCATTTCCACCAGTTTCAGAACTTCACTGACTTTGTCCCGGATTTGGTTTTTGGGAACTTTGTCCTGTTTCAGGCCAAAAGCAACATTCTGTTCAACCGTCATATGAGGAAACAGGGCGTAGGACTGGAACATCATATTGACAGGTCGTTTGAACGGCGGAATACTTCCCATCTCCTTGCCGTCGATAAAAACATGTCCGGAGGTCGGTGTTTCCAATCCGGCCAGCATTCTTAAAAGCGTCGATTTACCGCATCCGGAGCTACCGAGGAGTGCGAAGATCTCTCCCTTTTTAATGGTCAGGTCGACATCGTTGACTGCAATGATGGTATCAAATTTCTTTGTCAGTTTTTTAACTTCGACGTAATTTTTCTGTTCGTCGACCTTAACTTCGGATTTCTCAGTGTTTCCGATCATGAAGCATCTTTTGGGTTACAGGTCTGGGAATGGTTGAACGAACTGCATTGTCAGGTTGATACTGTTTTTGCACTTCGGATCAAAAAATGCAATAGAGGGTGTATCCCCTGTTTTAAAAGAGGATACACTATGAAACGGTTTATTGACCGGTTCTTATACGGGTCATGATACGGTTCTGTACCCTGTCGATTTTTGGAGGCATAACGTCAAAGATGAACAGCTTCTTCTTGGTTTCCGCATCAGGATAGATACTTGTATCCCCGCTAATCTCTTTGTCAACGAGATTGAAGGAGGCTGTATTTGCGTTTGCATACCAGACATAATTGGTAATTTCCGCTATCACGTCCGGTCGCATAAGGTAGTTAATGAGGATGTGAGCGTTTTCCACGTTCTTTGCATCGGCTGGTATGGCCAGCATATCAAACCACAAACCGGCACCTTCAGTGGGAATGACATATTGTACCTCGACATTGTTTTCTGCCTCATCAGCCCTGGTGGCTGCTTGCGCTACATCACCGGACCAGCCGATGGCAACACAGATATCACCGTTTGCCAGATCGTTGATGTATTTTGATGAGTGATAATAGGTCACATGGCTCCTGATTTTCATCAGCAGGGGTTGGACTTTATCCAGATACATTGAAGTGCTGAGTGAATTCGGATCCTCGCCCAAATAAAGGAGAACAGAGGGAAGGACGTCTGAAGGCGCATCCAGAAAGGAGACACCACAGGATTTGAGTTTTGAGATGTATTTCTCCTGAAACACGAGATCCCAACTGTTCATGGGCGCATCATCCCCCAGTACAGCCTTGATTTTGGCAGGATTGATTCCCAGGCCTGTTGTCCCCCAGAGATAGGGTACCCCATAGAGATTGCCGGGATCATTGGTTTCCAGAACTTTGAGCAACGCTTTGTCAAGATTGCCGTAATTCGTGAGCTTGGATTTATCGATTTTCTGGAATACACCGGCCTTGATCTGTCTTGCGAGAAATGAATTCGAAGGAACTACTATATCAAATCCGCTTTTTCCGGCCAGGAGTTTGGTCTCCAGTACCTCATTGCTGTCAAAAACGTCGTAAACAACCTTGATCCCGGTCTCCTTGGTGAAGTTTTCCAGTGTATCTTCAGCAATATAGTCCGACCAGTTGTAAAAATGAAGAATCTTCTCTTCCGCAGTCAATGCCCCGTTTACCAAAAAGACAGCAGCAATAGTCAACGCCAGTTTTCCTATAATATGTCGTAACATTGTCTCTCTCCTCTTAAATTTTGTTCTTGATCACGCATCTTGCCCTATGCGATGAGAAATACCGGTTTCCCGACGAATTATGGACATTTGGGAGACGCCGGTGTCCCGGCACTTCCCGGATTACTAAAAAGGTTGCGGTTCAGTCTGTCTCAGATTGTTTCAAAGAATCGGCTGTGCTTTCCTGTAATACCCGGAAATATCTTCTTGAAAATACTGAATTTATCAGTGCAGAAAGCCTGCCCGGATAACTTACTTGGGAATCGACCAACAAAAAAAAGGGTAAACTCAATAATGAAATCGATGCCCCCTTTATCTGATGGAATCCGTCTGCTAATTCGGATTGATATTCCGGGAAACGGAATGCGTTTTTATAACGCACTTTCTTTATAATCCATGAGCATAAAAAAGCAACCTTTTTCTGCGATTTTATTAAAAAACACCGGGTTTAATATACGATATTGTCTGTTATAAAACTGCTTTTTCCTGGGAATCTGCTTTTTAATGAATGTGCATCCTGATTTTTCGGCTTTCCGGAAGGATTGTTAGTTTCATACCTGCATAAGGTCACATATTAAAACTAATCAATCTGATCATGTCAAAAATATCAACCGGAGTCGAGATTGGAATCATATTGACAAATCACCATTTTGCTGAGAATTTAAAATAAAACGAAAATTTCCAATAAATACGAGTGAATTCCACGAAAAGTTATTTTTAAACTGAATAAATTTACTTTATTGTCGTTTTTTGTTGTTTTGTGTGAATGGGAACTGAGTCCTGTAATCGTTTTTCCGGGGTTTGGTTTTTTCTCATATCCGGAGTAATAAACGACGCTGCGGATAGGTTAATTTAAAACGGAATAATCAATATGAAAGTACTAATGGTCGGAGCTGGCGGTGTAGGAGAAGCGATAGCTTCACTAATACATCGCTATGATCCTGAATCGGAATGGCTTAATCAGATGATTGTCAGCGATTACGACCTGGATCGAGCCAAAGAAGTTGCTGGAAAACTGGATCAAAAACAGCGTTTCATCCCGGAAAAAGCGGATGCAGGAAACAGGGACGAGTTGGTCGGCCTTGCAACCCGATATGACGTGGATCTGATTTTAAACTGCTGCGATCCCCGTTTCAATATGCCGATATTCGATGCCGCATTTGAAGCAGGTTGTTACTATATGGATATGGCTATGAGCCTTTCTGAGAAACATCCGGATCAACCTTATACCAAAACCCATGTCAAACTGGGTGATCTGCAATACGATCAATCCGAAAAATGGGAAAAGAAAAACCTTCTGGCAGTCGTCGGTTCAGGGGTAGAACCCGGCATGGTGAATGTGCTGGCCCGGTTTGCTGATGATGCTCTTTTTGATGAAATTCATGAACTGAATGTGCGCGACGGCAGTAACCTGCGGGTGGAAGGACGTAATATCGCCTTCGGGTTTTCTATCTGGACTACCATTGAGGAGTGCTTAAATCCACCGGTTGTCTGGGAAAAAGAGAAGGGGTGGTATACAACAGAGCCCTTTTCCGATCCTGAGGTCTTTGAATTGCCGGATGGTGTAGGGCCGGTCGAGATGGTTAATGTGGAACATGAAGAGGTGCTGATGTTTCCCCGGTACTTCGAGGATAAAGGGTTGAAAAAAGTGACGTTCAAGTTCGGGCTTGGAGATGAATTTATCAATGCCCTCAATGTATTAAGGGAGCTGAATCTGGAGAGGACGGAAAAGGTCAGGGTTGGGGAGGTCGAGGTGGCCCCCAGGGATGTAATCGCTGCCTGTGCCCCGAATCCTGTCTCTATCGGTCATGAGATGATCGGGAAAACGGTTGCCGGGGTTTGGGTCAAAGGATTGAAAGACGGCCTTGAGCGAAATGTTTACCTGTACCAGGTGGCGGATAATCAACAATGTATGCGGGAGATTGGCTCCCAGGCGGTTGTGGCGCAGACAGCTTTCAGTCCTGTTATCATGATGGAATTGCTGGCTAAGGGAGAGTGGCAGGGAAAAGGGGTTCTCGGACCGGAATGGTTCCCTTCCGAGCCGTTCTTAAAGCTGACGGATAAATACGGGTTTCCCATCGGTCTGGTTGAAATGGAGTCCGAGTATAGAGTGGCCAAGGACAGGGAAAAACTGTCGGTGATTCACAAATAGAGGAAAAGTGCCGGTCGATATCCAATATGCGGCCGAATGGGCAGGGATAGACGCGATCAGTCGCTCAATTTAATCGGTCCAGAAAACGAAACCACTGGTGAACCAGGGGCAGGAACCAGGGATAGCCATGGTAAAACGGGATGGAGGAGGGCTGATTCTCCAGGAAGATGGAATCACTGGGTTTTCCCCGAATCATTCCGGCCAGTTCAAATCCAAAGTAACTCGCCATGGCTATTCCATGTCCGCAATATCCCAGCGCATAGTAGATACCGTCCCCGCCTCCGACCAGGGGCAGGTAGTTGGAGGTGAATCCAACGTTACCACCCCACGCATACTCTATTCCGACAGCTTTCAATTGTGGAAACACGCTCACCATCTCCCTGCGCATATCCTCTGCTTTTCCGGCTACTGATTTACCCGGGTGTTTGGGGCGGGCGCCGAACAACAGCCTGTCGCCCTCGGGCGACATCCTGAAATAGTACAGAAAGCGTTTGGTATCAAAAATCATGCGTCCTTTCGGAATCAGGGTTTGGCGCAGATTGCTTGCCAGTGGTTCTGTCGCAATCATGAAACTTTCCACAGGAACCACACGCCTCCGGTGCCAGGGGGTAACGCCGGAGGTATAGCCATTGCTGGCGATAACGATGGTGTCGGCTCTCAGCTCTCCTTGACTTGTCGTCAAGGCAAAGCTATTGCCGTGACGCGATATCGATCTGGCTTCAGTTCTGTCAAACAACCGCACACCAATCTGATTTGCCAAACGGATCAGACCCGACATGTACTTCGCCGGCTGGATTCCGGCGCTTAAAGGATCCAGCAAGGCTCCGCAATAGAACTGAGAATCTATTTCTTCCTGTTGATCATCGGGAGAAATGAGTCGGGTTTCATGGTTGAGTTCCCGACCCAGAAACTCCTGCTCTTCACAAAGTCCGTTGTAGTGTGAAGGTTTATAAGCGGCTTCCAGATGACCGCAGCGGTTGAAATCGCAGTCAATATCGCCTTCCTTCACCAGTTCCTCCACCCGATCAATGGAAAGTACGGACTCCTGATAGTAACGCCCGAGTCTTTCCCGACCAAATTTATTCAGTATTTTTCGCAAGCCAATGCTTAATCCTGTCAGAACCATCCCACCGTTGCGGGAGCTGGCTCCCTGGCCGAGGTTGTCCTTCTCCAGAACACAGACATCAGACCCTGCCTTTCTCAATTGGATGGCTGCCACCATACCGGTATAACCGCTTCCGATAACGGCAACATCAGCTTTTTTGGGAAAGGGGTTGGCGGTTTGACTTTGCTTCAGGGAAGCCTGGGATATCCAATAAACGGATTCGTTGAGAGAGCGGGGATTCATGGTTTTTCCCGGTTTCAGGGTTGATGAGCAGCCTGTTTGAAAAAGGGGTTTCGGCCCAACAGGAGGAGGTTGGGCCGGTCGCAGGAGGCCGGACTTGTGAATACCGGGGAACCGGGGAGGTCAGTGATAAACGGTTTCGTTTACGGTGATTCCAAGGTTTGCGGCCTGCTGGAGATAAAAGGTTCTGGCATCCTGTTCCAGGACTTCGGGGGGATAAACGCCGGAAGCATCTATTTTTCCCCTGACAAACAGCTTGGAGAACAGAAATGCGGATTGACCGGTAACGAAGGCTTCATGGGTCGTATTGTATTTTTCGAAACATTCCACCAGACCGGGAGCATTGATATAATTATCGATGCGAATCTTACGTCCCTCTTTCTTCCCTTCCACGCGAACAAGGGTCGCGCCTTCCTGCATTGCCATACCATCGGAGAGAGCATCACGGATGGAATCGGGGTCGGAAGGCGCGGCCGGTGTAAGTTTGCAGATCAGATCAAAAGGGACAACACTGGCGCCATTGATCGAAACCGGCTCCTTGCTCAGTAATCCCATATTATACAGGGACTCGGCCAGTTCCAGGGCAGGTCCACCGTATTTCAAACCCGCATATTTCAGGTCAGGAAAATACATGGGGAAGGTGACAGGTTCCTCGTGCTCGTGGTCCACAACCCGTCTCTTGCCAAGCCCATCGAGTTCGTAGAGTACGGGATCGTTGAATGGCGGAACCTCATGATAATTACCATCTCTGTAAATAATGGCATTAGCCGCCATATCGCCAAAGGCGGTTTCAGGTGACCACCAGAAGGGAATAAATCGATTGGTCCAGATACCGTCATAGATAACGATTTCAATTCTCTCACATTGGTCCATTTTATCGGCAGATTCACGGGCCACTATGCTCACCAGCCCCGGCGCCGAACCGGTATTGATAAGGGCGGTGAGTCCTGCTTTTTTAAAATCGTCGTTGAGATCAATCTGTCGGGTAACCGATTCCACAAATCCAACGTCCTTGACCGGTCCTGATGCCATGTCCTGGTAGTGCATACCGCCTTCCAGGGCAGCCTTCATCAGGATCGGATTTAAATCGGGAGGCAAGGCGTTGACGAGCAGATCGGCCGGGCCAGTTGCTCCCAGCACCTGTTCAGCATTTTGGGCATTTAGCTCTTTTGCAGTGACTTTTTCGAGTTCATCCTGCAGCAATCGGGCTGCCTTGTAATTTACATCAGCGCATACAATCTGCTCCACCTCCGGTTCGTCATTGAGTCGTCTGGCAATCATACTACCCTGTACACCGGTTCCGATAATGGCAACCTTTTTGATCTTCATTGGTACTCCTGTTTTGTCGCTTGTTGATACGGCGCGAGGGGTTGCGGCAACCCCTCTTCACGGTTTGGGATAGGCCTAATAGGTTCCCTTGAATTCTTCCTGGACTTCTGCCAGGGTTTCATCTAGCCTGGATATGATCTTATCCAGGGTTTCATAAGAGAGTATTCCGGGGGGCTCGATCCTGTTAACCTTGGCGTTGTTCAGGGTTCCGCCTGTCATGACACCTCTTTTGAAGAGTCCTTTGGAAACGGCCCAGCCGATTTCGGGAGTTGGATACTCCAGGCCGATCAAAAATCCGATACCCCTGACATCCACCAGAATATCATATTTGGACTGCATCTCTCCCAGCTTTTCCATCAGGTATTTGCCCTTTTCGGCAATCTGCCCCGGCAGGTCATGCTCCAGAGTGTATTTAATGGCGGCAATAGCAGCGGCACAGGCCAAGGGGTTACCGCCAAAGGTGGGAGATCCCAGAATCCAGGGATTTTCCTTGAGCTGTTCGGTCCAGAGATGGGGTCTGGCAATGATACCGGTAATGGGCATAACCCCGCCACCAAAGGCCTTGCCGAAAGTCATGATATCAGGTACGATGTCAAAATAATCCGCTCCCCAAAGAGCACCAATTCTTCCCATACCGGTCTGGATTTCGTCGAAGATCAGGAAGACCTCATACTTATCGCAGATTTCACGCAATTGCTTGAGATATCCCTCGGGCGGTAACACGATTCCGGCTTCGCCCTGAACCGGCTCGACAATCAAACCGGCCACTGTTTCTCCCACGGCAATCAGGTTTTTGATGGCAGCTTCGGCGGCTTCAGCGTTTCCATACTCCACATGCTGCACGCCCTGGATAATCGGCAGGTAGGGTTTGCGATAGTCGGATTTTCCGGTGGCGGAGACGGCCCCGAGTGACTTACCGTGAAATCCGTTGACGGTGGAAATGAAATAGTGCTTTCCCGAAGCCAGCCGTGCCAGTTTCAGAGCCATTTCATTGGCTTCGGCTCCTCCGTTGGTGAAAAAGGCGTATTGCAGATCTCCCGGGGTGATCATGGCAACCAGTTTTGCCAGGTATCCTCTCAACGGATCAACCAGCTCCTGGCTGTGAAGGCAGTAACGGTTTAATTGTGCCTGTACGGCCTTGACAATTTCGGGATTTCTATGGCCCGCGGTGTAAATACCGAATCCGCCAAGACAATCAATGAATTCATTGCCATAAAGATCCTTAAAGGTCTCTTCCGAATCTTCCCACTCGATAAAGGCTTCATTGGTGGATACGGATTTCCGGTAAACCAGCCAGCCGGGATTTACGTGTTCATTGAAGTTGTCGATTGAGTCTTTGACAATGGTGTCTTTTTCATCGTTATTCAGATCATCTTTCAGGATATAATCGATGATACGTGTAGCCTCCTGCAGAGCCTTGGATTTATCGATGGCCATGCCTCCTCCTTTACGCAGTTTTGGTTGAAATTCCCGGGTTTCTTGTTGACAGTTCCATTCCGATCGCTTTCTTGTTTGAAAAAAAGCAATGCTCCCGGTTGTTTTCTGTCAGGGTTCAAGGATTTATGCTTGTCATTTATAGTACTTCGGGAAAATCAAAGTCAAGAAAAACTGCGAAATATTACTTAATAAACCAAAAATTTCGCGATATTTGATGATTTTTGTTATCAATAATTAGGATTTTATTCCGGTTTGGTTCTGCTGTCATTAAATCCGCGGGTGGAGGATTTATTCTTCATAAGCCTGAAAAAACAGGAGTTGAGATTGAATTTAATCCACATCCGTTTTTGATCGTCAGGTGTTGCCTGATCCGGATTTCGAATTGAATTTCAATTGGAAGAAATCCTGGTTTTATTCAAGATTGTTGAAGATGAACGAAAAAAACCAGAGAAGTATCAGAAAGCGCAGCAAAATATCAGATAAACAGAACATATCGCAATAATAAATTGACATTTACCGGTCATTCTAATAAAAAGATCTCAAACAAAAGATGTTAAGTCATGCATATGATCTTTAGAGGAGGAGAACATAATGCCTTTAAGAGTGAAAAAAGCGACCTGCACGGGATGCAAGCTATGTCAGTTGGCCTGTTCGGGCTGGCATGAGAGATGCTTCAATCCGGAAAAAGCCAGGATTAATGTTGAACACGATTATAATGAGAAAGGAATTCATATCGGAATTCACTTTTGTAATCAATGTAATAAGTGTATTGATACTTGCCCGGAAAATGCCATATCGAGCAATGGAAAATGGATACTGGTTGACCGGAATCTTTGTATCGGGTGTAAGACCTGTTCCAAAACCTGTCCACTGGATGCTGTCCGGTACGACAGCGAAGGTAAATCAGTGATTTGTGATCTGTGTGAAGGAGAGCCCCAATGTATTGACTGGTGTCCCAAGGAGGTAATCTACTTCCGTGAGAAAAAAACGCAAGCAGGGAGGGAAACGACATGAACAGTTTTATAGGAAAAATGCTGAACGTGGATCTGACCTCCGGTAAAATTGAAACCGTGTCGATTCCAACTGAATGGGCTGAGAAATATACGGGACAGAAAGGATTGGGTACCCGGATTCTGATGGAAGATTTGGATCCCAAAACTGATCCCCTGTCTCCTCAAAACAAGATCGTGATGACCTCATCGATCATGGCAGGGACCATCGTGTCCTGCTCCGCCAAACTTGCCATCGCCACCAAGTCGCCGCAAACCGGCACCATTACCGATGGTTCCATAGGCGGGCATGCCGGAGCCGAACTGAAATACGCCGGCTATGATGCCATCTGCATCTCCGGTAAAGCCGAAGAATTGTCATACCTCTATCTCGATCCGGATAAGGCTGAAATCAGATCCGCTGCCGAGTTGAAGGGTGTCGGGACCTTTGAAACGGAGATCCGGATCAAGGAGATGGCTGGAGATCCGCAGGTGAAGGTTTTGGCCAATGGTCCGGCAGGAGAAAACCAGGTACTCTTCTCCTGTATCTCGACCGAGAGATATCGTCAGTTGGGACGGGGAGGTATCGGGGCGGTAATGGGAAGCAAGAATCTGAAAGCCGTCGCTATCAGGGGTTGGCTCGATGTTCACGTTCCGGACATGAAAGAGTGTCTGAAGGTGGCCAAAGAGCTGCATGCGGCAGACAAGATTGATGACGCCGAGTATGAAATCTACACCGATGGAACCCCTATCCTGGTTGATTTTTCCCAGGAATCCGGTTTACTGCCAACGGACAACTTTCAGGAAGGGACCTTCGAAGGATTCGAGAAGATAAACTCCGCATCCATGAAAGAGGTCAGGGCTGCAAAAAAAGCCTGTTTTTCCTGCGCCATTGCCTGCGGAAACTATTTGAAAGGCTCGAAATCGGATGTGGAGGGACCGGAATATGAAACCATCGCTCTCTGCGGTTCCAGTATCAGAAATGACAGTCGGGATCGAATCATCGAGATCAATTCGATTTGTGACGATGTTGGCTTGGATACCATTTCCGCAGGAGCGGTTATCGCTTACATGATGGAAATGACGGAGAAAGGGCTGCATGATTTCGGTATCCGCTTCGGCGAAACGGAAAAGGCGGTCGAGATGGTCAGAAAAATCGCCTTCAAAGAGGGTGTGGGAGCAGAAGGGGCGATGGGTACCAAAAAACTCGCGGATAAATATGGCGGTGCCGAGTTTGCCATGCATGTCAAGGGAATGGAGATTCCCGGGTACGATCCCAGGGGGTCCTGGGCCATGGGCCTTGCTTATGTCAGCGCACCCAGGGGAGGATGTCATATGAGTGCCTATCCCATCGAAGCTGAAGCCTGGGGTGATCTGGATCCCTATACTTATGAAGGAAAGGCGGACCTGGTGGTTGGGTTACAGAACAGCCAGTTTGCCAAGTTCTCCATGGGGGTCTGCGATTTCTGGCCCGTAGCCAGTGACAACCTGGCCAAACTTTACAGCGTCACCTATGGCGGAAAATGGACGGCTGAAGAGGTCGATATTATCGGTGAGAGGATTTTCAATCTGCAGCGGATTTTTAATATCATGGCCGGATTTGACGGCGGTGATGACAAACTGCCCGGACGGTTTCACCAGGAAAATCTGAAATCAGGTCCTCCCAAGGACATTTCAATGCCCGAGGAGGCCTTTATGAAGTCTATGCAGGAGTATTACCGCCTGAGAGGGTGGGATGATAAAGGCAAGCCAACCCTGGAAAAGCTTAAGGCTTTGGGTGTTGAGGACCGGTTTGTCCAACAGTACGAAACTTATCTCGCCACCAGTTAGGGTTGGATTGAAGGGAACAGGCAACACCAGGTTGTCTTCCGGGAACTGTTCCCTTCTGATTCATGCTGGTGGTAGCAGGGATTGAAAGCCCCGGTTTGTTATGAAAACCACTATTCATTTAAAGCTGTATGCCGGGTTGCAGAAGTATGCCTCAGCATCTGATGACAATCACCCAATTGAAACCGGTGATTCGGTCAGGGAGGTGCTGAACAGGCTTGGTGTCCCACCTGATAAACCACTGCTTGTATTTATCAACGGCAATCGAAGCAAGGCAACGAGTTTGCTGCAGGGAGAAGAGCTGGTAAAGGTTTTCCCCCCCATGAGAGGAGGATAGCCTTGATCCATTTTCAGGTTCCCAAAGCTTTCAGCCGTAACATTGATACCCTTTCAGAGGAAGAACAGGCCAGACTGTCTCACTCGAAGGTCTGTATTGTGGGTTTGGGAGGTTTGGGAGGAACGGTTGCGGAGATCTTGGTGCGGACGGGCATCGGAAATCTGATCCTGGTTGACCGGGACCGGTTTGATCCGAGCAACATGAACCGGCAACTGGTTTGCACCGAAGAGACTATTGGCAACCTGAAAGTGGATGAAACCTCACGTCGACTGAAAACGATTAACCCCGATCTTAATCTCAATCCTCATATCGATTTTTTAACTGCTGACAATGCGTCTGAAATTCTGGGCGAGGCGGATGTTGTGGTCGACTGCCTGGACAGCCTGGAAGCCCGTTTCGATCTGGAGCAGGCTGCCCGGAATGGCGATAAACCGCTGGTGTCAGCCGCTGTCTCGGGAATCTCGGGATATGTTACCACAATTCTTCCCGGAGATTCCGGTTTACAGGAGATATTGAATCAGTTGGGAGAAGAGACGTCCGATTCGGAGCCGGTCAGTTGCCTGGCTGCAATTGTTTTTCTAATCGCCTCGCTGGAAACCAATGAAGTCATCAAACTACTCCTGGATCGCAACGGGTTGCTTCGAAACCGATTGTTGCTGGTCGACCTTTCCGACAATATTTTCGAGGAGTTTCCCTTGACTGATCTGTCAGATGGGTGAAAATGGATTTTTATGAAACGACTCCACGTAAATCGGTAAAAAAAAACGAATCAAGTTTGAAATCGGGAAAAAAGCGGTTCCCGATGGCGCAATACGGGAGGATGAATGCCTAAAAAGAAACTGTACCTGGAGGATAACGAAACCGGACTTGACAGGATTGACTGCCGGATCATCAATATGCTTCAGGAAGATGGGAGACTCTCAAATACTGTCATCGCCAAAGAACTGGGAATAGCTGAAGCAACGGTCCGCTCCAGGGTAAAAAGACTGATTGAGGAGGGTTATATCAGAATCCTGGCGGTGGGGGATCCGGTCAAACTGGGATTCAAAATCTCCGGCAATATCAAAATCCGGATCGATATCAAGAAAAAGGACGCTATTCTAAGAAAGCTCTTCAGCCTGAAGGAGGTTGTTTTTATGAACCTGATGACCGGCAGTATGGATATCGATATCGACTTTATGGTGAGATCCCTTGACGAGCTGAACGACCTTCTCTACAACAAGATTGCCAAAATCGATGGTATGATCACCACCGAAACCTCCCTCATTCTCAACCAGGTTAAGGAAAATTTCGCCTGGGGAACCGCCTACGACGAACGGTGAATCCGTAAGTGAAGGGATCGATGAAAGAGAATCGACCCCGTATCCGACTCAAAGAATCTTACCGGGAAGAATGGAGACGTCCAGGTGGTCGTCGGCAAGCGCCGGTTGGCCGTTGATAAAAACGTACTCGATTCCCGTGGGTTTCTGATCCGTTTTTTCCTTGGTGTTGTTGTCCCGCACCTTTTCCCAGTTGAAAACCGTAATATCGGCTGCCATATTCTTCTGTAAGGCTCCCCTGTCCTTAATCGCAAATTGCTCTGCGGCCGCACCTGTCATCTTGTGGATTACGGCTTCCAGGCTCAGCAGGCGATCATCCCTGGCATACTGGAGAAACCTGGGGAAGTTTCCAAAGGCTGCGGGATTCTGGACCCCCTCTCTTGCCACTTCGACATCAGTTTGAAACAGGGAGGCGGGATGTTGCATCATGGCTTTGACCTGTTCTTCGTTGCTGTAACGATGGTTTAGCACCCGGGCCTTGCCGTTGGTCTGCCTGGCAAAGTCAACAAAGTTTTCGAATTGTCCCATGTCTCTCTCTTCGGCAATATCGGTAAGGAACATCCCGTTGAATTTGTTCAACTCCGGATGACCGGCATTGGTGATCTGGATATCCTGATAACCAAAACCGAGGAGTTTTTCGATGAGGGTGATTTCGGCCCTCAATCTCAAGAGCGAGGTGGTGCTCTCAAAAGCTTCGGGAACTTCGGCGAGAAACCATTCCGGCATGAAGACGTTAATGATCGAGCTACCGCAGTGATAGGCATAAGTATCGAACTTGATATCGAGCCCTTCTGCGATAGCCGCGTCGATCATCTCCATGGCCTTGTCAAAGGTTTTCCATGTTCTCTCGCCGACAAAGATCAGGTGTGAGAGTTGCAGTTTGACCCCGGTTTCCCTGGCCAGATTCAGCATATCCTCTATTGCCAGCAGATTATGTGGCGTTCCGAAAAGCTCCAGGGGGTAGGTGCCGGATAACGATGAATAGGCCTTTGCATGAACGGTAATGAGCTTGTTTTTACGTTTCACCAGTTCCGCGATTTTTTTCATTTCGGGGAGGGTTGCGAAAACTCCGGGCTCATACTGGAGCCCAAAGGAGACACCGTAGGCTCCCTGGTCCATAGCCTCTTCGAATAGCATGAGCATCTCCTCCATTTCGGCATCGCTTAAGGGGGAGGCGTCATAACCCCTGAGCGAAGCGCGGGTGGTACCGTGTCCGACCAGGTTGGCCATATTGTGGGAAATACCCTGTCGATTCAGGACGCTGAAATACTCCTCCATGGTATTCCATGACAAGGGGTAAAGCCCGGATGTTCTGGTTTCCAGCATATTCCTGAATTTGCTGTTCTTCCTGAATCCCGCAACACCGAATCCGCAATTACCGGTGACAAAGGTGGTGATGCCCTGTTGGGTAAAAGGGGTTTTTAATTCATGATAGCCTTCAGCGGGCAGGACCCAATCCATATGGGAATGCATATCGATAAATCCGGGCGCAATTACTTCTCCGGAGCAGTCCACGGTCCGTCCGTTAAACTCAATTTCACCCGGGGTGACCGCTTCGATATTCTCACCTTTAATCAACAGATCCCCCGGATAGGCTTTGCTGCCGGTGCCATCCACAATCAGTCCGTTTTTTAACAGGGTTCCCGTGTTTCCGTTAACCTTGATTCGTGGCGTTCTGCCTGGCGATGTCAGGTTGGATCCTGTTGTTTTGGCACTTCCCAATAGTTTCCCGGGCACACCAAAAGCCGATAACATCGCTGTGGCCGAGGCCGCCTTGGCCAGCCATTTTAGAAACAGCCTTCTTGGCACCGTGTTTTTCAGATATTTTCCAATCTTTTTCATAATCCCCCCTTTGCAAATTACAATCATTCGGTGTTTTACGGAATTATTGACTAGATTGGATCTTAAACCAAGGAAGACCGGGGGTCAAGCTGTAAGAGGGGGGAGTGACGTCTCGATTTGATAAGCTGTTGAGGAAAGATTTTTAGAGAGGAGATTAAATCAAGCAATCCTCCTCTCTTGGAAGGAAAATCAGAAACCAAAGCCAAGACCGATCATCAGGTATTCTTCCTCTGTGTCGGTATCGGGATCCTTTTCCACCAACTGGGTAAAACTCAGTTTGCCTCCCATTCCGAATCCCACGGACCAGCCTTCCAGGGTTCTGTTGTTTTGGGAGTTCTCCGTTTCAGGGATTCTGGAAACGCTCAATCCGCTGATATTCAAGGTTGGGGGAACAAACTGGTAGTTGACGCGATCGATGTTAATCACCTGTCCCCGAAGAGCGGTTCCTGCGAAAAAGAGTCCTCGTTTGTAACCGAGATTCAATCCCAGGGATGCTGAAAGCGCACCTGAACCCATTCCAATTTCGAGTCCCGGGAAGAAGACAAATCCGTCATCAATCCGATCCATTTTTTCCGCATATCCTTTCCTGAAGGATCTTGGTTTTGTGTCGCAGGATCCGTCATCGTCATGATGATAGCCGAATCCGAAGGCAGTTGTGGAAAACATTGATATCACAACTAAAAATCCTACAATCCATTTCAAATTTTTCATCTGATTTCTCCGTAAAAGGTTAATCTTTGAGAGAAGGGTCAGATCTTTCTTCGACCTCAGTCGGGATTCCGGTCAAAGAAAGATTTGACCCCTCTTTTTGCGAACTTCTGATGATAGATTGACTCAAGTTCCGAAACCGCACCACGGAATTCGGATGAATGCGATGGAAAAAGGGTTGAACGGTCGAATTTGCGGATTGGGTGGTCAGATATGTTTAGGTAACCGTCAGGTTGTGCTTTACCTTAAGAATCAAACGACATAGATTGGCAGAAATGAATGACGGTTAAACTCAACAGGGAACCCGGTTTTGAATAATCAATTCTCAATAGTCCGCGTAGGCTTGCTTATTATCGGATTTTCACAGGCGATAGGCTGGTTGCTCAACCTGATCGTAGGAGTGAGCTACAGTGGTTTTGTCCTGGTCTCATCGGAGATAGTGATCATCGATTCCCTGGCTTTAGGGTTTACCGTCTTTATCAGCCTCTATTTTACCCGTCTTCTGGCGGAGAGATCGGAGCGGGTGTTTCCCGTGCTTTTGCTCTCTTTTGGATTGTTGTTGGGAACGGGGATCATCACCGGAATTGCCTTTCTCATTGCCAATCCCGCCTCTTTTTTGTATCCGGGGAGCAGAACGATTACCTATCTGCTGATCAACCTGCTGTTTTTTGTGTCATTAAATGTTATTGTTAATGGATTCAGCCTCTTTCAGCATCGGATTCTGGCCAGGGAGACAGCTCTCAGTGAGGAGAAAAGACTGAAAACGCAAATGGAACTGAATCTGCTCGCATCCAAGATCAACCCGCATTTTCTGTTCAACTCTCTCAATCTGCTGGTTTCCCTGTTGAAGGATCCTGTCCGGGCAGAAACCGCCCTCATCAATCTATCGGAGTTTTTGCGTTACCAGTTGGATTACAGTGAAGTGGAGACAGTTGATCTGGAGCAGGAACTGACCATCGTGGAAAAGTATCTGGCTCTGCAGAAGATGAGATTCGGTGAGCGGCTTGATTATGAACTCAGCGGAAGCGTGGAAGCTCGAATCCCGCCAATGGTTCTTCAGCCCCTGGTGGAGAATTCAATCAAACACAACCTGGACCGGGTTGAGCGGCTGACAATTCGCATAAATATCAATAAGGATAAGGAGAGAGTTCACCTCTCCATTGTGGATTCCGAAGCGTCCATTGTACCGGGGATGCTCGAAAAGGGTGTTGGGTTGACTGTCACCAAAAAGCGGATTGAACATTTCGGGGGACAGTTTTTGATTGAAAACGGGGGAATTAACATATATTTGGAGCCATGATCAGAGTAATTATTGCAGACGATGAACAACACGCGCTGGAGCGACTGAAGGATCTCCTGTCATCCTATTCTCAATTCAGAATTGTAGCTGAAGCCGGGAACGGGACTGTCGCCTTGGAGAAAATGGTGGAGGTGGAGCCGGATGTGGCTTTTCTCGATATTAATATGCCCGGGGTTTCAGTCTTTAAATCCTTGGCTTCACTACAGAAGCCTCCACTGATCATCTTTCAAACCGCCCACTCCAAATATGCAGCGGACGCGTTTGACATAAATGCCGTGGACTACCTGACTAAACCGGTCAGCAGGGATCGCTTTGATCAGGCTATCACCAAAATCATGGAGAAGCTGTCCTTACAGGAGAAGCCTAAACAGGAGCCGGCAGTTGAGGAAGAGGGCGAAGTACTGGAAAAGATTTCGGTGAAGCTCCAGGGAACAATCAAGATTATCCCGATCTCCCGGATCCACAAGATCTGCTTTGAAGAAGGCCTTAGTTTTATTGTAACGGAGGAAGGTCGCTTTCTGGCCGATCACTCTCTAAATTATTATGAAGAGAAGCTGAGTCACCAAGGGTTTTTCAGAAGCAACCGCGCAAACCTGGTCAATCTGGATTTTATCACTACTATTCACAAGGGTTTCAAGGGGAATTACCTGATTGAGTTGAAAGATGGTTCAAGGATCGAACTGTCCCGACGAAAAGCCCCTGTGTTGAAAAAACGATTGGATTTTTGATAAACCGATGCCGCTCACAGGCAGAATTCGACCGTTTGTCAGAAAACCTTGCCATTCATCCGATAAGACTGGTCCGGGAAGGGATTCCTGCTGATAGAATCATAATCAGTTAAAGGCAACTCATTCGGATAGCGACATCCAATAAAAACAATTCATTTATAAACAGGAGAATCACATGAAAATCAGACTAACAATGTTGTTTCTTATTATTATGAGCCTGGGATTTAATCTGCAGGCTGCTGAACTCCAGTTTGACAGGGAGAACCTGGATGAAAGCGGACAGTTCGACGAGGATTTTATTTTCCTCGGAAGTCAGCTTGCTTTCTCGGGTGGTGCCAGAGATCTCTTTTTCATAGGAGAGCGCCTCGATTTTACGGGAGATCTTTCCCTTGCGCTGTTTGCCTTTGGTGAAACCGTAGATGCCATGGGAGGGGTTGACAATGGATTAAAAATTGGTGCTCGCAATATTACGGTTAACGGTCCTGTAAAGGGTACCAGTTTTCTGGGCGGCCAGACGGTAAGACTGGAGCCCGGAAGCCAGGTTGTGGGTGACACCTTTATCGGTGCCAAAAATGCGCTCCTGGAAGGCAAAATCCGGGGGGATCTGTATGTCGGAGCAGGTACGGTTCATATCGACAATGAGATACGCGGTAATGTCAGGGCCTATGCCGGTGAAATCAGATTTGGAGAAGAGGGAAAAATTATAGGAAACCTGACCTACAAATCGGATCTGCCGTTGAGCGAGGAGGCTAAATCACGCGTGTCCGGAGAAGTTGTCTTTGAGGAAAAAGATGACCGCTTCTGGGAGGAACGCCATGATTTTGAAGGGCCCCATGACTCCATCTGGTTTTGGGTGTTTCTTAAAACGGCCCTGGCGGTTTTCGGCTTCATCCTGCTGTTTATTCCTGCCACCAAAGCGCTGGAGAAACGACTGGACCGCAGCGGAATTCTGTCTAATGCTCTCTGGGGATTGATTCCGATTTTCATGTATCCCACGATCATTCTGTTTTCGATTCTGCTGGTGATAACGCTTCCCCTGGCCATTTCCATGATTCTGGCTTTCCTGCCGATACTTCTGGTGACCAAAACCCTGGGGATTGTCCTGATTGGAGGATATCTGGCGGAGCTGCTTAATATTAACATCACCAATCGCTTTTTCTACTTCCTGATCGGTGTCATTCCGTACTCGCTGTTGAGTCTGATTCCGTATTTCGGAATTCTGCTGATGGTATTCTTATCCAGCATTGGTTGTGGTCTGTTACTCTCCCTGTTGCTCAACAGGCAGACGAAAAAGGTCTCCGGAATCCGTGGTTACTAGAAGTCTGTTTCGAATAGCCTGAGCGTGTTTCGTCGAGGGGGTCTGAACCGAAATCCCCTCGACTTCATCAAAGCTTACCCAGTGGTATAAAGATTTGTTCTTACTGACAATCCCGGGCCAGTCTGAAACCGAGATCGACGAGACGAAATCCGGGGTCCCTCCAATTTCGAATGTAACACCTGAGATATCTTTTCTTGTTGTACCAGGCCCCCCGACGAACGAAATAGCGTGCTGTTTTGGCGTCGGCACCGCGGGGATTGTTGACAGGGCTGTCAGTGTAATACTCCCTGTCAAACCAGTCCGAAGTCCATTCAGAGACATTGCCGGACATGTCATAAAGCCCCAGTGGGTTAGGCGGATAGCTTCCAACCGGGGCGCTGTTCACATATCCGTCCTCCTCTCCTTCCATATTGGCAGTATCACCGGCGATTTTGTCGTTATGGGTCCCAAAACGGAGCTTCTGTCCCCCGGCGCGACAGGCATATTCCCATTCCGCCTCCGTAGGCAGACGAAATCCTCCACCACTTTGAGCATTCAATTGTTTGATATATTTATCCACTCCCCATTTTGTAACGGCGTCAACAGGATAATTATCTCCCGTTGGGTGTTTGGAAGGATTGGATCCGGTGATGGCCTGCCATTGCTCCTGTGTGGTTTCGGTTTTCGACAGGTAAAAATCATCCAGACAAACCCGGTGGAGCGGTTTTTCATCAGGATCGCCGTCGCCAAAAAGGTCTCCCATCTCAAAACATCCACCCTTGATGAGAATGAACTCAATGCCTGTTGCAGGATCCTTGAAAGCAATCGCGGCTCCCTTCCGGGAACATTCATTGAATCTCTGTTCGGCTGCCAGCGGCTGAAAGATAACAATAATCAAAAGGTTACATTGACGGCATCCGGTGTTCGAAAAATCATTATTAAGCTTGAGAACGATGCGGTTGTTTATAGGGACAAGAACGTTTATACGTTGGCTGATCCTCTTTTAAAGGCTCATATCAGACAGTTTCGCGTTCAAAAAATTGCTATTGGGGTATAGCAATATATCGAACTGACTGGATGTAGATCATACCCGGTAATTGCTGTGATACCGGTGTTGATTTATCCGGTTTTTGCGGCACCCATGTTGATCGTGAAAGCGCTGGCTCCCATACCATTGCCCCTTAATTCCGTCATGGTGTTTATGCCATGACGGAATTAAGAAAAAGAGCGATAAAATCGATTGTTTACCGAAACAACGATGCAAAAAGCACCAGTTTTGTCATAGAATTCTGCAACGCAACTGTGGGCGCAGTCTATTAAATTGTTCTGAATGGATATTTGCAGAAATTCAGAAAATGGCTTGACGAATGAAAAAATAAAAAGTATACGATATTTCAGATACTATTTAATAACCAAACAGGATAATTCGAGGAGGATAAAATGAGATGCAAAATGAGAGAGATATTTGTTGGTCTGTTTTTGACACTTATAATCGTTTCTGTTCCTATCTCAATTGCTCTTGCGAAGGACAAACAAATCATCAGACTGAGGATTGGTGCTGGACACACTCCGGAAAGCGGGCAGTGGGTCAAATCCGTGAACGACTATTTCATGCCTGAAGTGAATAAACGGCTTATCGACACAAAATATCAGATAAAGTGGATAACCGGCTGGGGCGGTTCCATCGCAAAGTTGGGGGAAGTTCTTGAAGCGATTGAAGTCAACCTTCTTGACGTTGGATATATTGTGTACGTATTTGAGCCCTCGAAACTGATGTTACAGGGGATGACTTACCGGATGCCGTTCCAGTCGGGAGATCCCCTTTTGGTCAGTAAGGCATCGTCGTATATGTATAAGAAATATCCACACTTCAAACGAGACTTTCACAAGTACAATCAAATTGCTTTGGCGGTTTCAGTATCGGATCCATATAATATGTTTGCCAAGGCTCAAACAAGATCGCATATGGATTTATCCGGAGTTAAAGTCGGCGCGGCTGGTGCCAATCTAAGCTGGCTGAAAAACACGGGTGCAATTGCGGTGCAAACAAATCTGAATGAGTGTTACACATCTTTACAGACCGGAGTGTACGACGCAACAATCCAGCCGACCGGAGCCTCATACAAACTCAAAATTTCCGAAGCTGCGCCATATATGGTTGAGGCTCATTTCGGCGTGCAGTCGTTTGGTGCTTTATCGGTGAATAAAAGAAAATTCGAATCGCTTCCCGCTGAAGTCCAAAAAGTTATGCAAGCTGTTGCCGAAGACTTCCAGGATGAGGCTGCAAATTATATTCTTAACCGATATGAGAGCGATAAGCGAGGCATGATCGCTGCAGGAACAAGAATTTTTACTTTGCCCGCAGAAGCTCGTAAAGCTTGGGCCGCTTCGCTGCCGAACGTTGTCGGTGATCTTGCCAGCGAGTTGGAATCAAGGGGTTACCCCGGGAAGAAGATTGTCGCCGACTATTATAATTTCCTGCAAGAAAACGGTTATGAAATGATTCGTGACTGGGATCTTAACGAATAGGATATTGAGATGCGTTTTTATCAGAAGCTAGCCGCGATTCATCAGGTCATACTTTCTGTTGCCAACACAATTGGGTCGGCATGGATTTTTGTGCTGATGGGGATCATTGTCTGGGATGTTGCCGGAAGAGTGTTTTTCAACCAGCCTTTGCAGGGTACACCGGAACTCGTGAGTAATTCGATTATTACGATTACTTTTCTGCAGATTCCCTTTGTCATGTATAAAAAACAGCATGTTCGCTCAACAGTGTTGTATAGCAGGTTTCCGGAAAGTGTCCAGCAAATGATTGATATTGTGATATCAATTGTTGGTATTGTCTTATTCTACTGGCTGATCACATCTGGTTGGAAACATTTTATCGTTGCTCTTGAAATCGGCGAATTTGAGGGTGAAGGTGCTTTGCGGGTACCAACGGCACCTGCCAGATTTGCTCTTATCTTGGGCTCGGCACTTATGATCCTAGAACTGGGTTTCACTATCCTACGTATAGTTATGCCATATTTTACTGAAAAAGAAAGAGGAGCCAAGTCATGAGTGCAGTTGCGATTTCATTAATTACGCTTACTTTGCTGATTACGATAGTTCTAATCGGTTTTCATCTTGGCTTCGCGTTAATGTCAGTGAGTATACTGGGAATTTACCTGTCCGTGGGCAGCTTCGACACGGCGATCAGTGTACTTGATGCAACCGCTTATAGTGCAATCAGAGAATATATTTTCGGCGTTATCCCTCTGTTTGTGCTAATGGGATTATTAGCAAACCTATCGGGTGCTTCAAGAGAGTTATATAATGCGGCCAATGAAGCCATGAAGCATGTCAAAGGGGGTGTTGGTATTGCGACGATTATTGCGAATGCAATTTTTGCTGCGATTACCGGGGTCAGCATCGCTTCAGCGGCTGTTTTTACTAAAATCGCCGTACCTCAAATGAACCGTTTGGGGTACCACAAAAGGATTTCGGTCGGCATCGTTGCAGGTAGTTCGATTCTCGGAATGTTGATTCCCCCTAGTATCTTGATGATTGTTTACGGTGCACTCGCTGAACAATCGGTTGGGGAGTTGTTTATTGCAGCAGTTTTTCCAGGTCTTTTGATGACATT
The DNA here is from genome assembly GCA_028282885.1 of SAR324 cluster bacterium. Classification (GTDB taxonomy): domain Bacteria; phylum SAR324; class SAR324; order XYD2-FULL-50-16; family XYD2-FULL-50-16; genus JAHJTV01. The sequence continues at coordinate 40,876 of JANQGX010000031.1, forward strand.
GGCTTTTATCATCACGCTTTACCTGTATTTAGCAATTAAAGCAGAACATATATCAGAAAATCCAGACGATTTGGCAGTATCGCGTGATATAGACTGGTCTATAGTCATCAAACCGGTTGCAATCATTGTCTTGATCTTTATCTCTCTGGGAGGTATCTGGCTGGGCTGGTTTACGCCAACCGAAGCGGGTGGGGTAGGTTCGTTCGGTGCTTTGCTGATCGTCATTGCCAAAGGACAATTCACCTGGGAGAAGCTATGGCAGACTCTTTTGTCCACTGGCGCAACTACGGGCAGCATATTGTTTCTGCTTATTTCTGCTCAAATGTATTCCAAGTCGCTTGCTATCAGCGGGGTTGTGAATTCAATTCAAGATTTTATCGGACTGCTTGATATACCCAACTATGCCGTGATAGCAATCTTCATGGTTATCCTTATGCTGTTGGGCTGTATTTTGGATTCGACATCAATCCTCTTGCTTACGATGCCTGTTATGGTTCCGATCGTGGCATCCTTTGGAATGGATTTGATTTGGTTCGGCATCGTTTCCATCGTCGCCATCGAAACCGGACTTTTGACACCACCCTTCGGGCTCTCCGTATATACCGTTAAAACAGCACTTAATGATGTGGAAGGGGCAGGTAATCTGACAGTTGAGGACATATTTGCGGGTTCTTCTCCGTTCCTTGTGGCCATGATCCTAATGCTGGTTATTCTGGTACTTTTTCCACAAATTACACTTGTCCTGTTATAGAAGACTTGTGTTTGTCGATGGGGATGAAAGCCGTAAATACGTTTGGTCTAATGATTTTTAAACGGTCGGATTCGATTAGCCCGGCAATGTGACCCATTTTCTTTGTAGTGATCAATGGAAGATGAATTCTGACTGCCAAGGCCAGGCAGATTCCCGATGTGTTGCTGAGAGAAGCTGATTTGAAGAGCAGTGGCATAACGTTGGAAATGAGAAAATGTCATTTCCGGATGAAGCGTATTTGGATTAAGAAGGTAAAGAGTAAGCGGATCATATGGCTTGATTTTCTGTATCTATGAAGAAAAATCTCTTCATGTTGCAATATCGCGTCGGGAACTCCGGTTGAAAAATGTTTTTGTTTAAAACTATCTGGTCCTTGATGGCAAGGCAGGTAATTGAAAAATCTAAAGAATCCTATTCACGACGGTGAATAGGGCTTTACAACAAATTGGTAAGAATAAACAATGTCAAATTTGAAGATTAGACCGATTAATACAGGTTTTGTCACAACAGTTCCTAAAGAGTATCTGTATCACCATTCAGTCGTAGATTACATCCCGAATATTCCGGACGAACGAATCGAAATGCCGGTTTTCACTTTTCTGGTAGAAGGTGGAGACAAATTGTTGCTGATCGATACGGGAATGGCGCCAACGGATCGGGCCAGCACATACCATCATCCTTCTTCTCGGCAGCCTGAGGGAATGGCGATTCACGAACAACTTGAGTGTATTGGTTATCACCCTCAAGATATCGATATTATCGTTTTTACACACCTGCATTGGGATCATGTGTTCCAGATTGAGCGATTTGTCAATGCAGATTTATACGTTCATAAACGCGAGTTTAAGTTTGCTTTTGACCCGATTCCTCTCTATTTTAAGTCCTACGAACATCCTGCGCTTGGTATAACGAGGCCTTTTGAGGGAATGAAATTCATTCAGATTAGTGGTGAAACCGAGATCATGCCGGGTGTGCGAGCCTATGAAAGCTTTGGTCATTCTCCGGGCCACATGTCTGTTGAAGTCGAGACAGGCGAGGGAAGCTATATTTGTGTTGGTGATTCCATATTCCAACTCCACAATATTAATCCTGTTCCGGAAATGCACTATGAGATTACACCGCCAGGTCGTTTTTATAATATCATTGAAACCTGGGACAGTATTGTAAGTCAAAAGGCACGTGTCAAAGACAGTAGCTACATTCTATGCACTCACGAGCCCTCTTTAATAGACAGGATCGAAAAAACACCGCTTATTGGTTAGACAAATCGTTTGGAATAATAGTTTGATGAAAACAATTGCCATTTTGGGATGCTTTGATACCAAAGAATCAGAATTACGCTATGTCGCAAAGGAAATTGAAGAACAAGGGCTGAAAACATTGATGATCGATGTTAGTACCAGCGCCGGCTTCTACGTCGATGCTGACTATATCAATTCGGATGTAAGTCAGGAAGTGGGAGTAAGTTGGTCGGAGGTTGAAGGCTCTGAGCAACAGACACTTCTGGACATCATGGCGAGAGGTTCCAAGTCTCTAATAGCCGGACTTTATAGTCGTGGAGAGATAAACGGCATTTTTTCATGCGGCGGTTTGCAGAATACGACGATAGCCTCCTCAGCCATGAAAGGGTTGCCGATCGGATTTCCAAAGCTCATTGTGTCCACAGTGGCAAGCGGTCAGCGCACATTCGATTCTATTGTCGGTACAAAAGATATTGTTACCATGCCGTCTATTTCGGATTTCACAGGGTTGACTTCCATCAGCAGGACGGTTCTAGACAATGCCGTAGCTGCGCTTGTCGGTATGGTCAAACATGCCGGGCGTGAAATACCCAAAAAGAATTCTGTTCTGATTGGAGCAACATTGATGGGTGCGACCAATGACGGTGTCGAAAATGCTATTCGGAAAGTAATTGATGAAAACTATGAAGTTGTTAGCTTTCATTCAACCGGGACCGGTGGTCGCGTATTGGAAGAACTAATAACAGCTGGGATTGTCACCGCAACAATGGATCTTACGCTACACGAGATAGTCTACGAACATTTTGGGTATGGCTTTGGATATGGGGCTCAAAACCGTCTGACAGCAGGGGTTGATAATAAGATTCCGATGCTTGTGTGTCCAGCCGGTATCGATTTTATGTGCCAGTGGAAGGAAAATTTGTTCGATGATGTCGATAAACGCAAGGTTCATTGGCATAATAAGAATCTGGCACATGTTAAGCTGCTGGAACATGAAGTCTCGGAAATTGCGCGCATCATCGTAAACCGATTGAATCGGGCAGACGGAAACGTCAAGGTACTATTGCCGACAAAAGGTTTTCGCAGTTTCTCGCGGAAAGGTGAAACGCTCTACGATCCAAAATCGGACCAACTCATCATCGATATTTTTTGCGATGGGCTGAATAGTGCCATTCCTGTCAAGGTCGTCGAACACAATTTTATGGATCGCGCATTTTCCGAAATTGCAGCGCATGAAATGATATCATTAATCAAGGAAATGTCGAATGATTAAACAACTTCAACTGGATTTACAGAGATGCGCGCGGATGCTATATCAGCAGCATATGCAGTTAAGCGATGGCGGTAATATCAGTTTGCGCCTTGAAGGACGGCACATGCTGATTAAAGCAAGTAAATCGTCGTTCTCAACCGCAACCTATAAAGATTTCGTCATTGCCGATTTTAACGGCAATTTAATTGAAGGCGAACGGACCCCTTCGAAAGAAGGCCCCTTACATGGTGCCATCTATCGCAGATTCACTGATGCCGGTGCCGTCGTTCATTGCCACAGCCCATTTGCGACCGCTTGCTCATTGGCTTTGGAGCAACTACCTTTTTCCACGTATCATTCTGAAGTAAAGTTGAAGTTACCGGTAAAGGTATATGATACAGGAAGTTATGCTGTCTTGCCAAAAGATGCTGAACTAATTGTAAACCACTATGAGCCGAACAGCTCCTCAGTCGCTTTTCTCCTTAAATCGCATGGTATGGTTGCGGTGGGTACCGATTTGGCACAAGCGCAGAACATTGCAGAATTAATTGAAGAAACAGCAAAAATATTTATTCTAGGTGGCCTTTGTAACTCAATGAACGGCATTCGAGCTGAGTAGGAAAGAGTTCTGATCTAAGCCTGTATAAGCTCGATATTTTGGAAAGCTTATCCGAATTTACGAAATTAACGGACTACTGGAATGTAACGATATCAACGATCAACACATCGCCGCTTTTTCTTTGAAAGCAAGGTGCTCGAACACAGCTCTATGATCAACTGATTAAAAAGAAATGAACACCAATCAAAACGATCACAATGATCTAAAAATAAAGTCGCAAACATTATCTGAAATGGTTTACGACAAAATATTGGATATGATTATGTCCAATGTACTCAAAGCCGATGATAAAGTTAATGCAGATGAGCTTGCAAAGACATTTGGTGTCAGCAAAACACCGTTGCGGGAAGCTCTGAAATCTCTTGAAAAAACCAGTCTTGTTGATTTTACTCCTTATGCTGGATATTCGGTTAAAAGAATTACTGCCGAAGATATAAAGGGGTTGTATGAGATTCGGATATTACTTGAAGCTTTTGCGGTCGATAGAATCATTAAGTGCGTGACCGACAAGCATGTCGAACGGCTAAGTAGAATTCAGGAATATATCGAAGCTAACTTAAGTGTTCCAAAAATCGACCTGTTTAAGATGAATCGGCAATTTCATGATTATTTCTACTCCATTTCAGGTTTCTCAAAACTTTGTGAAATGATAGGTCTATTATGGGATAATCTTTCATTTTTCAGAATGTTGCTGATTCAGGAACAAGATTATATTGAAAATATGAAAAGGGAACACTGGGACTACATCAAAGCACTGGAAAAAGGAGATGGCGAGTATTTAAAGCAGCTCATCATATCAAACTTGAGAAAGCACGCCAACCGAGTTCCTGACCTGGTAAGGGAACACTATAAGTAAACCCTCTAGCATCAAAAGTTCTTTCCGTTGAAGAGTTTTCTCGCCTATCTTTGCAATTCGCGAGACAAAAGCGCTGTTCCTCCTTCGCCCCTCCATCTTCAAAGGTTGCTGTGGACGTGCGGTTAGTGATGGGGATTTTTTCGGTGATAGGCAAGCCTCTTTTTACTACTAAAGAATACTCATCTCATTTTTATTGGTATTCAGACAGGCGAAATAATAATAGACTCGGACCTGATCCCTCTGGCTTGTTCCTCTATGCGAGTTGAGTAGATTGATTCTATCTAATCGTTGTCCTTTTTCTTCTGGGCGCTCTGTTGATCATGAGTCTATACCACTTCGGCCTGTTTGCTTTGCGTCGCAAGGAGGGATCAACTCTCTTTTTCGGGCTTTTCTGCCTGGGAATCGCTTTTCGATTAAGCATTCACGGTTCCACCATTTTTTCTGTTCTTTTTCCGAATCTCTCCTGGGAGATGTTGGTAAAGCTCGATTACTTTGTTCTCTATTTCGGTTTGATATTTTTCAGCGCTTTCATTCGTTCTCTCTACCCGGAGGAGTTTCCCGGAACGATTTTGAATCTGATCATGATTCCCGCAGTCGGCTTTATTATCTTTACCACGGTTGTTCCGGCTCTGATTTTTACGGCCTATCTGGTCTATTTCCAGGCTATCATGGGTCTGAGTTGTCTTTACTACCTCTATGCGCTGATCAGGGCCAGTCTTAGAAAACGGGAGGGAGCGCTGGTGATGCTGGGAGGATGCATTATTTTGGTTGCTTCGCTGGTTAATGATGTTTTGTATAATCATGAGATTATCCACACGGCAGACCTGGTAGGAGCAGGTCTTTTCATGATGATATTCTCTCAATTGTTTGTACTCTCAATGCGCTTCTCCAAAGCTTTCTTAACGGTGGAAGAGCTTTCAGAGAATCTGGAGGAGCAGGTCAAAGAGCGAACGGCAGCCATAAAGGACCTTTTGGACAATACCGGGCAGGGATTTCTTTCCTTTGCCAAGGACTATATTGTGCAACGTTACACATCTAAGGCCGTCACGGAGTTTTTTGTTAAACCGATTGAAAATGAAAACGCACTGCAACTGCTTTTCTCCGATGATATGAAAAAAAGGCAGGAAGTACTGGACTTAGTCTTTGCCCGGGACGGGCATCTGGAAATGATTGCTGCTTTGTTGCCACCGGAGCTGGAAAAAGATGGCAGGGTATATCAGATTGATTATCATTGGATACCGGCCCGGGAGCGACTGGACGGGCGTATTATGATCGTATTGACCGATATAACCCGTCAAAGAGGCTTGGAACAGCAATTGAAGGCAGATGAGGAACGCAACCGGATGATTGTTAAAATTGCCGTGGATCGACACGGATTTATCGGTTTCCTGAATGAGATCAAACGCTGTCTTGGAGAGATGAAGACCAGTCTGGACAAACCTCCCGGTGAAATTGATTCGGACCTTCTGTTCAGGCATTGTCACACCATCAAGGGAAGACTAGCCAGTTATGTTTTTGAGGAAGAGGCTGCGAAGGCCCACACAATGGAATCAAGGCTAGAGCCCCTACGTAACGGGGATAATCTAATATCCGAAAATCTGGCAAGCACTCTGATCAGGGAGACGGAAGAGTTGGAGGACTCCCTGAACCGGACTTTACAAAGCCTGGAGCATGTCGTCCCCAGGGAGTTAATTGAAGCATCTGGCCAGAATTACTATCGAATACCCGATTCAAAAATGATACTGCTGAACAAAGCGCTTTCCAAGCTGTCCGATCCTGATCCGGAGCTGATTAACGCGGCAAATAACCTGAGAAAACAGCCACTGCGCAATATCCTGAAAAAGTTTGCCAATGATGGCGTTGAACTTGCCGAACGAACCAACAAGTCTCTCAAGGTGACTTTAAAGGGTGAGGAGACGGAGATTGTACACGATCGATTCAAACCGTTTTTTACTTCCCTGGTTCATCTGATTCGCAATGCCGTTGACCACGGAATTGAAGAGCCGTCCACAGGGACGATGCTGGGAAAACCCGAATCGGGTGAACTGCAAGTTGAGGCTGTGATTCAAGGGGATGATTTGATCGTCAAGATAAGCGATGATGGCGCTGGCATTGATCCCAAAGTGATCAAATCCAAAGCCCTGGAAAAGGGATTAATTAGCAGGGATGAGACCGAAAAGCTCTCTGATGACGAAGTACGCAGATTGATCTTTTGTCCAGGTTTCTCCACCAGCGAAGCAGTATCCGATTTGTCGGGTCGGGGGGAGGGAATGGATGCAGTGGCTGTTGAGGTGGAAGCTTTGGAGGGGAACATTGAGATTTCCAGCAAAATTGACGAGGGCACCCGCTTTATCATCAAATTGCCCCAGGCCTGATTTATGGTGGCTTGCAATTTGGTCCGGCTTTCAGGACAGGTTTTTGTCTCCGGATTTGAGATATAGGGTGACGATGGTTCCATGGTCATCAACCCCCTCCTGCATTTCGGTTGATTCCAGCTCTATCCGACCCTCGTAGGCTGCCATGAACTTCTTCACCAGGGGCAAGCCGTAACCGGTTCCCGCCTCTCCCTTGGTTCCCAACCGGCTGGTCGGCTTATCGAGATCGAAAACAGTCTCAATAATCGCATCCGGCATACCGATCCCGGAATCACTGATTTGAAGAGCAATCATTCCGTTTTCCTCTGTCATCTTAACCTCGATCAGGGAATCGTTGAAAGAGAACTTGATGGCGTTGGTCAGCACATTGTTCAGCACTGAATTAATAAAGGAGGTTTTTTCCACAATCACGATGGCATCCCGATCCACTCTTGTTTCCAGACGAAGGTTTTTCTCCTCGATCTGTTTGGAGAGAATCGTAACTGCTTCTTCAACCAGCTTATGAAGATTGTAAGCCTGAAGCTCAAGATCGAAGTGTTTATCTTCCAGAGCCTGCATCTGCTTGACAAAATAGATGATATCCAGCCCATTTTCGATGGAGATATCCAGCAGCGGGAGCATCGAGTCAAAGCTTTCGGCATCATGTTTTAGCAAGCGAATGATGGACTCGACATTGGCCAATGGATTGAGGAGATCATGACAAAGGACCTGTATCAACTGTTTAAGCTGGATATTTCTGTCATTTAGTTCTTCAGTCCTGCTCAGGACCTGGCCTTCCAATGAGTTATTCAATTCTTCCAACAGTTTGTTGGATTCTGCCAAGCGGTTGCTGAACGATTTGAGTTTCAAATGGGAGTAAATACGACTCAGCAGCTCTTCTTTGACAAAGGGTTTGGTCAGGTAATCATTGGCTCCGCTGTTGAAGCTGCGGGTCAGATCCTTTGCCCTGTTTTTTGCGGTCAGTACCAGAACTGGAAGTTGGGAAGGCGAGTGGTTTATTCGTAACTGTTCAAGAACCTGGTAGCCGTTCATATTGGGCATCATCAAATCCAGAATAACCAGATCAGGTTTCTCTTTCTCTATCAACTCCAGGGCGTGAAATCCGTCAGATGTGCTGAGAACCTTAAAGGCATGGCTTTGCAGATGGTTTTTGAGAACCTGGAGAATCACCGGTTCATCATCCACGACGAGAATCGTCTTACCTTTGATATCCGAATCGAGGGGCTCTAACTGTTTTACGGATACGGTCTTTTCCTCAATGACAGGGCCAAGTATGTGGGGCAGGGTCGAAGAGGGCGCTGTTGTTTTATCAGGTTCGGCTGACAGCTTCGCTACAGGGAGGCTGAATGAGAAACGGGAACCTTTCCCGGGTTCACTGACAAGTGTGATTTCGCTGCCATGGAGTTGAATCAGTTGCCTGGTAATGGCAAGCCCCAGTCCTGTTCCTCCGTAATCTCTTGAATCCGAACTATGTCCCTGGACAAAAGTCTCAAAAACTCGCTCCTGCTTATCAGCTTCGATACCGATGCCGGTATCGATAAACGACAGGGTCACCAGACCGTTCTCCGACACTGCTGTAACTTCTATCCTGCCTTCCCGTGTAAATTTGATGGCATTTGCCAACAGGTTCAGAAAGATCTGTTTAAGCCTGTTTTCATCCGCTTTGACCAGGGCGATGTTTTCCGGAATGCTGTTAACCAGATCGACGTCTTTCTCACCTACCAGCGGCTGAACAAGATTCAGCATCATTTCCGTCATTTTCCGAATGTCCACGGCGTCCATCTGCAGTTTCAGATCCTGGTTTTTCAGCCGGGCGAAATCGAGGATGTCGTTAACCAGACTGTACAACCTCTGTCCGCTGGAAGCAATGATCGAGAGATTCTTCCTGGTCTCTGTCGAAAGCTCCCCGGTTGCTCCGTCTAATAGTGATTCGGCAACTCCAATAATTCCGGTAAGGGGGGTTCTCAACTCATGTGATGTATTTGCCAGAAAATCATCTTTCAGGCGGTCGGCTTTTTCCAGGTTGATCAACGCCTGTTTTTGAGCCAGCAGTTTATCCCGATGGGTTCGTTGATTCTGAATCGCAATGACGATGGACTGGAAGAGGATCAGGGCTGATATGCCGTATTGGGTCAGATGATCCGTAAAGATGATTCCTTCCACCAGCAAAATATCATTAATAGCGGTCAGAATGACAATAATAAAGCCCATCAGAATGAGCCAGGCCAGGATGCTTTTTTCCTTGGTAATCGCCTTGAATAAAATCCAAAACGTCCAGATCACCATCAGGATAATCAGACTGTACAACAACAAAGAGGCCTGCACGTAAATCCGGAATGGAGCAACGACGATAAAGGCGATAAATCCCAGGTTGATCGACAGCATCGCCTTGAGAATCCGTTCGTTAACCTGGGCGGGAAAAACACTCCTCAGAAAAAGCAGGGTGAAGATAATCCCCAGGCAATCGCTGATCCATCCCAGTTTTTTATAAAGTTCGAAAAGTTCTGCATTGGGAAAGGCTGTGTCGAGGTAGTTCTGGGTAATGACCCCATAAAGCAGGATGGCGAAGCAGAGCCCGCCAAACCAAAGCGGGGCTTTGTCCTGGGGTCGCAAAAGAAAGAGAATCCAGTGATATAATCCCATGATCAGCAGAATTCCAAGATTAAAAAACTGAAGCGATCTTGCTCTTGCCAGTTCCTTAACGATCTGGCGTTCCACTCCCAGGCGGGGGGCGTGTCTTGCACCCCCTATGGTCGAGTCGAAATTGGCAATCCGCCAGACTGCCGTATACTCGGTACTTCTTGTCAACGTTGCACTGTCTCTCGCTCTCAAGGGAGTATATGATTCTCTTGATTTTGCCACCCTTCCGCTTTTTAGTGGTCGTCCTGCGGGATTACCGGAGGCATCCGTAATCGACAGCGAATGGGCAATGTCCGCACTGTGCAGATAAATCTTCAGCAGATCCTCCGAATGTGCCTCCGACAACAGGATTTTCAGCTTTAATGTGGCATATCCGTATGCACCGATGGCTCCCCCCTCATTCAATTCCAGGTAGTTCCATTTGCCCGGAATGGAGATGAATCCATCCTGATGCATTAAGTCACCGTGCTCCGATAATTGGTTCCAGTAAAACGCCCATTCTCCTTCAAGATCTATCGGTCCATCCTGGCTGAAACTCCATGATCTTAAGTCCAGTATTCCCTTTTCCGCTTTGGGAGTGATTTTCAGTGAAGGATTGCAGGATGCAACCAGCAGCAAGAGAACCAAGAGGGCGATAAGACGAAATCCCTTGCCGCCGTCCGGGAACCTGGCAGAAAATCGAATAGGTCTTTGCCGTTCTGAATCGATGTTTTTGAATAAATTGGAGTTCATCGCAGATTGCTTGGTACAATTGGCCTGGATTTTGGATGGGGTGTAAAACAAGCCAATCCCGTGCACAAGAGTATTTTTCGGTTGTCACAGCGCTTGCTGCTGAAAATGTTCACCCATATTACCTTTGCCTCGGCGCAGATTCAACAGCAACCAAAGCCTTTTCCGCAGTATTTACCGGAATAGCTCAACAAATTGGGAAGTTGGCAGTTTGAAACATTGGTCCGCATATAAGGGGACCGGAACAATCGGCTATTCGCCATACAGAGCCTCCATTTGTCTTTCTGAACGGGCAGTATGCTCTGTGGTTCGATGATGTCGACGGATGGTAAAAGAGAGGCAAGGAGCAGGTGCCATGGTGAATTGGTCAGCATCATGGTTTCAGTACTGGTTCAGGATTGTCACTTTTTTTAAAGTATTTATGGTCCGGTGTATGGAATTATGTTAAAATGAGATTTACTATTTTCTGATTATCCACATAAAAACCATCTTAACACTCTCCCTCATGTTAAAAGAATTACTTCAAAGCAAGGAAAGCCGAATTCAGGATAAGGTTGAAGGTCATTTGACAGCCGGTATCCAACAACTCAAGCAGAAGATGTTTAACGGGGCGATGGTCGAATTTGGAAAGGCGATGGAGTTGGATTTCGAGGGGGTTTATCCCAAGTTGCTCCAGGAACTTGAGAGCGCGGCTGCCGGAGGCGAATTGGATGCTGCACTGGCAGTTGGCTTGAACATGTTGAAACACAAAAAGGATGATTACGAACTGGCCAACAAGCTTGGCAATTTTGCCAGAAAAAACGGAGACCAGAAGCAGGCAAAGGCACTTTATCAATCCGCACTCAAGATCAACAAGAAGTTCATCCGGGCATTTTATAATCTGGCCGCAGTTGAGGCGAAGACAGAGTATTATGACGATCAGGCGATCAATGCTGTTTCCCGATTCAAAGAGGTTAGCGGATATGTTCTGCCTGGATACTATAACGATGTCGATCCCGTTGAATCTCTTATCGAACAGGCCAAATCCTCCAAAGTCAATCGGGTCAAGGACAAAATCCGGGAAATCACCGCTCGCAAAAACCAGGCGGAACAGGATGGCAACTCTTCAATGGTAAGGTCCCTCGATCTGGAGATAGAGAAGTTGAAAAAGGCGGCTTCGCAGATTACAGCCGATGATGTCTGCAATGAGTTCAGGAGCTTGATAAGTACCGGCGGAGGGGGGCACCAACATAGTTACAATCTGGCTATTTACGCATTAAACAATGGCAAACCGGAGATTGCCATTGAGGCTGTTAAAAGTCTGGATGACAAGGAAGTTCCCACCAAGGGGCTGCTTTTGGCTATTGCTTCCGATCAGAAAGGAGAGCGGCAGGAAGCGATTGACCGGATTGTCCGTTACCTGGGGGAAAACGAGTTGAATCGCTATTATAACGTCAATCTCGGGTTGATTTATAAAAAAAGCAGGAACAGTTTTCTTTCCGCCAAGTATCTTCTCAAAACAGCGGAACTGCTGCATCAGTCCAACGGTCTCTACAATATGCATGCCCTCTTGAGAGAGGCTGACAAGCACTATGAAGAAGGAAATCTAAAAAAAGCCTTAAAGTTTTACCGAATAGCCTCCAGCGAAATTCTGGATCCGGGACTTCTCATTAAAATGGGGAATATTTATCTTGATCAGTCTAAAACAGCCGAAGCGATTGAAGCCTTCCGGGGAGCTTTAAGCATTGATCCCAAATCAGAGAAAGCCAGGTCTCATCTCATGGCGATTCACGATCAGTTTGTTTTGGAAGGCGACAAACTGATGGAAGAAAAAAAATATAACCCGGCCGTGGAGAAATATGAAAAGGCATTGACCCTGTTTCGATTTCCCGAGACGTTGAAAAAGGCTGCCAAGGCCTATCGTCAACTGAACAGCATCAAAAGATCCAATGAATTGCTGGAAGAGTGTGAGAACCTGGTTAATGCGGAAAAAAAGAAAGAACAGGAGAAATTGAGAACAGCCCTGATGATCAAGTCAAAGATGATGATCAAGGAGCAGAAATACCAAGCTGCAATGGAATTTCTGGAAGCCGCATTCGAAATGAAGCTGGATAAAAATGTCTATGCCCAGTTAGCGACACTCTATAAACGATTCAAAGGAAAGGACAGCCTGGCTGGTCTTGAAAAACGATGGAACGATATGATGATTGCGGAAGAACGCAAAGTTGCTGAACAAAAGGAAAAGGAACTCAAACTGTTCGAAGAAGAGAAAGCCCGTGAAAAGGAGGAAGCGAAAGAGAAAAACTGACCACATCTCCCCGGCATCATCACCATGATATGATCCAACAGATCCGACTTTGAAAGACCAATTTTGTTTCCTGTAACGACCAGTCCCCAGCCCTTCAGATCATTGGATAGAATCCGGTTTTAACTCATCCGGCACCATGCCGGTTCTCACCTTTGACATTCGTTTTCAAAATTGGTAAAGGTTTTTAAATTAGTGGTATGATAACCGAACAAGGAGATGATATTGCCGTCAGCGCAGAACAAAGCATTTGAGATTAAACAGTGGTTGGAGGATTACCTGGTGGAATCCGCCCTCGAACCGCACGACAAGTTGCCGCCGGAAAGAGAACTGTGCCAACGCTGGAACTTGAATCGTGTCACCTTGAACAAAGCGATCAGGCATCTCGTGAATGAAGGTGTGTTATACAGCATTAAAGGCAGCGGAACCTATGTCAGTGAAAGAAGAATTGAACGAAATCTCTGGGAGTTCTCCTCCTTTACACAAGCGATGCAGAAGAGTGGTTCGACGGTAAAAACAAGTGTAATCTCCATTCGCCTTATTGAAGCCACGAAAGTTATCGCCGGCCATTTAAACCTTTTGTTGGGCAATATGGTTTACAAAATCGAAAGGTTGAGGATTGTCGATAATGCCCCACTTGCTTTGGAAGTTGTCTATTTGCCTGTTGACTTATGTGAGGGTATTGAAAAGTTTGACCTCGAAGCGAACTCGCTTTATGAGCTTCTGGATCAGCATTTTGATATTGATCTGGTTCGATCAAATCAGAATATCGAATTAAAAAAGATCGACCAGGGGATAGCCAAATGGCTGGAAATTGAAAAGGAAACCGCTGTTCTGGTTTTATCGGGAACGGCCTATGACCGGTCGGATATCCCAATCGAATATGCGGAATCATACACTCGCGGTGATCGTTGCGTTTTTTTAAGTCATCTGAGATGGAGTTCATTAAAATGACATACCGCCTGGCTGCTGTCGGTGACAATTGTATCGACGCCTATCATGAACAGAACCAATACTTCGCAGGGGGTAACGCTGTGAATGTAGCAGTGTACACAAAACGCCTGGGCGGAGAGAGCTCCTATACCGGATTTATCGGTACTGATCATCATGGCAGGATCCTTAAAAAAGCCTTGACGGATGAACAGGTAGATGTTTCACACCTGTATGTAAAACCCGGGAAAACGGCAGTAACGGAAGTGAAACTGGAAGGCAGCAATCGCATTTTGGGAGATTACGATGAAGGTGTTATGAAAGATTTTTTTCTCACCGATGACGATTTGTCCTTCCTTGGCCGGCACCAGGTGGTGCATACCGGTTTGTGGGGAAGAACCGTACCTTATTTAAAGCGATTAAAAGAAACGGGGGTTCCGGTATCCTTTGATTTCGCCGACAAACTGAACCATCCGGATATCCCCGAAGCCCTTCCTGACGTCGCTTTTGCGTTTTTCTCCCATGATAAAAACGATGATTTTATCCGGGATTTTCTGACGGCAAACTGGCAGAAAGGTCCCAGGTACACCATTGCAACACTCGGAGAGCATGGGAGCCTGGGATATGACGGCAGGGAAATGCATTTCTGTCCGATTGCAGAGGCATCGGTCGTAGATACAATGGGAGCCGGTGATTCATTTATTGCCGGTTTTTTAAATGAACACTACCAGGGCGCCACCCTGTCGGAAGCGATGAGGGCAGGTGCCAGAAATGCAGCTATCACAATTGGTTATCATGGTTCCTGGTAAATCTAATCGTAAAATAGAACACAGAACCCCTTTGCATTTGCAGCTCAAAGGTGTTTTGCTTCAGAAAATCGAAAACGGTGTCTACAATCCCGGTGATCTGATTCCTTCAGAGCGTCAACTGGCCGAACAGTACGGATTGAATCGCATGACGGTCCGGGGGGCGATCGGCGCCCTGGTCAGTGAGGGAATCTTGAAACGGGTTCAGGGAAAAGGGACCTATGTTATAAAACAGAAAATTCGACGCGATTTGAATAACCTCCAGGGATTCAGCCATACAATGAAGGACCGCGGGGTTCATCCGACGTCTAAAGTTCTGGCAACGCAAACCATTCACGGGGCATTGGCATTGAACAACAAAATGAAGCTGCCACGGGATGCGGACCTGTTCAACATCACCAGGTTACGCCTGGGAGATGGGCATCCCATCGCACTTGAAGAGACCTATATTCCGCGGAATATCATAAAAAATATCCAGGACATCGATTTCAATGTTTTTTCTCTTTATGAAGCTTTTTCACTAAATGGCATCCTGCTGAAAAACGCTTACCAGTCACTAACCGTTGTCAGAGTCAACCACCCCTACGCCAGGCTCCTTAAGATAAAAGAAGGGGCTTCCGTCTTCCTGTTTGAGTGCCTCACGTACAATCAGCAGGATTATATTGTGGAATACACCAAATCCTACACCCGTGGCGACGATTGTCTCTTTTATACGGAACTGGTTAAAAGCAATTGATGTCATGTCAATCCTGCCCGATTCAAAAACAGTCGCTACAAAAACTCTATAATTTCGTGTCGTTATAGGCTGTTGATCTATCCGTTTCCAAACAGCATTCTTTTAATCGCTTGACACCGATCTTTTAAATTGGTAAAGAATTTTGCTAGGTGGTATATAGTATAAACCACTAAATGTCTTCCAATCATTCTAATGAGTACTTGATAAGATAAAAATCATAGTGGGTTGGAGGAAAAGGAATGTGGAAAGCTGCCGGATGTTTATCAGATTACAGCTTTCTTAAGTGTTCCACCCTGGTTGTTTACGTTAGTTAATACTCTGAAATTTTAGAAAAATTTCATTTCAAGCACAGAATATTGGTATTAAATTCAGATGGAGAGTGATCATGATTAAGAAACTGCGTTTGGTCTTTTTGAGTTTGATTTTTGTTCAAATGTTATTTATTTCCGGTACTGTTTTTGCGGTGGATAAAAACCAGGATTTGTTGCAGCAAATCATTGCCAGGGGAGAGTTGAAAGTGGGCACCGCAGTTGGTTATCCGCCCTTTGAAATGACGGATGCAAAGAACAATTACATTGGGTTTGACATTGATATTGCCAGGTTTGTTGCGCGAAATCTGGGTGTTGAATTGAAGGTGACCAATGTGGACTGGCAGGGGATTATCCCGGGCTTGGTCATCGGTCAATACGATATGCTGATATCCGGAATGACCGCTACTCTTGAGAGGGCAAAAAAGATCCAGTTTGCCACCCCTTATATTCAGGTTGGACAAAAACTGCTGATCAATAAAAAGAGATTGCCCAAGGTGACGTCTTATAAAGAATTGGTGACAAAGGAAAACCTGATCATTTCCACCGGCTTGTCCAATACCGGTCACTTCCTGGCAATGAACCTTTTCCCCAAAGCTCAATTTCGTCCAACCAGTGACGTTGAAGCCGCCCAGGATGTAATTTTCGGGAAAGCCGACATTGGAATATTCGATGGTCCTTTCGCACAAAAATACCTGAATACTTACGGGACAAAGGTTTATTCCACAAATGACTTACTCAGTGCAGAACCGCTTGCTATTGGCGTAAGGCAGGGTGTAGAAACACTCATGTTCATGAATTGGCTGAACACCTGTATGTACCATCTCAATGAAATTACGATTGTTAACAAGGAATTGATGGAAGAGTTCGATCTGGACAAATCCTTTATGGGTAAAAAGTTCTATGATGCCCTTTATCACAAATGGTTTGTTGTCTGGTTAAAGGGAGACGAGTAGATTCATTGCCTTCTAATTGAAGGCAACCCCCGTCACCGTTTTCTCGACATCTCTCCTCCTCCGGTTGAGGAAACGGTGATTCGCTGACTGTATTCAAATCAGGAATCCGAATTTTTCAATCTCATATTACAGAGACCCCATGTTACAAGAGAAATCCCTGATTCAAAATTGTATAAGCCTGGGCATTCGCATTTTTAATGTAACATTGCTGATTGCCGCGTTGGGCTGGGGAAGTTACTACCTGCTTTCATCCGCCGGTTATCAATTCAATTTTAACGCGGTATTTAAATATTTCAATGTGTTTAATAACGGATTATGGATGACCATCCAGTTATCCTTGAGCGCATTCGGGCTCTCCATTATATTCGGGCTGATCATCGCCCTGGGCAGGATGTCCAAAATAAAACTCATTGCGGATATCTCCCTGACTTATGTTGTTGTATTCAGGAATATCCCGCTTTTGGTCGTCATTGCCATTTTCAATTGGGGAATCGGTAGTTCCTTTCCGGAGGTCAGTATTTTTGTTTGGTCGATTCTGGCACTTTCTGTTTTTGAGGCTTCTTATATCGCCGAGATTTTTCGCGGAGGTATTGAATCCATTCAAAAAGAACAGGTGGAATCGGCTCAATCCCTGGGACTGACGTACCTTCAATGTCTGCGGTACGTGATTATTCCCCAGGCGTTGAGATCCATCCTTCCATCCCTGACCGGACAGATCGTGACACTCGTCAAAGACTCCTCCCTCGCATCGATCATTGGACTTCTTGAACTGACATTGGCGTCCAGAACCGTTGTCGGATCCACGTTTGCCGCATTGGAGTCGTATGCGGTTATCGCCCTGTACTATTTCATCGTCTGTTATCCGATTTCCATTATTTCGACGATCATGGAAAAGCAGATGCGAAAAAACCTTCAAAACCCAAATTGAGCTGAACCCAAAACAGAGTATCAACCGACATGAAAATAAAAATAGATCAGATCAGTAAGTGGTTTGGGAAGAATCAGGTTTTGCGGAATGTGAGTATGGAAATCGAGTCCTCTCTGGTGATTTGTGGTCCCAGCGGCTCGGGAAAAAGTACGCTTGCCCGTTGTATAAACGGGTTGGAGAAGGTCCAGGCCGGAACCATATATGTCGGCGAAACGGAAGTGACATCGCCGAAGACCAATATTCCTCAACTCAGGCAGAAAGTAGGAATGGTGTTTCAGGCATACAATCTTTTTCCCCATATGAAAGTGATTGATAACCTGATGCTGGCCCCTACAAAAGTTTTAAGACGTTCCAGGGAGGAAGCTTACGAAACGGCCATGTCTTTGCTGGAAAAAGTGGGGATTCCGGACAAGGCGAATGTTTATCCTGACCAGATATCCGGCGGACAGAAACAGAGGGCTGCAATTGCAAGGGCGTTAGCCATGAAACCCGAGGTGATTATTTTTGATGAACCTACCTCAGCCCTGGACCCGGAAATGATTCAGGAGGTTTTGGAAGTGATGAAGGGTCTGGTTAAGGACGGCATCACCATGATCGTCATTACCCACGAAATGGGATTTGCCAGGGAAGTGGCTGCCAACATTGCGTTTATGGACAATGGTGAACTGATTGAAATGGCCCCCCCGGAGCAGTTTTTTAACCGTCCGGCATCTCCCCGCATAAAAGATTTTTTACAAAAAGTTCTACTATAAGATGACTACTGCAACATGGAGTTTATAGAATGTTAGATATCAACAAAGCCGATGTCGATTTTTTAGTAACCGAAAACATGATTACTGAGGTCAACTGTTCAATCGAACGGGATGTCCCAAAGTTAAAAGAGATTTCAGATGAAATGCTCAATCGAAAAATCGAACGGGTTTACTTTGTGGCTTGCGGTTCCCCGTTATGTGCAGCAAGAACGGCCAAGCTGTTGTTCGATCGATATTCGCCGATTCATTGCGAGGTTTATTCCGGTTGGGAGTTTATCGACAATGGCCCCTTTGTTTTGGGCCCCAATACGGCAGTTGTTGCAATAACCGATTACGGGAAAACCGAGGAAGTGATTCAATCCGTAGAGCTGGCAAGACAGAAAAGTGCGATGACAATCGTATTCACCAAAAAAGCAACGAATCCCATTGCAAGCGTCGGCGAATTTTTGGTTGCATACGAGGCGGAGTGCATCTGGGAAATTCACCTGTTACTAAGCTATGTTCTGTCCATCCAGTTTATTAACAAGGTAATGCCAAATATTGAGCTGGAACGTATCTATGAGGATCTGTTCAAACTACCGCAAGTGCTGGAAAAGCTGGTGACGGAATATGAGGCAACCGGTAAAGAACTGGGTAAAAAAGCTTCAAAATGGCCCATGATTTACACGGTAGCGGCAGGTCCGCTCCGACCACTGGCTTACAAGGAAGGTATCATTACCTTAATGGAATTCACCTGGACGCACGGTTCAATGGTTGAAAGCGGCGAATTCAGACATGGTCCCCTGGAAATAGTTGAAGAGGGGGTTCCTTTTATTTTTTTACTGGGAACGGATGAAAGCCGACATACAACCGAACGCGCTATTCGTTTTGTCAAAAAACTGACAAAAGACGTTATTGTGATTGACTACCGGGAGTTTGCCAACGGGCTGCATCCTGCCTTGTCGCCATTTGTACTTTTTGTTCCGATGGAGTGGATTTGCTACTATCTGTCTATTTACAAGGACCATAATCCGGATGACAGGCGTTATTACGGAGGCTTGGTTGAGTACTAACCCACCAGCTTGCTCAGAATCAGTTCGACAGTCCGGGCAGAGATTGTCTGTTTTATCTTACCTGGTTATGCATTTGGTCTTGAATGAACTCACATCGTTTTTTATTTCTTACGCTGATTAGCGTTGTTTTTATATCCGGTTTAACGCAGGGAATACTGCTTCCATTGCTATCAATTCTCTTGGAGGAGCGTGGTGTCTCGGCCAGTTTAAACGGATTGAATGCATCGGTTTTATACTTCGGGATAATTGTTTCTGCCACAATTGCCGAAAAGGTGCTCTACCACACCGGATATAAACCGATGATGCATTTTGGGCTTCTTCCAACCGCCATCCTGATCTTTCTGTTTCCTGTATTTACCTCCTATTCCGTCTGGATGGTATTTCGATTTTGTATGGGGCTGACAGGTAATATTTTGCATTATGCCACTGTTGTTTGGCTGACCAACATCGCACCACCGGATAAGAGAGGTCGATATCTTTCCGCCTACGGATTTTCCTTCGGATTGGGATTTGCCATTGGCCCCTTGCTGACTCAACTCCGGCATATTTCTGATGCCACGCCATTCATCGTTTCAGGTGTTTTGACACTGGTTTCGGTGATTCCGGTCTTAAAACTGGTCAACCACACACCTCAATTAAAAACTGAAAATTCGGATGATCAAAGTCAGAGTGTCAGATTGACCAGGGTGCTGGGGCTGGCATGGTTCGCTTTTTTGCCTACTTTTGGTTATGGCTTTCTGGAAACTGCCATGAGTGGCAGTTTGCCGGTGTTCATGGTCCGCCACGGGTTCAGCGGTGTCGAAACCTCTACAATGTTGACGGTTTTTTTCTCCGCAGGATTAATCACTCAATTACCATTGGGATGGTTGAGCGACCGAATTGGCAGGAAAAAAACGCTGATCATTGGTTTTGTTGGAGGCATCAGCGGATTCATCCTCTCTGTCAGTCAACCTCCGGACTATATGATGATGTTGATCGGTTTCGGTATTTCCGGGGCTTCCCTGGGGTCCATTTATAGCCTGGGAATCAGCTACCTGGTGGATTGTATTCCCAAACACCTCCTCCCGGCAGGCAACACTCTCGGGAGCGTCACCTTCAGCCTGGGTAGCTTGTTGGGGCCTTTGTGCAGCGGTATTTTCATCCAGGAAGCTGCCGGATATCACTTCTCCTGGATACTGGTTTTCACTTTTACATTGCTGCTGTTGGGTTTTTGGTGCGGGAAAAAGGTGAACTAACCGTTATTGTCGCCCCCGGTTAGACCGATAATCCGCTGGTAAAACTATACATAAAGAAGCAACGTTACCCATGTAACGATGCCGTTAAACCGGGAGTCTGCAAAATCCGACCTCCATCATCGCCGCCAGTAAATTCGCGTATATCCCCAGACCATGCCTCTCCGGCGAGAGTTTTCCGATCCCATTCCATTTGATGATTGCCCTGCCGTGGTGATCAAAGTGATTGTATATGGTCACCTGCCTTGCCTTTCCCGCTGTTTGAGAGTGTACAACATCAATTTCAAATCCCCGGGAAATTGTCCTTACAGATTGAAGCGATGCCGGTAAAGCACTGTCTGTTCAAAATTAAAATTCAAAAACAGTCTGAAATATGATAACCTGAAGCTGTTTATATTGAAAATCTCAATTCCAACCGTCATCTCTTGTGAATTAGTCTGTTGTCAAATGGAAAACACTCAAGTTGTCTCGGACTCATCAAAAGGTAAAAAGCTGGTCGATCTCATCTATCTGGATCAATACCAGACGAAAACCGATCTTAAGGAACAATACAAAGCAAAAATCAAGACCTGGCTGGAGTGGATGGATAACAAGCTGGAAAAGGTTGCCAGCACAGATGTGGAAAACCAGGAACAGAATGAGTATTTTGTGGCGAATCACCTGCTGAGGAACTTCCTGAATAAAAGATATCGGTGGATTTTGGACGCATCGATTAAAGAAAACTTGCGGTACAAGTATTGGCTGGTTTTACCGCCATTTAATCAAAAAGGAGGGATCAGAAGCTTTTTAACTCATTTTTTCATGTTCAGGGAGACAAGTGACAGTTCGCTGGAGTATGCCAATCTGAACAACTCTGAAAGGGAAGTTCGTATCCTCTGGGATATCTATAAATTGACCAAAACGCTGGAGACGATCAGCGTACTTGAGAAGTCGATTAAAAGCACTAAACCTTTCAGCTCACGGTTTTCCAAAGACTATATCGCCAGCACGCTGTCCACCATGGCCGGCCTCCTGAATCTGCTGATAAAAATCTGTGTCAAACCGGAAAACCAGGAAGACTTGCGTTTCCGATTCCCGCCCGGGGTATTTAATCCTGAAACAATCCTTCATCGCAAGGAAACCAAGAACTATCTGATCAACCATGTCACCCTTGAGAAATATGATTACCGAAATTACTTTTTCCACATCTATTTCAAGTCGAGCATGAAGGCGTCATTCAAGGGAAGAGATTTAAAGTTCCAGTATAACTATCTCGATTTTGAGATCATGCGGCAGGAGTTTTTGATGGACTGGTTGCAGACACGCCTGAAAAACAGTCCCAAAAAACTGGAGGTGATGGATCGCTACATGCTGGGGAAGA
>JANQGX010000041.1 GCA_028282885.1 SAR324 cluster bacterium
TTTATCAACATATTGCGCTGTATCTAGCTATTTTATTTGTCTTTTTAACTTACCTTCATTCTTTTCTAAAGCCTTACCCACACAATTTTGGTGCACCCCTTTTATAATCAGTAAACGATTAACACTCGCGGTCCTGTTGATCACTATACTTTGCGGTGAGCGGATTCGGGCCGAGCAAAACATATCAATTGAACCGGTCAGTCCCGAAGAGCATTGCGATTGTACACCTGAAGCAAGCGATGATTCGATACCTTTTTTAAGTACCTTGAAACCCTACAAGCCTATCTATCTGGTCAATACCTGGTTTTTAGATGATGAAGGCAGTGATCAGGGCTTTCTCGATCAGGAATGGTTAATCCAGTTCAGTTTCAAACGTCAGATTTTCTTGAATGTTTTTTTTGCGTACTCACATCGCGCATTTTGGCAGATCTACGATCAGGATAATTCCCGACCGTTCAGGGAGCACAACTATAATCCGGAGTTGTTTTTGGAGTGGTATGATCTCTGGAGCCTTGATTATTTACGATTCGGATTAACCGAGCACGAGTCCAATGGAGAAAGACAGCATTACACAGACACAGCCGAACCGATAAATCGTTCACGAACCTGGAACAGGACCTACATTTTCGTGCATCAGTCCATGGGCGAGTACGCAAACATAGGCGTAAAATTATGGACTGTCACCGACAGTGATGACCCGGATGACGGATCATTTGTTATCGACAACAGGGATATCCAACAGTATTACGGCAGTGGTGAACTGACTCTGGAGATCGGAACCTCTCCCTTGATGATGTCAATCTTATTACGCCGGGGTTGGATGGATAGGACTGAAACCATCCAAGTGGACGGGCGTTTTCCATTGCATTGGTTGATCGGTGGGAAGGATACGGGACTCGATCTCTTTCTGCAGGCTTTTTCGGGGTATGGTGACAGCCTGATCGATTACAACAGAAAAATTAGCCGGGCATCCTTTGGTTTTCATTTTAGGTAATCTTGAAACTTAATCTCCCATTACTGATGGGGAGTCTGTTTATCGGGATTATCAATCAGGAGAGTATATGCATAAGCAACTCGTTGTCATCTTTTTCAGCATCATATTCATTGTATTACCCTTAACCACGCTGATGGCAGCCAATAGCCAGACTCTGGTCATCGGTTTTGGCCTGGGGAACTATAACTTTGAGGATGAGAATCTGAAGGAGATTGAAAACCTCTTATATGGTTCTGAGTTTATCGAATGGTATCTTTTCGACAACGTTGGGTTTGGCCTTCGGACCCACAAGTTTTACAAAACCGGCTCTTCGGATGATGAAGAATTCATGATGGTGAATGCAAATTTCACTGTCAATTGGGTATTTATGGGAAGCGATAGCGATTTCAGAGCGGGTCTTTATGTCGGATATGGCCCGGGTAGCGTAACCTATAAAAATACTGACACCGGCATCGATATCGCTGAAGCCGCTGATACAAACTCCCACGGAGTTTTCTGCGACTGGGGAGGGGAAACCTTCGGGTTACGACTCGGTTATCATCAGGTCATCTCAAGTTTTGAATACGAGGATGGTGATGTCAGCGGCACCGTTAACGGCACCGGAAACAGCCTGGATCTTGGTGCCAGGCTCTCATTTTAGTCACATGCCGGAATCGATTATCTCGATTTGTGGTCTTCCCGGAGCACATCCCCCTCACCCCGCATTTCAGCATGAATGTTGTCGACTCTTCAATCATTCGACTTCCCCCAATTTACTTGAGCCGGAACCTGTTCAAGTTGTGAGGCTGATAAATCTTCATGAATCAAAAAGTCGTTCGGTATTGCCATAGGCAATCTGTTTAGCAATATCTGCGGAGAGCTGTCTCAGCCCGTTTCTATCAAACTCGTTTAGGAATCCGGATTGAGCCTCAAATGGGAAAACAATCAAAAAAAAGATTGACGCGTAAAGAAAATAATAGTAGGTTTCTTTACGCGTAAAGCAAATATCTCAAAAGACAAAACAAGAGAAAAAAAGATGGATTACCGGCGCTTCAGGAAGATATTTGATGATCGGGGATTGGACATATTAAGGATCATCACCGAGATCCGCATCTTCTATATTAGGTTTACCAAGAAATTCAATAAGTACTTTCATCAAAAAGGGCATGATTTGACTGTTGATCAGTGGCGGATACTTCGCTGGCTGCTGGTTTCCGACAAAGAGACCCTGAGCAATATCACCAAAATACTGGATGATGACCTGGGAGCTGTTTGCAGAAGGGTATCCCGCATGGAAGACAATGGGTATATCGAACGTATTGAAGATCCGGCGGATCGACGACAGCGATTTATCGCTCTGACGAAAAAAACAAAGGACTCACAGGACAAGTTTATTCGCTTATCCGCGAAATTGGTACGCCACCTTTTCAGCAATTTCTCCGATGAAGAGATGAAGCAGTTTATTCACCTTCTCGACCGTCTAGCCAGCAACCTGGAAAGTTTTGAAATTGAGTGAACCCGATTAGGTCTTTAGTTGATTTATTATACATTTTTTTCATCTCTCACCATTGGTAAGTTTGAGATTTCGCAGAAACTGCTGTTTCGGAAAGGTGATTATTAATTGTGAGACTTTTGTTTAACAGATAAATCAGTCCTCTTTACAACAATCCCAACACGGAGAAAAAAATGAAAAAAATTTCAATCATGACTGCAATAGGGATTCTGTTTGGAAGTTTAATGCTGAGCTCTTCAGCCTATGCCCTGAATCTAAGATTCAACGTGTTATTCTCTCCCAAACATCCGCTTTGCAGGGAGGGATTTGTACCCTGGACAAAAGAAGTGAAAAAAGTAACGGACGGAAGGGTTAAAGTCACCATGTTTTACTCAAACGCCCTCTTCAAACCAAAACAGGCCTATGATTCCATCACTTCACGCGCGGCGGACATGGGAATTATTGTGGCAGTCTATCAGCGTAATCGTAGAATCCTTAACAATGTTATGGATCTCCCCTTGGTAGCTGGCGAGAAGGCGGTTGTAAACAGCATTGTTCTGCAGGAGTTGTTTCAAACCACACCGGAAATGCAGCAAGAGCTTGAAGATGTTAAGATATTATGGGCTTATATGAATCCCGCTTTCCAACTTCATTTTACCAAAAAGAGAGTTGAATCACTTGCTGATTTGAAGAACCTTGTGGTCAGCGCGGGTGGTCAGACCCAATCCCGGATTGTTGAATCCCTGGGAGCCTCCGTGGAAGCCATGCCCATGACAGAAGTATACCTGGCTATGCAAAAGGGAGTCATCGAAGGCTGTTTTTTGCCCTACGCGCCGCTTCGCACACAAAAAATTGCCAACCTGCTCAACCATCATACGGATGCCAACCTGATGGCCACCAGCTTTTTCATCGGTATCAATAAGAGCGTTTGGGCCAAGATCTCTCCGGAAGATCAGAAGGCGATCGAACGTATCAGTGGCATGGCTGCTTCTCGAAAAATGGGTGAGATTTTTGACAGGGGGCAGGCCAGGGATACGAAATGGATGGCAAAAAAGGGTGACACCTTTTACAAGCTTACATCCAGTCAAAAAGCGGAATGGGCAGAAATGATCAAGCCTATACGCTATGAGTGGATTAATGATGCTAAAAACAAGGGATATTCAAATCCCGAAGCGTTGCTGACAAGAGCTTTAAAATTAATGGAAGAAAAGAGCAAGTAGAGTAAATAACCGGGAAAGGGCCGTTAGTGTGGAAATGGCGCTTATGAAAGCCAACAATGGGGTACTTAATGAGTCTTGAAAGCTTAGCTGTTCGAATAGAACAAAGAGTCGAACCGATTGCCAAAAAACTGAACGCTGCCGGTGCCTGCACCGGTTTGATTATGGTAGTTCTGGTAACTCTTCACGTGTTAAGTCGGGCGATCTTCAGAAAACCGTTAATGGGCACTGTCGAATTGGAAGAGTTGATGATAGTGATTCTGGTTTTCTGTGGCATGGCCTATACGCAAATCAAAGGAAATCATATTTCGGTTGATTTCCTGATTCTACGCTTCTCCGAGGGGGTTCGTAACCTGATCGCCATCTTCACCTCCGTGATCACCTTCTGCCTGCTGCTGGCATTATCATGGCAGAGTGTGGTTCTGTCATTGACCTATCTGGATGAAGGTCAGGCTACCTTTCAACTGCAGATCCCCTTGTTTTGGGTACTGTGGATTATCGCCATTGGTTTCTTTTTGTTCGGCCTGCATGTCCTGACCGATCTGTTGAAACAGATTTCAAAGGCTCTGACGCAGGATCGTCGGACAGGTGCTGTAATCAGTCTGGCATTAGGGATTGGATTGGTCATTTTGCCCTTTATTTTCAGTTGGTTTGAGTTTGAGCTAGAGATTGAGTACGGCCAGTACCTGGCGATTATTTTCCTGCTTATCTTCCTTTTTTCCGGAATGTTGATAGGGCCCGCCCTCGCCTTCCTGGGATATTTGGGAATGGCTTCATTGTTTGGTCCGGGCGCGGGATTGGGATTGTTCAAAACCGTTCCTTACTCCATGACGGCTGCCTACAGCCTTTGCGTGATTCCGTTTTTTATTCTAATGGGAGAGTTATGCTTTCAGGCTGGGTTAAGTGAAAAACTGTATGCTGCGGCTTATAAATGGGTTGGGCATTTCAGGGGTGGCCTTTCCATGGCTACCGTGCTGGCTTGTGGCGCCTTTTCAGCGGTCAGCGGCTCCTCTCTGGCTACTGCTGCAACGCTCGGTGCTGTCTCCTTACCCGAGATGAAGCGGTATAAATATGCCGACACCCTGGCAACCGGATCCATTGCAGCCGGGGGCACTATTGGAATTCTCATCCCCCCAAGTGTCGTTTTGATAATTTATGGGATTCTGGTTGAAGTATCCATCGCTGAGCTCTTTTTTGCCGGCATCATTCCGGGTTTGATATCATTGCTCTATTATGTCATTGCCATCGTGGTCTGGACCCGTATCGATCCAAAAGTCGGACCTCCGGGGCCCAGGACTCGCTTTCGCGAGAAAGTAACCTCGCTGAAAGACACCTGGGAAGTGATTTGCCTCTTCCTCCTGATCATGGGCGGGATCTATGGTGGATTGTTTACGCCTACAGAAGCGGGAGCTATCGGTGCTACAGGCGCACTCCTGGTTGGTCTGTTGCGTCGGAGAATCAAAGGGCAGAATCTGTACGAATCCCTGTTGGCGACCGGACGTACCACTTCCATGGCATTTCTCGTGGTAATCGGAACAGCCATTTACGGATATTTTTTAACCTCGACTCAACTCCCGATGGAGCTGGCTAATTTTACCGTAGAGCTGGATGTCCCTCCCTTCGTGATCATCATGGCGATTATAATGATCTGTTTCGGTCTGGGGTGCATCATGGGGACCCTGCCTTTGATATTTATTACGGTTCCCATATTTGCACCGGTTGTGGAAACCCTGGGTTATGATCTGATCTGGTTTGGTGTCATTGTTGTGGTCATATCCGAAATCGGTATGATAACGCCGCCAGTAGGAATCAATGTCTATATCATGAAAGGAATCGCCAAGGATGTTCCGCTTGCTACTGTCTTTAAGGGAATTTTTCCCTTCCTCCTGGCAGATTTCGCCCGCTTGATTACCCTGATAGCCTTTCCCTGGCTCACCCTGTTTTTGCCAACCCTGTTACGTTAGATCAAGGATCAATTAATGCTCTCTTTTTGACCTCTAAAAACTGCTTTTAAAGGTCAAAAACCCTGACTTTTTTCAGGTTGCAACTCCATTTGTCCGACTGCCAGGGGTCCCACTCACCTTTTACACCTTTTATTGTCACAACTCCAAATAGTCGGCGATCAGCCAGACGCATATCGAAAGCTTGATTTTCCGCTTTCTTTGTCCAGTTAATCGATCAGGAAAAACCATTGATTCAGTCCCCACGAACCTTGTCCAATAGCAACAAAACAGACCGATCCGGCCCGACCTGGAAAAGCAGACGAGAACCGGATTCATGTACAGCTTGACATGATCGGGCTGAAAATATAGGATTCGACGTTACCATTTATTTTTATAACATTTAACAAATCTCAAAACAGAAAAAGAGAGCGATCAATGAAAAACGTCTTCCTTCGAGTAACAAAGCTAGTGCTGCTCCTCTTCGTTGCAGCAATGTTTACATCGTGCGCAAGTACCTATTATGTGCACAAAGAATCACCATCCGCGGTGGTCGACGTGAATCAATATCCAAGTTTTTATGTCGGGTGGTTGGATCTTCAAGATAAATACTGGGAAGAGTTCGGATATGAGAGCCTGAAAAGCTGGAAGGCTGTCATAGATGACCAGAATTATCATGGAATTCAACCGTATATGAAAAAAAACTTTCCGAATAAAAACTTGATTTTCGCAGGACCGGAGGATTCCCAGTTCCCGGATAAAGGGGATCTGTATATCAAGTTTGATGTGACACGTATTGACAAGAATTGGAATGCAGTGACGGGCGGCTTTGACGATCTTTATGTCGACGTCAGTTTCATCGATATTAAATCAAAAGAAGAACTGTATTCAGCCAATATAAATACCACTTCCATGGGAATGGGACCGCAGGGGTGGACTTTTGAAGGCAGGTTGGGCTTTGCTGTCTACAACCTGTGCAGCTTTGTTTACGACAAGCTAAATGAGTAACCACTTTCAAGCCCCGGATTCTGTCCGGGGATTTCCTGGTGGGGACTCCCCGGATAGACGTTCCACCCGACTCAACACACACGCGGTTAACCACGCCGTCTATACATTACCATATTTCCTGGTAGTCAACTTTCTTCAGCGGACGGCCTGCCAGTACCCCTGATTGTTCTTTGCCGGAACTCAAATCACCGGTTTTCACCTTCCAGTAACTTCTCCCTGTTTCCATGCAGATCTATTCATATCAGACTGAAAATCTGATAACCAAACCCCATTACCATTGCCCCACCCAAAGACAGTGCGATGTAAAGATAAAATACCGGTCTTCTGACAATACTGAACACCGCAATAGCAGCAGGAATACTGGTCATGGCCCCTGCCGTCATAAAACTCAGCACTGCTCCGACACCAAACCCGCTATTGAGTAAGCCGGACGCTACAGGTATGGCTGCGTATCCATTCAAATATGCGGGAACACCAACCAATGCGGCAATGGGAATGATAAAGGCACTTCCTGGATCCAACAAACTGCTGATGGTTTCCGGAGGCAGATATTCCACCATCAGGCTTTCGAGGGCAAAGGCGAAAACCAACCATTGGACCAGGAATATTGATGTATGAACAAACTCCTGCCTGAACATGGGGATCCTTTCCGCTTCCTGCCAGAATCGCCAACGTGCCGATCCCTCAACAACCGGTTTGCTGTCGCATCCGCAAGAAGAGGTTTGAGCTGTTTTCAAAGGATTGATGAAAAAGCCCGCTCTTTGAAAAATCAGCGTTGTAAATCCTCCAAGCAACCCAATGCCTATGGTTGCCAAGGTCTTTGCGACGGCAAATTCCAATCCCAGTTCGGCCGCGGTCAAGACAAACATATCGGGAGACATGACAGGTGATGCCAGCCAAAAGGCCATCACCGCGGAAAGGGGAACACCCGAAGCCAACAAAGCTGCGATCAGGGGAATGACACCGCAAGAGCAGAAGGGGCTCAACGCACCAAAAACAGACGCAAATATAATAACGGTCACCGCACGCCCTGAAAACACCCTGGCGATTATCTTGTCGGCACCGGCAGCCTTAAGATAAGCAGCAATCCCGACTGATATAAGAATAAAAGGTGCAATTGAGACCAAAGATGTACCGGTAAAGGCCAGACTCTTGATAAAATATTCGGGAATTACCAGGGCAATCCCAAGAAAAACCCCCAAAATAAGAAGATTGGTTTGCCCTATCACCGCCTTGAAACGCTTAAGCAGGGTAACAAGAAATCTCCAACTTGATTGTCGATTTTGAGAATCGATTGTTTTGATGATTTTTTCCATCTTTAACTCCATATTTCTAGAATTATCGAAATATAAAAACAAAAAAAGCTAGTCATTTCCCTGGCAACAGCAATCAGTCAGGAAGGCGATCAACTCATTCATCGATTGATAATTTGTTTTGCATTTTAAAACAGTACTTTGCCTCTCCTGCACCACAAGGTTTGCGCGAACCAGTTTGGCGATATGGTGTGAAAGGGTTGACCCGGGAATCTGGAGGCTTTTCTGGATTTCTCCAACTGCGGCACCATCAT
Source organism: SAR324 cluster bacterium (assembly GCA_028282885.1). GTDB lineage: Bacteria > SAR324 > SAR324 > XYD2-FULL-50-16 > XYD2-FULL-50-16 > JAHJTV01. Next base: position 8,198 of record JANQGX010000041.1, read on the forward strand.
CACCTGCTTTTACCAGGTAACGAAAAATCCTCAACCGCGTCTCTTTGCTCAACGCCTCCAAAGCTGTAGCTGCCTGTTGCATTTCCATGAGTCTATCCTTTCGGTTGCGAGTATTTGATTAATCATCAAATTCGACTCCAGTTTATTCATCCGACTTGATTTTGTCAACTATAATTCTAGAAATTTGGAAATATACTGTAATTCAAAATTTTTTACTACAGTCGTGATTTCAGGATTCAGTGGAGAACTCAATCATGTTATTTTAATGTATGTTTCTTTTATCAGCTCATTGCCTGATGGTAATCATACACTATTATTGCTTGGCCATTGGAATGGATTAAAAGAACAGACTGGTTCAACTGGTGTTTGGATTCTTATTTGTGCGAAAGCTAATTATTACTCTTGCTGCCTTGGCGATAGTCTGCAGCGGCAGCCGTTTGTGGGCTGTCACCGAACCTAAGTGGTAAACGGGCTTGGGATGTTTTGATTTCCAGGTCCCTCACCACCTTGGGTTCAACCATTATTATACCTACAATTTGGTGATCCCAACATTAGATCCAAACAATGGTCTGATGAAATAATTCGGACAGATGATTGTGGTTGAGAAGATCACTGGTCGTCATCTTGAAACCAAATCTCGGGAAAAATATGACTCAAAAGAAACGAATTGCTCTGGTTGCCCACGATGAGCGTAAAGATGATCTCAAAGCATGGGCAAAAGATAATGCTGAAACTCTGAAGCAACACGAGATATTCGCAACCGGGACCACGGGTAAACTGATCCAGGATAGCTGTAATCTGCCGGTGAACAGACTAAAAAGCGGACCTTTGGGAGGTGATCAGCAGCTAGGTGCCATGATCGCCGAAGAGAAACTGGATATCCTCATTTTTTTCTGGGATCCTATGGCTGCCCAGCCTCACGATGTTGATGTAAAAGCTCTATTGAGAATGGCTGTTCTCTACAATGTTCCCTGCGCGTGCAATCGGTCCACGGCTGATTACATGGTCTCCAGCGAACTGTTTTCAAAGGACTACAACCCAATTCGCAAAGACTACTCCGGATATTTGGGAAGGTTCGAAGAGAACCAATAAGCAATAATTCGACCCGATTGAAGTCAAAAAGGGCAAACCAACTCAAAGGCCTGTTGAATTGCGCGGCCATTCGATTCTGCAGCCTTCGGTAATCTTTTTGGATTGACCACCTTACAGGCAAGATTTAAGGGCATTGGTAAACTGTTCGATATTTTCCATGCGAGCTGTATGTCCCATCACCCCGATTCTCCAGATCTTTCCCGCCAACGGGCCAAGTCCGGCACCAATTTCGATCTGGTGCTCCTGTAGAAGCTGCATTCTGATTTTTGCTTCGTCAATTCCTTCCGGTATTTTAACGGAGTTCAACATCGGCAGCCGGAACTCGGGTGCCACCAGCATCTCAAAACCAAGCGATTCCAAGGCTTCAACCAAAGCAAGGTGCGCTTTTTGATGTCGGGAATAGACATTGTCCAGACCCTCGCTTAAAACACAATACAAGGATTCATAAATTCCATACAGCATGTTAATTGGAGCCGTGTGATGATAGGCCCTGGTATTTCCTTCCCAGTAGTTGACGATCATGGTTAGATCCAGATACCAATTGGGTACCTTGTTCCTGCGATTCATTGTTTTTTCCACCGCCTTGTCGGAAAAACTGATGGGGGCGAGTCCTGGAGGACAGGAGAGACATTTCTGCGTTCCACTGTAAACGGCATCTGCCTGCCAGGCATCCACAGTAACGGGGATCCCCCCCAAACTGGTGACGGTATCCACCAGGAAGAGAGAGGAGGTCTCTTTTACCAGCTCCGCAACTTCGTCAATGGGATTGCAGACACCTGTCGAGGTTTCCGCGTGCACGACGGCGATTAAAGCATAGGTTTTTTCATTCAACTTCTCTTTTACCCTGGCAGGAACGACGGGTGTTCCCCATTCGAATTCCAGGGTATCCACGTTTGCTCCCAAACGTCCGGCAACATCCGCCATGCGCATGCCAAAGACACCGTTTATCAGAACCAAAACATCATCGCCCGGCTCCACCAGGTTGACGAAACAAGTCTCCATCCCGGCTGATCCGGTCCCCGAGATAGGAACGGTTAGACGATTGCCGGTCTGCATCAATTGCTGCAGGAATTCCTTGATTTCATCCATGATGGCGATAAAGGCCGGATCCAGATGTCCAATCGTCGGTTTGGCAAGGGCCTGATAGACCGTTGGATGCACGGAGGAAGGGCCGGGACCCATTAACAGGGTCTCTTTCACGGTCGCCAATTGATTTTTCATTGTTCTTCTCCTTTAGACTTGAACATGTTGTTAATGTAGGATGCACAAATCCCGGCATGTTCACGGGCCAGGTTCCTTGCAGCCTCAACATCCCGGTCGATTATTGCCCCCAGAATGGGGCGATGCCGCTCCATTGCCTCTTTCCGGTTATCCAGGCTGAGAGCGTACTGCACGAGGAATGCCCTAATCTGACTGTAAAGAGCCTGATACATTGCCAGAAAAAACTGGTTACCCGCAACTTCCGCCAGGGCCAAGTGAAACATGTGATCCTGTTCTGCAAACCGGTTGGCATTGCTAATCATATTGGGTGTAATAACCAGCAGATTCTCCAGGTGTTCGATCTGCCGCGCGGTTCTGTTCATTGCCGCTTTGGCTGCGATTTCCGACTCAATCAAATTACGAGCTTCAACCAAGTCGTTCATCCGATTGATGTCATTCTGGGGAAAAAGAGGCGTCAGGACATTGTCCAGGGCGGGAATGCTGATACTGCCCTTCACGAAAGCGCCTTTTCCATGCCGGACTTCAATAATGCCGACTGCTGCGAGACGGGCCAAAGCCTCTCTCAGGGTCAGACGGCTGACATCATAATCCTGTAACAGCTTTTGCTCGCTGGGCAGCCGATCACCAGGACCGAATTCACCTTCACGAATCCGTTTTTTGATGCTTTCAACAACGGCCTCATTGGCGGTGACTTTTAAAAGAGGAATGGCCATTTAAACTTTTGCTGAGTTTTGTTTTGATAATGAGTAATATAAATTGTTATTATACTCATCAGATGAGTATGTCAAGCCTGATAATTATGGAGTTTACGAGTCACCAAAGAGACACTTGACTTTAAAACTGAACACTGTTAAGAAAACGTTGTCTCAACAATCTTTTCAGTATTAACAGACAAAAAAATGCCAAAAACAGCGAGAAGACAGGAAGACATTGAATTGGTAAAGCAGCTAATCCTGGACGCTGCTATTGAGATATTCGTCAGCGAGGGTTTTGCCCGGTTGAGCATGCGTAAGATTGCGTCCCGCGTCTCCATGACGGCTGCCAATCTGTACAACTATTTTTCCAATAAGGACGATATCTTCCTGGCCATCCAGACCAGGGGATTTGAAGAGCTGACAAGGCGATTTCAAGAGATAGATGGAGAAACATTTGATGACCTGGAAAAACTGAAACGGATGACCCGGGCCTATTATGAATTTGGAACAGAAAACACGGAATTATACGAAATCATGTTCACCACCCGGAACGCACCCGGGTATACCGATTATATTGGAACCAGCCTGGAACCGGCAGCCAGGAGGGAGAGAGAAACAGCCTTACAGGTCCTGGGAATCATCAGTGGATTGATTCACCGGTTAATGACCAATTCTACTTTGGATGAGTCACACCAAAAGGCGATTTCCCATTGGACAGCGCTGCACGGAATTGTCTCCTTACACAACAGCCGAGTGCTGCAAGCGGCTACCGAAGTGACGGAAAAGAGAATAGAAGAGATGCTGACCGATCTGATCCCACCCATTGTGACGGGGCATTAGCAGGATGTTTCGATTCAAACCGTAAGCGTTACAAAATCAAATGAAAAGGAGAGTAATATATGAAGGAGATTACCGAACCCTCGAAGACGATTCCGGTGCTAGCGGAAACAGATGTGCTGGTTGTGGGTGGTGGACCCGGTGGACTATCTGCAGCTCTGGCATCGGCCAGGGAGGGAGTTAATACCATGCTGGTTGAACGCTATGGCTGCATGGGTGGTGTCATCACACAAACGATGATCGGGACGGTTGCCTGGTACCGGTCCAGTATGGAAACTGTGGATGCCGGAGGTATCGGCTGTGAGTTCGAACAGCGGGCCAAGGAGATGAACGCCAGTTTACCCGTTTATCTTTATGAGATACTGGATACCGAGGTATTCAAGTATATTGCAGATGTCATGCTTGAGGAGGCCGGTGTTGTGCCCTTACTGCATTGCATGATTGTTGATGTGATCATGGAAGGCAACTTGGTCAAAGGGGTTATTACCGAAAGCAAATCCGGCAGGCAGGCGATCCTCGCCAAACGGATTATTGATGCAACCGGCGATGCTGACATTGCTTTTCGAGCTGGAGCTCCCTATCACATGGACCCCAAGGACAAACTGGAAGAGGTTGGCGTTAATTTCGGGTGCAGCGGTGTGGATTTGGATACCTTTCTGAACTACATCCTGAACAATCCCAGTTCGATTTCTGACTGGGGGGACGATTCAGGGGAAAAGGAAAAAGACGAATTCAGCACCTACCTGGTGGAACCGTTCAATAAGGCCAAGGAAGCCGGGGAAATACCTAAGGATATCCGCTTGGAAAGTTACTGGGGATACTTCACGGATGCCGGGGAGATTACCAGTATGAATGCTATTCACATACCCGGTTACGACCCAACCGACGTGCGGGATTTGACCAGCGCGGAAATAGAGGGTCGACAGCAGGTGATGTGGGCAATGGCTGCCTTGAAGAAATATGCGCCGGGTTTTGAAAAATCCAGGTTGAGAACCATCGGCGCATCCGTGGGCATCAGGGAATCCAGAAAGATCGTCGGCGAATACAATCTCACCGGGCATGATGTCATGAACCAGGCTAAGTTTGATGACTCAATCGGAATTTGTCCCGAGTTCCTGGACGGTAATGACATTGCCATCATGCCTTCAACGGGAAGGTTCTTTCACGTCCCTTTTGGCGTTGTTCTGCCTCAAAAAGTGGAAAATCTGCTGGTTGCGGGTCGGTCTGTTGCCGGAGACAAAGTATCACATGCTGCAACCCGGCAAATGATGTGCTGCACGGTGACGGGTCAAGGAGCCGGCATTGCAGCCGCCCAGTCCGTTAAAAATGACAAGGCGTTCAGGGAACTGGATATCAAACTGGTGCAAAAATCTCTATCAAAACAAGGAGTCCGAATCAAATAAACCACACGAGGAAAAAATGCCGCAAATCAGCAGAAAAGAAGGATTGCCAATCAAAACCAAACTTGGTTATGGCGCTGCAGAATTCTCGGGGACATTAACCTGGACCATGATCTCGGTATTGTTCCTGTTTTTTCTCACGGATGTTGTGGGTATCGAACCGGCGTTTGCAGGAATGATTTTAATGCTGGGTACTCTCTGGGACGGGGTAACAGACCCGGCCATCGGTATTATCTCGGATCGAATGAAATCCCGCTGGGGCCGAAGACGGCCATTTATCCTGGCCTCGGCAATTCCCTACGGGGTGATAACCTGGTTGCTCTTTAGCGATTTCGGCATCGAGGGTTGGTTATCAAAAGTCTATTTTGTACTGGCTATCATGGCCTATTACACGGTCCTGACCATGCTGGATGTGCCTTACACTTCCCTGGCCGCAGAAATGACCAAGGACTATGACGAACGGACCAGTCTTAATGCTTACCGGGGGGTGTTCAGCCAGATTGCTTCCATTGTAGCTGCTGCCTTACCATGGGTTCTGATTGCCTCTTTCACGGATTTGTTGGGAAGCAAAAAGATGGCCTGGTCAATGGTGGCCGGGATATTCGGATTTTGTGCGGTATTTCCGATCCTGACCGCCTGGCGAGCTACACGGGGATATGAAATCCACCCCGAAGCAACTTCGGTTTCCTTGCAGGATATTCTGCATGGTCCGCTTAAGAATAAAACACTGCTGTATACGGCTGCGGTATATGCATCCGGAAGTGTGGGGTTAAGTGTAGCCGGAGCCACCATGGTGTATTACATGAAGTATTTTATGAGATTCAACGAGACCCAGGAATCGATGGCATTCCTCTTTTTATTTGCCTGCACTATCATCTGGATTCCGATTATCAACAAAATATCGGCAAAACTGGGCAAACGGGAGTCTTTTATGATCTTCATGGGTGCCTGGGCTGTTATCCAGGGGGTCTTCATCCTGTTTCTCGAACCTTCCATGACGATCATCTTTTACATCATGATGGTTTTGGCTTCCGGCGGCGTCATGTCGATCTCCATGACCGGTTGGTCATTGATCCCCGATGCGGTTGAGGTGGATGAGTTCAAGACCGGGCAGCGCCGTGAAGGGCTCTACGTCGGGGTTATCCTGGTATGTAGAAAATTCTCTGTAGCCTTTGTCTTGTGGATGGTGGGAATCGCCCTTTCCTGGATCGGTTATGTACCCAATCAGGTCCAGAGCCCTGATACCCTTTTAGGAATCAAACTTCTTTATAGTGAAGGAACAGCGGCTTTTCTGCTGATCAGCGTGATCATGGCCTATCTGCTTCCCATGACCAGAAAACGTCACGAAGCCTTGAAGCTTGCCATTCAGCAAAAAAAGGAGGGTAAGGAGTGGGACGACACGCTGATCCGTCCGATTCTTTAACGAGCTTGTCCTTATCCAAGTCATCCCCGGAGTCAATCTGAGAAGAGCCGATCACCTGAGATCAATCCTTCCGGCAGCTTTGGCATTTGTCATTGCTTCCACTGCCCTTTCGGGTGTCAGTCCTTTTTTGATTCGCTCAAGGGGCAATCGGTCGCCGAATTCCAGCCCGACATAAGCCATGCTCAAAACCCGCTGGTTTCGGTTCCCTTAGTTCTTCGACAGATTTTGTCTCAGGTCGTTGATTCCGGCCTGGAGAAAGACCAGGGTCTCTATCGACTATTTTTCCGACCTTTTCGGTGATCCCCCTTATTGGGACCGGAATCCGGAATAATTACACTATGCTATCATGTTTCAATTGTGGATGATATCTAAGGTGCATTCGTTATATGTAGAGCTTTACCTGATTTAATTGCCTGTAAAATGTGTGTTAACGAGCATATTTAGTGTTGTATTATATGCGCATAATAGTTAAAATTAACACATCAATCCAGGCAACCCGATTAAGGAGATGCTTATGTCATCTGAAACCATAAGAATGAATATTTCTATTGAGAAGGATCTGGCAGCCGACTTAAAAAAAGCAACAAACCCCAGAAAGCGCAGTGCTTTTATAAGCGATGCCATAAAACAAAAGTTGGAACAACAGAAAAAGCAGGAAACGGAATTGCTATTAAAGGAAGGTTATAAGGACAGGTACAAAGAGAGCACCGAATTGTCAGCCGAGTTCAAAGTTACTGATTTGGAGAACTGGGATGAATATTGAAAGAAAGGGGATTTATCTGGCAAACCTTGATCCCGTCATAGGTCATGAAATTGCAAAAACCCGACCGGTGATCATTGTGTCAAATGATATCAATAACCGCTATTCAGGAACCGTATCTGTTTTGCCTATAACTTCCTCCAATCTTAAGAAGATATATCCTTTTGAAGTTTTGCTTAAGAAGGGAATTGGCAATCTCCCAAAGAACTCAAAGGTGAAAGCCGACCAGATACGAACCCTTGATAAAAGAAGAGTCGTAAAATACATCGGAATCCTCTCGGATGAGGAAATGGTCCCTATTAATGAAGCCCTCATGATTCATCTATCACTGAAATAGCATCTCATCATAAAACCAAATTAGCGGGAATCGCCATGACCACCCTATCACTATCCCAAAAGAGGTTGGTAGATTGAGGATTTAATGAGATAAAGTGGTCTTTTGCATAATAGTTCGCAAAAAGTTTATAGAACCCGCTCCGAAACATCTCCATTCACCGCTTTGCTACGAGGGGTCAGATGCATCGGCCCGAACCTGGATCAGCTCGCCGACAATGGAAACGGCCAGTTCTGCCGGAGTTTGGGCCTTGATGGGTAGGCCAATCGGGGAATGGACCTTTTCCAGCCGCTCCCTGGCAATACCTTCTTCTGCCAGTTGGTCGTATATCATGGTCCTCTTGCGCCGACTTTCGAGTAAGCCGAGTTTCATGTTTTATCGCCTAAATGAAGTTGATTGACCGGTACCTGCCTAGATGATTATTCTCGGGTGAATACGATGAAGTTACTTTGCTGGGTACTTCATAGGGTTTGCCTAACCGATCATTTTAATGGGTTGATTAATGACTAAAAAAGGGAAAATGGAGTGATATAGTCATATGGTCTAGGGACATGCCATCATCCAACTATCCGTTTTTGGGTCGACGCAGCTACCAATTTCCTTCATAGTAAGCTATGGTCTATATAGTGCTGTCCTTTATTCCGAAGCCAATCATCGAACATCACAGAATACAGTCATGGATAGATTTGTACTCAATACACCGGTGCTGTTTATCATATTTAATCGCCCTCAAACGACCAAAAGAGTATTTCATGAAATTGCTAAGGTAAAACCCAAGCAATTGTTCATTGCTGCTGACGGTCCCAGGGATGGCAGACATGAGGACCAAGAGTTATGCAAACAAACTCGGGAAATAGTCGAAAAAATAGATTGGCCTTGCGAGATCCATAAAGACTATTCCGAGAAAAACCTTGGATGTCGATTTCGTCCTATGAGCGCTATCGATTGGGTGTTTTCCAAAGTAGAGAAAGCAATTATTCTGGAAGACGATTGTTTGCCATCTCAGTCGTTTTTTAGGTATTGTCAGGAGCTGCTCGATAAATATCAATTGGATACAAGAATTATGTCGATAGCCGGCACAAATTTTATTCCAGATCATAAGAGAAGAAATAACGACAGCTATTTCTTCTCTTATTTTCCAATAATCTGGGGATGGGCGACCTGGAAAAGATGTTGGGATCTTTTTGATCCCGATATTCGCCATTGGGAAGAAATAAGAGAAGGAAACTGGCTTAAAGATTTGTTCGGGCATTCATCGACTGCAAAGATCTGGACCAATATTATTAATGCATCAAATCCAATCAAGAAGGACCTTAATGCATGGTCATATCATTGGAAATATACCTGTTTAAGCCAAAGTGGCTTGTGTATCATTCCTGAACATAACCTTATTTCAAATGTTGGATTCGGAGAAAATGCAACACACTCTTTCGATTCAACGAGTCCGGTAAGTGATCTCTCAATGAAAGAGCTGGAGTTTCCGCTACGGCATCCAAGGTTTGTCATCAGAGATGCCGAAGTCGAAATTGCCATGCAAAATCTCTGGGTAACCAAACTGAAGAAGAGAATCAGCAACAAAATTAAAAAAGTTGTGGCTCGATTATTAGTCACGCCCTAATATCAACCTATCAATACATTGTTATTGAATAAAGAGTGACGTTTTACCTATTTATTTCTATAGATTCTTAAATTAACCGCTGAAAATATCCCAGCGTATTTGGCAGCCTGTCCAGCTGTAGTGCCCTTCTCAAGAATGCTCTTAGTCAAGTTTATTTTTCATCGTTTTAATAAGGTTCTGGTTTTTACTTTTTTTTAACTTAATTATCCATGGCAGGTAGAAAAAAAAGCTTTATCGGGGGGGTTATTATTGACTTGATCGGTTTGCCCCTTACGATGCTCTTGGGGATTGTTATAGTTCCAATATACCTTCAGTATATTACAGCACAAGAATACGGTTTTTGGTGCACATTGCTGGATTTTCTCACGGTTGTATCGCTACTGAATTCCGGTAATAGTTTCTACCTGGTTCAAACTATGACAGCTGAAAAAGTAAGAGGATTCAATTATGCAAAAGAGCAAATTAGCTCGCTATTTGCGTCCCAGTTAATTATTATTCTTTTGTCAGCTTTAACGATTTGGGGTTTGTACTACGTATTTCCAGCCTTCAAAAATTCATTTCAGAATTTACCAGGTACCAGATCAGTTTATAAACTAGCAGGTACGGGGCTTCTGTTCGGTATGCTTGCCGCTTGGTTTCTTGCCGTGATACAGGGTCAGAACAAGATGATTCGATACAAACTGATTACCCTGGTCCAAAAAACAAGTTTTCAACTGTTGCCAATACTATTCTTGGTGCTGGGATATGGATTAGGTTCATTTTCACTATCATTTTTTCTGACTCGTATATTCCCTTTTATTTTACTTGTTTTACTAACATTCAACTACTGCCGTTTAAGAATTTCTCTATTTTCCGTTACAATAGAAAGTTTAAAAAGTATTATGTCGTTTTGCTCAAGAATGTTTATTGGCGGAAGTAGTTACTATGTGCGTAATTTCACTGATACTCTAATAATTGCCAGCTTTTCAACAACTACAAATGTGACGATATATGTATTAACAATGAAGCTGTCCAATTTTTTAAAATTTATAACCGCACGGATAATCGGAGTTGGCTATACCGGAATCACTGAACTCTTAGTTGAAAAGGATTATCAAAAACTTCAATATGTAATTCAGAAGCTATTTAGGATCAGCCTCCGCATAGGCTTATTTACCAGTGCTTCGATACTGGTTTTGAATGAGGTATTTGTATCTAACTGGGTGGGAAGCAAAATGTATGGGGGTATTTGGTTGACGATTTTTGCATCAATAATTTGCCTAAAGGAGTCAATCTATCCGGTTTTTAAAAACATTGTGTTTTCTACCAAAGAAATAAAAACTCTAAGCAATATCCTATTTCTGGAGGCTGCCTTAAATGTGATTTTATCACTTTTATTCCTGCCGTTGTTCGGGATTACTGGTGTAGCATTGGCAACCGTTTTGTCTTCAACAGTCATTTCACCGTTTTATGGATTCTGGAAAGCCTGTAAAATTGCCGGATTAAAACTGACATCATTTAATTCTTCTGTGATTTGGGTTGTTTTAAAATCAGTTCCCAGCATTGCTGTGCTTTATGTTGGGAATATCCTTATATCAGAATCGTTTTCCTGGATTTTGTTTTTCACTGTTTTAGTCATTGCCGGTTTTTTAAATGTTGTATTTTTTGATGCCGTTACCTTTATAAAAAATCTTGGAAAACCACCAAAAGAGCTTCTTAATAAATTAATAGATAATGCGTGATTGTTCTTTTAATTAAACTCAATATTAAGTTTTAATGAAAAGAATCAGACCGAAGGAACCGAATGAGATTGCTAATTAAAAAAACCCTAAAGCGATTTTCCCCAAAGCTATTTTTGCACTATAGGGCATATAAGGGCTTGATTAAAAATGAAAAATCTTATCTTTATTTAACGGGTTGGATGCAGAGTTTTGAAGAAGGAGTGCCGCAAGACCAAAACAAAAATCCGGTACCATGGATGAATTACTCAGCAGTCAAGCTTCTAGAAGAGAGATTGAACAACAACCTGTCTCTTTTTGAGTTTGGAAGTGGCTATTCCACTTGTTTTTATGCAAGCAAGGTAAGAAATGTCATCTCGGTGGAATATGATCGCAATTGGTATCAGTTCATGGAATCCACTCTTCCTGCGAATGCGTCACTTATATTTAAAGACAAAGATGTTGATGGCGGATATTGCAGGACAATCAGTTCAATGACCACCAATTATGATGTTGTCATAGTTGACGGAAGAGACCGGGTAAATTGCATCAAACAAAGCATTTCAGCATTGTCGTCTGAAGGGGTGATTCTGCTTGATGATTCAAAAAGAGAAAGATATCAAGAAGGAGTTTGCTTCTTAATTGACAGAGGGTTTAAGGCACTCAACCTGGAAGGGTTAAAAGCCACTGGATTAGGTGTGGACAGAACAACTGTTTTTTATCGAGAAGGTAATTGTTTTGGAATTTAAAGAACTTAATTAACTGATAAATGTTATCTGAAATGATCATCGAAGTTGTTAACTGAAGTTTACAAGAAAGAGGGTCCTTCAATCTGTCCGGAATGCAGTATGAAATGAGAATCATTTCGTTCATTACAGAGAATGAGACGATTGAAAAGATTCTAAGATACCTGGATCTCTGGAATGAGACGCGAGACTCGCAGCGTCGAATAGAATCCTCAAGAGATCCGCCGATACCTGCCGTATTTTCCCTAAATTCAACCTGAACTCCGGGACTCAAGCCCAAAATCGAGCCTTGTTTTCTTTAAAACTCACGTTCGATACCTTGAAACCCAAAAAGTGAACTCTTATCATTTGTCACTTCATTCGGCCCGAACCTGGATCAGCTCACCGACAATGGAAACGGCCAGTTCTGCCGGGGTTTCGGCCTTGATAGGAAGGCCAATTGGCGAATGGACCTTTTCCAGCCGCTCCCTGGCAATACCTTCTTCTGCCAGTTGGTCGTATATCATGGTCCTCTTACGCCGACTGCCGATCAAGCCGATATATCGGGGTGATTTGCGGATGACATGTCGTAAGACATCCAGGTCAAAAAGATGTCCACGGGTGACGATCACCACATAATCATTGGGACCAAAGTCTGTAGAATTGATAGTCTGCTCGCAGGGATCCGTATATATTCCCGCGGCCATTGGAAAGCGCTTGCCGTTGGCAAAGTCCTCCCGATCATCCCAGACATGAATTTGGAAATCCGATCGCTCTCCAATCCACGCAATTTCCAATGCCACATGACCGCCGCCGAATATGAAAAGACGATCCGGCGATTTCAGAGATTCTGCGAAAAACGCAACCTTTTTTGCATCATCTTCCACAAACCTCGGCAGGGAATTCTCCTTGATTAGAGATTCAAGAGTCAATGCCGTTTCTTGTTGCAGGTCTGTATTACTGAAAATGCTTTCACCTCCGGGTGTTAACAGATGACGGCTTGGTGACTGTCCGGAATGCTCATCCACCATTGTTACCAGAATCGGATTCCTTCGGGATTGAATATGTTTCTTGAGCGCATTGACAAAATGCAGATCATCTTTAGTCAGTGTTTCCAGATGAAGTTTGATCCGACCCCCGCAGATCATCTTGGTTTCGGCCACATCCTTGCCCGTCAGGCTGACCGAGAACAGGACACAACCGGGTTCCTTGAGCAGTTCTTCTGCTCTTTCGATGACCTCCCCTTCCATGCGGCCGCCACCGACTGATCCCTCAATCTCGCCTGACCCGGTAATCATCATTCGAGAGGCAACCTTCCTCGGTGTTGAACCTTTAATTTCAACAACCGCCGCCCAAACAACATTCTGGCCGTTTTCAAGACATTCAATGGTTTTGTTTATGATTTTTTCCAAAGCCAAAGCCCTCCTCTGTTTAATTTTGATTTTTCGCCTATTAAGTGCACAATTACGCCTATATTGGCAATGTATACTATAAGGATTCTTGCGGATTGCCACAAGAAATCCCAGTAAAACAGATTTTTCCGGGGAGCGCATATTTATTTATGAAACATTTAATGTGCATCTCAGGATTGAAACCACACTTTATCCCGTCTCATCCGAATCAACCTTCAAGCTCTCCGGCTCAGCGGCCAATCGATTATCGTGATTTTTACCGAAACTTTTTTATCTGAAAGACAAAGGTTAAAGCCCACCAATCAATGGATTAGACAGGGAGAACATTTTCTACTAAAGTTTTAGTTGACAAATACTAAAACTTTAGTAGAAATTAAAAATGAAATCGACGACTGACTGGATAACTTGGGCTTCGTTCCACAAAAAGGATCAACACACCACGAGAAAACACCCCAAAGCAAGACAGTAATAAATGGTTAAGAAAATCGGAAAATCAGAAATCAGACTACTGACCGAAGTGGAGCTCGAACTGATGAATATTCTCTGGGAAATCGGTCAGGGCTCGGTGAAGGATGTTTTAAACAATCTAAGTGAGGATAGAAAACTGGCTTATACCTCTACCGCTACTATTTTAAGAATTCTGGAGCAAAAAGATATTCTGAGTAGTAAGAAACAGGGACGAGCGCATATCTTTAAACCAAAACTACAGAAGTCCACCTACGAATCCATGTCGCTTCAACATCTGATTAAAAATGTTTTTAATGATGACGCGACCCTGATGGTTTCCCGCTTGATAGATGACAAAAAACTAAGTGAGGAGGAGTTGGAACAGGTCAACCGCATCATCAACAAGAGTGACGAAGATGAATAACATTCATTTTTTTATCCAGTGGTACCTGACTGCCAATGTACTGTTAATAGTAGTCTGGTGTTTCTTTGTCGCTATTGTATTTACAGCGCGACGGTTTCGCATCAGCCTTGACAATAGATCACTACTGATAATAACCCGCTACCTGTTTCTGATTTTGCTGCTGTTACCTGTTGTGCCCGGAACTGATATGCTACCAGGCGGACCGGAGTCACTTATTCCGGTCAGGGAAGGCATCAAGATAGCCAGTGAAAGCGCAGTACACAGCATTAAACGGATATATCTTCCGACAATACCCGCCAGACAATCAATCGGGGGGCTCAATCAGGCACATGTTTATCTCTGTTGTTTCGTGCTATTCTCGCTTGCAGCCTCCATCAGGTTGGTATTGGTATTGGGATCAATTCGGAAGCTTTCCGCACTGATCAATTCAGGGTGTCTTTGGAAGAAAAGCGGCAGGTTAAGGATTATTCTGGTGGATGACATCTCAATTCCATTTTCTACTTTGGTGTTGGGCTATTTTCATATTGTTCTGCCCAGTTTGCTGGTCACCAAACCACGAGATTTGAAGACAGTCATCAGGCATGAAGGAATCCATCACCGCCATGGTGATACTTTATGGTTGTTGGTCATGGAAGTGATGAAGCTTCTGTTTTGCTTAAATCCTTTCATCTTCCTCTGGACGAAATCGTTTGAAGTTTTGCAGGAAAATGCCTGCGATGAAGCCCTCATCAAACACGGCAGCATATCCTTTAAAGGGTATTGTCATTGTTTGATTGGGTTAAACCAGTCAGTTGCCGATTTTAATCCCGTTTTCGTTGGGGTTTCCACTATTTTGAGGATACCTCGTTTTAACTCGAACCCCGGTAATCAATTGCTAAGGAGGATTAAAATGATGTCGCAACTAAAACAGGTCAGATTTTCAAACTTGAAGATGTTTCTTTTTGCAGCTCCTATCTTTTGTATAATAGTTTTGTTCTCTTTTTTGACCAGGGAAAGCCTTTTTGCAGAGTCCGCCGCTAACTCCGCATCTGTAGGGATGGAAACCAGGGAACCGATCTCACCTGTTTCCTTAAAACCCGATTCGACAGCCATCACGGACAAACGAGTCTTGTTGCCCATGCTACCCACTCGTGGCCGATTTACATCCGCCTTTGGTGATCGAATCGATCCTTTTTCGGGGATGACAAATTTTCACCCGGGAATCGATATATCGAATAGGGTCGGAACACCCATTGAATCTCCTTTGGACGGCGTGGTAGTTTTTGCGGCACCCAAAGGGAATTTTGGGTTGCTGTTGACAATTGACCATGGAAATGGAGTTATCACCCGTTATGCTAAGTTATCAAAAATCCTGGTTCCGACAGGTGCAAAGGTCAGATCCGGACAGAGAGTCGCTTTGATGGGCTCGTCAGGTAGAAGCACCGGCCCCCACCTTCATTTTGAACTTATCATCAACGACAGGAAGGTCGATCCTATTCAATATGTGACAGACCCCCTCAAATACATCCGGGACGAAACCGGGTTTATCAAATAGCCCCATCCCGTCTTCAGGTTTTTCGTGGGAAACAATCTCAAAAAAGGACTTTCAAAATACAAAGTCCTTTTTCATACGCCGTCAAATAAAAGCAGGTAACGAGCAATTGCCACTGCAAGAGCTTGTCAGTTCAGAAAACACCACTCATCTATCCACTGAGTTCGCGAGATACGCGGTAAAGATTTCCAGCAATCCATCCTTGACTTCACAGGTCTTCTGACAGACAACCTCTTTCCAATTTATATCACCCACAAGTTTTTGATGCGCTGTTTAACTCATTAAGCTTTACATATAGCAATATATTATGATATGGATAGCAATATGAAAACAACCATAGATATTACGGACTCTTTACTTGAAGAAGCAAAAGAGCTGACCAGACAGGAAAAGTCGACTTTGCGGGCCTTGGTTGAAGAAGGGCTTAACCGAGTCATAAGCGAGCGGAAGGCCCGGAAGAAATTCACTTTAAGAAAAGCCAGTTTTGCCGGAAATGGTCTCCAAAAGGAGTTTGAAGGGGAAAGCTGGCCTAAAATCCGTTCCGCAGTGTATGAGGAGCATGGCGAATGATTGCCGTCGATACCAATATTCTGGTTTATGCCCATCGTGAAGACTCTCCGTTTCACACAAAGGCTGCTGAACTCGTTACCGAACTGGCGGAAAGCGGAAGACCCTGGTCGATCCCCTGGTCCTGCATTCACGAATTTTTTGCAATTGTTACCCACCCGCGTATTTATCATCCCCCAACGCCGAGTGAAAAAGCATTGGACCAGATCTCGGCCTGGTTGGAATCTCCGCATCTGATCCTGATATCTGAAGCACACGGTTATTGGGAAATCCTGAACGACTTGATTAAAACCTCACAAACCACGGGCCCAATGATTCATGACGCCAGGATCGCAGCGATTTGTATTGTTCATGGGATAACCGAGCTTCTCACTGCTGATCGTGATTTTGGCAGGTATCAAAAACTCAAAGTTCATAATCCTTTGGTTTCCTAGGTTACCGAATTTGAAGTATCCCGCTGGCACCCGGATCTTTCTTCCATAGAGAGACCAACTTCCGACCCTGGTCTGTTTCAATCAAATCAGGCATTCATTAAGCAAAAGCTTATTAGCGATAAGCGATTGATATATTTTAGCTAGAGCTTCCGGAGAGTCTGTAAACCGATCCGAGACCCTGATTATTGAAACATGATCCAGGTCGAAGACAGGTGGTTTGAACGCTAATCTCTTCACATAGAACATTTTCCTCTTTACTTACCAAAAGAAAGTAGCTAACGTTTTTTCATATTACTTACAATTGTAAAACAGAAAAATAATCCATAGTGAATGATTAATGGTCAAGTTATGTAAAGAGTCCTCCGGCTGTATTTTTGACACTTTGCAACTGGTGGGCAACAAATGGGTTATGATCATTCTCCTGAAGCTGCTGGAAGGAACCAAACGATTCGGTGTGCTGCAGAAGGAGATCGAGCAGATCAGTCCCAAGGTTTTAACCCAACAATTGAAAAAATTGGAGAGGGAAGGTCTGGTGACCAGGACGGTGTATCCGGAGATCCCTCCGCGAGTGGAGTATTCATTGACGGATAAGAGCCAGGAGCTGGCACCGTTGATAGAAAGAGTGATAAAGTGGGGAGAGAAGTACCAGTTGGGATCGTGATAATGTCTCCGGGATTAAACCCGGAGGCAAGCTCTTCAGAGAGCCGGGGGAATTCAACATCACTGATCCTTTTATCATGGTAGAGCATTCTACCGCAGGTTGTTTACCTGGATCTTCCTAATATGCCTTGCATAATCAGTCAGGAGAAAAATGGAAAAGAAGATTAGTCGTCGCTCATTTGTGAAAAAGAGTGTTATAATCGGAACAGCAGCCCTGATGGGTCCCGACATTATTAACGGTCTTGCTTTTGGCGGCTCCCCGGCGCTTTTTGCTGCTGAATCGGTAGATATCTCGGTAGCCAAGGGATCTGATTTCTATAAAAGCACCATCGAAGCGGTAACCCAACTGGGTGGCATGGAGCAGTTCGTCTCCAGGGGCTCCAAAGTCGGCCTCTTATTGAATTCTCCCTTTAAAAACTACGGAGCGCATGTGAAACCGGAGATCTCGCTGGCGGTTGTCAAAATGTGTTATGACGCCGGTGCCAAAGAGATTTATCTGCTGAAAGAGGGCTTTGACAAGTATTGGGAGAGAAGTAAACTGGCGGCTGATTTCCAGGATGAGATCCAGAGTCTAAAACCTGGATGGGATGATTTTATTGACTACAAAATACCGGATTTTGTTACCCTGGAGGAACCGGCCATCACCAAACCTTTGCTGGATTTGGATGTTTATATCAATGTATCGATTCTGAAACATCACGATGGTGTTGAATATACAGCGACCATGAAAAATATGATGGGAACCTGCTCCACACCCACCAACCTGGGAATGCACATGGGAGGGAAACTTGGTCTGAGTTTCTTCCCGGACATCGATTATATCACCCAATGTATTGTGGATCTTAACACGGTTCGCAAGCCGGATCTCTGTATAGTCGACACCACCGAGTTTATTACCGAAAAAGGGCCGTATGGTCCGGGAAAACTGGCTAAACCTCATCTGGTTGTGGCTGGTACCGACCGTGTTGCACTGGATACTTATTGCTGTCAATATCTCAATCTGGACGCAAGAGAATTACCTATCATAAAAAAAGCAGTGGAGAGAGGGTTGGGCAATCCGAATCTTCAGCAGTTAAACATCAAAGAGATATCTGTCTGAAGCAGATCTTAAACTGCAGGTCATCCGGTGATGAAACGGACCGGGTGCATCAAAAATGTGTCGGTATAATCAGTCTGTCATTGAACTCATTCTCGACGGCCATCCTTGGCCGTCTTGCGAGGGCGGTCGTTGACTGCGCCATCCTGGCTGCGTTTAACCACTCCCAATCCGTTCAATAACAGGTTGATTATACCGGCATGAACACACATATGTGTTTGGTGTACCTGGCAGACCTTTAATGTGAGAATCGTTTTATGGATAGAAGAGAGTTTTTAAAGCGCCAGGCCAAAGGAGCCCTGCTTTTGTCGGTCGGCGCATCGGGGCTTTGGGTGCCTTTAAAAGGTCTTGCTGCTACAGAGCCTGATATCGCCAAGGTGAAAGGTTCTGCTACTGCGGCAACCCGTGCTGCCGTGGAGCTGCTGGGCGGAATGAAAAAATTTGTAAAACCGGGGAACCGGGTGGTCATCAAACCCAATATGAGTTTCAGCCGTACCCCTTCCCAGGCCAGCAACACGCATCCGGATGTGGTAAAGGAATTGGTTGTCATGTGCAAAGAGGCCGGGGCGGGAAAGATTTTCGTATTGGATCATACCCTGGCGCCTGCCAAGCAGTGTTTTGAGATTTCCGGAATCAAACCGGCGGTGGATTCGGTGGAGAAAAACCTTGTCTTTGCTGCCAATAACAGCAGTGTTTACCAGGAGGTTCCCCTGACTAAGGGAGAAAACCTGACCCAGACCCAGATTGTTAAAGAGGTTCTCAAAAGCGACGTTCTGATTGCCGCTCCCGTGGCAAAATCACATTCTGCTACGGGGGTCAGCCTTTCTATGAAAGGCATGATGGGGTTGATCTGGGATCGCTGGATTATGCATCGACAGGATCTGGATGTCGGAATTGTTGATCTTTGTACCGTATTGAAAGCTGATCTGACGGTTATCGACGGCAGTCGGGTTCTCTCAACAAACGGACCCAACGGACCCGGTAAGGTTCTGAAAGAGAACACCATCATCGCTTCCAGGGACATGGTGGCGGCTGACGCTTGCGCGGTGGACTCCTTCATCTGGTATGGCAGAAGATATAAACCGGGGCAGGTTGCGCACATACGGGAAGCCCATCGTAGAAAACTGGGCAGGGCGGATATTGAGAATCTGAATATCAAGACCCTGACCCTTTGATGAAATTCCAACGCTGGACGCAGACCGTCACACTTTCGGTGTTTCTGGTCCTGTTGCTTTTTACCGTCGCAGAACTGGTGCCAACCGTAGAAGAGGATTTCTTTCTCCGGTTGGACCCTTCCCTGGCCTTGGTGACGACTATCTCTGCCCGAGTCGTTTTGTTCGCCTTTCTGCCCGTGGTGATCATCGTTTTGTTGAGTTTCTGGTTGGGCCGCTTTTTCTGTGGCCACATCTGTCCGATGGGAACCACCCTGGATGTTTCTGACAAACTATTTGGAACCACCTACAAGAAGCAAAAGAAGCTTGGTCGCTTCAAAACGGTTAAGTACCTGGTTCTGGTGTTTATGCTGACCGGTTCCCTGTTTGGTGTCTCCTACGTATTTTTAGCTTCACCTTTATCGCTGATCACCCGGTTTTATGGAATTGTTGTTTACCCAGTCATCAGCTTTTTAGGCGGAGCTGGTCATCAACTGGCAATGCCGCTCTGGGAGAAGCTGGATATCAATACATTGCTGTTCATGCAGATCTCCTCCGGCAAATATGCCACCCAGCTTTTTGTTTTCCTGTTTTTTGCCGCGCTGTTTGTTCTGCCCAGGTTCACTCCCCGCTTTTGGTGTCGCTATCTCTGCCCCGCAGGTGCGACCCTGGCCCTTTTTTCCTGGAAGCCCATTGTCCGGAGACAGGTTGATTCCTCCTGTAACGATTGTGGTAAGTGTGTCCGCAACTGCCCCATGAATGCCATTAATGAAGAGAAACCGGAGCTCACCAATTTCAGCGAGTGTATCGTCTGCCTCAATTGTGAAAAGGTCTGTCCCGAGGGATCAGTTCGTTTTATCAGTAACAGATCATTACGAATCAATTCAACCTCAGAGGGGTTACCCGGCAGAAGAGCATTTATTACCACGGCTGCTGCCGGCATAGGAACTGCGGTTCTCAGTCTGACCGGTTTGAACACTGCAAGCGGAAAAACCGGGGAGGGTCAGGTACTTCCCGAAAGCCTGATTCGACCTCCGGCAACTCTTCCCGAACTGGATTTTCTCTCACGTTGTGTGCGTTGTGCGGAATGCATTGCGGCTTGTCCGACCAATACCCTGCAACCCATCTGGTTCGAAGCCGGGCTGTTAGCCCTGTTCAGTCCGGCGATGACTCTCAGAAGGGGTTACTGCGATCCGGATTGTCATCGTTGCGCAGAGGTTTGCCCCACAGAAGCGATCAGGCAAGTTTCCAAGGATGAACGGCTCTGGGCCAAAACCGGTACGGCAGTCATCAACCGTCAGAAATGTCTGGCCTGGGAGTTCGATCAGAAATGTATGGTCTGTGATGAAACCTGTCCTTTTGGCGCCATTGAGTTTAACAAGGAGGAAGGTCTGAATGTGACGGTCCCCAAGGTATTGGAACACAAGTGCAGCGGATGCGGATATTGCGAATACCACTGTCCGGTGCAGAACCAGCCAGCCATAATTGTGTCGCCCATGAATGCCCAACGTATGGCGGACGGTTCTTTCATCGAACAGGGAGAAAGAAACGGTTTGATGATCTCCAGAAAGGAGAAGGCTGCCCATGGATACCCGGGTGATATGGGAGAATCTGGCAGCGGCGCGCCCGGATTTGAAAGTGCTCCCGGGTTTGAATCCGGAGATTCACCGGAACTGCCTGCAGGATTTGATCCTGATGATTCGTCAAACCTGCCTCCGGGTTTTTCAAATTAGCAGGCTGCCTGTAATGAACAAATTTCTTCATGTTGAAGCCGAAGGAGCAGGTCAAAGTAAACTTGACTCGCACATACCATTATTCTCAATCTCCAACGCAAACTGACCATGAAAAACAAAATTATATTCAGTATAACCTTAATCCTGATGATATTCAGCACTTCTCTCCTTGCTGCCGATCCGGCTGCTAATCTTGAATCGTTTCTTCCGGCAAAAAGCAACCCGGATTGGCGACTGGAGGGAGATCCCCAGACAGCGGAAGGAATGAATCTGTTCGTGTTAATTAACGGTGGCGCCGAAATATACCTTCAAAACGGCTTTAAACGGGCCTTGATCGCGACCTTCCTGGACACGCAAGACAGACCCTTCAATGTGGATATCTACCAGATGAACTCTCCCGAGATCGCCAAAAAAACCAACCATGAAAAAGTCGGCGAAGGTGCAGAACAAATAGCAATCGGAAATGATGGGCGTTTTGAGGGTTACTACCTGAACTTCTGGACAGGATCCTACCAGATCACTGTCTCCGCCTCAGATGAAAGTGAAGCTTCCCAAACCGGTATAAAAAACTTGGCAAGGATCATTGCCGGGAACATCACGGAATAGTCTCATTCAGACACGGATCATCCACGGCAATCGCATGAGAAGAAGGGAAATTCGGGCTTTTCAAATTTCCCCGCACCACACTTTGTCTTAGTGGATGGAAGCTATCCCGGAATACAAGACGGTTTTAAGAGCGTTTCCCCTTGGATTTGAGTGGAAACAATTCATTCAGATAGTTATTGATCAATATTGAGATAGCCCCTGTGATGGCACTTTCTTTTGCCAGTTCCGCCATTTCAATCCGGCTGTTTTTCCTGATAGCGCTCAGCGACATGGATTCGATGGATTCGTCGATTTTTCGGAGAAGATAATCGCCGAACCGGATGTACTCTCCCCAAATCGTGATCAGATTCGGGTTTATCACCAGACCCAGGTTGGAGAGTGCAACCGAGATTAAAAAGGCAATATCATCAACAATTGCCACGGCCAAAGCATCACTACGATGGAAAGCGTTGAGTAGTTGATCAAAGCTCACCTGGCTATCCTGGCTTCCGATCAATTCAGATTCTGGATGTGCCGGTTTTTTGTCGGCAATCATGCGGTTAATGGAATCAAGTGAGAGTTTGGTTTCCAGGCAACCGCGTCCGCCGCAGGCACAATTTTCATCAAAAGGGGTCACAACCATGTGGCCAATCTCACCTGCGATATGACCGGCCCCTGAGAGCAAATCTCCGTTAATGATAATCCCGGAACCGACTCCCTTACTGCTCAATTCCAGGTAAACCATGCTGCCGTTTTTTTCGTCCCGCTTTATCATTTCCGCATAGGCCTGAAACCGACAATCATTGTCGATAATCAGATCCAGCGGACGGCTGTTGTTGTTTACAAAAAGACCGGAACGCTTCAGGGAGTTTTCCAAGGCCTTCAGAATAGGATAATCAGGACTCCAATCCTTGAAGTGCGGTGAGTACCGAATAATACCGTTGTTGGAATCGACAATACCGCACATCGCAATTCCGATTCCAATCAAAAACCTTCCCGGACCGCCGACAATCTCTTCTGACTCTTTCACAATCAATTGCGTCAGCTCCTCCACTGTAATCGTCGAAGCAATGTTGATCACATGTTTGGTGACTACATTCATGGTGATATCCAACAACGCAACATGCAGTGCTTCAGGATAAACATGAACCCCCAGTGCATAGCAATGATCGCTGTTCAAACGGAAAAGCTCCGGTTTCTTGCCCCCCTCACTGGTTGAAGCTCCTTTGCCACAATTAAGAACAATACCGCTGTCCATCAACTCGTTGACGATCTTCTTCACAGTGGTTTTGCTGATCCCGGAATGATTTGAAATATCCTGAACCGAAATTGGGTCCTGACCGGCGGTTTTAAATTTGTCCAGCACCAGCCTGGTGTTACTGTGTCTTTGATTCTTCGGAGTTCCGGTTAGCATGCGTTTATCAGTTTAATGATCGTTGACAGGAAAAGAAGCCCTCTTAAACAGCAGATGATTTTTAAGTTTATTAATGACCCAATGGTTTGTCAATGTACACATTTAACCGACAGCATCTCACAGATTTAAAGAACGATTCCCTTTCATAGAAGTACTTTACATGTTATGCAACATAGTTAGTAAATATTATTGACAAACTAAAAAACATCAATTATTGAGTAGAAGACTGAAGTCGGCAACACGTTTGGTTTGCGAGGACAGAGTTAACTACTCAATTGTGTGATACGGAGGTTTTGATATGAACGGATTTCCGATTTTTCCGGAGGGATTTCGTTTTGGTGTGGCAACTTCTGCATATCAGATCGAAGGAGCCTGGAATGAGGACGGTAAAGGGGAATCGATTTGGGATCGTTTTTGTCACACAAGGGGCAAAATAAAATCCAATGATACGGGTGATATTGCGTGTGATCATTACCATCGTTTTAAAGACGATATCAAGCTGATGAAATCACTGGGAATCCGGAATTACCGATTTTCTATCTCCTGGCCGAGAATTTATCCTTCCGGAACCGGTTCTATAAACCGGGCAGGATTGGATTTCTATTCCGGACTGGTAGACGAGTTGCTGGAAAACGGGATTACACCGCTGGTCACCCTGTATCATTGGGATTTGCCCATGGCACTTCAGGAAAGAGGCGGTTGGGGCAATCGTGATTGTGCGGGCTGGTTTGCCGATTATGCAAAGACAGTGGCGAATTGCCTGGGTGACCGCGTTGAACAATGGATCACCCTGAATGAACCATGGATGTTCATTATTACCGGAAATCTTTTGGGCTACCATGCCCCGGGTATCAGGAATCCATGGGTGTGTTTCAGGGCTGTGCACCACGCTCTATTGGCACATGCGCAAGCTTTGCTGGCCTTAAAAGCAGAATGTCGGGATGCCGAAGTGGGTATTACACTTAGCCTGGATCCCGTTTACCCGCAGACTTCCAGGGAAAAGGATCTTTGGGCGGCAGAAATGGCTGATGAAGCTTACAACAGGCTTTTTCTGGATCCTCTTTTCAAGGGGGAGTATCCCAGGGGATTCATGAACAGGATTCGCCTTTTCAAACCGAAAATTCAAGCAGGGGACATGGAAGCGATCCGGACACCGATGGATTTTCTCGGCATTAACACATACTCGCGCATCAGGGCACACTACGCCTGGTACATTCCCTTCCTCAAATTCTGGATTGATGGGATGGATATACCGGATCAGGCATTCGTTAAAGACGGGGTTCAGTATACTTCAATGGGACAAGAGGTATACCCGGACTGCCTGTATGAGATCTTAACCCGATTAAGAACCGAGTACGGCAATCCGAAGACCCTTATCACCGAAAACGGAGCCGGATTTACCGATGTGGTCAAAGATGGGGCGGTGCACGATCCCCTAAGGATTGACTACCTGAAGCAGTATCTGGGTTCCGCTCTCAAGGCTGTAAAAGAGGGAGCCAATTTGAAAGGGTATTTTTTCTGGTCGCTGTTGGATAATTTTGAATGGGCTGAAGGTTATTGCCAAAGGATCGGACTGATCAGGGTGGATTACCGGTCACAGACACGAATCATCAAGGACAGTGCCTACTGGTATGCCGATTTGATCAGGGCAAATACCGCGCGGCAGTGGCCCGAATCGAGTTTATCAAACCATACTGACCCGGATTAGAAAAATGGCTACCACTCAAAAAATCCCTTTTTGGGGAAAACTCCTTTATGGATTTGGTGATTCCACCTTCTCCCTTCTTTTTACAACCCTGGCGTTCTATTTTCTCTTTTTCCTGACCGACGGGGTGGGTTTGAGTCCCGCCCTGGCGGGCTGGGTTTTCTTTGTTGGGAAGATGTGGGACGCCTTCAGTGATCCCCTGATTGGTCATTTGTCCGATCACACTAAAACGAGGTGGGGACGCCGTCGTCCTTTTCTGCTTTTCGGCGGGCCGCTGCTGGCGATTTCGTTCATGCTTCTCTGGCAGAAATATCCGATTCACAATGAGTTTTTTGTATTTATTATTTACACCCTGCTGGCAGTGCTATTTTTTACCTGTTTCACTTCGGCA
The DNA here is from genome assembly GCA_028282885.1 of SAR324 cluster bacterium. Taxonomy (GTDB): domain Bacteria; phylum SAR324; class SAR324; order XYD2-FULL-50-16; family XYD2-FULL-50-16; genus JAHJTV01. The sequence continues at coordinate 33,550 of JANQGX010000041.1, forward strand.
GCCGTCCCTTATGCCGCCCTGGTGCCGGAACTCACCCTGGACTATGACGAAAGAACAGCCCTGGTCAGCTATCGTATGTTTTTTTCGATTACCTTCAGTGTTGTCGCCGCCGCCTTACCAATGACTTTTGTAGAAGCTGCCGGGAACGATATTGTGAAGGGATTTCAGATGATGGCTCTGGTCTTCGGGCTTTTCAGTCTGGCACCGCTGTTAACCACATTTTTCGGAATTAAGGAGAAGTATCGCCAGAAATCGAATCTCACGCTTTCTATTAAAGATTCCTACCGCCAGACGATCAGGAATCGTCCGTTCAGGTTTGTGATGGGGATTTTCCTTCTTTCCTGGGCCACTATCGACCTGATAGGGGTTGTTTTTGTCTATTTTGTTACCTATGTTCTGAACCGCAAGGAACTGACAGATCTGCTGTTTCTGGTTATTTTCGGCGTGGCCATCATTTTTTTACCTTTCTGGTACCAGGTATCCAAAAAAATCGGAAAACGGATCACCTACATTGCCGGAATGGCTTTTTGGTCATCCGTACTGATCCTGCTGTTAATCGTTCCTGCCGAGGCTCCGATTTGGGTGTTTATCACCATTTGCGCCCTGAGTGGAATCGGTCTTTCAACTGCGCATGTCATTCCCTGGGCTATGATCCCCGAATGTGTTGACTTTGATGAACTTCAAACAGGAAAGCGGAGAGAGGGAATGTACACGGGCTTTATTACCTTTTTACAAAAACTGGCATCATCTGTAGCCATTCTCCTGGTTGGTCTGATTTTAAGCTGGTCGGGTTACAAGGCTGGAGGAGAGCAGACCGCAGGAGCCCAATTGGCCATACGACTGCTGCTGGGTCTGGTGCCGGCCATTATGCTGACCCTATCGATGATCCTGGCCTATTATCATCCCATAACCCGGCAGAAGCACCGGGAGATTCTCGATTCACTGGCTTCCCGGAAACAGGCAAATACCATGGGTGGAGATTAACCAGACCCGATCCTTATCTTTAGGGAATTTCTTTCATTGAACCTGAAAAAACCGATGACAACACCTTCATTGAATAAAGAGATCCGGGCGGAAGTGGATCGGATCGAGATCATCAATCCTCATACGCATCTTAGGGAGGATTGCCTGACGTCCCATATTGTCGATATCCTTTCGTATCACTGGATCTTATCCGAACTGAATAGCGTGGGCATGGATTATGACCAGGTATTTACCAATCCGACTTATAGCCTGGAAGACCGCCTGAAATCCGTGATACCCTATTTTTCCCGCATGCGGAATACGTCAACGGCTCGTTGTGTTTACAGTATCACCAGGGATCTGTATGGATTTGATGACGAACTGGACGAAAGCAACTACTTAAAACTCCTTGATAGCTCAATAAAAAAGAGTTCCCAAACCAACTGGCCCGACCAGGTATTTCACCGGTCCCATATCACAGCGCTGGCTACCTCGGTTGGAAATGCCAGCGACAGGGGAAACGAACGAGAAAACTTTTTCTTGATGGTGGATCTGCATTACCTCTTCTGGCCGGATGGGGCAACTGACCTTTTACCCTGGTTTGACGAATTTGCAGGGGATTCAACCCGATATTTGTCGGCTATCGAGAGCCTTGGTGGAATCGAGATCTCCAAGGCAACCGATATCAGGCTGATTCTTGACACCTTTTTGCGAGAAGTAAGAACCGGCAGAACCAAATTTTTTAACACCTTTTTGCCGATAGATTTCCGATTTTTAGAGATGTCCGACGATTTGGTTGACAGGGCGATTCAGTCATTTAGAAAGTCGCATGGAAAATCCGCGGACGATTTAGACGTTTTGACCGCCTTTGTCACCTGGACCATTCTGGAAATCCTGAACGAGATGGACGCTACGCTGCAGATAGCGGTCGGCGCCGAGTACTTCATTTGCGGAGGCCGCTCAGTCAGCCGGTTTGAATCGAGCTGGGTATCTGACATGGTAAAGATATGCCACCGGTTTCCCGAAATCCGATTCGATTTCATGAATGCCTCCGCTGTGATGAACCACGAAATGGCCGTTGCCGCCAAGATGATCCGTAATTTCTACCTGCAGCCCATGTGGTGGCATACCTATGTACCGGCCTATATCCAATTTCTCGATTGTAGCCTGGACATAGTGCCTGTCGTTAAACTGGGCGGATTTTACTGCGATGCTTATTACTGCGAGCTGACATACGGCAAGCTGCAGATGGTCAAAGAAGCGCTGGTTGATGTGCTGGCCGGTAAAGTGAAACAAAAAGTCTTTACTTTGGATTATGCCATTCAAGTGGCAAAACTGCTGCTGAAAGACAATCCTGTTGCCAGATATGATTTGTAGAAAAAGTAATCGTCGTTCACGCATTCGAAAAGACAGACGCGATGCAGCAAAACAGGATCAAAGGAAAAATCTTTGACATTCAACATTTCTGCTACCAGGATGGTCCGGGAATTCGGACAACTATTTTTCTTCATGGCTGTCCTCTAAGGTGCCCCTGGTGTCACAACCCGGAATGCCAGGCTGATGATTTTAACAATACGGGACTCAAAGAAAAAACGGGCCGAAACGCCATTCGGGAAATCCATGTTGATGAGGCGCTTAAGGCTGTCCTTGAGGATAAGGACTTTTACAGGGAGTCAGGTGGAGGTGTTACCATATCCGGCGGAGAGCCGATGCTCCAAACCGATTTTGTTTGTTCGCTACTGGATCGTTGCTCGGAACTGCAGATTCATACTGCCATTGAAACAACGGGGTTCTGCGATTGGAAACACCTGGATCTGCTCGCTCCTCACACAGATCTTTTCCTGTTCGACCTTAAACTGGTGTCGCCAACGATGCATAGCAAGTGGACGGGGGTTGACAATGCCGTCATTCTTGACAACCTGGTAAAGCTGAAAACGGCCGGGCAAGAGATCATCGTCAGAACTCCCTTGATTGCGGGCGTCAACGATCATGAGGAATTCGCTGGGATTCTTACATTTTTGAGACGTTACGAATTAACCCGGATGACCATCATCCCTTATCACGAACTATGGGTTGCGAAATTCCGTTCAATTTATGGGAAGGAGCCGCAGCGGTTTCGTGTGATGAAAGAAACTGAACTGAACATGCATCGGCAGATGGTTTTGGAATACGGACTGCAACTCATCGACTGAACAGAGCTTATGGCGAATCAATCTACGGACTGCCTGATGGGAATCGATCTGGGAACATCCAGTGTTAAAACCCTGATAGCAAATACAAAGGGCAAAATTCTGGCGGTTGCCCAACGAGATTATCGGATAGACAGTCCCCGAAAAGATTTCGCCGAGCAAAATCCGGAAAACTGGTGGTGCGGGACAAGCGAAACCATCAGGGAAGTCATTCGGGAATCGGGTATTGATGCCTCAGCGATTAAGGGAGTGGGGCTGTCCGGTCAGATGCATGGAACTGTCCTGATCGACAAGTACCGAAATCTTCTGAGACCTGCGATTATCTGGTGCGATCAGAGGTCTGAACTTGAGGTAAAAGAGATCTATTCCGTCATTTCGAAAGAAGCCCTGGGTGCGGTGACGTTGAACAGGGTAGCTACGGGATTTCAACTGGCGTCACTTCTCTGGATTAAAACCAATGAACCTGTGATATTCAACCGCATCGACGAGGTCATTCTGCCCAAGGATTATATTCGGCTTCGCCTGACGGACACGGTTGGCACCGACTACACGGATGCCTCATCAACCCTTGCGTTTAATTGCGTGGATAGAAGCTGGGCTTATGAAGTGATCGAGCGATTGGGGATTGACCCGGGGATTTATCCCACCTGCAAGGAATCTATCGAGATTGCCGGTGAGGTCACGCCGGATGCGGCGAAAGAGACCGGCCTGATGGAGGGAATACCGGTAGTTTATGGGGGAGGTGACCAGCCGATGCAGGCGATTGGCAATGGCATTATCAAACCGGGGATGCTTTCCGTAACCATCGGCAGCGGCGGACAGGTTTTCACCCCGGTTCATGAACCTTTTTATGACAGCAGATTGAGAACACATACCTTCTGTAATGCTGTTCCGGGCACCTGGAATATTATGGGAGCAAGTCTTTGTGCAGGACTGTCACTTAAATGGCTGGCAGAAAACATCATTGGCAATACAAATTTCCAAACTTTGAGCAATGAGGCCGAAAAGATTCCGCCCGGCAGTGACGGTCTGCTGTTTCTGCCTTATCTGGCAGGCGAACGCACTCCCCATATGGATAACCGTGCCAAGGGTGTTTTCTTCGGTTTGACATTGCAACATACATGGCAACATATGGTCAGGGCGATTATGGAAGGAGTGGCTTTCTCATTCAGGGATTCCCTGACAGTATTTAACGAGCTCGGAATAAACACAAACAGGATTATTGCTTCCGGAGGCGGAGCTGCCAGCGGGCTATGGCTGCAGATACTGGCTGATGTTTTAAACCTTGAGGTGTTCCGAACCAAAGTATCAGAACAAGCCTGCATGGGAGCGGCAATCACTGCAGGCGTCGGGGTACGGTCATTCAGTAGTTTTGAGGAGGCTTGTGAACTGTTGGTGCGGCACGGAAAATCATCCGTAAATCCCATAAACGCCAACCTGCATCTGTATGATCGACACTATGCCATCTACCGACAGCTATACAAAAATAACAGGAAATTATTCAGGCAATTGGGGGAAAATGAGGGAGAGAATAAAGCGCCTTAAAGACGCGTTAAATAGCAAAACCGATTTTCAGAACTGGTTCCAGTTGGAACGAATTAAAATGGTTTCCTGTCGGATCAATCAACATCAACCACCGCTAATAAAAAGAGCGCGCATGTTTGAAGCGCTTCTGAACAGGATGCCGATTCACCTGGAGTCCAACGAACGTCTTGCAGGCTCGTTGGATAGCTTTTTTGTCACCAGCTACAACCTCTTCAAGGAAGGACTCGAATCTTTTGACGGATACTGCGGCTATGAGGATTTGTATGAAGAATTGACCGACGAAAATCCGGATGAGGTAAAGAATTTCTGGTTGGCGGACGAATTTGAACGCCGGATGGCAACTGTCTTTAACAGTCAGGAAATGGCAGCCATGGATGAGGGGGTCTATTTTGTGGAACCTGTCACGGGTCATTCCATTTTTGATGCCGCTTCAGTGCTAAAAAAAGGATTTGAAGGACTGCTTGCCGAAACCAGGGAAAGATCATCCAATTGCCGGGATGCCGGTAAAATGACATTTTACCATGCGGTTACCATCAGCCTGGAAGCTGCCATAAGCCATGCCTGCCGTTTTGCGACGATGGTGGGTAAAATGGCTGCTACCGAGACTGACAGCACAAGAAAGCACGAACTGTTCAGGTTGAAAGAAACCTTGATGAAGGTGCCCAAACATCCCGCGACAGGATTCTATGAGGCTGTCGTCTCATTCTGGTTTACCTACGTGGTGATGCATGCCGAACAGACTCCGAATCCCTACGCCTTCAGTGTGGGGCGAATCGATCAGTTCCTCTATCCCTATTATAAATCCGGTATCGAGAAAAACGAATTAACGAACATAGACGCGCTGGAGTTGATCGAAGAGCTGTTACTGAAGTTCAACGTAGGAAACAAGGTTTGGGCCGTATCCCAAAACGCTGTGGTCGGTGGAGTCGATGATAAGGGAATTGATGCAACCAACGAATTGACATATCTCTTCATTGAAGCCAGCGAACAGCTTTCGGTTCCCCTTCCCACGCTAACCGTGAAGCTTCATGAAGGCACACCAAAAAAACTGATGGATAGGGTTGCAACCTTTGCCGCCAAAGGGTTGGGAAATCCCACCATCATCAACGATGACGTGGTTGTAAAATCAAAACTGGCAACAGGGGTTTCCGTGGAAGATGCCAGAGATTCCGTTATAGCCGGCTGCCAGGAACTTCTGGTTCAAGGTGCTGAAAACGCCAGGACAACGGCTTGCTGGTTCTCCCTGCCAAAGTGTCTGGAGCTCTCTTTGAACAAGGGCAAATCCATGCTGACAGGCAGGCAACTCGGCCTCGATACCTCAAATCCTTTGGAAGCGAAATCATTTGATGAAATTAAACAGCTTTTCTGGGCCCAGGTGGATTATTTTCTTGAAGTGGCAACGTCGAACGCATCAGCCTGCGATCAAATTTTATCAGAAAATAGACCCGTCCCCTTTTTATCTGCGATCACAAAAGATTGTATCGAAAAAGGAATCGATTTTCGTGAAGGTGGCGCTCGATATAATTTTGCAGGATTTTTATGTCACGGGGTGGCCAACATCGCCGATTCGTTCGTCGCAATTCGCAATTTGGTTTTCGAGCGACAGGAGGTGAAATTCGAAGATCTTATCAATGCCTTGAAAAGCAACTGGGAGGGTTTTGAGACAATTCACCAGGCGGTTCTCAATGAACCCAAATACGGCAACAATGAGATGGAGGTGGATGCAATAGCGGTCGAAACTGCCGAAACCATTTCGGAAAAAGTATCAGCCTATCAAACCAAATCCGGTGCAACCTTCAGGTGCGGGTTTAGCACCCCATCCACCCATGTGCTCTATGGAAGAAAATGCGCAGCTACTCCTGACGGCCGAAAACATGGGGAAAGTTTTGCATACGGAATCGGCCCCATGCAGGGTGTAAACCGAAAAGGGCCAACCGCAGTGATCCATTCCTGTACTAAATTCCCCCATTGGAAGGCCCATCACGGCCTGGCCCTTAACTTCTCCCTGCCCCCTTCGGCGGTTGACGGAGAAGCCGGAAAAGACAGATTAAGGAGCCTGATCTCTGTTTATCAACAGAAGGGCGGTCGCTATCTTCAGTTCAATATCCAGGACGTGGAAGTTCTAAAAAAAGCGCAAAAGCATCCACATCAATACCGGGATCTGATCGTCAGGGTACACGGTATGAGCGCATATTTCATCAACCTGGATCCCCTGATTCAACAGGACATCATCGACCGAATCAGTTGCGGATTGTGAGCAGGATTCGGTTTTCACTCACCACACACCTTAGGACATGAAGGAGGATGAAGTGGGTTAGGCATTCAAAATCCAGGCTGCTTGCGATATTTTAGCTCCCGGTTTCGATTATACACAAATGGAAGTTAATTTTGGCACAAGCCTCAGAAAGTGCGCCTGAAACTCAACAGGAAACGCCGGAGGTCAGTCTTGCTGACATCCGAACACCACATTGTCAGAAAATAACCGATTCTCAACATTATCAACCCGGATAGTGGATTGCTTCTCCGTCTAGACTTACAAAACGGAAAGGTGATCGACCACAGCGTAATTGTTTCTGTATGCTAAAACCATACGAATTACCCCAAACTACATTTGGCAGCCTCATAGCCGAGAATTGCCTTTTTCCTGGAAGCGCCCCAGCGATAGCGATGTATTGAGCCACTTTTAGCGATCACGCGATGACAGGGAATCAGGTATCCAACCGGATTAATAGCAATGGCATTTGCAACGGCTCGAAATGCCGTCGGGCGCCCCATCAAAACTGCAATATCCTGATAAGAGGCAACGGTTCCTTCGGGAATGGATAACAACGCCTTCCAAACACTAATCTGAAAGTTGGTACCCTTCACATGCAGATGAAACGGACCGCCGGAATCAGAGGATTGAATGCCAAAAATCCTTTTGATAATCTCGGCAGACGGTTTTTCATCCTCCATGAATCTTGCCAAAGGCCAGTTGTCGGTTAATTGATGAAGCGCTTCCGATCTGTCTGTATCCTGTACAAATCCGAGGTGACAAATCCCCCGGGGTGTGCTGGCAACAAGACACTTCCCGAAGGGAGTGTCGCAAAATCCATAACGAATCTCCAATCCTGCCCCCATTCGTTTATATTCACCCGGTGTCATCGCCTCGAAGTTGATAAACAGATCATGTAGACGACCAGGACCCGATAATCCCGCATCAAGAGAAGTATCCAGAAGATTAGCTGATTCACTGAGTTTGCGTTTGGTATACTCAAGTGTCAAGAATTGCATGAATTGTGTTGGCGTGACACCTGCCCACTTCTTAAACAACCGGTTAAAGTGGAACTTACTCAGATTAACACTTGCCGCCATCTGTTCCAGAGTTGGCTGTGATTTGAAATGGGTTTCCATAAACCGGATCGCTTTTTCAATTCTCTGATAATCGTCCGCCTCTTCGATAAAAGTCTTGTGTTCCATCTCTGCTCCTTTTCTTTAATACATACGATAATGAAATAGCCACAAGGTGACCACCCGAATCTTGCTCTAATTCACGGCAAGATTCGGGTGGATAATTCCACCAGGCAAACCCAAACTGGAAAAGAATAGTTTAAATAAAAACCCCGTTTACCGACAGGAGAGCCACTATGAAGACGATGACAATGAAAAAACCGGCAACACAAACCATGGACCGGGTGAATTACCGAATGAATTCAAAAGAATGGGGACTCTTGCTTTTTCTGTCCATGATTTGGGGGGGATCCTTTTTCTTTATTGAAGTTGCCGTTAAAGACATAACGCCCTTTTCCGTCGTGCTGGGCCGTGTCGGCCTGGCTTCTGTTTTTTTGCTCCTGTTTATCCGTGTCAAAGGGCTTAAAATGCCGGGATTTTCCAAAATCTGGGGCAGTTTTATCATTATGGGGCTGCTCAATAACGTCTTGCCATTCAGCTTGATTGTTTGGGGGCAAACACATATTCAGAGCAGCCTGGCATCAATCCTTAATGCAACAACACCCATATTTACCGTGATCATGGCCCATTTAACCACGAAAGATGAGAAACTGACCCTTAATCGGGGTTTGGGCGTCATTATCGGTTGGATTGGTGTTGCGGTGTTAATAGGGGCTACCTCATTAAAGGTGAGAGATTTCCGTATTTTGGGACAACTTGCCGTATTGGGGGCTGCATTCTCGTATTCCTGCGCTGCCATATACGGAAGACGGTTTAAAGGGATAAATCCGGTGATTGTGGCAACAGGAATGCTTATGGGCTCAACGCTGGTAATGATTCCCCTGGTGTTCATATTTGAAACACCATTTAATCTCACCCCGGGATTTATCGCATGGGGAGCAATGACCGGACTTGCCCTGGTCAGCACGTCATTGGCCTATATCGTCTATTTCCGATTGCTGGCTTTGGCGGGCGCTACCAATTTGCTCCTGGTAACTTTTTTAATTCCGGTCAGTGCCATATTGCTCGGCATACTCGTTTTGGGAGAGCGGCTCGATTGGAATGATATTGTCGGTATGGCTGTTATATTCACAGGTCTGGTTGTTATCGATGGCAGGGTGTTACAAATTGGGAAAAGCGCTCGGGAAAATCATGGAGGCTGATTTGTCTGAAACATAAAAGAGAGATGTGGCTATGGCAGGATTATCTCAGTGCCCCAATAGAGCGCGGTAGTCTGAAGTGCACTGAAAGATGTAAAACCGGGCCCTAAAAGCCATTGATGAATCAACCATGCAATCCCCTTTTTTATAAATCCGGAAATCTAATTCAAAATCGGAAAATCAATTTAGCAACTTTCCGGGTTGACAACAAGATTATTGTTCGATAGTTATAGAACTATGGAATTATCGAAAATATTCAAAGCTCTCTCCAATGAGCAGCGGCTGACATTGTTTAAGTACTTGTATGAATGGCAGGTAAAGAATATGTCTGCGGACGAGGATCTTGCCTGTTGCGGCGGCATTGAAAAGGCTTTTACCAAAGCATGCGGATGTATGTCTATATCGCGTTCCACCATCTCGCATCACTTGAAAGAGTTGCAGAACGCGGGCCTGATTACCTGCACACGAGAAGGAAAAACGATGTCGTGCAAAATAAATGAAGAAGCGATTAAGCTGGTGAAAAGTTTTGTAGATTAAGTTTTTTTTTGTCGCTATTGTTCGAAAGTAATCGAACTCTGAAACAAAATTTAGAGATAAATGATTAGGAGAAAACCGGAAAATGGATTTGGATTACAACGAAATGATGAAGTTGTTTTCAGGGAAAAATACCAGGCAACTGCTATTGGAGGGAATTTGGGGAATAGAGAAAGAGTCATTGCGGATTGCACCCTCCGGCAAATTGGCCTTAACTCCACATCCTGCAGAATTCGGGGATAAATTGGAAAATCCTCATATTACCGTGGATTTTTCCGAGAGCCAGTTGGAGTTGATCACTCCGCCATTGCCATCGATAGAAGGAACCCATCAATTTCTATCTGAATTGCATACGATCATCGAAGATTCCCTTGAAGACGAGCTGCTCTGGCCCTTGAGCATGCCGGGGTGCTTGCCTGATGAGAAGATGATTCCCCTGGCGAAATTCGGAACAGATCAAACCAGAAGGGAAAAGGAGATCTATCGTTCCGGCCTGGCCCTGAGATACGGCAAAAGAATGCAGATGATTTCGGGAATTCACTACAACTTTTCTTTCTCAGACCGGTTTCTGGATTTTATCTACGAAAAGTCCGGGAGACACATCGATCGCAGGGTTTATAAAGATCAATTCTATTTTAATCTGGCAAAAAACTTCCTTGAATTCCGCTGGCTCCTTATCTATCTGTTTGGGGCCTCACCCCTGGGAACCGAAACCTATATGCAGACCTTTCTGAGCAAGAACGCCGGTTTATGCGACAAGGCCGGGTGCAGGAAAACTTTCGGGAATCCGGTCAAGTATGCCACTTCGTTGAGAATGAGTCGCTTTGGATATGAAAACAGCAGCCAGAATCGACTGAACGTTTCATACAATTCTCTGAAGGAATACATACGGGACCTGCGTAAGGCTCTGGCCACCAAAGTTGAGTCTTACTCCAAGCTGGGTTTGCATCGTAATGGGCAGCAAATCCAATTGAACGGCAACCTGCTTCAATCGGAGAATGAGTATTACGCGCCGGTTCGATTCAAGCAGATTCCCCAAAAGGGCCAAACAATGCTGGATACCCTGGAGGAAAAAGGAGTCGGGTATCTGGAATTTCGCATCTTCGACCTGGATCCTTTTGAAAACACGGGGATAGGCCTGAATCAGCTTTATTTTCTGCACGTATTTAATCTTTTTTGCGCCTTTGAACAGCAAGCCGAAATCGCACAATCTGACCTGGAGAGGTTCAATGATAATGCGCAACTAACAGCATTGTTCGGTCGAAACGCCAGGTTAAAGTTAAAGGTCGGGCAATCCGAAAAAAAGAGTATCAAGGATTGGGGAAGCCAGTTCTTTACTAAACTCATGAGGATTGCCGAACTTCTGGATGAAGCCGGAAACAGCAGCAAGTTTCAGAAAAGTGTTTGGCTGCAGTTATCGAAACTAGCCGATCCTGAAAATTTACCCTCTTCTGAAATAGTCAGGTCTATGGAAGAAAACCGGACCGATTACAATGGGTTTGGACTATGCCGGGCCTTAAAACATAGTGAGACCATGCTTTTTAACAAGGCCAAAGCTTCTTAATAAGGTGATTTAGATATTTGGAGGATTTTCAGATGGAACTTCTGAAACCGGGATTTGAAGACTTGGAGCTTTCCACCCGAATTCTAATTCAGGAGGCGGAAAGCAGGGGAATAAGGGTTGATATTCTGGATAGAAAAGATAATTTTCTGCAGCTATCCAAAGGCGGTAAATCCGAGTTTATCAAGCAGGCAACCCGGACTTCAATGGATAATTACATCGCTCCCCTGATCATGGAAAATAAGTTAATCACCAAAAAGATCCTTGCAGAATCCAACATCAACGTCCCCAGGGGGGAAACCTTTGATGATTTTGATACCGCTTTGGCCGCCTTTGATGAATTCAGGGGAAGGGCCATTGTTATTAAACCGAAAAGCACCAACTTCGGTATTGGCATCACTATGATCAGAAATCTCCAATCAGAACAGGAGTATCAGTCAGCGATTGAGGAGGGATTTGAATTCGATCGATCCATCATTGTCGAAGATCTTGTCGAAGGAAAGGAGTATCGATTCCTGGTAATCGATGATCGGGTTGTGGGAGTGCTGCACAGGGTCGCCGCCAATGTGGTTGGGGATGGAGAGAAGTCCATTCGGGAATTGGTCGAAAAGAAAAACCGGGATCCACTGAGAGGAGTGGGGTATAAAAAACCACTGGAGCAGATTCGGTTGGGAAACACGGAATCGTGCTATTTACTACAACAGGGCAAAGACTTCAATACAGTTCCTGCCGAAGGCGAACAGGTGTTTTTGAGAAGAAACTCCAATATTAGTACCGGTGGCGATAGTATTGATTATACCGATGAAATGTCCGATGTCTACAAGGCAATCGCCATTAAAGCGACAAAAGCCGTTGGTGCGAAAATCAGCGGCGTTGATATGATCATCAAAGGATCAATCACCTCTCCCGATATGAACCATCCGGAGGAAAACTACAGTCTGATAGAGCTGAATTATAATCCCGCCATCCATATTCACGGTTTTCCTTACCAGGGGAGAAACCGCCATGCTGAAAAACACATTCTCGATCTACTGGGATTTTGACCGTAAACCATAGTCCGGTTCTTGGGTAGCTGATACGCCAAGTTGGAATCAAATCGACTGACTGGCTTTTATTTCTCTCCCGGCTTGCTCATCTCATAGCTTCGTGACCCGTAATCGCTGGTGAATTTCGCCCCCAGGTATGGATCCGCAGTCTGCTTCATATGCCGATCCAACAGGCCGCTCATTTCTGTTAACACCGATGCATATTGAGCATCTTCGGCCAGATTGTTCTGTTCATGGGGATCTGATTGCAGGTCATACAGCTCCTGTCGGACCCTGGGTTTTTTCCAGGGCTGGTTGGGCAGCTCGCAGAGCCGGTGCGCCCATTCCATGTGATTATTCTGGTCCAACCCCAGGGCGATATCCGAATAGTTGCGGATATACTTCCAGCGCTTGTTCCTCACGGCACGAGTGGGTATGTAAAAGACGTGATCCGTCATCTCCATATAAACGGCTTCGTTGGGCTCATTCGTAGAAGTACCGGTGACCTGGGAGTAAAAAGATTTACCTTCAATCTCCTCGGAAATGGGCAGACCGACGGCATCCAGAACTGTCGGCATGATATCGATGGTATTGGTGAGCATCTCATTCACGGTTCCCGATTTGATTTTATCCGGATATCTCATGATTAAAGGCGTTCCGGTCCCCCGGTCATATAAGGTCATTTTATTTCCCGGAAAAGGGGCGCCATTATCACTCATAAATACAACCAGGGTGTTGCTTTCAAGCCCGAGCTCCTCCAGCTTATCCAACATCTGACCAATGATATGGTCCATCTGCTCCGTTCTGCTGTAAAATTCGGCCACCTCTTCCCGAATCTCAGGCCAGTTCGGCAGGGTCCAGTATTCCGGAACGGTTACTTTTTCGGGATCGTAGGGAAATCCCTCGGCAAAATCAAATTCGCCCAAGTCATCCCTGTGGTTTTGCATAAAGTTGATTTCAATGAAAAATCGATTATCCCTGTTTTCTTCAACATATCCGTTTATCTTGTCGGCATTCTCTATTTTCCAACTCTTGGGAAACAAACCGCTCAGACGATTTTGGTATCCATAAAACGAAACCGGTATATAAGGCGATGGATGCCATTTCCCGATGAGAGCGGTGTTGTATCCTCTCTCTTTCAACAGGTCAGGCAGTGTCTTGGCAAAGGGGCTGAGAGACCGGGTTTTCTTGATGTGTGTTAAAGCAGTGACGCCATTGGTGTGGGGATACTGGCCGGTGATCAGGCTGGCCCGGCTGGGCGCACAGCTTGAACTCACGACAAATGCATTTGTAAAACGCACCCCCCCTTCCGCCAGTCTGTCCAGGTTCGGAGTTTTGATCTGCTTGTTGCCGTAACATCCGAGGTCTTTCCACCCCAGGTCGTCGGCAGTTATGAGGATAATATTCGGAAGCTTCTCATCCCTACTGAAATTGCCGCTATCACACGAAGCCAGAATGGGCGAGGCTCCGACCGTCAAAGCCCCGGCACCGGCAAGAGACCGGTTGATAAAAGATCTGCGGGACAGCTTGTTGCTTTTTTGGTCGGACTCAACACCTGCAAACTTATACATTTTGTTTTTCATATCAATCCCTGTTTTCTGATGATGGTTAAAGCAGTGTCCGCGGTCAGTAGCGAGAATGATAGAAACTTGTGACAGGCGTGTCAAGGGGTTAATGGAGTGTGTGGAACTGCAACAATATCATTCAAAGAGTTCTCATTAAACAGGTGGGATAATGAGAACTCTCTTTTTGAATTTCCGGATCAGGGCGTGGTGAGGGGGAATTTTATGAATACCGGGACACTGGAGTCTGCTTCAAAACCGCATTTGTAGTTATCGTTGTCCCCCCAGCAGTAAACATCGCCTGTACTCTGATTTGCCAACACATGGTCATAGCCTGCTGAAATATAGTTGACATCATCCAAATCCGTTACGACAACAGGTGTACTCCTGCTGTCCGTGGAACCGTCTCCCAGTTGATAATCCGCACCATTACCCCAGCACCTGACAGTATCATCGTTCAACACTACACAGGAGAAACTGCCTCCAGCAGTGACCTGCATTCCTGTAAGTCCGGCATCACCCGGATTTGAGATTCCGGATACGGTGACAGGATCGGAAGCGTTCGAAGGACTGCCATTTCCTAACTGACCGGAAGAGCCGAGCCCCCAGCACTCAACTTTACTTCCGACACTCAAAGCACAGGCATGATTTGCACCCACTGCGATTTGATGTGCTCCGGTTATCAGGTTTACAGGAACAGCATAGTTTGTATCTGAAGCCGGACTGCCATTACCCAGTTGACCGTAACTGTCGGATCCCCAGCAATAAGGGGTGAATTCCACCAATGCGCAAGTAGACCGGAATCCGCCTTCTACCTGCATGGTTTCATTGGCATCCCCGGTTAAATCGTTTCCACTCGAGTTTAAAACACTGACAGGATAGCTTAGATTTGAAGATTGGTTGTTACCGAGTTGACCGGACCCCCCCATTCCCCAGCATTTCAGGGAGGTTTCATTACCATCGTTCAGAGCGGCACAGGTGTGATAATCCCCGCAACCGACCTGAACGGCTGTTGTAATATTCTGAACCTGAACCGGAACAGCCGAGTTTTCAGTAGCATTGTTTCCAAGTTGGCCCGACTCGTTATACCCCCAGCACCATACGGTTCCATCGTTTCTGACTGCACAGGTGTGGTTTGCCCCTGTGTCAATCTGAGATACATTTGTCAATCCGCTGGCCTGGACTGCTGTCCGTGAACCTACGTTTCCTGCCAATACGACATCCTCACCGGCACCTAGCTGACCGTAATCGTTATTCCCCCAGCACCAGACGGTGTTATCGTTTTTGAGAGCACAGGAATGGTTCTCACCTGCAGCAACTGCTTCTATAACAACGCTGGCAGTGGTAAAGCCTTGAGTTGATTCCCAGGTGTTTTCCATTGGATTATCATCAGAATCCAGGACACCGGCAGATCCGCCGGTTATCCTGAGTTTATAGGTCATTCCCCCGAAGAGTTCATCCGGTGTAAAAGTGAAACTGGAATTCCCGGATGCCAGGGGCACGTACAATCCAGCTCCCGCAGCAGAAACGCCGTCACTGCTGCTGACACAGGTGGTGAAATCGTCGTATGACAGATTTATATTTTGGGTGCAATAGCTGTCTGTCGTGTTTGTTGTTATGGTGGAGGCACTCATCGGCTCGCTGAAAGTTATCGTGATGGTGGTTCCTCCGGCAACATCTGTCGAACCATCAGCCGGACTTACTGACAGGACTGTCGGACTTGCGGTATCGTCAGTGGAATCTCCCGTGCTGTCACCAGTAGTATCACCGTCTCCCCCTCCGTCGGATCCGCTTGAACAGCCAAAGACAAGCAGGAATGATAACAAAAGGATAACGACCATAAAATATCGGTTTCTTTTTCTCGCTGCCATGTCTTTCCTCCCTATTATGCATCATTTTCCTGTTAAAAAAGAATCACGAAATTGAAAAGCATAAAACAATCTGTTATCAGTACCGATTCCGCTTTAACTCAGGCGAAACTGATCAAGGTGAGTGTTTCTTCAAGCTCACCACTGACTCAGTCTTTAAACCATCTGCGGACCATTACCCGCCCTTTCCCGATGATCCTGCAACAGCAAAGGGCGGTAAAATGGACTAATTCTGCGGATAGATATAGACTACCCCGGCATTGGAATCGTCACTGATGTCGGTGTTTGGTGCTCCAATAACGGCATAATCACCATCGATTGCCACGGTGTGGCCGAAATATGCTGCGCTGGTCTCGGGCCGGTCTGTTCTTATGGGTTCACCCCAGCTCCCGCTGCTTAATTCCGATATATGATATGCTCTACTGGTCGTTGCGATGGCGATGGAATCAGCATCCATGGATACAGAGAAACCAAAATTCTCGCTGCTCCTGATTTCGGCCGCGGTAAGTATTGAAACCTCGCTCCAATCGGTGCCGTTTCTTGAAAACACGTAAACAGCACCTGCCTGGATTGTCGAATCCGGACGAGCGTTGTTGGAGCCCACAGCCGCATAGTCCCCGTTAATAGCCACCGAATTACCGAAACTATAAGCTTGCACAGTGTCCGATGGAACAATTTTGTACTCTTCCGACCAGGAATTTCCACCGGTTCGGTGAAACATATATGCCGCCCCCACACCAAAGGCAACGCTATCGTCATAATAAGCACCGACGATGGCGTAATCCCCGCTGATGGCCACAGCATGGCCGAATTCATCGAACCTATCCGTACCGGTGCCGTTCAGCTTCGCTTCGCTTCCCCAGTTATTTCCGGAAGAACGTTGATAGACATAGGCTGCACCTGCCGTCGATGCTGAGATGTGAGCTGGGGCACCAACGATGATATAATCACCGTCAATGGCAACTGCGGAACCAAAACTCTTGGCTCCGTCATCAGGCGCACTGAGTTTTGTCTCCGATCCCCAGGTATTGGTTCCCGTTCTCTCATAGAGATAGACAGCACCTTTACCGTCATCTGTAGCACTCGCTCCTACAACAGCATAGTTGCCACTGATATTCACCGAATATCCAAAATCGATATCGGACGTTGCGTCTGAGGCTACCAGTTTGTAACCTGAATCCCAGACATTGTCCCCGGTTCTGTTGAAGACATAGGCTTTTTCCGATGCCCCGATAATGACATAGTCACCATCAATCGCAACGGATCTCCCGAAAGAATCATTTTCTGCAGCATCGGATGCAATAATTTTGGATATGTCGTGCCAGCAGGCGTATAATGTGACGTCAGCGGCAGGCATGATAAACTGATAATGCGGATAGTGCTGGGTTCCGGAACAGTCTTCCGTATCGGACCAGTTTGCAAATAACCATCCCGCTTTTTCCAGGTTGCCGGTATTGTCCAGGATCGTAACATGGATCCCTTCTGCATAGGTATTGCTATCCACCGGCACGGTACCCGACGTGGCGGATTCCGCCGAATAGGTCACCGTATACAGGCTGTCGCTGGTTTCATCCGAACCCCCTGAATCCCCTGAATCGGAGCAGGAAAGCAGTAAAGACATCAATAAAAAAATGACCGCTACCAGAACCCATTGAATAGGAATCGATATCAATTTATTGCTTCTCATAATTACCCCTTCAATAATTGTCTTTTAACAAGTTGATTGTTCGTTTAACAGGTTCTCGCTACGCCGATTGTTGATCACCTTTCCCTAAACTCATGTTTGTAAAGTTGATTCATTTCATGATCACGAGATTCAATGGCTTAATGACAGCTTTCCACTTGATACCTCCGGCCAAGTCTTTACCCATCGGCTTGTCATCATGACAAGCCTTTTAAAGACATACCAACCAAACTCGTCCGGTTGCTGTTTTCGCTCTCTTAGCAATATCGGGGTTTAGTGTTTTTTAATCCCGATCATCATTATGATACCTTCGGTTGCATCGGTACCCACAATCAGAACTGTATTCCCATCGGCTGAAATCACACCCTCTCCGACATCGACAAGCTGGAACGAACCGTCGTCGCTGATAGTATAGTCAACAGTATATGTCCCGCTTTCGCCGGATGAGTCGTTGATTATTTCGACTGTCAAGGACCCGCTGCCATCTGCTGTGGCATTGACGCTTGATACCCATTGACTGTCGCCATCGCCTCCAAGCTGGTTCAACTGAAAATTGCCGCTAAAACTTGTGATATCCGCCCTGGATGGCTTTTTCAAGCCTACCATCATCATTACTTCATTATCGTCATCATCATCCATGATGAGAATCTTGTCACCACCGCTTGATAGGTATCCCTGGAATGTTTTGGTAAGTCCGTTCACGGATATGGACAGTTCACCATCTTCGGCCATGGAATACATCCCGGATATATCTCCCGAACTGCCATCCGAATCGGACAGGTAATTCGCGGTATAGGTTCCATTACCGTCAAAACTGAACAGATATCGGGAAGCCTTCAATTGAGATCCGTCGTTTCGTATCTCGCACACAACAAAATTCCCGCTCAAGTCCGATGTTGAAATACCTGTTGATTTTTCAATGGACATCGCCAGATAAATCGCGTCATCAAGCCCGGCCGGTTCTGAATCGCTAAACACCGTGGTTTGACCATCCGAGGCCACAATTCCTTTCGCATCGGTTTCCAAAAGGCTAAACTCGCCGTTCTCTGCAACCGTGTATTCTCCCGAGTAGTTGCCACTTTCATCGGTGGAATCGTAGATAATGTTGTAATTATAATCGCCTGAACCATCAAAAACCATATTCGCTGTCTGATTCCACATCGTATTTTCGGTACTGGCAAAAATTCCGGTATAGTGAGTTCCTTTCAGCAGACTGTTGTCCAAATCGTCATCCCCACCTTTGCCATCGCCACTCACATCACTAGTGGTATCGCTGTCAGAGTCACTTGACGAACTGCATGCCGAAAACGTCATCATGACCAAGGTGCATGTCAGTATCAAAACGAGGATTAAAAACAGTTGCTGAATTCCTGATTGTTTGATTTTTTTTCTCATTTTTTTCTCCTGGCTGATTAATTTTGATATTTTAGATCACAGTCAAATCATAGGAACACCAAACGAAATTCCCCCTGATTTCAATTAAGCATCATGTGTGATAGCTTACTACCATGAAATAGACGTACAACCGTTCGTTATTATTGCTGTACCTATTGTCACACCTGTTTGTGCCACAGGGGTCACTTCAAAACGGATGCCTTTGCCATTATCATCCGTTGTCAGCGTATAACTCTGATTCGTCCCAATTACTGTTTCCCCACCCGACATACACGTTGAGTCAGGATACCTTAACCATCGAAAAGTTGATGCCCCCTCCAAATCCCCTTCGGCATCACTGTAGATATAATCACCGGTAAGTTCTTGGTCTACGGCGATTGTGCCATCAATGTGGACATTTGAAGCAACCGGAGCAGTATTATCAAGTTGAACAGGCCCTTGGCAACTGCTTTGCACTGCATCGCCAGTTGTCGCTCCGGTGGTAGCGACGGGCGTTACCTCAAAGATAACGTACTTACCGCTATCCTGTGACTCCCAGGTATAGCTTTCGGTCGTTGTCACAGTCGTTTCATTGTTCTGGCACGAGGCATCATCGTATGTAAGCCATCGATAGGTTGGGGTGCCTTCAGGGTCACTTTCCGCATCCGAATAGGTGTAAGCCCCCCTTACCTCTTTTCCGACAGTCAGTTCTCCGGAAAAACTTACATCGGAGGCGGATGGAGCTGTGTTTGGATATATGGGACCATCACACATGCTGGCTGTTGAATCTCCCGTGGGATCGCCGCGAGTTGCAATGGGGGTCACTTCAAATTGCAGGTATTTATCTTCGTCCGAGGATTGAACGGTGTAAGATATCTCGTTTCCTGCCAACTCCCCTTCTCCCGTGCAGAGAATTTCATCGAAGACTAACCAGCGGAAACGGGATAATCCCTCGGGATCGTCTTCATCATCTGAATAGTCGTATTCCCCGGTGAGTGTTTTACCCACATAGTGAGATCCGTATATGGCAACGGAGTAGGCATGGGGTGGTGCATTATCAGCGACCGGTCCCAGGCAGTCGCTTAAGGCCGTTGATCCGGGAGTGGTGCCTGTTGCCGCTTCGGGAGTTATACCCAACTGAATATACTTTTCAGCGTCTGCGGAAAGCAGAATATAGGTTGCTGCTGTCCCCACGGCATTGCCGCTGCCACTACAATCGACGGTATCGAAGGTTGTCCATTGAATTTGTGATGAACCTTCGGCATCATCTTCGGTATCTTCGTACAGATAACTCCCGGTCAGGGATGATCCGACCTCCAGATCACCCGAAACATCGAGGTTAGTAGCTGATGGCACTTGATTTGAACCATCGTCGCTGCTAGAGCCCGAATTGGATCCGCAGGTTGAGATAAAAACCATCATCAGACCGATCAGGATCGGTGTTATTGCTTTTCCCTTTTTTCTCAGGGCTGTCATGTTTCCTCCTTCTTTTTCATAAAGCGATATTCACTGCCCGAAGCCGAAAGCTCCGGATATTATCATAAGCAGGGTCAACGAGGCTCATGTTTAAATGTTATTACTCATCTTCTCTGACTATTTATTGCTGCCGCATTAGCTTTTTTCCAGGTTGGTTCCCGTGAAGATCGTGATAGAATTATATCCGCGTCAAAAACCCACCAACCCATCCATGTCAAGTTTAATATTTTCAGTTGAGTACAATCAATGGAATCAACAGGTCGCATTCGGAAATCTATTACACAGCGATGGCAACTTATCGGTCGGCGTAAGCGATCATATGTGAATCTACTTTAAATTCAAGATATTACGATTTTTCAAATATTAAACTCGTTTAATTGGGTTGCACGCTAGCAGGTAAACTCGCATTGAATGGTCAATAATAAGTCCAGCCGTTTAGATTCTGTCGTCCCAAAATACATTTTGAGACGTAAAACCTTCACTTTTCCGAAATTTATAGCGCTCGGTTTTGACTATTACGGAGGTTTTTATTATAGGCGGATGGTGACATCCCCATTTTTTCTTTGAAGACGCGATTGAAAGTGCTTTTGGAGGGGAATCCAGCTTCAAAAGCAAGCCCAAGAATGGATTGTTTCCGGGATTTATCTTGATGAATCCGGTGCAAAAAATAATCAAGACGTGCTTTGTTAAGCAGCGCTCTAAAGCTGACATTACGATGCTGGTTGATAGCAAAGGAGAGACGGTTTTGATGAATTTTAAACTCCGCCGCCAGATCGCTTAACATAAGATCAGGGTTACGG
>JANQGX010000083.1 GCA_028282885.1 SAR324 cluster bacterium
CGACAACAGAAAATAAACCCAACTCATGCCAAGTGCCTTGAAATGCCTTTGTTTGGCGATAAGAACTTGCATATTTTAAGAAACATGCTATTAAAGGGATATCAACATTGACACGGACAAATGGTTGATCTTTAGAGGGAAGACCAACCCCATCTAAGACCCTAGCGAAATACGACCCGGAAAGGGACTTGTTATATGAGTGAATACTATAGCTACGCTGATCTATCACATAAAGAAAAACTTCAACTTGCCATCCGAAATATCCTCACCACAGATTCGCTGATTCGACCTTTAAACGACAATGGACGACCAGGCGGACTATTAGAGTTTCCTGATAATGATGATCGGGAGTTCCTGATTGTTGGTGATCTGCATGCCAATAAACAGAATCTGAAATCAATCCTGCTTGATAACCAAAACCTGTACAGAATCCGAAACGACGAAGCAGTTATGATCGTATTGGGAGATGCAGTGCATGATGAGAGAGTGGGGCATCTACATGATATGGATGAATCAATCGAAATCATGGATATCATCATCCATCTCTTAAATGAATACCCGGACAATTTCTTCTATTTACTCGGAAATCACGATACCTTCAGCTCGCGCCTTGGAAAAAGCGGTATTCAGCAGGGATTGCTCTATCATAATGCTATGCTTGCAAAAAGGGGAAAAGACTATACCAATCTGATGCAAACCTTTTACTCGGTGCTACCGGTATTCGTAAGACACAAGTATTTTCTGGCAGTACATGCCGGCCCGGTTCGCGGAGGAATTAGCAGGGAACAGGTGATTAATATTCGCAGCTCGGTATCCGGTGATCTCCTGTGGCAGCTAACCTGGAACCGTCTCAACGAGACACGCTCATCCCCCAGTAAAAAAGAGTATGCGCCGGAAGACCTCGATTCCTTGAGACAGGCATTTGATTTTCCTGACAATTATCCAATTGTGGTTGGACACAACCCGATGTGGAAATGGGGCAGGGATGATTCAGTCTGGGTTGATCCATTAGGGGCGAAGAATCACATTATCCTTTACAGCAATCTTGAGGAGAAATGTACCTATATCAGCTTTAATAACTCTCCAAAGTATAACATCAGAAATGCCAAGCTCAGGGTTAAGAAACAGAAGTTTCTCCTGGGAGACAGATAACTCTGTGCCTGGATATCCCAAACAAGAACAAAAAAAAAGCCGCTGGCACAACTACCAGCGGCTTTTTTGATGATTGGTACCAAATCAGATACGCTCTGGTTCGATCCCAAAATCCACAGTATCCGATTTCTTCAGGACTGCATCCGTGATCGCTTGCACGAGTTTTCGCCTGTTATCAAGGAAATCCCCCCTGATACGATTGGATTGTCTGCCAACATCCAGTTTGTCCTTGTCGGATTCGGTAAGCCGATCAAGATCTGACAAGTATTGCAGTATATCAAGAATCACCCTGTTGGCGGGATTATCCTGATCTTCTTCTTCATTCAGATGTTTGGCGAGATTGTTTACGTCCTTGACCGATAGCTCGTAATTTCGATATCCGTCCTCGACGATACTATAGACTCGTTTGATAAAAGAGCATATCACGCGAACGGTGACTTCATAGAGTGTATTGGATTTGTGATAATCCAGGAGTTCGAACAGCTTCCGCATCACGAACTGGTTTGGAACCACCACCATAGTTAAGAATTTCTCAGGTTCATACCCATCTACCAAAGCATCAACAGCATAGCGGTTGTTGGACTGAAACACCTTCATGTAAAGTGGGAAGTACTCATATCTAAGCGGCTCGATATTCAAAAACCTTGCATATGCAAACAGGGCCGTTGAAGCCCTGGTATCCTCGGCTTTTAAAATATCATAAAGAAACTGCTGCTTCTTAATACTCAGCTCCTGTTTATCAATCATAGAACTCTTGCAGAAAAGATTGGGATTTACCCTACAGTTAAAATGAAAAAACCTTAAGACTGGCAGGTGCAGTATTAAGGTTTTTTCATTAGATAAGATCGATTACGCGTTTGGGAATTATGCTGGCTCCGGCTCTAAATCCTCGTCTGCAGCTCCTTCTCCTTCGCCGGCACCCTCATCCTCTTCGTATTCTTCCTCTTCGTATACCTCTTCGTACTCCTCCTCATCCTCATATACTTCTTCGTACTCTTCACCTTCGAATTCTTCTTCGCCCTCGCCAACATCTCCCTCATCGGCGTATGGTTCCATCGTACCTTCCTCTTCCTGGAACAGCTTGGATTCCTCGAAACGAACTTCGTTTCTCGGTGCAATTTCATTGTTCCTGAAATCTTTTCTGATCAGCAGAACTTGAGGTATAACCTGATTAAGGCGTTTGGTATCGTCAAAGAAATAGTTCATGATCTCTTTGGCGTGAATAGCCAGTTCTTCCTTATCGCGACCCTCTCCTTCTAACCCTTCGGAACCGAGCATTCCCTGTAACATGGAGATTTTGTCCAGAATATCCAGGATTACCCGATTCAGAGAATCTTCCTGTCCAACTTCCTCGTCCAGATGCTTGCCTAGAGCGTTTAAGTCAGAGATTGACAATCTGTAGATTTTGAATCCGTCCTCGGGGACATTATAAGTTGTCTGCAGAACTCCCAGAAATACCGAAAGGGATTTTGCATAAAGCTCACCCGGATGTCTTTCTGTGAGTAGTTTGAAAAATACGTTCAGAATCTCCTGATTGGGTTGGATCGAACTTAAAAACAGGAAGGGATCTCTTTCCCCGATCAAAGCGTCAATCACCCAGTGATTGCCCACTTCAAGTACTTTGATAAACAGGGGGTAGTTCTCATTTGTAATACCGGAAAGACTTAGGAATCTTGCATAAGAAATACATGCCTCCACTGCATCAGGAGTCGCACACGTCAATATCCGCTGCAAAAGGCCGCTTTCGATTTCAGCAACTTCTTCCGGAGTATAAATCTTTTGTCTGTCGACCAGTAGCATCTTCTCCTCCTAATTTATTAATCTTCAAATACGTAGTTAGGCGTAATTTCCTTCACAAGATAGTCCGATTTTACCAGCAGGACTTGCGGGATGACGTCTTCCATCTTCTTCCTCCTGTCGAAGAAGTGTGTTCTGATGGAATTACACTGCCGTGCCAGTTCTTCTATCGCAGCGTTTCCCTGTCCTTCCAACATGGAAAGCCGATCAAGAATATCGAGGATAGCCCTGTTGACCGGGTCCGACTGGCCGGAGTCTTTGTTCAAGTGTTTTCCGAGATTATTGACGTCGTTGATGGACACTTTGTGAATCTGATTCCCGTCCTTTGCATAGCTGTAGGCAGCCTGCAACACACCCAACACAATCGAGATGGTTTTCGGATAAATACCTCCCGGATGCCAGTAAGTCAAAAGCCGGAAACAGTCTCTCAACAAGTGTTTCGTTGGCTGAATCGGTGTAAAAAAGACGAACGGGTCTTCATCACCAATCAATGAGTCAATAACATAGTGATTTTCTATCTCAAGCAGGGACAAGAAAACTGGGTAGTTATCATTCGTCATCTTTTGCAGTCTGAGAAACCGGGTGTATGCCATCGAGGTTTCAGTGGCTTCCGGAGTTCTGCAAGAGAATGCATTTTTAAGAATGAGCCCTTCTACCCGGTCAATTGACCTTTGAGTCCATTCAATCCTCTCAATGTTTTCAATCTCGGCCATAACAATTACTCCTTCTCACAGATTATCAAGATTAATCTTAAAAGCGCTTTTATATCAATATTGATGTCATACTCTAGTCTCTCTGGCCATAACCCCTGCCGGAATTGCCTCTTCCAGCACTGCTTTATTGTCGAGAAACGCCGATCTTATCCTGTTTGCGTGAGCCCCAATGCGGTCAATCCTCTGATCTTTGGTATCTTTCGAATTTAATTCTCCTAAATCAGACAAGATGTCAAGAATTATCCGGTTCATTTTATCGCTTTGGGACTTGGTCTTATCCAGGTACTTTCCTATATAGTTTACCTCATCAAGCGATAGGGGATACAGTTTATACCCAACAGGAGCATTCCTATAGTGCTGCTTGAAGACGTTGAGCAGGGTCTCTAACGTCATTTCAAATACTTTACCCGGGATAAACCTTCTTAATAGCTCAAAACATGCACTAATCAGGAATTTAGTTCTTTGCAGCTTGTTGAATTGTTTAAAAACTATTCCGTCACCGAGTAGAGCGATAATGACCTCTTCATTCTCATGTAGTAACAAGTCAAGAAACAGGGTGTAGTTTAAATTATCCAACCCTTTGTGTTTCAAGTATTTGGCATACTCAACTGCAGCAAAAACCCCATGTTCACTATCGCTTTCCATAAAGGAATCGACGATATCACTATGAAGTTTAAGCACTTCGTCTTCTGTCCAGGAATCAATCAACCTGTCTCGCAAAAGCTTCCCCTGATCAAACATGTTACAAAATAAGGAACCACAAACCGATTATACTGACACTAAGGTTCAATCATAAATCGGTCTATTTTGTCAATAAATTATCGAAATAAGATGCTACAAATACCAAAAAAACAGAAGTCTGAAAACTCTGAAATCAATATCAAAAAAAAGATCGTGGCTGATGATGCCCATAGTTACCAATTCCGTGGAACCATAGCTCCCCTGTTTAAGGCACTTTCCGGCTAGGTCTGTGGAACTTAGTCAACGGATTTGTGGTGAATAGTTGATTATCCGATGGATGATATGGAAAAATCAAGCTTAATCCTTTAAGAAACGTAGAAATATAAACGAATTACCTAATAAAATTCTGATATTGTTTTTGTGGACTTTTCGGGTTTGCCTGATTTCCATATCACTCATCATCTGTTGATACTATTGTTAATCAACATCCCGGATCAGATGTTGATTTTCAGCTTTCGATGAATGTGTTAAGAAGGCCTATCGATATGAAATCAAAATGGTTACCATCATCAACATAAAATAATTCTATTGACAGCGGTTTTATGGAGATAATCGGAATTGTCACCAGGCGAACAAAAGGTTTTTATTATCTTCGGTTGGATGATGGGACAGAAGTGGAATGCAAGGTAAAGGGGCAACTGTTCAAGGACAGCCGCTACAACAATCAGATTGCTGTTGGTGATAAAGTTCGTTATAGAAAATCGGCAAATGATAAAGTGGGGCTAATCACCGGGATTGAGGTACGACAAAGCTTCCTCTCGCGGAACAGAGTCGGCATCAATGCCGAGCAAATCATAGCGGCCAATGTCGATTGTCTAATGATTGTTGCCGCGACCCAAACCCCCCCGTTTCGCTCTAACCTGGTTAATCGTTTGCTGGTTGCAGCCAAGGCAGGCAATGTCACGCCTGTCCTGGTACTCACCAAAAAAGATTTGGCAGATCAAAAGACAATTGACCTTTTACTCGAACCTTATCGAACTCTCGATCTTGAGATTATCCAATCCTCTATCTTTGATCCTCAGCCCGATCCGAGGTTATTGGAGACTCTGACCGGCAAGACCAGTGTGCTGTCCGGTCAATCCGGAGTCGGCAAATCTGCCCTGTTGAATAAGCTTTTCCCTGGACTGGACATCAGGGTTGGTGAGGTAAGTCAGAAAACTTCCAAAGGATCACATACCACGACATTCGCAGAAATGCATCGTGTCGCAAAAAACAGTTTTGTCATCGATACACCCGGCATAAGAGAATTCGGCCTCTGGCAGGTCAAGAGGGATGACCTTTGCCAGGTTTACCCACTGATCAGCGATTATACGGATATGTGTAAACACCGCAACTGCCGACATGTACACGAGCCTGACTGTGGTGTCAAAGACGCTGTGGATGAAGGCAAAATTCATAAGTTGTTATATAGTGGATATCTTTCCATATATGAGTCATTGGTCAATTAAGCAAATTTTGCCTGCCCCCACTATCTGGTACGATGTTTGATACCGCTAATTGACGTAGATCCTTATTAAAGATAACATTTAAAGATTTTCGTGGAACAAATCCCGATCATGCATCAAGCAATCGCCTCAGACGATCGTTTAACTGATTAATTATATTAACGGATTAACTTAGAAATGTCCTACAATCCAAGTGAAATAGAACCCAAATGGCAACGTTACTGGGAAGAGAACAAAACCTTCAAGGCGGAGATAGATCACAATAAAGAGAAATACTACGTGTTAGACATGTTTCCATACCCATCAGGACAAGGACTGCATGTCGGTCATCCCGAAGGATACACCGCCACGGACATTCTGGCTCGTTACAAAAGGATGCGCGGATTTAACGTGTTGCATACCATGGGCTGGGACGCATTTGGCCTTCCGGCCGAGCAATATGCGATCAGCACGGGTACGCATCCGGCCACGACAACAGCAGGTAATATCAGGACATTCAAAAAGCAGATCAGGTCATTAGGATTTTCCTACGACTGGGACAGGGAGATTAATTCAACGGATCCTAAGTTTTACAAGTGGACACAGTGGATATTTCTGCAACTTTTTAAAAAGGGACTTGCTTACCAGGATGATGCACCCGTCAATTGGTGTCCCGCATTGAAGACTGTATTGGCCAATGAAGAGGTCATCGATGGCAAATCGGAACGAGGCGGCCATCCTGTTATCAGGCGCCCCATGAGGCAGTGGATGCTGAAAATCACAGAATATGCGGATAAACTGCTTGATGATCTTGAAAAGCTGGATTGGCCTGAATCGATCAAGGAGATGCAACGCAACTGGATTGGAAAATCCTATGGTGCTTCTGTTCGATTTGACATTGAAAACAAGGATTTGAGCTTTGAAGTGTTCACTACCCGGCCGGATACACTTTTTGGATCAACTTATTGTGTATTTGCCCCGGAACATCCTTTGGTAAAAAAGTTCACAACGGCTGATAAAAAGGAAGAGGTGGAGCGTTATGTGGAAGCCTGTGCCTCAAAAAGTGATCAAGACAGAACCGATCTTTCCAAGGAAAAGACCGGCGTCTTTACGGGTGCTTATGCGGTAAATCCGGTTAACAACAAAGCGATCCCCATCTGGATTGCCGATTATGTCCTATTGAAATATGGAACCGGTGCAATCATGGCTGTTCCGGCCCACGATCAGAGAGACCATGAATTTGCCAGCAAATTCGGGCTGGAAATTATCCCGTTGATTGAAGATCAGGATGTCTCCACCGAAGCATACACTGGCAATGGCATTATGAAAAACAGTGAATTTTTAAATGGACTGTCCGTTGAAGATGCCAAAGTCAAAATGTGCCAATGGCTTGAAGAGAACAACAAGGGTAAGCAGGATATCAATTACAAATTGAGAGATTGGATATTTTCCAGACAGCGCTATTGGGGTGAGCCTTTTCCATTATACATAAAGGAAGATGGGGAGGTAATTCCCATGGATGAAAAGGACCTGCCACTGACTCTTCCCGAAGCAGACTCCTATCAACCCTCCGAATCTGGAGAAAGTCCGCTATCCAGAATATCTGACTGGATTCAGACCAGGCTTCCGGACGGAACCATGGTTAAGAGAGACTCCAATACCATGCCCCAGTGGGCAGGTTCAAGTTGGTATTTTCTGAGATTCGTTGATCCGCTTAATGACGAGGAGCCCTGGTCCAAAGAGGCAGAAGAGTACTGGATGCCGGTGGATATTTATGTTGGCGGGGCGGAGCATGCGGTGCTCCATTTGCTTTACTCCAGATTTTGGCATAAGGTGCTCTATGATCTTGGGCACGTTCACTGCAAGGAACCATTTCAAAAGCTGGTAAATCAAGGTATGATCCTGGGCGAAAATGGCGCCAAAATGTCAAAATCCCTTGGCAACGTCATTAATCCCGATGATGTGGTGCACAAACATGGTGCCGATGTGCTCCGGCTGTATGAAATGTTCATGGGTCCTTTGGAAAAAGCAAAACCTTGGAGTACCAAGGGACTGGAGGGGATTGATCGTTTTCTGAACCGTGTCTGGAATCTCATTCTGGATGAAAAGGGTGCCATCTCGTCAAAGATCAATGATGAACCAGAGTTGGAACAATCGGACAGACTTTTGCATGAGACCATCAAAAAAGTCACCGAGGATATTGAGAATCTGCGTTTCAATACAGCTATTTCCCAGATGATGATATTCTGTAACGAGCTGATTAATGCCAAGTCTGTGAACCGGGAGACAATTCGAACCTTTATTCTTCTTTTAAGCCCATTCGCACCTCATCTGGGCGAAGAGTTGTGGTCCCGTATCGGGTCGGATGTTACTCTGGCTTATGAAAACTGGCCAAATTATGATGAGACTAAACTGGTAAAATCGGAATACTCCCTCCCGGTACAGGTCAATGGTAAACTCAGGGATAATGTTGTCATAGGATCGGATAGTGACGAAGACACAGCATTGGCTGCTGCCAAGGAGAGCATGAAAGTCCGGAAATATCTGGAAGGTAAGACCGTAGTTAAGGTTGTTTTTGTGAAAAACAAAATCATGAATATAGTTGTGAGGTGATCAGTTGACCAGCCCAATCAAGAGCCAAGGGGAAAATAGTTACAGACCGCGATCGAAACCTCAGCGCAATGATCCATGCTGGTGCGGTAGCGGAAAGAAATACAAAAAGTGTCATCTTCGCGAGGACGAATCCAGATTAGCGCAAAACCAGCATAATCATCAACCTCAGCGGATCATTAAACGGTCCGAAGACTTCATCAAGGGGATGGAAGAATCCTGCAAGTTGGCAAAAGACACCCTGCAAATGGTGGCCGATAATATCAAGATCGGCATAACCACCATTCAGATTAACACCTGGGTTCACGAATACATTCTGGATCACGACGCAGTTCCTGCCCCTCTAAACTACAAGGGATTTCCAAAATCAACCTGCACTTCGCTCAACGATGTTATTTGTCACGGAATTCCCGACAATACGATTATCAGAGAAGGTGATATCATCAATGTTGATATCACCTGTAACTTAAATGGCTACTTTGGCGACACCAGTCGAACCTTTTTAATGGGTGACTGTTCGGAAGAAGCCATTAAAATCTGCTCAGTTGCTGAAAAATGTCTGGAGATCGGAATAGCCGCAACGACTCCATATGGAAGAATCGGCGATATTGGAGCAGCCATTCAGGAGTATGCACATTCCATGAACTGTTCGGTAGTTGAAAAGTTCGTCGGGCATGGAATTGGAAGGGCATTTCACGAAGAACCTCAAGTCCCTCATTTTGGAAAAAAGGGAACCGGTCCTCTCATCATTCCCGGAATGTTCTTCACCATCGAGCCCATGATCAATTTGGGCAAAAAAGGTGTTAAGATTCTTGAGGATGATTGGACTGCGGTAACAGAGGATGGAAAACTGTCGGCACAGTTTGAACACACACTTTATATCATGGAGAACGGTGTAAAAGTAATGACGGAATAGTTCCAATGTCAAAGGGACTTTCCAATGAAATTTGAGATATCAACAGATTGGCAGGAACCAAATGCCTGAGGGCTTATGTCAGGTAACAGGTGATGAAGAAAACATTTATGATAAGATTGTAAGCAAGGGTATCCCGCAAACCTGTTGATGTGATGAGAGAAGTGATAAAAGGGAACTAGAACGAATGAGCCGTCACACGATCTAAACGGCATGAATTGGCTGGAACGAATGCCAGCTTGAAAATCGAATTCCGGTTTGATATCAGGGACATGAATGAAACCGAATAGTACTTTTGAGTGCTCAGTCAAATCAGCACTTCCCTGATTGTCTTTGTTATCTTGGTAGAACCCGATATAATCGGGATCTGAAGTTGGAATCATGATATTCTGTGTCAACGTCAGCTTTCTCATAAATAACCGAATAAGCTGAACAAGCCATCATTTCCATCCCCACTCTCATCAAATTCAAAACCTAATAGATCGCAGTTCAGGTATCTAAAAACTGATTCAGCAAACTCCCTCCTGGTGAGGGGTTTTATGGGATTGAACTATTTTTCAAAATAACCTGCGGTCGATGAAATTAATATCGGAGAAAAAATGACCGAAACTATCATGTTGATTAATGAAACTGATGATGAGTGCAGAATCGCTATTGCTGAAAACAATATCCTGCAGGAGATGCTGATCGAGCATACCACAGCAGAGCAAATCAAAAACAATATTTATAAAGGGGTCGTTGTTCAGGTTCAGACCTCGCTTCAAGCAGCATTTGTCGACTTTGGCGACAAGAAGCATGGGTTCCTCCCCAACAGTGAACTCAATCCTTACCTCATTTCTGACAAAAAAACCAAAAAAAGTGATCCCATACAGAGAAAGCTGAAAGTGGGACAGGAACTGATCGTACAAGTCACGCGAGAAGCGACCGACCACAAAGGTTCGGCTCTAACTACAAACATAACCTTGCCGGGTCGGTTCATGGTTTTAATGCCAAACAGCGACAAAGGCGGCATCTCAAAAAAAATAGATGATGCCGCGGAACGGGAACGGTTAAAGAACTTCTTATCCGGGATTGAGGTAGAAGAACACGCGGTCATCATTAGAACTGCAGGTATCGGTAGGGGTTTAACCGAGTTAAAAAAAGATTATACAGCTCTAAAAAAGACTTGGAACGATGTTCGATCCAGTTTCGAAAAAATCAAACAGCCCGGACTGATTTTAGAGGAAGCTGGTGTTGTAACCCGGACACTGAGGGATTATTACACTGAAGAGATCAAGGAAATTTGGGTGGACAATCCGGAGACATTCCAAAAATCATTAACGTTTTTGAAAGAGGTGGCTCCCAGACGTCAAAAGGATCTGAAGTTGTTTGTTGGAGATCGGTCCCTTTTCGCTTCATATAATATCGAGAGGCAGGTCGAACAGCTCACCTCAAACGACGTCAAACTCAAGTCGGGAGGTTCTATTGTCATTGATCAGACAGAAGCCCTGGTAGCCATTGATGTTAATTCGGGACGATCCAACCAGGAGGGCAATATTGATTCCACAGCCCTAAGAACAAACCTTGAGGCGGCAGAAGAAGTCGCACGCCAACTTCGTTTACGCAATCTGGGAGGATTGGTTGTGATCGATTTCATTGATATGGAAAACGAATCGTATCGCAAACAGGTTGAAAACAAACTGAGTGAAGCAATGAACAAGGACAAGGCCCAGGTTCGATTCAATCCTATATCTCAGTTCGGTTTGCTCGAACTCAGCAGGCAGAGACTGGCAGTTGGAATTTCAAGCACAGTGGAAAGCAACTGCCCGGTTTGTAATGGTAAAGGGAAAATTCCCTCTCTGCTGGCCTCAACAAATCAAATCATTCGTTCTATCAGAGAATTAGCCGCCAAAGGGAATGTTATCCGTATTGAAGGTGAACTGCCTCTGGAATTGGTAAACCATATTCTCAATGAACGACGACAATCCATCTCTGATCTTGAGCTGGAATTTGGCGTACATATTCTTCTCAGGGGAAACCCCGAACTGGTAGTGTTTAATGACAAGTTCCTGACCCCAATATTTGCCCCGAAAAAGCACGGCGATAAACAGAAAAGAGATATAGCCAAAGCCGATCAGAATAAGAGGAAAGGCAAAAAGCAAGCTCAGCCCAAAGATACGGACCAAAAGAAACCAGCCAATAAGAAAGAAAAAGCCAAAGATCAACAGGCTTCTACGGATAAACCCCGTGAACCCGAAGCCAGGGAAATCCCTGAAAAGAAAGCCAGTCCTCCCAAATCTCGAAAAAAGGCAAAAGCCGAAGATAAAGCGGTATCAAAAGATTCAAACAGTATAGAGAATGTGGGAGGGTTCGGCATTCATCCTTCTTGTCTCTTCACAGACGTCAAGGAACTGGAACAGGGAGAGCTGGATGAGGTTACAACCGCATTTGAGAACAGGTTAAAGGGTAAAGCCGAAAATGGCTCCACCCAGCTCATTGATGAAAAATACCTCTGGAAAAGCTATAACGGAGTTGACCCGGAGATGCCTGGTTCAAAAGATGCCACTGAGCCTGAACTGGTTTCGGAACAGGATGAAGCTTCTCAGGAGCCTGAGAAGGTTGAGAAAAAAGAGACTAAAAAAGCAAGATCAAAAACTAAAAAATCCACACCCTCCAAAACCGGAAGAAAGAAACAGACAGCGAAAAAAGTGGAAAAACAGGTTGAGAAAGAAACTCTCGATAAAGATTCCTCTCCCGCAAAGAAAGAAGAAGAATCAACAAAGAGTAAAAAACCTGCCGCAAAGAAAACCAGGAAAGCAGCAGACAAGAAGACAAAGGACGAGGGGGAAACTCAAGAGACAAAGTCCAAGAAGGCCCCTTCCAGAAAACCCCGCAAATCAACGACAAAGCCCACTGCTGAAAAGGAAAAAAAAGCTGACAAAAAATCGCTGAAAAAAACTGATGACGAGAATCCAGCAGAAAAGTCCGCTACTAAAACGGGTGCTAAAAAAGCTACTGACAAAAAATCGGATGAAAAAGCGGAAAAGAAAGCTAAATCCGAAAAAAAGGTAGCTAAACCTAAGAAAGCTGCTTCGTCGACCAAAACAAAGTCAGCAACTGCAAAATCAAAATCATCAACCGCAAAGAAAACCACACAGAAACCAAAAGACAACAAGGCAAAAACTGCCAAAACAAAAAAAAGCACCTCCAAAAAATCATCTGCAACAGATGAATAGTTCAATATGAGAATACGAAACGGTCTGATATGATTATCATGATCTTTTCGTATTCATCAGCATCAAAAACCCAACCCTCTTCTTCGCAAAACAACAAACAGGACCACAGTAACAGCTATCGAGGCAGAAATCTAAAATTTATCCACTCCCTACTCAAGAAATCCATACTATTGCCTGATTCCTGCATTACATGGTTTTATCATGTAAAGACACTCCCTTTAGTCATCTATAGCTTTGTTTTTTCAGACTGATAAATCTGCTGACATCGAATAACAGATTAATGAAACTCTTTCAAATCTTGAATCAGACTTTCAAAAAGGTTATGCGTTCACCAAAAAAACAGGCGAAACCGGCAATACCACTACTCATATTGATACTAGGTGTTTCATTTTCGACATTGCCTGGTAAAACCGTACAAGCGCAAATATTCGCCGATGAGGTTGTTGAAACCGTCCTCAAAAAAGCCGATTCCGAGAACGACAGGATTTTCGTCCTTCAGTTCGGTGCCACCGGCATGACCGAATCAGCAGCCAGGGCTTTTAGCAACATGGTCTCACAAAATCTCGCTAACACCAATCGATTCGATGTCATCACCCTCGATGAGGTTGAAGAGGAGACAGAGAAACAGATGCCATCCCTGCTACCCTGTTTTGACATCGGTTGCGGGATTCAGATGGGGAAACTGATGGAGGCGGACTGGATCTTGACAGGGCATATCTCTCTGACAGAAAGTGGCCTTTTCAGTCTCAATGTTAAACTTGTGTTAATCTTTGACAACTCCCTCGCTTTTGAAGATACCATTCGATTCACAGATGAGACAATGGATCGCCAGTTTTACCTGCTCTCCAACAGGATAGCCAATAATGCCCCCATCACCGGAGCCATCCTGGAAGCCAACAATAAAATAGCGGTTGTAAACCTGGGGGAGAAGGATGGAATCAGCGTTGGCGATCAAATGGTGATCTACCGCAATTTAACGGTTCAATCAGAAGCGGGCGAAGCCTATACAGAGAGCAAACGACGAAAAAACATCGGTATCCTCAGAATTACCAAAGTGGGTAAGGGTGTCAGCGAAGGAGTCTACTTCCAAACCATTGAAACTCCGGAATCCAGACAGTTTGTGACAACCTTCCTTGATAAGCGAAAGCAAATCGCGCTGATAGACGATATTCGGAAGGAGTTGGACACTCATTTGAGAAATGTTTTTGAGATCAAGGAGACCGTTGTGCTCTCTCCGGTGAGGCTGGAGGATATGGCTAAAAAGAAATGGGCTGAAAAAGTCAGAACCCTGGAAAGCAGCAAGAGCTTTTGGAAGACAGTACTGCTCGGTTCAGGGATCGCTTCGGTCTATTTTTTAAACCAATTTGAATCCAGTGATGATATCAAACTGCTGACAGCTTTGGGAGTTTTAGGATTCAGTTCCTACCGATTCTTCTCCCTCAGAAGCGAAATCAACGATCTTGTCGAAGAAGGTAAATACAAAGGTTACCTGGAATTGAAAGTTCGACCGGATTTTGGAGAAGTCGGACTTTCTTATCAATACCGGTTCTAAGCCAACATCTCATTCTGCAACTACCCTGCGGCTCCTGCAACCTGTTATATAAGTGCAAACCGGGTATTATGAGTAGTGCCCGGTTTGCATCATTAAACTGATACGTTAACCAACCCCTTTCGAGCTCTAATTCAAATCCGGTTTCAAATCTTATTCGCATTGACAAAGTAGTCTTATAAAGATAAATTTTAAAATTAAACTTAAATTACGAAACGAGTATTGGATTAACCAGAAAAAAAACAAAAAATGTACGCAATCATTAAAGCAGGCGGCAAGCAATATCGTGTCGAAAAAGACAGCGTCATTACCATGGATTTGTTACATTTGGACGAAGGTTCTGACTATGAGTCCGATCAGGTGTTGTTTGTCAAGACGGGCGAAAACGAATGTAAGATAGGTACGCCTTTGGTTGAAGGCGCCAAGGTTCTTGGAAAGGTATTGAATCACGAAAAGGGAAAAAAGATTGTTGTTTTCAAGAAAAAACGCCGCAAGGGTTACCAGAAGAAAGCGGGACACCGTCAGAGCTATACCAAAGTACAGATTACCGAGATTAAGGCTTAACAGAGTAAACTCTTTTATCGTTTAAGGAAACTATGGCACATAAAAAAGGACAAGGTAGCGTTAAAAACGGTAGGGATTCCAATCCCCAATTTCGTGGCGTCAAGCGATACGGCGGGCAAGCCGTGACAGCTGGAACCATCATTGTACGCCAGGTGGGAAACACCTTTCATGCCGGTGAGAATGTAGGAACAGGGAAAGATTTTACCCTGTTTGCTCTCTGTGATGGTTCAGTTGAGTTCAAAGCAAAGACAAAAACACGCAAAGTCGTCAATATTATTCCGGCAGGATAATAAAAGCAGAAGCTTGATTGCGCACTACTAGATAAGACAGAGGCAGTGTAATCGCGGATCTTTTAGGTTCGCACTACTCTTGCTCTTCTGTCTTATGGCAAGCATCAGTTATAAAGCCCTTCCAGATTAATGCTGGCCAGCAAACCTTTCTCAAACTCCAGCATCTCCCGTTCATTCTCTTCTGACTGCTCGTGATCGTATCCAACGAGATGACCTATTCCGTGGACTATTAAGCGCAGTAATTCCGTTTTCAGATCCCATCCCGATTCTTCCGCCTGTTTTTTGCATACCTCCAAGCAAATTGCCAACTCTCCCAATAATGGTTCATCCTCTGGCAACTGCTTTTCGGCATCATAGCTCCAGGAAAGAATATCAGTTGGTTTGTCTATATTCCGATAGGTGTGATTCAGCTCCTGTATCGTGTCTTTCCCGCAAAAAAACAGGGAGATTCCCTTAGCATCATTTCCCGTCTTATTCATTAAAACGGATGTACTGGAGCGAAGGAGGCTTTCGATGTTGTTGCTTAAGGGGGGATTATCCCCTTCATAGCTGATTTGAATTGAATCCATGAACGAAAATGATCTTTGATCCGTTTACCTTTAATGTTTCCACTTTGCTGTTTAGTTTTCCATTCTCATCAAGGCTTGGCTGTCGGTAACCGAATCGTTTTCGGGATATTTAATTCGCTGGTGATAAAAACTTATCAACATATTGGTGTAACACCTCACCACCGCGTGGTATTGGTTCAGTGTCATTCCAGATTCATCGAGTTGACCATCCTCCATCATGTTCCAGCAGACCTTTCCAATCATCTCCTTGATCATATCCGGGGCTGGTGAATCAAGGCTTCTGCAACATGCTTCCGATATGTCTGCCAGCATTACCAATCCTGCTTCAAGACTTTGAGGCTTAGGACCGGGATAGCGGAAGCAACCTTTATCAATTGCAACTTCGCCTTCTTTTAAGTTGTTCTGTTCAACAGCCTTGTTGTAAAAATAGCGCACCAAGTTGGTGCCGTGGTGCTGTTCGATAATATCTGTGATAGCCTTGCCCAACCGATTCTTAGCTGACATTTCGACACCATCCGAAAGATGTTTGATGATAATATCAGTGGAGTCATAGGGACTCATGGAATCGTGGATATTGGGCAAATTTGGTGCCTGGTTTTCGATAAAATAATTGGAATTGGAAGCCTTCCCGATGTCATGATAATAGGCAGCAACCCTGGCCAATAGCGGGTTGGCTTCAATCTCCTGCGCACCCGCTTCGGCAAGATTGCCCACGATAATTGAATGTTGATAGGTTCCCGGCGCATTGAGGATCAGACTCTTCAACACCGGATGATTCATATTTGACAACTCCAGAAGCTTCAAATTAGTAGTTACGTCGAATATGGACTCGAAGAAAGGAAGCAGAAAAGAGATGAAAACGGCTGTCAAAATCCCTCCCAGCAAGGCTGCCACAACACTAAACCAACTAAAGGATGCCACCTGATTGCTTTCTATCAGGTAGATAATCAGGACCATCGGCAGATTGACCGCCGAGATTTTCAATCCCTGAATCAACAGGGAGTATCTCGAATCGAATTTGGTCATGGGAAGTGATGCAACCATACAACCGACAATCGCATAGACAAAGTAGTAGAGATCGCCCTGCATCATGATAGAACAAAACAGGGCAACCAGTAGCCCGGTTAACAGAGCCGCCTGGAAGTTCAGCAGTATACCAACCAGCATGGATCCCAATGCTACCGGCAAAATATATTGGTACGACTGGTTTTGAATATTCAGGTATCGGGTTTCAATCAGTTCGCCCAGTTGTGCTCCACCCTTTACCAACAGGAGAGTTATGACAATGGCCGCCATGATTAGCATGAGTTTTTTAAAACCCATTTTCGAATCGTCTTTCGGAGAACTGAGAATGATAAACATCAAGGTCAATGATAAGAAAACAAACAGGACAACACCTATCAAAGCGGGGAGTTTTTCCTGTTTTGCTGCAACCTCATAATAGCTGTTGATCAGCTCAACCTGATGTTGCGTAGCCCTGTCACCTGCCCTGGCGATTACTTCGCCTTTCTTGACACTGAAAAACACCGGACTCATGTTGGAAACCAGTTCCGCCTTACGAGTCTCGTACTCTTGTTTGTTCTCGGATACGGTGGACCGAAGAAGCTTGCGTCCCATCAAGACCAGAAGATTCTTCTTCTGTCCGGATTCGTCTTCAAACGCCTCATCCTTCACCCTGTTCGAAACCAGGTTTCTGGCTTCCGAAATCTCAAGAAATTCTTCAATGGATTCTGTTACCGTGGACTCTCCCGAAACCAGGTTTCTGATCTCGATCTTACTTTTTTCCAGTGGTAACACCTCTCTTGAAACCACAATTTTGCGGGCCAGTATATCACTGAGCAATGAGATCAGTTGTTTTTCAAAATCGTAGGTAAAAAACGAAAAATCAAGCAGTTGCTTTTCTGATTCCGATATTTCAATGGCCAGGGATTTGGCAAAATCGTTGATTGCTTCTTGTCTTCTGCCTCCAATTTCCCGAAGAAGGGTTCGGTGTTCGGCATCCAAGCGTTGAAAACGATCGTTAAATCCCTCCCATTCCAATTGATGATATTTTCTCTTTTCCCAAAGCTCCGAAAGCACCCGGTTTAGCTCGTTCAAATCGGCGTCAACCCTTGCTTTTTGGGCAAACCCTTTGGCCGAGAGTTTGGCCTCTTTTTCAAACGATTTCTGTCTTTGCACCAGAACGGTTTTGTATTTACTGTAAAACCCAATCTGTTTATCAACGGATTGAAGTGATGCAGCGGTATCAAAATACTGCAATCCCATGTTCCTATCTCTTTCCCGGGCGTCAGCTATCTGGTTATCCAATCTTAGATTCAGCTCACGAAAAGTCTCAAAGGCAGAGTTAATTCGTTTTTGAATATCGTCTTGAATCCTGGGATCAAAATCGAATATCCTCCTCTGCTCCGCCAGAAGTTTTTCCTGTTTTAACCGGGTTGAAACACGATCAGGGATTAAAAGATCCTCATTAAAATGAATGGTCTGTAGTATGATATCTCCAACCTTGTATGTTTCGGGTTGAAAGATGGTTTTGGGGGAAATCAGGTAGCCGATCAATACACTCAGACCGATTAGAAGCAGGTACCGGATGGAAATATGTGGGGACTTCGACTTGATCAGGTTAAATCGATTCATCATAGCTTTTCAAAGGAAAATCAATCGGATCAAGGGTTGTAAGGTGCTGCTTTTCACTAGTGTTTATTGGCTTTCAAAAGAGCCACAGCCTGGGCTGCTATGCCTTCTTCTCTGCCCACAAAGCCAAGTTTTTCAGTTGTTGTTGCTTTGACTGAAACTTGTTCAATCTTACAACGTAAGCAATTGGAAAGACAACGTCTCATATCTTCTATAAATGGAGCGAGCTTCGGTTTCTCTGCCATTATGATGGTATCTATATTGTTAATAGCAAATCCTGCCTTCTTCACCAGTTTCAGGCTTTTCTCTAGAAGTTTTGTGCTATCCACCCCTTTGTAGGTTTCATCCGAATCAGGAAAATGAGTGCCGATATCTCCCAAAGATGCAGCTCCCAAGAGCGCATCAACGATTGCATGAATCAGAACATCGGCATCTGAATGACCCAACAGACCTTTTTCATGAGGGATCGTTACTCCCCCCAGTATCAATTTTCGTCCCTCTACCAACCGGTGCACGTCGTAGCCGAGTCCTATTCTCATTTTCTCTGCCCCAATGTGAATCTGTCGATCTATTATTTTTTCAGAGCACTGATGGCTTTGCCATAATCGTCTTGGTTAAATACGGCTGAACCTGCCACGACAATATCCACCCCGGCATTGACCAGGTCATCGATATTGTCGGATGTTACTCCACCATCTACCTCAATTTCGATGGGAAGCCCCCTGCGAACGATCATCTCCTTCAACTGTTCAATCTTCCGGGTCATTGCCGGAATATACCTCTGCCCCCCGAATCCCGGATTTACTGTCATCAATAACACCATTCCAACATCATCCAAAATCCACTCAACGGCGGAAAGAGGTGTTGAGGGGTTCAAAGCAACAGCAGCATTTACGCCGCTATCACTAATCAGACGTAGCAGTCTCTGCAAATGAATGGTGGATTCCGCATGAATCGAGATTCGATCAATACCCAGATCGAGAAATGCCTGAATATGGTTTTCGGGATTCATGATCATCAAATGGGCATCCAGTTCAACTCCCTCCTTTCTGGGGATTGTTTCTATTACCACCGGGCCGAAAGTTATATTCGGGACAAAAACACCGTCCATTATATCGAGGTGAATCAGATCGGCACCGCCTGCGATTACCTCATTGATCTCTTTACCCAGGGTATCGAATGATGCGGACAGGATCGAGGGAGCTACTTTTATCATGACAAACCTATTCTCTATTTTTGGTTCCTTAATCGGGTTCGGGATTCAACAATTCTTGACAGTCTAAAACACCCAATCGGTTATGTCTTTTTAATTAAACGTTAACAGTTGATTTTATTTAATTTAGTCCAATTATCGTTTATCAAATTTAGAATACTGATATGCGACGGGTTTAATCCACAGACTTTTTTAACAAAGCGGCGAAACAACCCATGCGATCCGCTGAGGTCAAGCACTGATAGTAACCATCATCAGTCAGGTATTCGGTGTCAACCATGGATGAATCCAACCTGACAAGCTGGAATCGATCCGAACGTTCTTTCAGAAACTGGTCAACAACCGATCTGTTTTCTTCATTTTCCAGTGTGCACGTTACATAAAGGAGATGGCCCTGTGGTTTAACCAGGTCTGCTGATTTCTCCAAAAGCTGAATCTGAACCTTTTGATTCCTTTCAAAGTCGGTAGGGGAACGGGACCATTTGATTTCGGGATGTTTTCTGATAGTTCCTGTACCACTGCACGGGGCGTCAAGTATAACCAGATCAAACGGGATTCCAAATGGAGGTGCCAATGCATCCGACTGCACGGGTAATGCTTTGCTTTGATAGGATTTCAAGTTCTGCTTCAAGAGATTTAGCCTGGTATGGCTAATTTCACAGGCCACCAGGAGTTCTATCTCTCCTGCATATTCCCATTCGATATGGATCAGCTTACCCCCGGGTGCAGCACACAGATCCAAAACCCGGGTTTTAGGCAGTGACGCGACTAGTTTGTTTACATCTTGAAAAGATCGATCTTGAACCAGCAAGGCCCCCCGATTGACCAATAGTGTATCGAATAAACCAGCCGGGTTTTCAATCGAAAATCCGGTTTCATGGACATCATCCACCTGAAATCCCTGTTTCTGCAATTCCGATATGACGGCTTGCTTGTCAAAAGCTGGATTAACAACCATTTGGAGTTGCGGAAGGATGTTATTGGCATTACAGATCTGTTCCGTGCGTTCTGCACCGAACTGCCTTGTCCAACGATCAATCATCTCATCGGTGTGGCTGGTAACAACTCCCAGCATCTGCCTTTCCGTATCCTTTCTGATACTGTCACGATCACGAGTATAACGTCTTAAGTTGGCATTAATGAATCCCTTTAGATAAGGTTTATTCAACAGCGCCGGCAACTCCACGGTTTCATTGATTGCAGCGTAGGGTTCGGTTCTGGAATCCTCTTCTAACTGAATCAGGCCCAGGGCCAGTGAAACCAACACCTCCTTATCCAGTTTTTCAACAGGTTTTCCGGTCAACAAACCGATGATGTATTCCAGCCGCCTCCAGTGACGAACGACTCCGCTCATCAGGTGTTTATAGAAGGTGTAATCCGAATCGGATATAAAGCTTTCTCGTGGACCATATACGACTTGTCCACTATCCACCCAACGGATCAGGTGTTTGGCAGCCTTCAATCGAACGTTCCGGGACTGGTCCTTTTTTTTGACAGTTCTTTTTTTTCTCGGAGATTTCATATCCGGGCCGTTGAGTCAGGCAGAGTTCATATCATTTTCTATCAAAGAACGTTGGACGCAAGCTCGGCAAGTTTTGAACGGACTCCGTGAATCAGATAAGCATGCCCTGCCAGATCATACTCCTGAAACTTCTCAATAACATGGGATAATCCGTTGGTACTGCTATCCACATAGGGATTATCTATCTGGTAAGGATCCCCCGTCAGCACGAGTTTTGTACCCATTCCCGCCCGCGTAACAATGGTTTTCAACTCATGAGGAGTCAGGTTTTGTGCCTCGTCGACAATCATATATCGATTGGGAATCGATCTACCCCGAATATAGGTCAACGGTTCCAGTTCAACCAGCCCCATGTCCATCAGTCGTTGATAACCACCGGTCTTGCTCCCCGGAGACTGCTTGTTGGCAGCAAGAAATTCAAGATTGTCAAAAATGGGCTGCATCCAGGGTTCCATTTTTTGTTCGATGTCACCTGGCAAATACCCCATATCGCGTCCCATGGGGAAGATCGGGCGAGATACCAGGATCTTCTGATAAATATTTGCCGAAAGCATCAATTCCAATGCCACCGCCAAAGCCAGAAGGGTTTTACCGGTACCGGCCTTTCCGGCTAGTATCACGATATGCACTGACGGGTCCATCAAAAGGTCCAAAGCAATTTCCTGTTCGGTATTGCGAGCGACAATTCC
Source organism: SAR324 cluster bacterium (assembly GCA_028282885.1). Taxonomy (GTDB): domain Bacteria; phylum SAR324; class SAR324; order XYD2-FULL-50-16; family XYD2-FULL-50-16; genus JAHJTV01. The sequence continues at coordinate 21,593 of JANQGX010000083.1, forward strand.
CCAAACCCCCTTGGGAAAATGCTGGATAGGGGTCAGTATCCGTTCTTCCGACTTGTATCGACAGATCAGCTCCTGTTTTTCCTTTTTTTGTGATATGCGAATACATTGATTGGCGTAATAAACATCCTTTTTGACTTTGAGTTTACTGTTGGTCAACAGTTGATGATACTCTTCCTCACCAATTTCCAGGTTCACCAATCCTTCATAAAATTTCTCCAGGTTGGGCAGCTTCTCCTCGTAAGCCATCACGTTGATCCCGAGAGCAGAAACCCGAACCCTGAGATTGATATCATTGGTAACCAGATAGGTATTTTCGGGATTGGTTTTATGGATTAGCGAGGTCGCAGCCAGCACCCTGTTCGAACTTTTGTTGAGATTGGCAAAAGCCGGCAGAGCGACATCCCTGTCTTCCACAATAAAGACACTCAACAGGCAGCCATTCGAGAGTTTGATTCCCTCGGTAAATGAGCCTTTGGTTCTGATTTTGTCCAGCATTTGGGAGACGATACGGGCATTTCTCCCGGTTTCCGTAAAATCTTTTTTGAAATGGTCAATTTCTTCTATTACTGAGATGGGTATGATTACATACGCATCCGGATAGGCATAAATGCACTCCGGATCATACAACAGGATGCTCGCATCGAGTATATAGCGAGCCTTGATCTTTTCTGACATACGCGGGATTAGTAAAACGTGTATTGAGGATGGAATCGGGACGGCAATCCCAATTGCGGATTAACGATTGAAATTCGAAATAAAACCGATGTAGACAAGCATAAAAAGATCTGGAAGAATTATCATCAAAATAGGTTTTTTATCATCTGGTATCACGATAGACCTGGCGTGACAAGTTCATTCAATCAAAGGTAACAATATGAAACAGATAGAAGAGGCAAAACTGATCACTGCTATTAAAACCCCTTATCTTCCCAATGGAGAGTTTGATCTGGATGCGTTTGATGCCCTCGTCGACAGGCAAATAGCAAATGGAACCCAGGGACTGATTATTGGCGGAACAACAGGTGAAGGACACCTCATGAACTGGGATGAGCATATCATGCTGATCGCCCATACCGTTGTTCATTACTCAAATGATATCATTGTCATCGGCAATACCGGAAGCAACAACACAAGAGAAGCCGTCAAGGCAACGGACCAGGGCTTTGCTGTCGGTATGGATTGTTCTTTGAACATAAATCCGTACTATGGCAAAACCTCGGAAGAAGGTTTGCTGGCTCATTTTGAAAAAGTGTTGGAACTGGGGCCTGCCATCATCTATAACGTTCCCCCGAGAACCAGCCAGGATATTCCCACTCATATCATGGAAAAACTGGCGGAAAGCAACAACATGAAAGGTGTAAAAGAGTGTATGGGATCAGAGCGGATAGGCCACTATGAAAAACAGGGCATTGCCTGCTGGTCAGGTAATGACGACCAATGTCATGATTCCAGACACAATTTCAACTCTCACGGTGTTGTTTCGGTTGCCTCCAACCTCATTCCCAAAACCATGTATAAATTAATGGATAAGCCCGATGAACAGTTAAATAGAAGCCTAGAACCTTTTTTCTCATGGTTGTTCTGCGCACCGAATCCGATTCCGTTGAACACAATGTTGGCAATGACCGGAATGATCAAACCAGTCTTCAGATTACCCTACGTACCACTTCCCCGGGACTTAAGACAAAAAGGCAAAGAAATTCTGGAAGGACTGGACTTGGAGGATAAATTCGATGAAATCAAGGTCCTGCAGGATGATGACTTTGTTCTGATTTGATAGTTCTTGAGAGTTTGCTGCACAACAACCATCCCGTGTTAACAATTATGTTGTGATTCTGACACGGGGTGGCATCTTGCCCACTGGTGTTCAATCCTGAAGTATTTTCTTAAAAGGACCGGAGATCATTCGGCATCCTTTTCAGCGAATTTGAGACAAATACCGCCTCCCTGGTATTGCACCGAAAGCCCGATATTCTCCATCATCTCAATTCCCCGTCCATGAATCCTTAAATCTCCTTCCTGAGCCAGACGTTTCTTTTCGGTTGTCAGGTCAAACCCACTGCCACAATCTGAAACCGTAACAATCAACAACTTATCCTTGATTTCAAAATCGATATCAACCGGGAGGTCCGAGTGGTTTTTGTTTCCATGCTCAACGGCGTTAATCAGCGCTTCCCGGATAGCTACAGAGATCATGTTCCAGTCAAACCTGCCTGGAGCGTGACGTTCCAGATAACCTGACATCTCTTCTACAATCTGATCAACATCCCTGAAATCGGACTTAATGGACTGTCGAAATCCAACTTCCGGTTTTTGGGGGATATCCGCTTCGAAAACAGCAATCGTCAAATCATCGGTAATTTCTATTGATCGGGTAACGAAGTCCACAATAGCATCCAGGGTGTATTGTGCCGATCGACCGCTCTTTGATTCGCTTAAACCTGATATAATATCCCGGGGAATAGCCTCCAAAACACCATCCGTTGCAATGATCAGCCGATCCCCTTTTTTGAATTCCATGACACCATGATCATACATATCCATGTCAGGAAACATACCAATAGGAACGCCGGTCCAGTCCGTCGATTTCGCTTTGCCGGTACTTTTGCTGATCACAATTCCGCCCGGAATTCCGGCATTAGCATAATGAAGAGCTTCCCTTATAGGATCCCATAGCAACACCAGTGCGCAAACAAAACGTTTATTCTCCTCCTCGGTGTCATGAGCGAAAAGGTTATTCAGATTGACTAAAAGATTGAAAGGATCGCTGTTTTGCCCCCAAGTTCCTTCAACCAGCCCGCTAAACCAAGAGGCAGTATACCCGCTCTGAATATCATGCCCTGCCACGTCACCCAGGATCAAACCAAATTTGCCATGCAGGTTAAACTGATGGCTTAGCACCAAGTCTCCACCAATCTTTCTGAATGCCTTTTGCCAGACTGCAAGCTGTCGATTTGACTTTTGTACAGCTTCCTCGATATTAACCCGGCTTTTGATTTTATCAAGGGAATCAGCATCCGCCATTTTCTCGGCATCCTGTAACGCCTGTTTAACTTTGTCGGAGAAGTGTTTGAGGACAGGAATCACCTGCTCGGTTTTAAATGGACAGACCAGGATTTCCGATATCTTTCCAGCGAGTAAATCGTGAGTTTGATTTTTATGTAGAATCAAAGCAATGTTCTGTAACCCGAAATTGGCCTTGATAAAATATGCCAACTCAAGGTCCGTATCAGATTCAAGTATGATAAGATCGAACTCTTTTTCCGAGATCAGGTTTAACACCTCTTTGGTCTCGGTACAAATACTGAGATCAATCGACAATCCTGAGAATATCGTCTTTAGGGAGAAGGTGGTGATTTGGTTTTGGGATTTTAATAAAGCCGTCTTGATTTGAAGATCTTGAATCTTGTCTTTACCTTTCGATTCAGCAGAATCATCCTCACTTATCAGACGTTTGCAGATACTGATGAGGGACTGCGATTCAACAGGTTTGGGAAGATAGTCATCGGTTCCGGCTTCCAGGCACAGCTCCTTGTCTCCGCGCATGGCCAGAGCAGTAAGGGCGACAATGGGCGTTCGTTTCAGGGACTTTTCTTCTTCAATTTTCCTGATCGCCCGCGTGGCCTCAAATCCATCCATGATCGGCATGTTCATATCCATAATGATGATATCGAAGTCCGATCGACTCTTCCACTGAACCAGGGCATCCTCGCCGTTTTCCGCTTCCTCGATAACACACTTCTGCTTTTCCAGAATTTTTCTAAGAAGAATCCGGTTGTGTTTCATGTCCTCGACAAGCAGTATTTTTACGCCAGTGAGGGATTCACTGTTTTGTCGGTTGTTTTCACCTGTAAAATATCCAAACTCGTCCAGGCATTCAATTCCCAGAAAGAAGTTTTCTCTTATCTCGGCGAATTGATGTAAAAAAAGATTGTCACCCAACAGTTCCGATATGCCACCCCTCGATTTAACAAAGATCAGCCCCAATATCCAATCGGAAAGCTGCTCACAGCCTAGCTTTTCCGACTGCTCCAAAAAACGTTCGAGCACAGGTACTACCAGGGAAACGCCATCACTGATGATATCGTTAAGCTCTTCCACAAGATGTGTGAGAATCTCTTTTAACTGGGGTAATTCTGAAATCTGATTTTGCCGCAGGACATCCAGGTTCAATACCTGCCTGGATGAGAAAAGGGTTTGATCCCGTTTATAACCCGAAAGATCTGTCAGTAATCCAACAACCTGTTTAAGACCGAACAAATGCAATCGCAACTGACGAAAATCGAATGGTTTCGCAATGATTCTATCGATTCGTTCGAAGCAGGGGAGTTGCTCACGGGTAATTTTGTGATCGGGAGTATAGACAAGGCAGATGTAGCTACGTAGTTCGCGGATTCGATTTACCAGTTGATTGATATCAAAATCGCAACCTCCAACCAGTACAAATCGAACATCCGGATTGCTTTTCAAATAGGAGAGAATGGCACTGTCCTTCTCTTTTTTAATTACCTCAAATCCCCAGGATTGAAGTATTGGAGAAAGGGTAGCCAGATCCTCCTTGTTTGATTCCGAAAGCAGTAGTTTCATCCCCATTGCCCACAAATCGGGTCAATAGCGTCTGACCCAAAAATTCGTCTGTTTTTATCTCAACCAGCGATGTTGAATACTTGAATCCGGTTAAACTTATTCAAGCCGACTGTGTTTCGACTCACCGGTGACTTCCCATGTGTATCCATCAACAATAACACCATATTTCACATTCTTATCAAAACAAGCTCAATGCATGAATATCAGAGCAGTGCGTCTTTGGAATAATGGAAGTGGTTTTATGTCTGTTGACTTTTTGACAGGTTATGAATCCGGAATAATGGACATCCAGGCGGCATTGTTCTAAAATGTGCGGCTTAGAATCGTGAGCCAGGCAGTTAGGAGGATTGTATCTCAAATTTTTCGTCTAGTTTGAAGAGAGACAAAACCTTCTGAACAGGTTCATTGCACCCCAGGATTTTGAAAACCCTATCACTGGATTGGGCTTTTTTGTACGCCCCAACAATGAAATTCACACCAATTGAATCAAGGGTATTTACACCGTGACAATCGAAGATCAATTCATTCCAATCCTGATTGCTGTCGAGGTAGCTGGCCAGCAGTCCTCGCATTTCCGGAATTTTGGAAGCTACGATCTCGTCAGTGATTTTGCAAACTATAACTTTATCTTGTGAGTCAAATTCTATCATAACTTTTGTTCGATATGGTTTTGTCAGCCGGCACCCTGATAACTCAACTCCCGAATACCATGACAGTATCGTTGCTCTTCCATTCTTTGTTTGAGACAGACGGTTTGTAATACCCGTCTACTCAAACTCCCATGATTTTGTTATTCACGAACCAGGAATAGTTGAGGTTTTAGGTAAATATACATTCTTTTTCCCCAAATGAGTAGATCTTTTTTATAGTCCTCCTGTTCTTCGGCTTTTAGCTACTGGGTGAGCAACATTTGAGAATGCTCGGAGTGAAATCGCCGTAAACAGCAGTTTGCGGATTAAATCCCCATGCCGGAGAAGGCGGCTTGTTCGGAAGAGAGGAACTGGAAAAATTATACCGCCATTGAGGCGGGAAACTTAACAGAGTTAACGTTTCAGGACCCTGGCCGGCTGATACTGTTTTTCTTCAAGCTCTGAATGAAGGGGTTGACTTGATTGTCGCCCAATATCATGATCAAGACTTGATCGCTATGAAACTTCTGTCCTTTGATACGACAGTCAAAGTTTCCGTAGCGTTGCTTATTATCAGGACATCAGTCGACCACGGAATAGCATTTGATATAGCAGGGCTCGGAAAAGCTGACCACAAGAATATGATCTGTGCAATTAACCACGCAGTATAATTGTGTCATTATTAAAAATTCCAGGAATACTATACAAATAAGGAAGCAAAGCTAATTTTGATAAATATCTGAGACGAAGGCTGGTTTTTTTAATGTCAAATCTTTGTTTTTTTTATTACAATAGATCCAGATTCCGATAACATCTTGAGAGCTGGCCTTTTATCATCACTGAAAATTTTTCTCACCTTAATTAAAAACAGACATAATGAACGAAAACTATCGTGTACTGGTTGTCGATGACAACCCCAAAATCAGGAATCTGATAGCCAATATTCTTCGAAGTGCCGATTTCAAGAAAATCACCGAGGCGGAAAACGGACAGCAGGCCTGGGATATTATTCAGGAGAATCAATTTGATTTGATCCTTACTGACTTTATGATGCCTGAATTAGATGGAATTGAACTTCTCAAAAAAATCCGCTCCGGAGCAGACGAATTCAAATCGACCCCGGTTCTAATGATTACGGCATCTGACAGATCAGCCGACATTGTCGAAGCAGCAAAATGGAAAATCAACGGGTACATTGTCAAACCGTTTCGCATCAAAACCGTCCTTGAGAAGATCAACTCCGTACTTTGCGGATAAAGATAAACCTCGCCGTGCTCTGGACTCCCCCTAAACTGGTAAAATGGATTTGTGACGATATTAAAAAACGTGGTTTCCCCCCACCACATCGATTACAAGCCGAGCAACTGGTATGTCATGCCTTGAACATTTCCAGACTCGATATTTATCTTCAGCATGATAAACCGAGTTCACCGGAAGAGCTGAGCTTTCTTCGTGAACTCTTGAAAAAGAGGTACAAACGGGAGCCTGTTGCCTATATTACCGGTTCCTGCGAATTCTGGTCCCTCAACTTTCAGGTAGGCCCAGGTGTGCTGATCCCCAGACATGAAACCGAGATTCTGATTGAATCTGCTCTGGACTATTTATCGAATCAAAAAGAGTTAAAAGAAATCAAGATTCTGGAACTCGGCACAGGAAGCGGTGCAATCCCTCTGGCTCTTTGCTCGGAAAGATCAAATCTCACTGTTGTCTCCACAGACATCAGCAAAGAAGCACTGGCCTACGCCCATCAAAATATCAAAAAACATTTCAACCTACTCGAAAAGAAAGACAATCGTATCCTGACCGTCCTTTCAGACAGATTTTCCGCCATCAAACCGGGTAGCATCTTTGATTACATCATCAGCAATCCACCCTATATTCCATCCCGGGACATCGATAATTTGCAGATGGAGGTCGCACAATGGGAACCCCGCCAAGCCCTGAATGGCGGGCCTGATGGACTTGAATTCTATCAATACTTGATGAATGCGGCAGTCGAGTATTTGAAACCTGATGGGTATTTAATTTTTGAACATGGATTTGATCAGGTCAGTCCGATATCCGATCTTTTCAGTTCGGAATCCATTTTGAGCCTCGTTGAAAAACGAAAGGACTATTCGAAAAACGACAGAGTTATGGTCTACCGAAAACATAAAAAATAACAAAATTGAAATAACGCATACCGCGCTGAGAAACGTGGTCGGGTTTATCAATAGAGCACGAAATACGGATATGAATGCATCATTATCATTTCGACAATACTATTCAGAAAAACTGGACTTGTTTGAGGCCTACCTGAAACAGAGTTTTCCGACGCTTCCGAAAGAGGTTAAAATTCTGGAAGACTCAATGAGATATTCACTTTTCGCAGGTGGTAAGCGGTTGAGGCCTGTTCTCATTTTGACCACAGCAGAATGCGGAGGTTTGGATCCGCAAATTGCCCTGCCATATGCTTGTGCGGTGGAATACATCCATACCTACTCTCTGATTCATGACGATCTTCCTTGCATGGACGATGACGATCTTAGAAGAGGAAAACCAACCAACCACATTCAATTCGGTGAAGCTATCGCTCTGTTGGCCGGTGACGCTTTGTTGACTCACAGTTTCAGATTGATCAGCTCAGCCTCGTCAACTTCGGTCAGTGAAACCAATCGCCTTAAAATCATCTCTATATTGGCAGAAAAGTCAGGTATTTACGGGATGGTATCAGGTCAGGTTGCTGATATTGACAACACCGAAACCGATAATCCCTCGGCAAAGCTGAATTTTATCCACCGCCACAAGACAGGAGCTCTGATCACATCCTGCATTCAGATCGGAGCTATCTTAGCTGATTTTGATCCAGGTGAAGTCGACCTCTTGACAGAATTCGGCCAGGAGATTGGTAAGTGTTTTCAAATACAGGATGATATTTTGGATGAGATTGGAGATGAGGAAGCTTTAGGTAAAACTCCGGGCACTGACCAGCGAAACGAAACGCTGACTTACCCGAAAATCTATGGATTGGAAGAGTCTAAAAAACTTGCTGATCTAAGCTACCAAAAAGCAATTGCCAGCCTTGATGATATCAGCAAAGATGTCGACCGATTAAGACAATTAGCCGGTTTTGTCTTAAAGAGAGATCATTAACCACCACATTCCCGACTGTAATCATCATCGTTTTTCAGGTGACGCGCTTGAAGGTGAGAGTTTTTTCAGTTTCAATTCGCCGGCAAATCCAGGTTGAAAATTGATGATGGCCAGTTTTGCCGAAGTTCCTGCTTTCGAGTTGGATACCTCCAGTATTTTAGGAAAAATCAGATCGCGGTGGGTCAGCCAGCTTTTATAGACTGCAGATAAACTTTCAGCACCCGAAGACTTAACCATTCTTGATGGTTTATCGTTGTGAAACTCAAACTTTAGAGTTTCGCCGGATTTTTCTGTTAAGCGTCCCCACAGAACCGACTGCAATTCCACAATCGACAAACTTCGAATAATGGGCAGATCTATTCTCTTTCTCTCACCGTATTCAAACTCGAAGTACTCACGCTCGGAGTAGTCATTCATCTGAACGATATATTTATCTGCATACAGTTCCAGGAGCGTTCCGCCAAGGGGATGAGAAATCATCAGCTTCAGTTCATGATTGCGGGTTAAGATTAGACTACAGGAGCCGCTATAAGATTTATCCCTGGTCTTAATCCTCGCTTTACAATCGGCAATATAATCCAAACCGATAACATCAACCTCGAAACTCTTGAGGGCTCGCAAAGCTGATGTTTTATCCGGGGTGGGTTTGGTATTTGGTTCGATCTCGTGTCTCTGTATCTGACATCCGCTCACCATTATCAGTGCTATGAGTATTCCGATAATGGATTTATCAATTCCTTTCATGGTGTTTCATACAGTGTGCGATAAAGGTAATAAGTCCTCATCACCCGCCGCACATAGTTTTTGGTTTCTGTGAAGGTGATACTTTCCACAAACTCATCATTATCATTTGATGTAAGCCTTTTTCGCCAGCGTTTGACATTCGTCGGACCGCCGTTATAGGCCGCCAGAGAATGAATCACATTTCCGTCATACCGTCGCAAAAGCCTTCTGAGATAGGCTGCACCCAATTTCATGTTGATCTCGGGCTTCTTTAGTTTGTCCTCCTGCACCTTCATTCCTATTCTTTTTCCCATAAATTTTGCGGTCGCCGGCATCAATTGCATCAAACCAATGGCACCAGCAGAAGATACCACTTCCGGGTTGAAATGAGACTCCTCTCGCATGACCGACAAAATCAACGTGTTTGGAACCGAGAGCAGCTCTGACAATTGGTTTACCTGATGATCATAAGCCAAAGGGTAGAAATAGGGCATCATCAGGTTTCTTCCGCTAATGCTGCTTTCCAGCAAAACCCGAAACCGAGACTCGGCAATAAGTTGCACAAGATAGTACTGTTCCACATCAAGTAGCATATCTGCCATTTTAAGTAACAGAAACGAATCAGCGGACTTCATCATAGACCTGACAACGGATTCTGCAATACCCTCATTATCCAGCATAAAAACCAGCCTGATAAACTCCAGCTTCTCCAGTTCGAGCGGCGATACCTTCCCATCAATTACCGGTGCCTCTTTACCGGGTTTCACATAGCCGGCAAACTCAGAACCTTCTTTATGCCGAAAGACTGAATGTAAACCATAATAAGTAAGGGGATATTTTTGATGACATCTCTCAAGGGTTCCTTTTTGTTGTAGTTTGAGCTTGTAACCCCAATAACAGAATCTCGCACCAATCTCTTTGTTTTTAAAAGAGTAGTTATTAGACCAGTTGATTATTTTTGCCATTTCAGCTTGGTTTCCCAATCTGTAATAGCTCCACCAGATTTTCCACTTGATTCGGGAAACTTCATACTCGCCAGCCTGATAGGGATGCAGTTTCTGGTAATAATTTGCAGCAGACTGATACTGCCCTCTTGCAAAATAGTATTCGGCAATTGATAAATAGTACGGATCCGGTTTGAACGAGGGATCCGCCTTCTTTTTCTGTTCCAAGACCTTGATGGCATTTCCCGGGTTCTTCTTTTTCAGCCAGAGTTCAAAACGCCGGGATAAAACTTCGGAATCTGAAAGACCATATCTTGTTTGGATCTTTTTGTTATCCAGCTCCTGCAGCAAGTAGCTGTACTGTCTGCGTTTGATGAGAGTTTTGAAGTAAAGCTCTCTCAGTGATTTAAACGTCTCATGCTTTTTATCAACCAACAGTGCCAAATAGTCCGAGGCGGTTTGGGAGATATAGGTGTAGTTCTTGATTGAGTACTGTTGCTTAAAATGTCGTAGAATCTGATCCTGATACCCATCAGCTCTTTTTTTAATGTGGTTGACGATTGTTTTCTCCTTTGCAGAAAGGGCAAAAACATCATCATAACTCCATATCTTTACCTGTACTTCTTTTGTCCGGGGGTCATTAGCTGCAAATGTCTGTTGGTAGAGACGCAAAGTCTCGACACCGTCTTCCATTACGGCTACATGGGGAATCATCACTTCCAGTGCTTGCCTTAGCAAAAATTTGTCCGGAAACGACTTGAACTCCGAAATCAGGATTTTGTTGATCTCGTCAAGCAGGAATATACCGGTTTCTGCACTCACATTATTGACAATCAGCTTTAGTAACTCTTTTTTCTGTTTGGTGATATGGAAGTAATGCAGTTTTTCAAACAACAGAACCTCAGCCAAAGGGCCGGTCAGTCGATTTGCAAGAGAATCCAGATAGGACGCAGATTTGGTGTAGTTCTCTGTTTTAAGATAAGTCTTATAATATAAGTAATCGGCTATGCTTTCATTTAACTCCTTTCCGTTTTTGTCCAGCGCCTCTAACAGCAAGGCGATCTTACCGCTGCGATACAGTTCAACACTTGATCTCAGAATCGTATTCGGGGCAGTCGAATCTGCATTTGCAATTCGGGAAACATCCAAATAGGTTATAAGGAGGGCCAAAAGGATTATGGGTACAAATCGATATCTCGGTTTGCTTTTCAGCATTTTTCAACCAATTGTGATGTTCAATGAAAAAGCATATTAAATTCAGCCCGGGTGACACTAACTATCGATGGGATTTCAGAAAAAACAGTCCGTTTTCAAAGCGAAACCTGACCGTTTTTTCCCATGACCGTAAAGCCAGAGCCAAATCACTCAATGTTAAGAAAAAATACTACGCCCTGTTTTTTTCAAACGAAAAAGAGGCATATCTCTCCAGAAATCAAAATACTAGATCTCCGGATAACCTTCAACCGGACAAGCAATACCTTCTGGAAAAAAACCTGTCCGGCAGTACGGTGCAAATTCGATTTAGTATCAAAAGACTGCTTAAGAAAGTAATCGACCGTTTTGAATCCCAACCCCAAGCTCTTTTTGAAGAGGCTGGCAAAATTCGTCGCATCTGTAGAGAAGAAGGATACGCTATCCCTGTTATTCAGGCCTTTAACAAAATCAAGAATTGGGAAGAATTCATGCAACTTCTGTACTCCCTCAACTCTCATAACACTTCATTCACATTTGAACTGATGGTGGCTGCAATTACGCAATATGCAACGCTCTGTGGGGGAAATTCACGATGATACGAGGAGATCGAAAGTGAGTTCGATCTCCTTATTCAGGTAGGTTAAGAGTCCAATATCAGCTCTTAGGAACGGAACAAGCTGTATTACTCCTCTTCTTTCTTTTCCTTGGGTTTTTCTTCAGGCTTTTCATCTTCAGCGGCTGTATCTTCTTCCGGCTCAGCCTCTTCTGCAGCAGCTTCCTGTTCGGCTTCAGCTTTTTCCTCTGGCTCATCCACCACTTCAGCCTCTTCGGCTGCTTCAACCTCGGGAGCAGCTTCTTCCTGCAGTTCTTCTTTTATCTCCTCGATTCTCTCTTTTGAGGCTTCTTCCTCGGCTTTCGCTTCCTCACGCAGATCCACCATCTGTATCAATGCCATCTGAGCATTATCACCCAGGCGTCTACCGATCTTGTATATCCTGGTATAGCCACCATTGCGATCAGCATAAAGGGGACCGTATTCCTCGAATAACTTGTTTACAACTTCTTTTGACTTGATAAACGAAAGAGCCTGTCTTCTGGCGTGCAAGTTATTTTTTTTGCCAAGACCTATCATCTTGTCAAAATACTTTCGCATTTCCTTGGCTCTTGTAATGGTCGTTTTGATTTCACCATGCTCCAGCAAGGCGGTCACAAGGTTTCTCATCATGGCCTTTCTGTGAGCAGTGGTTACACCAAGTCTTTTTCCAGCTTTTAAGTGTCTCATTCCAACTTACCTGATAACGAATTCTATGTTGCTGTGTCTATCTGCTAATATGATCTGGATCCGCCTTCACCTTTGGGTCTGCTGTCGAAGTTTTCAAGCTTCATTCCAAGTGTTAAACCCATAGAGGCCAGAACCGTCTTAATTTCCTGTAACGATTTACGACCGAAATTCTTTGTCTTAAGCATCTCTGCTTCCGTCTTCTGAACCAGATCACCGATTGTTTCAATCTTGGCATTCTGCAGGCAATTAATAGAGCGAACCGAAAGCTCCAGTTCGTTTACACTGCGATAGAGATGCGGATTTTCGTATACCTTCTCTTCACCTTCGCCCTCGTCTTCTTCAATCGGTTTGATCGAATCCTCATCGAAATTAATAAAGGGTGTAAGGTATTCCTTCAGGATTTTTGCCGCGTAACCCATGGCATCGTCAGGTCTGACACCGCCATTGGTCCAGAGTTGAAATACCAGTCTTTCATAGTCGGTTTGCTGACCAACCCGGGTATTGGTTATTTCATACTGCACCCTCTTCACCGGCGAGTGATTTGAGTCCAGAAAGATAGTCCCGATGGGAAGATCGCTGTCGCTGTTCTCTTCGGCAGAGACAAATCCACGATTCATTTTTACGAAGAGATTCATTTCCAAGGTAGCGTCCTGATCCAGCGTACAGATAACATGTTCCGGATTCATGACTTCCACCTTTCCAAAAGTTGAGATATCAGCGCCTGTAACCACCTTTGGTCCGGCAGCAACCAACTCTAAAGCCAATTCCTCTTCTTCGAATTGACGCAATTCGAGCCCCTTTAGATTAAGGATGATCTCCAATACGTCTTCCCGTATTCCTTTAATCGTTTCAAACTCGTGTGAGACACCTTCTATTTTGACTCCGTAAACGGCGCAACCTCGCAGAGACGATAACAAAACCCTTCTCATCGCATGACCGATGGTTATCCCGAATCCCTTATGCAACGGTTCGAAGATAAACTTGCCGTAAGCTTCGTCAAAAGACTCCCTTGCAACCTGGAGCTCTTTGGGCATTACCAGCCCTTCCCAATTTTTCTGTAGTATATTTGTATTTGTGTCCAAACCGTTTACCGCGAATAAAGCTCAACAATTAATTGCTCTTGAATAGGAATAGTAATCTGATCTCTTTTCGGAAAAGCAACAACGCGCCCACTAAAAGAATCGGTATCGACGCTCAACCAGGCCGGTATACCTTTCCGAGCTGCAGAATCAAATGACTCTTTAATAAAGGCTATCTTTTTACTCTTCTCTCTGACGGAAATGACATCTTCCACTCTTACCAGAGCTGACGGGATGTTGCACTTTTTACCGTTTACCAGGATATGCGAATGCTTCACCAATTGCCGAGCTTCTGCCAATGACCTGGCAAATCCCATACGATATACGATATTGTCCAACCTTCTCTCCAGAAGGATCAACAGGTTAGAACCGGTCTTACCCTTTTTCCTGGCTGCTTTCCTAAATGCCAGTCTGAACTGCTTCTCCTGAACACCGTACAATCTCCTCACCTTCTGCTTTTCTCTCAACTGCAGTCCGTATTCGGATTGTTTTGATCGTCTGCGATTAGCGCCGTGCTGACCGGGTACATTTGGTTTGGTGTCCATTGAACATTTGTCGGTATAGCAACGGTCACCTTTCAAAAACAACTTCAGTTGCTCTCTTCTGCATAGTCGGCAAACAGCCCCTGTATATCTTGCCACTTTTAATTCTCCAAGTTTTGTATTACAGCAAAACCAAATATAAAATACACTACTGCTTAAATTCTTCTGCGTTTAGGCGGTCTGCAACCATTGTGAGGAACAGGTGTGGTATCTTTGATGTGGGTTACCCTGATACCGGAACTGGCAACAGCTCTCAATGCGGACTCTCTTCCGCTTCCCGGTCCCTTAACTATAATCTGGACCTGCTTCAAACCGTGTTCCAAAGCCTTGTTAATCGCATCTTCCCCTACAATTTTAGCAGCATACGGGGTACTTTTTCTGGAACCTTTAAAACCATGCAAACCGGTACTCGACCAACTGATAACATTGCCATCCATGTCAGTGACACTTACGATGGTGTTGTTGAAAGTCGCGCTGATAAACACCTTTCCGAATGGTATATTCTTCTTTTCCTTCTTCTTACCGCTCTTTCTCTTTGATGCTTTGGCCATCTATTTTCCTATTCTGCTATTTCTTTTTGCGCCCAACTGAAATCTTTCTCGGACCTTTACGAGTTCGTGCATTGGTTTTCGTGCGTTGCCCCCGACAGGGTAACTGTCTTCTATGGCGTAATCCCCGGTAACAACCAAGATCGTTCAATCTCTTGATATCCATGTTCAGTTTTCTACGCAGATCGCCTTCTACGACCAGCGATTGAATGATCTTTCTGATCTTACCAAGCTCTTCTTCGCTGAGATCCTTAATCTTGGTGTTTTTATCAACTTGTGCTTCATCTACAATCTGGTTGGAGACACTTCTCCCAATGCCAAATATGTAAGTCAATCCTATCTCGACTCGTTTATTGTCGGGTAAATCTACCCCTGCGATACGCGCCAATCTGACCTCCGTTAGCCTTGTCTCTGTTTATGACGTGGGTTTACACAAATCACACGCAAGACACCTTTCCGTTTTACTACCTTACATTTTGGGCAGATAGGTTTTACTGAGGCTCTTACTTTCATTGCTATACTCTCTTGTTTTGCTGCTATCCTACTCAATCGCTCCGGCTCCGGGACGATTTTGCGCCCCGATCAGAAACCAAATAAACATGATAACAACAGGTTCTGATTTATGCAAGTATTAAAGTTGCCGGTTCCACCGGGTTCCGACAACTTTTGTGGACATTTACTTTAAAACGCCCATAATTTTACCCGTGATCTCATCAATGCTGCCTTCAGCGGCAATTTTTTTCATGACCCCGGCTTTTTCATAAAAATCGATCAGGGGAGCGGTTTGTGCTTCGTAGTTGCCCAGTCTGTTTCTAATCTTATCTTCATGATCGTCACTACGATGCATCAGATCACCGCCACATAGATCACATTTTCCTTCTTCTTTAGGTTGCTTGAACTTAAGATGAAACTCGGCACCACACTTTGAACAGACCCTGCGACCTGTCAGTCGATCAACGACTTTTTCGGGATCGATTTCAAGATACACCACGCTGTCAAGCTTTTCTCCTGATTGTTCGAACATCTGCTGCAGCGCATTGGCCTGCTCCAAAGTTCTCGGGAAACCATCCAGGATATAACCCGGTTTGCAATCAGCTTCTGCGGTTCTGTCCTTGATAATACCTACGATTACTTCATCAGGTACCAGATCACCTGCATCCATAAATGATTTCGCTTTTTTTCCGACCTCCGTTCCCGCCTTGACAGCTTCCCTCAGGATATCACCTGTTGAGAGTTGCGGAATACTTAATTGGCTGGAAACCAGTTTGGACTGGGTTCCTTTACCGGAACCGGGAGCACCTAAAAATATAATTTTCATAGTTACCCTTAGACTAATGGTTGTTAAAAGCTCAAACTTGGTTAGTATCTTCTCTTGCGCTTTTTGCTCTTACGCACGAATCCGTCGTAGTTCTGATTCAAGAGAAAGGTTTCTATCTGTACGTTGGTATCCAGTGCTACTCCGACCACAATAAGCAGTGCGGTACCACCCAAGTAAAACGGAACGTTGAAATATGCGATCAGAATACTGGGCAAGACACAAATGGCTGAAAGGTAGATAGCACCTCCGAACGTCAATCTCGTTAAAACAAGGTTCAGATAATTCGCCGTTTTCGCCCCGGGTCTGATTCCCGGAACAAATCCTCCGTGTCTTTTCAGCTCTTCAGCGATTTTGACGGGGTTATACTGTATTGCCGTATAAAAAAAGCAGAAGAAAAAGATTAGGATGACAAAAACCAGGCTGTAGAAAAATTTCCCCGGCATTAAATAGCTTCCAATCCTTTGCAACCACTCAACACTGGTAAATCCTGTAATGGTATTGGGGAACATCAAGATGGAGGATGCAAAAATAGGAGGGATAACCCCGGATGCATTGATTTTCAACGGTAGATGGGTGAACTGTCCGCCGAAAACCCGGTTCCCCTGCTGCCTCCTGGCGTATTGTATGGGAATTTTACGTTGTGCCGTCTCAAAAAAGATGACGATCCCTATAACCGCCAAAGCGATGATTCCAACCATCAAAAGAATGAAAAGGGTAAGCTCGCCGGTCTGAAAAAGAGCAATGGATTGAATCGATGCGGTCGGTATTCCTACAACAATCCCGGCAAAGATGATCAGGGAGATTCCGTTACCAATTCCGCGTTCACTCATCTGCTCACCCATCCACATGATGAAGGCAGTACCTGCAGTCAGTGTTATCACGGTGGTAAACCTGAAAGCCCAGGAATTAATTCCGGCGAGAACCACTCGATTGCCGGTCAATGCCATGCTTTCCAAACCAACAGCGATACCGAACCCCTGGATCACACTCAGCAGAATGGTTCCATATCGTGTGTACTGAGTAATTTTCTTTCTGCCGGCTTCCCCCTCTTTGGACAGCCTTTCCAGGTAGGGGAATACTGCCGTCAGGAGCTGCATGATAATGGATGCGCTGATGTAGGGCATGATTCCCAATGCAAAAATGGTCATGTTCCTTAATGCTCCACCGGAAAACATGTCCAGATTGCCAAGAATCCCTTTGGCGTTTGCCTGGAAAAAAGCAGCAAGAGCCGTACTGTCGATTCCCGGAACCGGTATATGGGCTCCAATGCGGAATACGACCAGCATGGCCAGGGAAAACATAATTCTGTTTCGCAGTTCTTCTACTTTAAGAATGTTCTTGAAGACTTCCAACATAGCAGTGTTATTGAATTACGGTTGCTTTTCCGCCCGCATCCTGAATCTTCTTAGTTGCTGAAGCACTGAATTTTTGGGCCTCGATTGATAAAGCTGTTTCAAGTGTTCCGTCACCTAAAACCTTCACCGGGAGTTTCATATTCCTGATCAGTCCTGATTCAGCAAGCACGGCTACCGTAATTGGCTTACTTTGATCGATTTTCTTACAGTTCAAAATATCGTCAAGATTAACAATCGCATATTCCTTGCGGAAGATGTTTTTGAATCCCCGCTTGGGAAGTCTTCGATGGATGGGCATCTGTCCACCTTC
Organism: SAR324 cluster bacterium; assembly: GCA_028282885.1. Classification (GTDB taxonomy): domain Bacteria; phylum SAR324; class SAR324; order XYD2-FULL-50-16; family XYD2-FULL-50-16; genus JAHJTV01. The sequence continues at coordinate 39,236 of JANQGX010000083.1, forward strand.
AAAACCGACTCTTCGCTTGCTTCCTGAGCGAGAGTTTTGTCCCTTGTGGCCTCTGCCCGAAGTCTTTCCATCTGTAGAACCGGGACCTCGTCCAATTCGCTTTTTGTTTTTATTGGCGGATCCGGGCGCCTTTTCGAGATTATGTAACATTGCTCTTCATTCTTTTTGGGTTTAATGCAGCGTGAAGTCCGCAAAAAAATGACGTCTTATCAAACCTGTTCGTACTCAACCAGGTGAATGATTTTCTTGATCATTCCCCTGATAGCGGGCGTATCGTTCAAGATACGTGTTTGTTGAAGTTTCTTTAACCCCAGCCCTTTGATTGTGTCTCTCTGGTCTTTGGGAAATCCGATTCCGCTTTTGACCAGTTTTACCTTTAACTGTCCAGCCATTTTTGGTTCTTTTAGAAATCGATTAAACAGATATCATCAACGGACTTGTTGCGACGTTCAGCAATCTCTGCAAAACTTTTTATCTGCTGTAATCCGTTTATAGTGGCATTTACAAGATTGTGTACATTGTTGGAGCCCAGCGCTTTGGCATTGATGTCTTTTACCCCAAGGGCTTCCACAACGGCTCTTACCGCACCCGAGGAAATAATTCCGCTACCGGGTTTGGAAGGCTTCATCAGGACCTTGGCGGCACCATGCTTTCCCAAGACCTCATGCGGAATCGTATTCTTGTATATACACAAAGGCTTCATCACTCTCTTCGCCTTTTCAGTGCCTTTACGAACCGCTTCGATAACCTCGTTAGCCTTGCCCAGACCGGTTCCGACTCTTCCCTTACCGTCGCCTACAACTACCAGCGCACTGAAACTGAATCGTCTACCACCCTTGACCACTTTTGATACGCGTTTAACTTCAATAACCTTTTCGATAAATTCGCTCTTTTCGTTTTCAGCCAATTCAACACCTCTGATTAAAAGATTGAAACGATAGTGTTAAAACTTGATTCCGGCTTCTCTGATTCCGTCTGCAAAGCTCTTGACACGCCCATGATACAGAAAACCATTTCGATCAAATACAATACTCTTATATCCTTTGGCCGTCAGGCGATCACCAAGCTCTTTACCGGCAATCTTGGCAGCTTCCCTGTTTCCGGTATATCCGCCGATCTTTTCTTTGATCGCTTTTTCGGTCGATGCGACGCTTGTCAGGGTAACTGACTTGATATCATCCACAGCCTGACCATAGATATGCTGACCACTTCTAAAAACGGAAACCCTTGGTCTCTCCTCGGTTCCCCGGATTTTTTTCCTCACATGGGTTTTATTTCGTCTTCTTGCAAGGATTCTCTTTTTTGCTGCTTCCATAAGTTTTTCGGGATGTTTATCTAAGTGATTAATCGATAATCTGCAGATGATTAAGCAGAAGCTTTGGCAGCTTTTCCTGCCTTACGGATAATATGTTCACCGGCAAACAGAATTCCCTTACCCTTATATGGTTCTGGTGGTCTGTATTGTCTTATTTCAGCGCATGTCTGCCCCAATACCTGTTTGTCACAACTGGTCAACGTAATTTTGGTGTTGCCGTCAACCTGCGCTTTCACAACCTTCGGTAAATCATACTCAATAGGATGAGAGTATCCCAGTGCCAGGGTCAGTTTCTGGCCTGACACCTGGGCTCTGTACCCAACGCCTACCAGTTCCAGCACAGTGGTAAATCCGTCTGTCACCCCGTGGACCATGCTGTTGATCAGTGACCGGACCGTTCCCCCAATCATTCTGCCTTCCTTCTTATCAAAATCAACCACGACCTTGATTTCCTCTTTACCTACATCCAAATCAACACCGTTAGGTATCTTAAGACTCATTTCACCCACAGGCCCTTTGACCTTCAATTGCCGACCCTTATAATCGCTCTTTACCTTCGGGTTTAATGCGACCGGTCTTTTACCAAGTCTGGACATCTCTAATTCTCCCTTGATTCCTGTTTTTCTTGTATCAGCTTACTGCGCAGATAACTTCGCCGCCGATCTTCAACTCTTTACACTGGGCATCCGACATCACTCCTCTCGAAGTTGAAATCACATAGATCCCCTGACCATTCAGTAGAGGTTTCAAGGATTTAAATCCCTTAAAAACCCTGAGACCAGGCTTACTGACTCTCTGAAGACTACGGATGACTGGCTCCCCTTTGGTAGTGTACTTCAGCGTCACAACCAATTCGGTACCGACCTCGGCGGCCTGCACCGCATAATCGTCGATGAAACCTTCCGCTTTTAATACTTTCGCAATATTTTCTTTAATATTGGAGGATGGAATAGTTACGCTTTCATGCTCCCGCAGCAATGCATTCCTCATCCGAGTGAGCATGTCTGCAATTGGATCGGACATTGACATGAGTTTTCCCAGTGACTGCTTGTTTTAAGATGATGATTTGATTAACGTGATTTAACTACCAGCTTGATTTTGTTACGCCAGGCAGTTGACCGAAACCGGCTCTGATTCTGAAACAGATCCTGCAGATTCCAAATTTCCTGATGTATCCTCTGGACCTGCCGCAGATCGCACAGCGGTTTTTTTGACGGACCTTAAATTTTGCCGGTCTTTTTGCTTTTGCTATCCAAGACTTTTTTGCCATTCTTTTTCCTAATTTTTTCTGAAAGGTAGTCCAAGTGATTGAAGCAGAAGTTTTCCTTCCTCATCTGTCTTGGCAGTTGTTACAATTGTGATGTTCATTCCCCTGATCTTGTCTATCTTCTCAAAATTCACTTCCGGGAATACCAATTGTTCACGAATTCCAAGGGTGTAGTTTCCTCTTCCATCAAAAGCCTTTTTGGGAATTCCCTTGAAGTCCCTCACCCTGGGAAGCGCAGTATTGATCAGACGCTCAAGGAAATCATACATCTTTTTACGGCGCAGGGTGACCTTGACACCAATCGGTTGTCCTTCCCGAAGCTTGAAACTGGCAATGGACTTCTTCGCTTTCTTAACCACAGGCTTCTGGCCGGCAATATCGGTCAGGTATTCCTGTATGACGTCGAGACATTTGATGTTTTGGATTGCTTCCCCGGCACCAACGTTGATCACGACTTTTGACAGCTTGGGGATATCATGAGCGTTTTTAATCTCCAGCTCGCTTTTGAGAGTATCAACAATTGAACTCTTATATTTCTCGTATAGATTTGACACTTTTCTACCTCAGTTAATCAGCAGGAATATTTGACTTGGCAAAGATTCGCGTCTTCGTGTTGTCATCATTTATTCTTATTTTCAGTCGTTCTCCTTTCCCGCTCTTTTCGCAGTAGAGAAGAACATTCGAATAATGGATAGGGGCTTCAAATCGCTCTATACTACCTTCTTGACCGGCTTGCCGTGGTTTTACGTGTTTGGTGACGACATTCACTCCCTTAACAACAACCTTTTCCTTGTACCTGTCAATGCTCAGTACCTCACCGGTTGTTCCCTTGTCTTTTCCGGCAATGACTTGAACAATATCACCCCTTTTCAGAAGAAGCTTTTTTTTCTGCGGCAAGGTTCCCTTTTTTGCTTTTGCTTTCATAATTATTTTTTACCTTTTTTAGACTACTTCGGGAGCCAGTGATACGATTTTCATGAAATTCTTAGACCTGAGTTCCCTTCCAACCGGACCGAAGATACGGGTTCCAATCGGTTCGAGCTTGGTGCTCAAAATAACGGCCGCATTGGAATCAAAGCGAATAGTTGTTCCATCCGTTCTTTGTGTTGCATATGCGGTTCTAACCACAACAGCCCTTACAACTTCACCGGCCTTAACCTTGCTTTGAGGGGCGGCCTGTTTTACGGAGGCTACGATAAGATCGCCAATTTTAGCGTATCTTCTTCCTGATCCACCGAGAACCTTGATGCACTGAATGACTTTGGCTCCCGAATTGTCGGCGACCTCCATTCGTGATTGAGTCTGAATCATCTCTATCTCCTCTAACGCCTAGTATTTAAAGTCCTTATACAGCCTTCCGGACTACCTCAAGTAGCCGCCAGCTCTTGTCTTTGCTTATCGGTTTGCACTCGATCAACCTGACCTGGTCACCAATCTGGCAAACGTTTTCTTCATCATGAATCTTGTACTTCTTGGATTTTCTTACCGTCTTTTTGTAGAGAGGATGTTGTACCGTACGCTCAACACTTACCACAGCGGTCTTCTGCATTTTGTCGCTGACAACAAGCCCCTGAAGTACCTTTTTTCGCTTCTGAACTGTTTTTTTGGTTTTCTCCATTTTTATCCCTGATCTGGCAGTCGTTATACTTTGTTTCAATCCGTTATGCTTCGGTGGGCGGAGCCTGTTCCTTCAAGATTGTCTTGGCGCGGGCGATATCCCTTCTGGCAAACTTGAGTGCCGAGGTATCTTCAAGCTGCCCGATGGTCTTGTTGCACTGCAACCGGAAGAGATTTTCTTCCATACTCTTGATCTTGGATTTCAAATCTTCCTCTGAAAGTTGTCTTAGTTCAGCAGCTTTCATTACTGTTCCTCTCGTGTGATAATCGTTGTCTTGATGGGCAGTTTGTACTGGGCAAGCTTGAACGCTTGTCGTGCGATTTCAGGACTGACACCCTCAATTTCAAACAGTATTCTGCCAGGTTTGACCGGGCATACCCAATGGTCCACAGAACCTTTACCTTTACCCATTCTGGTTTCTGCGGGCTTCTTGCTGATCGGCTTGTCCGGGAAGATCCGGATCCAGATTTTTCCGTCCCTTTTAACATACCGGGTCATGGCACGTCTGCTGGCTTCAATCTGACGGGATGTAACGTACCCTCTTCCCACAGCTTGAATAGCCAGGGAACCGAAATTAATTCTGTTCCCTCGGGATGCTTCGCCGGTAATTCTACCTGTCTGGCGCTTTCTATACTTTGTCCTTGAAGGCATTAACATGACTAATTCTCCCTATTATACTTTCTTCTGCGTCTTCCTCTGGATGCAGTCTTTTTCGGTTCGTTGAACACCCAGACTTTCACGCCCAGAATTCCATAAACTGTTTTTGCTTTGGCAACGGCGTAGTTGATGTCGGCCTTCAGAGTGTGAAGTGGAATCCGTCCTTCGTGAATCCATTCTGTCCTGGCCATTTCAGCACCGTTCAGTCGCCCTGAAACCATTATTTTACAACCTGTTACGTCAAATCTCATGACGTTCTGCATGGTCTTTTTCATGACTCTTCGAAAAGCAACCCGTCGTTCCAATTGCATGGCGATATTGTTGGCCAGTAGCTGAGCATCGACTTCCGGTCTTCTGACTTCCTTAATATTGACAACCAGATCCTGGTGATTAACGATGGCAGCGATTTTCTGCTTGACCTTTTCCGCCTCCTCGCCTTTTCTCCCGATAATGATCCCGGGTCTCATGGCGTGGATATATATCTTCAGGTTTTTTGCCGCCCGTTCAATTTCTACCGAAGCAATCCCGGCGTGCCGCAGGGTTTTGTTGATATACTCTTTGATCTTGATATCTTCGAGTAGAATATCTGCATACCTTTTCTCTGCATACCAGTTGGATTGCCAACTTTTAGTGATGCCCAATCTAAGCCCTATCGGGTTGACTTTTTGTCCCAAACTATTTCCTCCTGATCTTAAAGGATAATATTTTAATTGTTGCTAGCCTACTGCCACGGATATATGGCTCGAATGCTTCAGGATTTGTGTGGCCCTTCCCATCGCCCTGGGTCGGATACGCTTCAGGGTTCTACCCTTATCCACTCTTGCCTCAGTGATGATTAAATCGTCCGGATTGACGGAGCTGTCTTTTTCCACCGCATTTGCAATGGCTGATCTCAACACCTTTTCAATTATGGGATTAGCGCTTCTTCGTGTGTGCTCCAAGGTTGCCAGTGCATAAGTGACGTTCAAACCCCTGATCTGATCGATAACCAGTCTTGCTTTTCGTGGAGCTACACGGGCATGACGCATGGACGCCTTAGCAATCGTCTCTTTCTGAGTTGTCTTAGTATTTGCTTTCATTTGGCCTTCTTACCGCGTTTGTCAGATTTGGTAATGTGTCCTCGATAGGTTCTCGTGGGAGCAAACTCCCCGAATTTGTGACCTACCATATTCTCGGTTACGAAAATCGGGATGAATTTGTTCCCATTGTGAACAGCGACGTTCAACCCAACAAATTCAGGCATGATAATAGACCGGCGTGACCATGTCTTGATAACCTTTCGATCCCCTTTATCCTTTGCTTCAACACACTTTTTAAATAAATGATCGTCAACGAAAGGACCCTTTTTAAGTGATCTTGGCACTTGATATCTCCTTGCTTATTTTTTGTTTCTTCTTCTTGATACGATATAACGATCAGTCCGTTTGTTTTTGCGGGTTCTTCCACCTTTGGTCGGCTTACCCCAAGGAGTAACGGGATGCCTTCCACCGGCGGTTTTTCCTTCACCACCACCATGGGGATGATCAACCGGGTTCATTGCAACCCCTCTGACTGTCGGTCTTCTACCCAGGTATCTTGACTTTCCGGCTTTCCCTAGTTTGATCAGGGAGTGATCAGTGTTACCAACCTGTCCAATGGTTGCATAACAATCCTGGTGAATCAGCCTCATCTCACCGGATCTTAGCTTAATATGGGTATAAGTGCCCTCTTTAGCCATTAGTGTGGCTGAACCGCCGGCACTTCGGATAAGTTGACCGCCTTTCAGGGGCTTCAATTCAATGTTGTGGATTAGGGTACCGAGAGGGACGTTTTTGAGGGGAAGGGCATTACCGACTTTGATGTCTACGCTTTCTCCGGAGATGATCTGATCACCGACCTTGATGCCTTCCGGTGCGATAATGTATCGTTTCTCACCATCTGCATAGACCACCAGGCATATTCTTGCTGTTCGGTTGGGATCATACTCAATCGATTTTACCTTTGCGGGGATATTGAACTTGTTCCGCTTAAAATCGATGATTCTGTATCTTCTCTTATGACCCCCTCCTGCGCGTCGCGTGGTGATTCGACCGTTGTTGTTTCGACCGCTCTTTCTTTTCTTTGGGGCCAAGAGGCTTTTTTCCGGTTCCGACTTGGTAATACTGTCGAAACCGGAGACACTCATTCCCCTCCGTCCCGGAGAAGTTGGCTTATATTTCTTTATAGACATGATTTCTTTGCAATAAGTGGTTCAGGCTATGCACCTTCGAAGTATTCAATGGTATCACCCTCTTTCAGGGTCACGATTGCTTTCTTCCAATCGGATTTCCTGCCTTCATATCGACCGAGTCTCTTTTTCTTGCCCTTTACTGTCAGCGTATTGATCGCCTCAACCGTTACGTTGAAAATGGACTCGATGGCGTTTTTCAACTCTATCTTATTGGTATCCTTGCGGATTTTAAATACAACCTTATTCCCATCTTCTTTCAACAGAAGAACTTTCTCAGTAATATAGGGTCTGGTGATTAAACGATATTCGCTTTTCATTTTAGCAGTCTCCCTTCGATATCCATCAAAGCGTCCTTGGTAACAATGACGTTCTGACAACTCAGCACATCGTAAACATTGACACCCGAACTGTGCACACATTTCAGCGACTGCAGATTTCTGGAAGCCAGAACGAAATTCCGGTCCTCTTCCGCATAAACCACCAGGGCTTTATCAATCTTTAGATTCTGAAGAATACTTACCAGGTTCTTGGTTTTGTGATCCGGCAGTTTAAGATCTTCAACAACGAGCAGTTCGTTGTTTTTCAACTTCATAGCAATGACAGAAGCCAACGCCTTCTTTTTAATTTTCTTGTTGACTGAGATTTCATGGCTTCTTGGAACCGGTCCAAAAGCCACACCACCATGTCTTCGCACTGGTGATTGTAAACTACCGGCACGGGCATTACCTGTTCCTTTCTGTCGAAAAAGCTTTTTCCTGGATCCGGCCACTTCAGAGCGACCTTTGGTTTTGTGGGTGCCCTGTTGAAGCGAGGACTGGTAAGATACGACCACATCCTTGATAACAAATGGATTCAGCGTCGCGTCAGCTATCTGGTCGTGCAGATCAACCGTTCCGGCTTCCTGTTTTTCAAGATTATACACCTTAAGCGTTGTCATGGTGCCCTTCTTTAAATCTTTGTTTGAAAATTACTTAAGCTTGATATCAACCTGAACACCGGCGGAAACATCGAGTTTCATCAATGAGTCCATGGTTTGCGGTGTGGTTTCGGTGATATATAATAGACGTTTATGTGTATTAAACTCGAACTGCTCCCTGGATTTTTTGTTTACGTGGGGTGACTTCAACACACAAATCTTCTGTCGTTTTGTCGGCAAAGGAATGGGGCCGATGACGTTGGCCCCGGATCTTTTGACGATGGAAACGATCTCCTTTACAGCCTTGTCCAGTTGCTTGGAATCAAAAGCTTTAAAGTTAACACGAATCTTTTGAGTCATTAATCCTCGTCCTGTCTATTCTACAATTTCAGTAATGGTTCCTGATCCTACTGTCCGACCACCTTCTCGAATAGCGAATCGCAATCCCTGCTCCATAGCAATACTGGAGATCAGCTCCACTGACATGGTGATATGATCACCAGGCATTACCATTTCAACGCCTTCGGGAAGTTGAACCATGCCGGTTACGTCGGTTGTCCTGAAATAGAATTGGGGTCGGTAATTGGTGAAGAAAGGAGTATGACGTCCACCCTCGTCCTTGGTCAGTACATAAACCTCGCCGAGGAATTTGGTGTGAGGAGTAATGGAACCAGGCTTACAAATAACCTGTCCACGTTCAATTTCATCTCTCTTGGTACCACGCAGCAGCAGACCAATGTTGTCACCGGCTTCACCCTGGTCCAGAAGCTTCCTGAACATCTCAACACCGGTTGCTACAGTCGATTTGGTTTCCCTGATTCCTACGATCTCAACCGTCTCACCAACCTTGATCAATCCACGCTCGATCCTGCCGGTAGCAACAGTTCCACGACCTGAAATAGAGAAGATATCCTCGATCGGCATCAGGAATGGCTTGTCAATTTCCCTCTGTGGCAGTGGAATATAAGAATCAAGAGCGTCTACCAGTTCGAGAATACACTTGTATTCCGGGGCATTGGGATCGTCTGATGTACATTGCTCAACCTCAAGAGCACTTCCTCTGATGACGGGAGTATCGTCACCGGGGAATTCGTATTCACTCAAAAGTTCCCGAACTTCCATCTCAACCAGTTCCAGCAGTTCATCATCATCCACCTGGTCAACTTTGTTCAGAAAAACGATGATATAAGGAACACCAACCTGTTTTGCCAAAAGGATATGCTCCCTTGTTTGAGGCATCGGACCGTCTGCAGCGGAAACAACGAGAACTGATCCGTCCATCTGGGCAGCACCCGTAATCATATTTTTAACGTAGTCAGCATGACCAGGGCAGTCCACATGAGCATAGTGACGAGTTTCACTCGCATATTCGACATGTGCGGTTGCAATGGTAATTCCTCTTTCCTTTTCTTCAGGGGCGTTGTCGATCTGATCGAACGCCTGCACCTCGGCTTTACCTTGCATAGCCAAGACTTTAGTAATCCCTGCGGTCAGAGTGGTTTTCCCATGGTCAACATGACCGATGGTACCTACGTTGACGTGAGGCTTATCACGCTTAAAAGTTTCCTTTGACATACGGTCTCCTTAGAAAAATGAGGTTGGTTGTACCTTTTTAACAATTGTGACAATTAAGAAAGTAGTTATGATAAAAGGACTTTTTCGTAGTGATCAAACATCATGGAAAAAGTCGCCCTACCCTGACTTAAAGAGCGTAATATTGTAAGATACCCAAACATTGTAGATAAAGCAACACTTACTGACAAAATTTGGATACCTTTTTTATCTTCTATTGATTTAACTCGTCCTTTTCGGGAATTGAGGTCACCAATGATATCACCGGTAAATTCGGCGGGTGTGGTAATTTCGACCTTCATAATGGGCTCAAGCAGAACTGATTGCCCCTGGAGTAAACACTTTCGCAAAGCCAGAGCAGCCGCAATCTTAAAACCCGACAAGTTGAACTCGTCCTCGCGAGACTCAACATCTGCCACGGTCACTTTGGTGTAGAGAACCGGATACCCCGAAATCACTCCTGATGCGAGCCCTTCTTCAATACCTTCTCGTATCATCTGTCTGATATCTTCCCCAATCTCCAAACCGGAAGCGAAGACAACGCTGTTCTTCTCATCATCCTGCTGGGGCGTGACATCAAGCGTGCAACCCGCATAAACCGCTTTACCTGCAATCTGTTTATCAAAGATCTCTTTGGCAACCGCTGCTTTTTCGACTGTTTCACGGTAGGCGACCTGAGGCTTTCCCGTGTTGACATCGAGTTTAAATTCTCTCTTCAAGCGATCAACCAGTATATCAAGGTGTAGCTCCCCCATTCCCGAGATCAAGATCTGTCCTGTCTCTTTATCCTTACCAACCGAAAATGAAGGATCTTCAACTTCGAGCTTGGACAGGCAATCATTTAGTCGATCCTGATCCGCTTTGGTTTTGGGCTCTATTGCTATGGAGATGACCGGGTTCGGGCTTTCGATGCGCTCCAGCACGATTTCACTGCCCTTCCTGCAGATGGTATCTCCTGTTGTGGAGAAATTAAAGCCGACAACAGCAACGATCTCCCCGGCTGTCGCTGTTTCAACTTCCTCCCGCTTGTTGGCATGCAAGAGAAAAATCTTACCGATTCTCTCTTTCTTGTTTTTGACAGGATTATAAACCTGCTCCCCAACTTTAATCACCCCCGAATAGATCCGAAGATAGTTCAGGGTTCTGGCAAAACTGTCTGCCTGGATCTTAAACAAAAGAGCGGCTAATGGCTCTTTAGGATCCGGTTTTCTCAGCAGCTCTTTTTTGCCGTTCAGATCCTCTCCCTTGACCGGGGGTACATCCAGCGGAGAGGGTAAATACTCAATTACGCCATTGAGCAGGGGTTGAATTCCTTTGTTCTTAAACGCTGAGCCACAGAAAACCGGGGTAATTTTATTCGCCAGACAACTGCGGCGGATACTGAGATGAAGTCTCCCCTCTTCGATCTCGGCTTCGTTCAGAACCGCTTCCAATAAATCGTCATCAAACAGGGTCAGCGCCTCAAGCAGCTTCTCACGTTCTTCGGTTGCCTTCTCCCTGTATGCCTCCGGAACTTCAATTTCGGCCAGCTCGGCACCAAGACTTTCACTGTCGAAAACGACCCCCTTCATCCGGACGAGATCGATGACCCCTTCAAAATCGTCTTCTTTTCCGAGAGGAATATTGATGCTGACCGGCTTGGTCTCAAGAATTTCTGCCATGCTCTCCAGGACCCCGTCATAATCAGCACCGACACGATCCATTTTGTTGATGAAAGCTATTCTCGGGACGCCGTATTTGTCAGCCTGCCTCCAAACCGCTTCGGACTGGGGTTCAACGCCTCCCACTCCGCAGAAAATCACCACCACACCATCCAACACCCTTAAGCTTCTCTCCACCTCGACTGTGAAGTCAACGTGGCCGGGCGTATCCAGGATATTGATCTGATTGGTATCGCCTTTGTAATCCCAGTAGCAGCTTGTTGAAGCGGCGGTGATGGTGATTCCTCTCTCTTGCTCCTGGGCCATCCAATCCATTACTGCGGCACCGTCATGAACCTCACCAATTTTATGACTTCGGCCGGTGTAATATAGGATCCTTTCTGTTGTGGTTGTCTTTCCCGCGTCTATGTGAGCAACAAACCCTATATTCCTCAGTTTATTGAGATCCGGTGCCTTTTTCATCTCAAGACTTGTCGATTACCACATGTAATGAGCGAATGCCTTATTGGCGTCGGCCATTCTGTGGGTATCGTCTTTCTTCTTAATAGCAGCGCCACGCTCATTAAATGCATCGAGCAGTTCGGCTGCCAGATTATCAATCATGGACTTCTCGTTTCGCGCCCTCGCAGCAGAGATGATCCACCGAATCGCCAAAGCCAGCCTTCTGTCCTCACGAACCTCAACGGGAATCTGGTAGGTTGATCCACCCACTCTCCGTGATTTTACTTCCAGCAACGGTTCAACATTCTTGATAGATGCTCTGAAGATCTCAATCCCGTTTTTATCCTCAATCTTTTGCTCAAGTTTCTCCAGAGCACCGTATACAATACTCTCGGAGATGCTGCGCTTGCCATCCTTCATCAATACATTGATAAACTTACTCAATGAAACACTGTTGTATTTTGAATCCGGCATGATTTGCCGTTTTTCAGCTGAGTGCCTTCTTGACATCTTAATTACCCCTTATCCTTTTTTGGTTCCGTATTTGGAGCGACCCTGCTTACGATCGGTCACCCCCTGTGTATCAAGGGTTCCCCTGATAATATGATAGCGGACACCAGGAAGGTCCTTCACCCTACCACCGCGAATCAAAACAACGGAGTGTTCCTGCAGGTTATGACCGATCCCCGGAATGTAGGAAGTCACTTCCATTCCGTTGGTCAGACGTACCCTGGCCACTTTCCGTAACGCTGAGTTAGGCTTCTTGGGTGTTGTTGTGTAAACTCTTGTGCAGACTCCGCGCTTCTGAGGGCAAGCCTGCAAAGCCGGGACTTTGTTCTTCTCCCAGACTCTCTTTCGACCTTTTCTTACGAGCTGGCTTAATGTTGGCATATGCTTCTATTCTCTTTGGGTTCTATTGAACGATGTTGAATGGATTAGAGTTTCATTCCCAAACAGAATTCTAATCCTTAATTTTTGCCCTTAAATAACAGCTAGTTAGCCTCAGTTCAAGAGCATATCGGTTTGTTGGCGTAATCTATCGATCCTAGCAATCCTATTTTTGTATGGCAAGCAGATATTCATTTTTTTTGTTACTCCCAACTATTTTCCGGCGAAACTCTGAATAGCAGGAAAGATTTTCAGTTGGCATTGGAACGGATTAGGATCATGATTCAATCCCCGGGTAATTAGCCCACCCCTCAATTTGGCAAAACAGTGACTCAAAGGGAATATATCCACTTTTTTGGAACTCCCTGTCAGCCTCACCAGTCAAAAAATGCATTTAATATATAAGGTGTATTGAACAGCCACCTCATCTATTAAAACAGGGCATACTCTGCAGGTCCTGCTGCTATGTTTTCCTTTACGAATTATCCATTAGATTTATATCAATGATTCTTGTGATTAGGGAAAGTGAAGGTTGTTCGTAATCAATCTTTAACTCCTTCGGACTGCACGGATACTTGTGCCTGATATGCCGAGATGGTATAAGTAGTAATTTATAAAAGTTAATCTGAATTCGAAGTAACTGTCTGGTTAGTGGGAGGAGAATTTCATTCAAGAGGCCTGTTAACCGGCAGATAGCCAGGACCGGACAAAACAGCTCGCTTAAGAGTCATTAGCTTTTATAGATCTTTTTTGTTTCCCCAAGTGAAAGGTTTTTGACCTTTTTTTGCCTTATGTTAATCCTGTTTGGAGGGTGTTAAATGACATGGCTTTGGAACTTTATTAGTTCTTCGATCGGGAAAAAGTTACTGATGGCATTATCAGGACTCTTTTTCTGTTCATTCCTGCTGGTTCACATGGCAGGTAATATGACGATATTCATTGGACCTGAAACGTTCAATGCCTATACAGCGATCATGTCTTCGGCGTCGATAAACAAGGTACTTGAAGTGGTGATGGTGCTTCTGTTCCTTGTGCACATCTATACGTCGGCAACGCTGACGATCGAGAACAGAGCAGCCCGTCCTGAAAAATATGCGATGGACGTTTCTGCAGGAAAGAGGACATTCATGTCTTCTAATATGTTCATTACCGGTTCAATCATTTTGATTTTTGTGATCGTTCACCTGATCGGTTTTAAATATGGTGACTGGTCCGCCGAGCCCGGTGCCACAAACACAATGTACGCGCTATTGGCAGAAACTTACGCCAGCATTTTCTGGACTGCAGTCTATGTTATAGCGGTAATTGTCCTGGGTTTTCATCTCAACCATGCATTTCAGAGTGCGTTTCAGACGTTGGGTTTGAATCACAAGAAGTATACTCCGTTTATAAAAAAACTGGGTACTCTATATTCCATCGTAATTGCATTGGGATTTGCTTCTTTTCCAGTGTTTTTCTTTGTTCAACAATTAAGTGCGGGTGGTTAAATGACTGTTTTAGATTCAAAAGTTCCCGAAGGTTCGCTGGAAGCAAAGTGGGATAAGCATAAGTTTGATTTAAAATTGGTCAACCCAGCGAATAAGAGGAAATACTCAATCATTGTAGTAGGTACCGGTCTTGCCGGCGCTTCTGCTGCTGCATCATTGGCAGAGCTCGGTTACAAGGTACAGAATTTCTGTTTTCAGGATAGTCCGCGAAGAGCGCACAGTATTGCTGCCCAGGGTGGTATCAATTCGGCCAAGAACTATCCCAATGATAATGACAGTATATTTCGACTTTTTTACGACACCATCAAAGGTGGTGACTTTAGAGCAAGGGAAGCCAATGTCTATCGACTGGCTCAGGTAGCGAACAATATTATCGATCAATGTGTCGCCCAAGGTGTTCCGTTTGCCAGGGATTACGGCGGATTGCTGGACAATCGCTCATTCGGTGGTGCCCAGGTTTCACGGACATTTTATGCCCGGGGGCAAACCGGTCAGCAACTGCTGTTGGGAGCCTATAGTGCATTGAGCCGTCAGATTGGCGAAGGTGCGGTCGAGATGTTCAACCGAAGGGAAATGCTGGAACTGGCAATCATCGACGGCAAAGCCAGGGGTATTGTCTGTCGAAACCTGGTCACCGGCGAAATAGAATCCTACACAGCGGATGCGGTCGTTCTGGCAACCGGTGGATACGGTAATGTGTTTTACCTCTCGACCAATGCCATGAACAGTAATGTTACTGCTGCCTGGAGAGCCGCAAAACGAGGCGCTTATTTTGCAAATCCATGTTTCACGCAGATTCATCCAACCTGTATTCCTATTTCAGGCGATCACCAGTCCAAACTGACTCTGATGAGTGAAAGTTTGAGAAATGACGGTCGCGTTTGGGTGCCTGCAAAGAAAGGTGATACAAGACCTCCGGCTCAGATTCCCGAAAATGAACGGGATTACTACCTGGAAAGGAAATATCCTTCATTCGGAAACCTGGTACCAAGGGATGTTGCGTCAAGAAATGCCAAAATCGTTTGTGACGAGGGTTACGGGGTAGGATCAACCGGACAGGCGGTTTACCTGGATTTTGCAGATGCCATCAAGCGAATGGGTAAGGATGTGGTAGCTGCCAAGTATGGAAACCTGTTCGACATGTACCATCATATCACCGATGAAAATCCCTATGAAGTTCCCATGAAGATTTATCCCGCCATTCATTATACCATGGGTGGACTCTGGGTGGATTACAACCTGATGAGTAACATCCCCGGACTGTTTGTTCTGGGCGAGGCGAACTTCTCTGATCATGGTGCGAACCGATTGGGCGCAAGCGCGCTCATGCAGGGCCTGGCCGATGGTTATTTTGTTATTCCTTATACTATAGGTGGTTATTTTGCAGATGCCGAATTGGCAAATGTAACTCCGGATCACAAAGTACTGAAAGGGCTCGAAAAAGAGGTTACGGAAAAAGCCAATAAACTGCTTAATATCAAGGGTGAAAAGACCGTTGATGATTTCCATAAGCAGCTCGGCAAGATCATGTGGGACAAGTGTGGTATGGCCAGGAATGCGGCCGGTCTTAAAGAGGCAAAAGAGCAGATTCCGAAAGTCCGTGACGAATTCTGGAAGAATGTCAAAGTTCCGGGGAACAATGGTGAGTTCAACCAGGAACTCGAAAAGGCCGGAAGGGTGGCTGACTTCCTTGAGTTCGCTGAAGTAATGGTAATTGATGCATTGCAAAGAGAAGAGTCCTGTGGTGGGCACTTCAGAGAAGAACACCAGACAGAAGAAGGCGAGGCAAAGCGGAATGATGAAGAATATGCCTATGTTGCTGCCTGGGAGTACAAGGGTGTCGGCGAAGAACCCGTTCTTCACAAGGAACCTCTAACTTTTGAAAACGTGAAACTAACCCAACGAAGTTATAAATAGGAGGTATTTCGGTGAATCTGACTCTAAAAATCTGGCGCCAGGCGAACGCTCAAACCAAAGGAAAGCTGGTGACCTACCAGATAAGCGATATATCGCCGGATATGTCCTTTTTGGAAATGCTTGATGTGTTGAATCAACAGATCATCCTAAAAGGTGAAGATCCGGTTGCGTTCGATAATGACTGTCGTGAAGGGATCTGCGGAATGTGCAGCCTTTATATCAATGGTCGGGCTCACGGGGCCCAGAGTGAAGCTACTGTTTGCCTGCTCCATATGCGTAGTTTCAAGGATGGTGATACCATCACAATTGAACCTTGGCGAGCCAAGGCATTTCCGGTCATCAAGGATTTGGTGGTTGATCGGTCAGCTTTCGATAGGATCATTCAGGCCGGTGGTTTCGTTTCCGCCAAAACCGGTGCTCCTCAGGATGCCAACGCTCTGCCGGTGGCCAAGAGAAATGCTGATCTTTCCATGGACGCAGCAGCCTGTATTGGCTGTGGTGCCTGTGTAGCATCCTGCAAAAATGCCTCAGCCATGCTCTTTACCAGCGCCAAAATCTCCCAACTCGCTCTGCTGCCGCAAGGGCAGGCCGAACGAGACAGAAGAGCCCTGGCTATGGTTAAAACAATGGACGATGCCGGATTCGGTAATTGTACAAATGAAGGCGAATGCGAGGCAGAATGCCCCAAAGCAATCAAGATGACCAATATTGCCAGGTTGTTCCGTGAATACTACCGGGCGAGTATCGTCTCAGAGGAGATGTAGGTCAGTTATTGGCATTTAGCCATTACGTACAAAGCGTAAAGTGGGCGGTTGATCCTGTCGCCGCCTATTCTATTCAACCCGCCTTATTCAGACTCCTGAAGCAGCTACGGTAGTGTCCAACATTCGATTAGCATATCCCCATTCATTTTCTCTGATATCACAAACGTGATTTCCTGTAAGTTCATCGTCGTTGGAAGCCTCCGGGAGTAGTGCCGTTCCAGCGTTTGAACGAACGAATGAAGGAGGGAGTGGAAGCGAAGCCAAGGAGAGAAGCTATCTCTTCCAGCGGAAGAGCTTTTTCCAGGAGCATCCTTTTGGCTGCCCGGTTTCTCACCCTGTCCAGGATCTGCCGGTAAGACGTTTTCTCATCACGCAATCGCCGCTGCAGTGTTCTGACACTCATCAGCAAATTCCCGGCGATATGGTTGATATCTGAGTCGGCAAGCCTCTCTTCCGATATCAACACTGTTTCAATCTGTTCCGAAACGGACTCCCGATGCCCGAGCTGTATCAATTTTACGTCTGCCTGCCGAACAAGAGTGGTCAGCAGTTCCGGATTCGCCTGGTTTAACGGATAATCCAACACGCTCCGATTCAGGATCAATTGGGTCTCCGGTTGATTGAACGAGATTTGGGAACCAAATATGCGATGATATTCAGACAGGTAACCGGGTTGTGAATGCTGAAAGTGAACTTCAACAGGTAAAATATTCCGTTCGGTTAACCACCTGCCATAAACCAACAGGCTGGCCATGGCTATTTCCGCACAGGTTTTCTGGTAGTCGGATGGAAGGTTGACCGGTTTATACCTAATCACAGCATAATCTTCCTTTACATCTACAATGATGCGATCACAGTCACCGATGAGCTGAATATAGCGTGACATCTTCTCCATTGACTCTTTAAGAGTCCCACAGCACATGGCGATGTGACCAAGAATATCAAACAATCCCGGTCTGGTCAGTTCCCCAATGTGCAGCCCAAGTGCATCGTTTCCGCTTTTCCTGATCGCATTCCGGGTTAAATAGGACATTTTCCTGTTGGCAATTCTTACATTCGGCATTTCCAGCAACATGGGGTCAATACCGGCTGTCGCCAATAATTCTCCGCTATTCACTTTCGACCTGCCTGTCACCTCCAGCAATCTTCGGATACTGTTTACAGAGGAGGTCGCATTGTTGGAAGATACATCCATTTGGTAGCCCATATTCTTCAAAACTGTTTTCTTCGGTAACAACTCTATTAATAGGAAAACTTAGAGCGGGCAGAAGAAGTTCACCGGACATGAAAGCGTTATTGTTTTCCGGTTTGTCGTTGAATGATAATTTTTTGGCGTTAAATGAAATTGCTGTCCAACACTTACCAGAGTAAATTTTGACTATCAACCGGTTTCTTTTATAAGGCCCCTGTTATGGGATGTATGTAACAGGGGACAACAATAGGATTTCATATCAGAAGTTTTGTTGTGTCATTGCACAAATCTGAAAACAGATATACGTGGAATCCAGTAGAGTAAGCAGAAAAACAGGGTTCAGAGTTGAAGGATGGAGTGGAAGAGGTCAGTGGTAATAAGGTCGATCATTCCGGATTATTGCTTGTTGTGTGAATCATTAATTCAAGAAAAGGAAAGACATGAATAGAAACATCCCTGGAATGGAAAAAAACATCGGATCCCTTTTGGCAAAAGCGGCTGAAAAATACGGTGATCGCACAGTCATCCATTTTGACTATGATAATTCAGAAATGAGCTACAGGGAACTTAACGACAGGGTCAATCAGTTTGCCAATGTTCTAAGTGTCAATGGAGTCAAGCAGGGGGATCATGTTGGCGTGATGTTGCCCAATTGCCCGGAATTTCCACTTTGTTGGCTGGCTTTGGCCAGAATTGGAGCCGTAATGATACCGGTCAACATAAATTACCAGGCCCATGACCTTGAATATGTCCTGAACGATGGTGAAGCCGGAGCCTTGATACTCCATGCGGATTATCTCACCCTTTTCGTTGAAATCCGCTCCAAGTGCCCGCAGGTACAAACTGTACTCCAGGTTGGTCAAAATGAGAACCACACAGGTGATATCATTACTGATCTGGCGGACAAAGCTTCGAGCTCATTCTCGGGCCCAGATCCTGATCAGGATGACCTAATAAACATTCAATACACTTCCGGAACCACGGGATTTCCCAAAGGCTGTATGCTCTCCCATGAATATTGGCTAACCCTGGGTTGGACCACCACCCATTCCGGCTTTGACTTTAACAAAGAAGTCTTCCTGAGCATTCAACCCTTCTTCTATATGGATCCACAATGGCAGCTCATTGCAACACTGACCAGCGGAAGTACCCTGGTTTTGGCAAAGCAGTTTACAGCTTCCGGATTTATCGGGTTGGTGAGGAAACACAATGTGACGGTTTCACTGGTCGAGGCAGCCATTCTGATATTTCTGCAACCCGAAACTCCGGAAGATGGTGACCATAAGCTACGTTTCTCGCTGATTTTCGGTTTCCCCCCCAACCTTCATGAGCAGTTTGAAAAGCGTTTTAATACCACAGCTCGTGAAGCATACGGAATGACTGAAATAGGCTGTGGATTTGCCGTTCCCATCGAGGATAATCACATGACAGGATCAGGATCAGTAGGAAAACCACTTCCGTATCGGGAGTTTAAAATCGTTGATGATGATGGCAAAGACGTGAAACCGGGAGAGATCGGAGAACTGTTGGTCTCCGGCCCCGGAATATTCAAGGGTTATTACAACAAACCTGAAGCCACCAGGGAAGTATTCGCCGGTAACTGGTTTCGGACCGGTGACCTGTTCAGAGTTGATCAGAAAGGTTACTACTACCTGGTGGGTCGGAAAAAGGATATGGTTCGCAGATCCGGAGAAAACATTTCCTGTGCGGAGGTGGAAAAGGTTCTGGGGAACCATCCCAAAATTCTGGCAGCGGCCGTAATTCCAGTCCCGGATGTGGCAAGGGGAGAAGAGGTCAAGGCATACCTAATTCCCAATTTTGGAGAAACTGCCGACACCATTCCGCCGGAAGAGATTGTCACCTACGGACGGGAAAACCTGGCGAAATTCAAGGTGCCCCGCTACATCGAATACCGAGTGGACTTCCCCATGACACCGAACATGCGGATCCAAAAGCATAAATTGAAAGAGGAAAAGGAGGATCTGAGATCAGGCAGTTACGATGCTCATGACCGGATCTGGAGAGATTAGGATTTTAAAGAACAGAACCGGCTTTGGGAGCTTAAAACGGAATCCGGTGATCAACACCGGGTTCATGAACTTAACGACACAACACAATTGAGGTTGATTATGATTGGCATTCCGGATCTAGTGACAATCGGTATCTATTTCCTGTTTATCCTCATTATTGGAGTGATCAGCTACAGAAAAGTCAAAAACGAAGACGACTTCGCACTTGCCGGAAGAAACCTTGGTTATCCGACGCTGATCAGCACTATCACGGCAACAGCGATCGGCGCAGGTGCGACACTGGGCGTTGGAGGACTCTCCTACAATTTGGGAATCGTGGTCTTGTGGTCAGTCATTGCTTATGCCATCGGACTGATAGGATTTTCCCTGATTGCCGGCGTTATCCGACGTATCGAGGTTTGGACCGTACCCGAGGTGCTGGATAAACGTTATGGGAAGACAACCCGTAACATCTGCACCTTTTTCCTTATTTTCGGTGTGATTGCACTGTTTGGTGTTCAAGTGGCAGCCCTGGGGACCGTCTTCTCCGTAGTTGGCAATGTTTTCGGCATCACCTACAGCGGAGCCGTGATCATCGCGGGAACAGTAATGGTGATTTACACCTTTGCCGGTGGAATGTATGCCATTGCTTACACCGAAATGGTACAGGCAATGCTTCTGTTGATCGTCCTGGGAGTGCTGCTGCCGTTCTTCATTTTCAGCGACCTGCCTTTGGAGCAGATGACAACTCAACTACCAACAGAAATGAAGGACATCTGGACTGGCGCTCCCTGGCATGTGATCCTGGGGTGGTTTCTGACCATGATCCCCATCTGCTTTATCGACGTTTCGCTTTGGCAGAGAGCCTCTTCAGCCAAAAATGAAAAGGTGGTGAAGCGAAGTATCCTGGTGTCAACAGTGCTTTATTTCCTCTACAGCGTAGCCATAATAATGGTCGGAATGGCCGGAGTGATTCTTTTTCCCGATATCGTCTCCAAATTTGCCACATCCGATGTTGTCATTCCATTAGCCATCACTGAGAAATTGCCGGTTGTGGTAGTCGGTCTTGCACTGGCAGCAGTTCTCGCAGTGATCATGTCTACTGCGGCAAGCGTTCTGATGGTGGCCGGTCTCACCGTCTCGAGGGACATAGCCCGCATCATTTCACCCAATATGAGTGATAAAGGCGGACTTAACGTAGCCAGGGGTTCCATCATTCTGATCGGTGTTCTCGGGGTCGTGTTTGCGTTGCTGATGCGGGGGATTTTTGAGATGATGATGCTGGCCTTTGCCCTGTTTGTGTCGGGAGCTTTCATTCCAACCATGGCAGCCCTGTTCTGGAAGAAAGCCACCAACTCGGCTGCCGTTGCTGCCATGGTCGGTGGCATGGTAACGGTTACCCTGCTCTACGCACTGAACAAGCCTCTGAACATTGAGCCGATCTTTGCCGCCCTGGTTGTCTCTTTCCTGCTTATGCTTGGGATCAGTCAAATAACCTACCAGGAGGGGAAGGTCACGCTTAAGCTGGCAGCAGCGGGTTCCGATTGAACTGACATTCGGTGTAAACTGAAACTTTCAATCAGGATACCTCCGAATCGATTTCATCTTCTGCCCGTAATTTTGGGAGAAGATGAATCTGCTCATCCGGATCAAACAGTTGGTTCGGATCCAGCTCAACAATCGGTCGCAGATCGGGATTATGGATCTCAAGCAGCAACTCTTCATCCCAGTATTGATAAAGGTCGCTTATGGCAGTGTGACCGCAAATCCATATCTTCTGTTCAAGATTATTGCCCAGAAGCTCGTCCAACATTTGTGGAACAACTCCTTTCCGGGCATTGGCATGTCTTGTCCAGGTCAGACCTTCGATCACATCGGGACGGGAGTGATAGTTAATGATTTCATCGATGCTATAATGCACCTTAGGACGGGCATGGGAGATGACGAAGTACCGTCCCCGGGTCAGTAAAGGCAAACTTTTTTCAAATCGATCATACTTTTCCAAAAACTCGTTGCCGTAGAACTTTTCGACATAAAACTTGGTCATGGGACCTTCGGCGGCTAGTTTGGCGAACGGATGATTGCCATTAATACTTTCATCCAGGATGTTTTCATGGTTCCCCTTCAGGAAATGAAATCTGGTGGAAAAGGCTGCCTTCAGCTTCATTACCATTGCCATGGTATGGAAGTTTTCCGTCATCTCTTCCGCCATTGCCGGGCACTCGACAAAACCTTTCTTATATTCCTCCAGGGCAACCTTCCAACGCGCACGCTCCCTCCGTTCGCTATGCATTCCATCCCCAACACAGACGATCTGAATGCGCCCTTCCTTCAGGAGATCATAAACGACACGATCCTTATATCTATATCTTAACAGAGCAGGCAGAAAATCCCGACGCCCATGCAGATCCGGCACGACCAGGGTTGGCAGGTCGGGTTGCAATAAAACCAGCCCGCCCGGTCTGTCATCACCATCTTTCGGCCTGACCACGGATTCTTCACTATCCAGGCTTTCAATTGCCTTATCCAGCAGTTTGTCAAGCACTGCCTTACTGTCATTCATCAATCGCCCCTGATTTTTGGGTTTGGAAACATCACCAGCTACAGTTGAAGGGTATCATAGCATCGAAAATTAAACTCATTCAAGCTGATATTCCTCTCCATATTGTATGATTTGCAGCATCGCGGGATTTGGGATGGAAGGGGTCATGATAGCGGCACCGCTTTTAAAACAACGGGGACAAAAATGTTTTATACGACATCCGGAAAATCCGTTCGGGATAGTGTTTTAGGACTTTCCCATGATAAGCTGCCGTCTTGCAATGCGGTTTTTAAGCAATCATTTTTCTGATAAGCTTTAGCAACAATTCAGGATCTCCATTCAGGCTGTGATCGTCATCCAGTTTGACAAGCTTGATTAGTTTCTTGTTGGGAGATCGTTCTATCATATCTTCAATGGTGAACATGGGGATGACATCATCGCGTTTACCGGCCAGAATAGTCGTCGGAATGCCTTCCGGGACGATAACGGTTTGAATCCGACTTCTCTCCTCGGGTGTGAAGAATCCATCCGTGAAAAAGCCTACAGCCGGAGCCAGAAGGATCATTTCCTTAACCAGTTCCGGCTTTTTCATCGCAAACAGCAGGGCACTTAAACCTCCCAACGAAGAACCAACCAGCCATGAAGGTTCCGTGACCAGATCTTCCACAATCCATTCCCGTTTCGTCAGGTCAACAGGAAGCTGGGGTATCGTGCAATCGGGAAAGTGCTTTCTGATTAATTGAGCTTTTGTCCCCATGGGACTGCTTTCCATTCCATGAAAGAAAAACAGATTTTTCATTTTAACTACCTTATTGTCATAAAATACGTTGTTTCCAGGTCAAATGTAGATCATCATTGCTGTTCAGGCCCGTCTATCGTCAGCATATTACCTGTCCGAGCCTCATTTAATTGCCGGAAATTGAAAGGGTATCAACAGATCCAAGGGCGATATGCCGCATTTTCCATCTCGAAGTCCGGCAGATCGTCTAAAGCGGTGTGACGTTGTACGACCGAAAACTTCAACTCCCTGAACAATCCCGAGATGAGCCGGACAAACATGAGCCATGTCCATCAGCGAGTATATTCCCTCGGTAAGCTCCAAACAATACTCTTTTTTGTGTCTTTGTGTGGGTGATCAGAAGAAATCTTGAATTACACCGTTTTTCTGTTTCAGCTACCCGTACCTGGTGCGTCATTCAGCCAGACGCTTTCCAGTTTAAGAAAACCGGTCGTCATAAAAGAGGAGATTGGCTTTAGGCGATCTCTTTCAGCCATTCTTTAACCGCGGTTGAAGATGGAATCTTTCCTTCAGATTTGATTCTGTATTTTGCCGAGACAATAGAGGGAGTGGTAGTCACCCCGTAGGAGAAGGCCTCTTTTTCATCTGTACTGTATTGGATATCAAAATCCGATCCCAGTTCTTTGGCAACCTGCTCTACGATGGATTTGATCTTATCGATTTCGGTGTTGTCTTTTCCGAAAACCAGCAGGGCACCCTGGTTGGAGCGAATTTTATAATTCAGTTTTTCCAGGATCCTTTTCTGAATGGCCGATATCAATTCCAGCTTGGGGGGAATTCTGGAAACGAAAGCGATCTTGCCATCAATACAGATGGTCGGAATGTTCTTGACCATCAGCGAAGTCATGAAGGTCAGGGACTCCCGGTATTTAATCTTATGCTCCCGCCACTCAACGATGCCTTCAAATGAAGGGGTGACCTCCTTTACAGCCTCAACCATGTATTGGCAGGGAGCACAAGCTTCTGAATCCAGGGTGATGATATCAACAATGATCCTGTCTGTACGCCCGTAGTCGGTCATATCCAGTATTTCCTGCACCTTGTCATGACTTTCCAGCGTCTCCAGCACATCCTTTTGATAGGGATCCAGGAGATATCCGGATATCGCTGTGAGGTTCTCCAAGGGTGTTGCATAGGGAAGATCGCAACCGGGAGCTAGCAGAAATCCTTTTTCTCCGCCGGTTTCCAGGCACTCTTTGGCGTGACGAACAGAATCCGCCTGATCTCCCAGGAGAAGGACAACGGTCAGTTTCAAGTTCCCGCCAAAACTGATATTGCGCTGCAAGCAGATATTCTTCACATAATCCAGCGGAATATTCTCATCAATGGAGATATTGCGGGGTTTGCATTCACACATGGCTTCGATGTTCTGCTGAGCATGCCCGCAGACGAAAAAGGAACTCAGGCAATCCCTGGTATGAATATGCCCGAAGATCTCTGTGGCCGGTTTCGTTACAAACTGTCGAAAATGATCCGGACCGATCTGACTCGTCATTGGATCAACCAGGGCGATAACATCGCAACCCGCTTCAATGTGGTAGTCGGCGACCTGAACACAAACCTTTTTACAGAATTCGATCAACTCCTTGACAAATCCTTCGTTGCGAAACATCTGCATGAAGATGTCCGAGCCCAACAAGTGCAAAGCCAGGGTGAAGGGACCGGTGATCAATCCATAAAGGGCGATATCCGTATATCTCTCCCTTATGGTCCGGGTGGTATTCAGGATGATCGGCAATCTTCCTTCTGTTTTCTGTGGAATTTTGAGCTCTTCAAGCTTCACCCCTTCGT
>JANQGX010000088.1 GCA_028282885.1 SAR324 cluster bacterium
TTTATCAACATATTGCGCTGTATCTAGCTATTTTATTTGTCTTTTTAACTTACCTTCATTCTTTTCTAAAGCCTTACCCACACAATTTTGGTGCACCCCGAAATATATATGTTTTGACAAATTATGGGGGAAGCCTGTATTTCATCACTTAAAAAGAAAGGTGTTGTAATTATCCCTTAATTCTGATTTTTCACTCAAAAGCATAAAGGAAGTTATCACTGCTCCCTATAAACAAAACACCATCTGATATGTACGCCGATTCAGTACTGATAAACCCACCCGTTTGGTATTTCCAGATTAGTTCTCCCGTTTTTTTATCTAGGGCATATATATTATGATCGTTGCTTCCAAAATAAACATATTTTTCTGCAAGGATTGGCGAAGATTGAATAATGTCGCCAGTCTTAAACTTCCATTTCTGTTTTCCGGTTTGGGCGTCAAAGGCCCAAAGATGTTTATCCTTGCTCCCTATATAAACTGTCTTTTCGTCAACGGCTGGGGTAGTGATCAATTTGGCTCTGGACTGCAAACTCCATATTGACAGCCCAGTATTTGCATTCAGGGCATACATATTCCGATCTGAACATCCAAAATAAACCATCCCGTTGGCAATGACCGGAGATCCCTTGATGCTTTTTTTTGCTTTGTATTTCCAAATGATTTGCCCGTCTTTTGAGCTCAAAGCATATAAATGTTTATCCCAACTTCCAAAATATAATGTATTGTCTGCGAATGCTGCGGTTGATGATATCGCACTACCAGTTTTGAATTTCCATATATCCAATCCTTTTTTGTTTGTATCCAAAGCATAGAAATTATCGTCCGTATTACCAATATAAACCAAGTTATCGATTATTACCGGTGATGAATAAAAAATGTCTTTTGCTTTGAATTTCCATATGACCATCCCTTTATGGATATCCAGGGCATACAAAACATCTTCACTACTCCCAAAATACACAACACCATTTTGGATTGAAGGGCCTGATTTAAAATGCCTTTTTCCTTTAAACTTCCACCTGAGTTGCCCGGTTTTAGCGTCCAGAGCATAAAAATATTTATCGGTGCAACCGAAATAGACAACTCCCTTGTGTACAACGGGTGAGGAATATATATTGCCGTCTGTTTTGAACTTCCATTTCACTTTCCCTTTTTTTGGAGCGGGGCCGGGAAACACACCTGTATTTTGAAGGTTACCTCTAAATTGAGGTATCGGCTTTTCCAATGTAGTCATCGTTTTTGAAAAAACCGGCTGACAAAAAAGCAAAAGAAACAAAGCAATAGCAATTACGCCAGAACAGCAGCTAGCAAAGAATTCGACTTTGCGACATTTAATTATATTGAACTTGATCATCATTGATTACCGGATTGCGTATAGACTTTTGTCATTACTACCAATAAAAAGGATTCCGTTTGAAATAAAAGCCGATTGGCATTTGATGCGTCCTTTGGTTTCAAATTGCCAGATTAAACTTCCGTTTGTTTTCTCCAAAGCATAAACATTTTGGTCAAAACTCCCGAAATATATAGTGTTTTGACAAATTACGGGGGAAGTCTGTATTTCATCACTTAATTTGAATCGCCATATTAGTCTACCGGTATGGGCATTCAAACCATACATGATATAATCATCCCCCCCTAAATATACCATGTCATCGGACAAGGCCGGAGTGGTTTTAACGGCTCCGTTTGCTTCGTATTGCCATTTGAGAGAGCCGTCTTTTGCATTCAACGCATAGAAAAATCCTCTATTGTCCCCGAAATAAACCATATTGTTTGCTAGCGCCGGGGCACGCAGAATTGCCCCCTTTGCTTTATATTTCCAGACAGTTTTGCCGGTTTGACTATCAACTGCATAAAGATTCCGATCCAGGCTGCCGAAATACAATGTATTGCCAAGAATAGCAGCGGGAGCGCTGATTCGATTACCGGTTTTTAATTTCCAGATCTTCTCTCCGTTTTCTGCGTTTATTGAATAAAAATAGTGATTACCGTTTCCGGAATAAATCCTATCATCTTTTACGATAGGAGAGGTAAAACTATCGCTTTTCTCTCCGTTGGAAAATTCATAGACCCAATTTATAACTCCTTGTTTTAATACATCTATAATCAGTATTGATTTTGGATCTTTTGATAATACAAATCCTTTTTCCTCCATATATTTCCGATGGACCAAAAAATCAGGAGCTCTTTTCATATCTAAACTGACGGACAGAAAAACACTAGGTGAGACAGGATAGAAAAGTTTCTCATTGTGAATCGATAATGATTCCCTGATAGGCCCGAATACAGAAAATCGCCATTTGAGTTCGCCATTCTCTTCATTAATGGCGTATAAATAGCTATCGGCTCCACCAACATACACAACACCTTTATTCGCCACTGGAGCTGAAACCAGCCAACCATCCGTTTGATATTTCCATTTTAGCTTGCCCAGTTTTGGACAAGGACCTTCGAATACCCCTGTATTGTCGTATGACCCTCTATACATGGGGACAGGTTGGGCTTTTATGGTTCTGTAATTTAGTGTGATTCCCAGTAGTACGCCAATTGTAAAACAAATAAGCTTCGTAGCAGTGAAGTATCTCATAATAACAAATTAGCTTAGTCCAGTTTTGAATGGGGTGACATTATCCGAATTTTCAATAGGAAATAGGGGACGTAGTTGAGATATTGACATTTGATTTTGAAATGTAAACACTACCAATTGTTATTCAATCGTCTTCCAGTAACACTCAACATCTTGAATCGGTCGGTTGATTCTGTAGCGAGTTTATTTTTTGCCTTATCAAATCAAAAAACGATCAAAAACAGAGGTCATTTATTGGGTTTTGCTTTTGATGACCTTTCAGCGATCAGCATCCCTTCTCTTCAATTCAAAACCTTTGGAGATCTTAAACACTGAATTTTTCCCAGGATAAATTTTCCTAACCGAATTACAACAGTTAACCAGCAATGAAAATTCAGATACTTTTATCATGAAGGAAAAGTGAAGGCAAATCAGATCGATATCGAAAAGAAGGGAAAAGGGAAAGGGTCTCTTTGATCTTAGCAGTCTAAGGTGCTTAGAGTATTTCTTGTTTTACCGGGTTTAATCGTGCATGTACGATTAAACCTTGATGGAAATATAAAGTTGGACTTGGACAGAACCAAATCAGGAGTTGAAAACTCAAGAAATCGATTTTCACGGGAATAAACTCATACAACGATCCCTCTTCATTGGTCCTCCATCAGATCCTGAGTTTGGAAATCAGATTTGACGATCCCGCTATTGCAAGCAACGTGACAGGCTGTCATGAAAACCATGGAAGTGAACTCAATCGTGTTTCGTGAGCGGTCTGTTTGTTTTAGTCGATCACCTGTTTAAAGTCACTCCGGTAATTGATATAAAAAATACTCAGAAGATCTCAAAATTCAAGCTATGGTTCCAGGTTTGTCAGGTAGGGATATCCGTTGTTAATCGAGCTGTTGATCGACCAGATGCCATCTTTACTATCATCGTCGTTGGGATTGCCGATAAAATCCCAAGGGGTTTCCAGGCCCGTTGTGTTCGTATCCGTAAATGTATTCACATATTTCATTTCCAAGGTTGTTCTTCCTTGCTTAGACGATAATGAAGAACAAAAGGGGCCAGCAGGGTCTGTTTGAACTTTATGATCCCCTGCTTGAATGGATGGAAGCAGAACCATTTGGCGATTGACTGGGTAATGGTCGTCCAGCCGCTGCCGGGAATGCCGAACTCCACCTCTTTGTGTTGAAAAAAATTCGGATCCTGCACCTTAGTCAGAGTCTCCTGCCGTTAAGGCAAATTATAGCCTGGAGTATATATAGAAGTTGAACCGGACTTGGGCCAATGAGCTGTAATACTTTTGGCGGGAACTCTGATCTCAGATATGGTAACATCCGATTCTCCAAAATTGGCAATCATCTCCAGATCATCTCCGAAGGTGGTTTTTTGAATTAGTCGATCTTCGGAAAGCCAGGTAAATTCTGTCATTTGGTCAAACCCCATCTTTTTGTGAAGTGGATGAAAGAACTTGTAGAACCTTGTTATCTCCTTCTTGTTCTTTTTTAAGCGATCCGGATTAAGGTGATACATAGGCGGCGTTAAATAGAGCAACGAAACCAGTTCGACATTATCACGAACATTGGTAAACTTTCGGGTACCTGTCTGATAATGATGAGTTGACACAAAGGAATCGTGAAAGACGATTTCATTTAGAGGCAGGCGGTATGCAGGATTATAAAAGAAGTTCACAAACTTTTCCTTAAGAGGCACCTGCTTGGTGAAGATTGTTGGTTCATAGGGCGGAAACCAGGTCCCCAGATAATACTCCGACTTTCTATCACCGAAATCGGGATCCATCCACTTGCCGAATGGTGTGGAAAACATCCCTTCTGCAACGTGTATGACCGGTGCTGCAAAGGAACTTCCTCCTTCCGAGCCAATCACCAGTTGAAAACTATCCCTGATCCATTTCATTCGATCAACTCTTTCCTTAAGATCATCCCTTTGTAACGTGGGGTGCAAAGGTGAATAGTCATCATAAGTCTCACCAAAAGCATCACAATCGATGAAATAGCTGTTAAAAGGAGTCCGTTGCATAATTCTTTTAACCCTTTTCTCCACCCATGGTCTTGCTGCCCTGGCATTCAACTTGTAGCCGCGTCCGGCAAATCCGGTTCGATATTTGCCATTCTTTTTTTGAATTCCCCCTGTTTTATACAGCTCTTCATCGTATTGAGCCGTGGACCAGGATCCGCCTTTACCGTAATGGCGGGGATCGTGAATACTGTTGTAGGAATCGTAAGGCCCCAGCAAATATCCCAGCTTGTTCGCCTCAATAGCCACACGGGGATTATAATCGATCATGCCGAAGTCCCAAATATCGTGAACCAGTCTCGCACGATGGATCCCCATTTTTTTGAGATCCTTAAGCATTCTTGTGGAGTAGCCATAACCCCATTCGGAGGGGTGTCTGATAACCCCGGGAAAGGAGTGATACATCACCAGGCTGTTTAATCTGAATACTTCTGCCGGAACTGAACTTTCCAACTCTGTTTTCGATAAGGATTGCCGAAGTTCTTTGGGCAACTTTACCTGTGCAAAATAAGCGGCCTTGTAAAAATCACGTCGACTCAAGACTTTCGACATGCCTTCAGATACTTCCAACCTGATATAGGGGTAAGGACGATATTTTAGACCATGCAGTTTGACCACTTCCTTTCTATGGTTTTTCGATAGCAGTTCCCAGATCCTCAAGCCGGGAGAAGGGCTATTAGCCTTGGCCTGCCGATCAATCTCTTTGCAGAGAAGCTTCCATTTTCCCGGATAGACATCGTCCAGAGACATCTGCAGCGATCCCCAGAGATAACCATGAATAGCACCTCTCAACCAGTCCGCTTTGGGAACGGTCTTGATCTTCTCTGACATAGGTACATGCCGATTCCAGCTGACCAGATGCCGGCGATATTCCTTGGCGGGTTCAACCGGAGAATAGTCTTCACCCAATTTGATGATAAAGCTTATTTCCTTTGTTTTGTGTATTTCTTTGAACTGGTGATTGAACAGGGCATGAAGGCGGTCGTTTTCTAGCTTGAAACTCAACTCATTGTTGAAGCGATTTCCAACAATATAGGTCAAGGTATAGGTCTTCAGATCCAGTCCCCAAAAGGGCATGGTCAGGCCTTCGGTTGTATTGAAAGTTTGCCTCGGAAGAGTTTCTTTCCAAAAAGCATCATTAACCGGAACATAAATCCCTTCCCAGTGAGGCAGAATAAACGCCTGCAAAGAATCGTCAGCATGAATAACCGGAAAGGTCAGATTGTGTGGTCTGTCAGCCGTGATTTTAATAACCAACTCCCTCTGCATTAGTCTCAGATCGAAAGTAAGTCCCCTGTTTCGGTTGCTCCAAGCCAAAGAATCCCCTTTTGCTTGAAGTGAACTGACATCTTCAAATCCCTTCTGGGGTGAAGATATCACAGACGGTTTTCTGTTTACCGGTTTTGCTATCACTTCTAATGTAGAGGGATCAACGGAAACATTCCATTGAATGCTTTTCAATGTTCTCTTTTTTGAATCGGGCGATGCCCCGAAGCTGGTACTGGTTTGAATAGTTATCATCAACATAATCAGGTAAAGAAGAACCGTTCCGAATAATCGTATTTTCATTTTCATGACCTCCATATTCAGGTTTCGAAAGTTGGATAGGTAATAGCCGGATGTAGTAATGATCCATGAACTGATCTTATTTGAAGGATAAAGCAAACCGAAGGCATCGGTGTGACAATCTTGTGACAATTTGAGAGACTTGGATGCAAAACGATAACGGATAAAATATACTCGATCAAAAACACCATGAATCGGATCGTAATTATTGATGATGAACTCAACATCTGCGAGAGCATATGCTTTGCGGTTCAAAAAGCCGGTTTTGAGTGCAGTTACTTCACAGACCCCTTGAAGGGGATAACACACCTGGAATCATCACTACCTGATCTGGTGATACTGGATATCATCATGCCGAGCCTGGACGGGCTGGAAATTTGCAGATCTTTGAGAAAGCTTTCTGAAACCTTGCCGATCATATTCCTCTCTTCGAAAGATGAAGAGTTTGATCGCGTTCTGGGCCTGGAAATGGGAGCTGATGATTACCTCTGCAAACCTTTTTCCATGAAAGAGCTCATTGCCAGGATCAGGGTAAATCTCAGAAGAAGTGGTTATTTGAAAAAGGAGTTGAAAGAATCCGGAGAGTCGATTCAGCATGGCCCTTTTACTATTAATGAAGAGAGTTATTCGGCAGAGTTTTATGGTCGATCCATCAAGCTGACAGTCACTGAATTCAGGATACTTCATGGCCTTATTTCGGAACCGGGCATCGTAAAAACAAGAGAGCAATTGTTAAACCGTGCTTTTCCTTTCGATTATCATGTCGGCGACCGAACCATCGACACACACATCAAGCGAATCAGAAAGAAGCTGACCGCCGTGAATCCGGATGTTTCTCCTATCGAGACCGTGTTTGGTGTTGGCTACAAGCTTAAATCCTAAATTTCTCCCGGATACCTTCATGCTGGCTGGACTCAAAAAAAGAACCGGACAAATCATTACTGGCATCTCTTTTAGAATTCTCTTTTTCAACGCTCTTTTACTGTTTATTTGCGTAAGCTCCTTTTTGACCGTAAACCGCTATGAACATGAGATGTTAAAAATTGTAGAGATTGATTTGAACGAACAAACCAGGTTCATAGCTTCCAATCTGGCCTGGAAGGAATCATTGGCAGAAAAAGATGTCGGATATCATCTCAGGTCTCTTCCCTGGACGACCCGCAACAAGATTCTGGTTGCAGACGCAAAAGGCAAAACTCTCTACACAACAAAACCGGAGCAGTGGGACACTGGTCCGAATCCTTCAATAATCCGCAAACACCTGCTATACTGCTTGGCAGAAACGATGATCACACCCTTTATCAGCACTCCGGCCCCTGTAAGCAAACAGATGCAACTGAACGCTCAAAAACTGGAGGCCGAAGGTCAAGTAGCCCTGACGGGCACGCCAACAACCCTTCAGATCAGGGCTTACGAACCCGGTGTTCCGGTCGTTATTATCAGCACCTTTCCCATTGCCAGAAAATCTGAAGTAAGAGGATTCGTCCAGGTTACCCGATCTGCAAACGAAATTTTGATTGCTGTCTATCAAACCAGGTTGAACGTTCTACGAATCATCTTCGTCTCTATTATCGCTGCGATTTTGTTGAATATTCTCCTCGCCCGGACCATCATTCTACCCATCAAACGGCTAACAGAAGCTGCTAATCTTTTTCAAAAAAGGGATGATCAGGAAAACCGCCGAGTCTTCGAATCGACAACCAAGTACGGTGAAATAGCAACACTTTCCAAATCCGTTCATCATCTTACGGATCGACTAAACCGGGATATTGTCCAAAACCGCAACTTTGTGGATGACCTGGTCCACGAAATGAAAAACCCACTGGCAGCTATCAGGTCGGCTGGGGAAGCAGCCGTTGATGCCGAGGGCGAAGAGAGGGATCGGTTTCTGTCCATGATTCCTGTTGATATCTCCAGAATGGAAAACCTGCTTTCACAGGTCAAAGACTTAAGCCATATCAAGTCGAGCGGCGAAGAAACGGAGCCGGCAAAAGTTGATATCATTGCTCTCACAATCCGCTACATCGATTACCTTAAACAACTACATTCCCATTCAGTGCAATTGGAGAGAAGCAACTCATCGGAAGCCTTTTATCGGATAGATGAAGAAAGGTTTATTCAGTTGCTGGATAACCTTGTCCAGAACGCTGTCGATTTTTCACCACTGGAAGAGCCGGTAAGAATTTGCATCGGGAAAAGAAACCGCTCGGTTTTGATCGAAATAAAAGACCAGGGGGAAGGAATTCCGCCGGAAAACCGGGAAAAGGTCTTTCAGCGATTTTATAGTTTGAGAAAGGACGACCAACAGAAAAAACATTCCGGATTGGGTCTGGCAATTGTCAAATCCATTGTGGAAAATCAAAACGGCAGGATTCAAATAAACGATAACCCACCGAAAGGCACCTGCATCAGCATAGAACTCCCTTTAAAGCAAGACGATGCCTGACCGTAGTGCCAATCAGTAAAGATCCTCGGGATTGAACGAACCGCAGCCCGAATCTCCCAGGTTTTCGTAGGTCGTCTGGTCCCATTCGAACCGGTCATAGAACATGCGAACAAACAGTCGGCATTTGGCCTCTTGTGACGCCAGGGTTTGGTCTTTTTCGATTCTGGATACCAGTTTTTGAAAGGTGACATAATCACCGGACATACGAACACCGCCGTCCTCTGCGGTATCAAAAACCATCATCTTCTCTTTAGCGGGTTCGTTATTCCAGTTTTTCCAAAGGGGAAGATCTCCGGCCCTGCCTTGACCTGGACTCCCGTTATAGGCGAACTCGGCCCAATAGGACATCATCGCTTTGGCAAGTGCAAATCGTCCTTCATCGTTGGCTGAAAGCATCAAGTTTGCCAGTTTTGAGTTCAGGTCGAAATGCCCGAAAACAAAAGGGATTTCAAAGCCATGTGCGGCGCCCAGAACCTCTCCGAAATCTGTGATAATGAAATCGGGTTCTTCATCCCAATCGAATCGATATGCGTAAACACCTTTTGTCGACCCGCCACTCATGGCAAAGGCTGCCCGGTCTACCCCTCTCAATTTCCAGGCGTCACTCATATAGGCCACATCCCTCTCGTAAACAGCCCTGTCCTTGATACGATATATCACACCCAGGTAGCTGTTCACATATTCCGGGTCAAACACCATGTACAACTTCTGCTCATCGCGGGTGGTTCCGACGATTACCGGTACTTCGTGATAGTTTTCAGGATTTTGCAGACGATTGAGAGGGTCTTCGCCGGGAAGCACTTTTCCATCCATCAGGTTTGAATAAACCCTCACCCGGGATTGCAGTTCCCCGTTTTTGCCCCAACCTTTGAATGCGTTGAGAATCTCATCCCTGTTTTTGCTCCTGAAATAAGTTGACACCTCATCTGAAGACATCTTCTTCGCGATCCCGAGGGCCCTTTCGGTATCATATGCCTTGCCGTCATTAATCAAGAGACGCACCAGCGCCTCATTACTGCTGACTTTATGGCTGACCTTCGCTCCCGCCCGGTAGGCTTCTGCCTCCTCTACTTTGGAGAATGAATTACCGCCACTCTGGATAATTACTTTATGAAACAGTTCCTTGGAATAGGGTGAGACCAGCAGAGAATAGATATTATATCCCCCGGCTGATTGGCCAAACAGTGTCACATTGTTGGGGTCACCGCCGAAAGCTGCAATGTTTGTTTTGATCCATTCCAGGGCGGCGATGAGATCCAGTGTCCCGAAGTTACCGGATTGATCTTCGGGATTATCTGCCTTACCCGTGATGGCTTCATGGGAAAACCAACCAAACGGTCCCAGGC
Organism: SAR324 cluster bacterium; assembly: GCA_028282885.1. Classification (GTDB taxonomy): domain Bacteria; phylum SAR324; class SAR324; order XYD2-FULL-50-16; family XYD2-FULL-50-16; genus JAHJTV01. Next base: position 9,962 of record JANQGX010000088.1, read on the forward strand.
GATAATTTAAAGTCACAACCAGCAGATGCTGGGTTGTTGCCAGATTTCCCCCGTTATACAAGCTACCGGCACCAATCTCGTTGCCGCCGCCATGGATCCAGACCATAACAGGTAATCTTTGACTTGATGCAGGAATTTCCGGCGGTTTAAACCTGGGAGCCCAGATATTGAGGTAGAGACAATCTTCGTCACCTGTAGGTGTTCCGGTTTCCAGGTGACTTATACCGCCACTGCGATTAGCCGTTTGAGGACAGTGATTCCCGAACTCCAGAGCTGGTTTGATTCCTTGCCAGGAGATGGGCTTCTCCGGTTTCCGCCAGCGCAAATCTCCAGACGGTGGCTTTGCATAAGGAACTCCCAACCAGGTATGACTGTCATACAGTCCGGTAAAACCTTGAACTTTGCCATATTGTGTCGTCCTCACCGTGTCCGGGTCAGCGATGATCTTATCTTCAGAGCCGGTTTTCCCCAGGTCGCAACTGCCCAAAAACATTGCCAGCAACAAACAAGCCATCCACTTCGCAACAGTTTGTCCCATCTCCCAACCTCCCTTACTTTGGAACCATTTGATTTCAACTCTAACAACCGAGAATAAAACCTTATTTCTTTGCAAGACTATTTCAATCCAATGCCCATATATGTTCCCTGCATACGATTGAGCGGAATTCCGACTATTCAAGCCAGCCAGGATGTTAATACCAGGTGAATCTCCAAACGTGCAACAATAAGCTTCATGGGCGAGAAACGAGGCCTACAGCTTCGATCACGAATGCACACTGAAAATGAGTTCAATTGCCCACCAGATAAAACGACCTGCAGAATCCGGATATATCACGTTCATCATTGAATTTATGAATTATCACATTGGAATGTCTTCGTCTTCCGTTTTTCGATTTACCGTAATGTATCGAATGTGAGAGAGTCTATCATGTATAAAGCCGGCAATTCCGGCTTGGGATTCCATGAAGCAAAGGAGCATCAAAATGGGCCATCTGTTTGCAGGACGCCTATCACTATACCCCATCTCCCATGGTTATCGGTATTTTTGAGTTTACGATGATGCGAACCGGGGAGGATCTCAGTTCCCTGAAAAAGGGTGCTGGGCTGCAGGGCGAAGAATGATTGACAGAGCTATGAGAGACAAAACAGAGAACAGGCTGGTTTACTCCACTGAAAGCGGAAAGATATGTCCGGATGGTCCTTCGTTCTATATGTCTGGGATCAAGTTTTTTTCTGACGATAGGTGTCATTATAAATATCAATACCTAATCAGATCCATTCACTTCCTGCAGAGTCAACAACGCCAGGACAACGTTCAGCCCGCCTGAATCCGAGTGGACCCAGAAGAATCGTTTTCGTCACAATCTCATGGAAAAAAACAACCGGTTTCAGTCCGTCAACGCTATCACTATTTCAGTGGCTCACCTGCTGCATGATATTTACTCCTCCTTCCTGGCTCCGATGCTGCCTTTGCTCATCGAGAAGTTGAGTATTTCTTACTCCATGGCCGGTTTTCTGACGGTAGTGCAACGAATTCCTTCCATGTTTAATCCGGTTGTGGGGCTGCTTGCCGATCGTGTCAGCGTGCGATATTTTATCATCATATCCCCGTCGATAACGGCGGTTAGTATGAGTCTACTGGGACTGGCACCCAATTACTACGTTCTGGTCATTCTGTTGCTGATCATGGGAGTCAGCGCAATGCTATTCCATGTTCCGGCGCCAGTCATGATGAGGCGTGTCTCGGGAGATCGCATTGGCTTGGGAATGAGCCTGTTCATGTTTGCCGGAGAGGGAGCCAGAACCATCGGACCTCTGATGATTCTGGGAGCCATATCCCTTTGGGGATTGGAGGGGACTTATAAACTGATCCCGCTTGGTCTGGCCTGTTCATTTATCCTCTTTCTGAGGTTAAGAAAAATACGGATCTCTGACGAGTTTGCACGGGATCGACCCCAGGTGAATCTGAAAGCCACGATCCGCATAACCCTGCCGACATTCAAAACCCTGGCGGCATTCACCCTCTCTCGTTCACTGATGCGGGGAGCGTTTAATACATTTCTGCCTGTTTACCTGATCGAGCAGGGAGCCAGCCTCTGGATAGCCGGAATTTCTCTCGCCGTGATTCAATTCACCGGTGCTGCGGGGACTATTCTCTCCGGGACTATTTCGGACAGAATCGGACGTAGGAAAACGCTTTTGATAACCGCCATCTTCTCACCCATCCTGATGGGACTTTTTATGCTGGTGGAAGGGATCATGCTTTATCCCGTATTGCTGCTGACAGGATTTTTTCTTTTGGCTCCGATGCCAGTGATGCTGGCCACCGTCAACGAAATCAAAAGTGAGCATCCGGCTTTCGTCAACAGCATCTACATGATGATCAGCTTCGTGATCAATTCCATCGCTATCATGCTGATTGGAGTTCTCGGAGATAGTATCGGCCTGACCCTGACTTTTCAAATAGCAGCTCTGGTCTCACTGGCAGCCATCCCGGTGGCACTCAGAATGAAGCACTAAACCTGCCGATGGTGACAGTTTCAATATACTGCCACCAATAGTCGGATGATATCAACACGTCCGGAAGATTTGCCTCGGTGCGGGATCACTGGGCTTTAAGGAAAAGCTGCTCCGACTTGCGACTCCAGCTTTCAAATGTTCGTGGATTCCATGATTTTGGATAGCGTAGATAGTGCTTGTATAATTTGGTGCCGATCGAGGTGGCTTTGTTCAGGGTTAGCAGCAGGTCAGGTCTGGAAATGCAACTTAAACCCGTTTTCATCATCAGGGACAGTGTCGGGACCTGGAATATGCCATTGATGGAGGAAGTCAGCATGTCACCGCTGAAAACGTCCTTGCGAAAGAGAAAAGAGTTATCGAAATTGGACAACTTCTGAAGTATGTTACGCAAGGCGGTTAATGCCGCATAATTGGCCCCCCTTCCCGAATCGACAAACCATTTTCGATTGTAGGACCATAATGCCGAGATATCCGCTTGTCCGATCTCTGCAGCCTGATCCACCGATTCCGCCGCAAGTTTTCCACCCATCATGGCCCCACCGGCCCCGCAACCCGTCATCGGAATGGTTTGGGAGGCAGCATCACCCAGTACCACCAAACCATTTGCAACAAGGCTATAGGGTGATTTACCAACCAGGCATAATCCGCCGCCACCACGAACGACCTTATCGGTGATGGAATCGTGTTTGGCGATGAACCGTTCCACGGTTTCCTGTGGATCCGGCACTTTGGCTTTATATTTAATCCCGGCTCCCACATCGATTTCATCTTCATTCAGTTCCTGAGCCCATTGATAGCCGGTATAAAACCCATAACGATAATGATCCCTGACAATATCCTCTATGGCTTTGGTCTTGTCTCGTTGCCTGACTGTTCGATGGACCATGGCAAACTCACTCTCTTTGAATTTTTCAGAAATCCCGGTCTCACCGGGCAACTGAGTTCGCAACGCGGCAGCAAAACCGGTATCGTCCGCAGTGACATCAGCCTGAACCGTTGTTTCTTCACCACTTGCCAGCTCTTTTACGATCGCACCCGTCACCCGAACCTCATCCAGGGTCTTTCCCCCTTCCAGGATAGGTTTTACAACCTCATACCCGTATTCAACTCTGGCACCCGCTTCGGTTGCCTGGTCAGCCAGCAGTTTCCCCAGGGCCCTGCGATCCGTGGTAATATACCGGAAGTGGATCTTCTTTTTTGATGAATAATCGGGAGCCCAAACATCCATCTCGGGGAAGGCGTGCTCCTCAAATATAGCCGGTCCCTTACCGGATCTTCCGACTTTTTTTACCAAGGGCCCTTTGTTAACCGGACCCTCTTCCGGAACATCAAGCCCGATTTCCTTCAGGGCGATCCTTTCAACCGCATCGGACCAATTGTGGCCCAGTGTCTCGTAATCGCCCTTTTCATAAACAACAACTTCATGACCGGCCGCGGCCAGATCTCTGGCGAAAACACATCCGCCGGGACCGGCACCGGCGACTATTATTTTAAATCGGGTTGTCATTACCAACTCCTTGTTTTTACAATTATTATTAAATATTTACATATGAATGGTGATCCCGGACGTTGCTCTGTCTTTCACGGGTGGAAAATCAACGGCCTGTTATGTGATCCCCGAATGGATCCGGGGGGTTTTACTTATCATTATCCATTTTTCCCTTCACTGGTTGCAAACCTGGCAACGCCCTTGTCAATCGGTGTGTACCCTTCATCTTCCCAAGTGAGAAATCGGTTGCCGATTACCTCGGCTGTATTACTGATGGCAATAAAGGCCTCGGGATCATGGCGAAACATCAACTCTTTGAGGCGGCCCAGTTCACTCATATTGATTACCGTATAGATCATATGATGCTCATTATGTGTCCACCCACCCGAGGCATGAATAAAGGTAACCCCGCGGTCCAGCCTCTTCATCACCTCTTCTGCGATCAGATCGGGTTTATTGCTGATGATAAATACTGTCTTGCGTTGTGAGAACCCGGTTTGCACCTTTTCCAGTACAACCGACTCCACAAACATAAAAATACCTGTATAGAGAGCCGTATTCAGATCGTAAATCAATAAGGCCCCGGACAGCGGAATGGCATTGGCGACCAGAAAAGTATTTCCCATGGGAATGGATAGTTTCTTTTTGAGAAGAAGTGCCACCATTTCAAGACCGCCGGAGGAGCCACCGAAACGGACAAAAACTCCAATACTACCGCCGATAATGATACCGGCCAGAATGGCAGCCAGCATGGGCTCATCGATTTGCAGACGAACATTCCTGGTCAGGTAGAGAGAGGTTGAGAAAAAGACCACCCCGACCATGGACACAAAAATGAATTTGAGGGACATCTCCCGCCAGCAGATCAGAAAGACAGGAATATTAAGCAAAAAATAGATAACGCCCAGCGGCGGCCAGCCGGTCAGGTAGAAAATCACCAGCGATATCCCGTTGAAACCGCCATCAAAAAACCTATTCTCCACCAGGATCCCGTTAACCGCCAGGGAAGCTCCCAGGCAACCCAGGGCCATTAAAATAATGGTTCTCCAAAAACGGCGGGTTTTCAAAGAATCCACCAAGTAATGAATGTCCTCCTGAAAGCGTTTTTTTTCATTTTCTGTCTGCATTACTCTCCCCATTTCAGCAGGTCTGACCCGATACCATTGTCCGGTGTGATATTGTTTTCACCTACAGATACCACTTGTTATGTTTCGAGATTCTGATCGGGTACGCTCCCATCTTTATAGATGATTAATCAATACCTGTGAACCCGACAATCCTCTTTTTCAAAAATCATCTTCGAGTGATCCCCATTTTCTGCATTTTGCTTCTCAGGGTATTGGGATGCAGCCCGAGGAGGGCTGCAGCTCCTTTGGGACCACTGATGCGGCCCTTGGTCGATTGCAGGGCGGTTTTGATGTGATTTCGCACCATGCTCTCCAGAGGTTCCAGTTCCTGTTTCAGAACAGCCGCCCGCTCCTCACCGGTTATCGGCCGGGGAGCAAGAAAATCCTCCAGAATGAGTGGTCCGTCTTTATACCGAATCAATGCCCTTTCCACAACATTTTCCAACTCCCTCACATTGCCCGGCCACTCATACTCGACAAGAGAGTCCAGAGCCCCGGGCATCAGTTTGGGTATCTCGCTCAATTTCAGTTCGTTTGCTTTCCTTTCGATAAAATAATCGATCAACTCCGGGATATCCATCTTGCGCTGCCGAAGAGGGGGAATGAGGACGGGAAAAACGTTGAGCCGGTAGAGGAGATCCTCCCTGAACTCCTGATTCCTGGTCATCGTGGTGAGATCCCTGTGAGTGGCTGCAATAATCCTGATGTCCAGCGGAATCGTCTGGCTCCCCCCCACCCTCTCGATTTCCATTTCCTGGACAACCCTCAACAAGCGTACCTGGGCATGCTGCGGCAATTCACCGATTTCGTCGAGAAATATGGTTCCCTTGTTGGCCCGTTCAAAACGTCCTTTCTTCTGTTCAACGGCGCCGGTAAATGCTCCTTTCTCATGACCGAACAGTTCGCTGTCGATCAGACTGTCCGGTATGGCTCCGCAGTTTACCTTGATAAACGGTCCATCCCTGCGTGGTGAGCTGCGGTGGATAACGTTGGCTATCACCTCCTTGCCGGTGCCGGTTTCACCATACAGTAAAATCGGATTATCCTTGGGCGCAGATTGCTGTACCATCTCCATCACCTGCCTCAGTCCATAATCCTTGCCAATTACATCACCGACAACTTCGCGTAGCTCTTCCAGCAGGTATCGTTTTTCATCACTCAGCATCTCCTTCAGGCGCAATACTTCCTGGTATTGCAAACAATTGGAAACCACCAGGGCAAAGGGTTCCTGCAACGGAACCAGAAGTTCCGCATGCTTTTCAGAGTATTTTCCGATCCCGGATGAAGCAAGATGAAATATGCCGATCAGCTCCTCATCAACCAGGAGCGGCAACATTATGGCGGACGCTTCAAGGTCAGGAAAATACCCCCGTTTTCTGGCTTCGACCTTGAAGTTTTCCCTCGTCAGTTCATCGTGGGCCATGTCTTCAATTATCAGGGGATTGCTTTTTCCATATTCTTCCACCATCTCATCGATATCCACATGCAGTGGCATGGACTCATTGGAGTATTCTGACTTCTCCGGCGTCGCCACCGCCACCTCCTTGACCCGTTTCAATTCCGTATCAATGTAACTGATCATCATGGCTTCCGCAGGCATCACCGTCATGAGAAATTTCAGCAACCTGCTCATGGCGACCGTAATATCCAGGCTGCTGCAAAACAGGCTGATCGCTTCCACAAAAAATTTTTCTTTGCTGATCATTGGATCTCCAGAAAATAACGGGAAATCGTGAATAATTATTTTTTTACTGAATATCGTGATTATTTTCTACGAAATCTAGTCAACCTGTAAACTATTTTATCTACTTAACTGAATAAGTTAACTTTTCTAAAATGGCACAAATTCAGCAGTAATTCACCTTGAATCGACAACCGGATTTCTGGTCAAGATTTGGTTGCGCACTCATTTTCTACTAACCAATTTGGGGGAAGATACCAGTGGAAGTTATCAATCTGCGGTGTTTTGACAACGATATCGATCCGCTGATCCAGCGATACATTTCACCGGTTTTGCAGCAGTCGGAGGTGAAGCAAAGTTACGATGTCACTGTTTATAAACACTACAAAATGGATATGGAACTGGTCATATCCATTCATCGTAAGCAAAGGGGGAAAAGCGACCAGAAGAGCGGTCTGGGATACCAACTGGTCAGAAACCTGAAACCGTTTGGAATCATCAATCACGCCATCTGGGAAGAGTTGGATGTTTAACAGCAATATTGGAGATTAATTGTCATGCGATATATCAGTTCCTTTTCAACCCGTTTTCCTGTTTTCATCATTTTCCTGGCGCTTGGCATTACTGTCTTCTTCGCCTATCAAATCAAAACCAAAGCCTATACGGAATCCGATACCACCAAGTTCCTGCCGACGGACATGAAAACTGTCAAGGCAAACGATTATTATCGTAAGAACTTCAGTTATAATGATTCCCTGATTATCGGTATTGAGGCTCCGGAAAAGGGCATCATGAACCGGCAGGTATTAAGAACCATAGAATCCATTGTCGACCGGATATCTGTTCTCAGGATCACCCGTGAAATTGACAGCAAAATCACCGGAAAAAGAGAGACCGTTGTTCTTCCCATGGGGATCGATACCGACGATATCACCAGCATTTCGGGCCTGGAAGATGCCATTATGGACAGGGAAACCGGCGCGGTGATTACAGGCAGTGTCATCAAAAAGCTGAAAAAAGAGGCCGGTATCCCATATACGGATGAGAACGAGGGTCGTCTGCCGGAATCCGACGGTGACCTGGTGAAAATCATCCCGGATTTAAAACAACATATCCTGAAAGACCGGCTGTTCCGTGGCAACCTGCTTTCGAACAGCGAAAACGCTACGGCCATCCATATTCCCATGATCAATAAATGGGAATACAAACAGCGCTATGCCACACTGGAACTCGAAACAGCCATCGAGCCGGCAATGCTGAAAGCAAGGTTCTCGGGAAATGATTCAACCTTTCCCCACGATGTTTTCGGAAAAACCATAGATGGCACCGCGTATGATGACGCGTTTATCGCAGCACATACAGCCCGTGTCCGCAAAGAGTTGAAAGGCCATCTCACTGATTATCTCTCCCCCGCATTCGATACCTATCCCAGGCTGGAGGAGTTGCTGGCACAGGAACTGACCGGTGAGAACTTCCGGGAGATCATGAAAATCTCCAGGGAGAAAAGCTTTTTCATGCATTCGAAAATGACGACCTGGGATATTTTTACCAGTAAGCTCTACGATTTCACCCTGGAGCATATTGATCCGCTGAGCCTGGAAAATCTCTCTTTTCAGCTTCCGGATGTCAATCATATTTATGATCTTCTTGTGATTTATGATCATGCTAATGAAATTCTGGAAGAGGAATCCGGCGAAGGAATCAAAACCTATATCGCAGGTATGCCGGTAGTGTTCTCGGTCATGTCCCGAATCATCGACAAGGATATGGGAATGCTGATGCCAATGGGGGTCATTGTCATCTTCATCATTCTTGCGGTGAGCTTCAGGAGCTCAAAAGGAGTGGTCATTCCCCTGGTTACCGTCGTCATCTCGGTTATTTGGGCCCTGGGTATGATGGCTTTAACCGGCACTCCGATCACCACATCGACCTCGATCATCCCCATTATTCTTCTTGCAGTGGGCAGCGCATACGGTATTCACTTCCTAAACCGGTATAATGAAGATGCGAAGCAGTCGGATGATCGCAGGAAAGTCTTGAGACTATCCATCGAAGGAGTCGGTGTTGCCATCATCATGGCCGGTATGACCACCTTCCTGGGTTTTCTCTCTCTCTCATCGTCTAAGTTGTTGATGATACGCCATTTCTCACTGTTCTCGGCTTTTGGAATCTGTGTAGCACTCCTGTTGACATTGACCCTGAGTCCCGCGCTACTCTGCTTCTGGAAACTTCCCAAAAAGGAACATCTACAAAAAAAGGAAAAAGAGGGGGGAAAGACCGGAAAATTCGATGCGGCTTTGATGAACTGGGCCAAAATGGTTCGATCTGCACCCAAAACAGCATTAACAGTATTCATACTGCTTTCAATCGGCGCAGGCATCCTGATGAAAGATCTGCAATTTGAGGGAGGGGTCATCGAAGATTTCAAAGAAGATAATCCACTGAGAATCAGTGATGAATTCATCAATAAAAATCTCACCGGTACCGGTGAAATAAGCTTCCTTTTTAAATTCAGAGACAGTGTCAACCTGGATAATGAGTGGATCGTAAACGCTCTCAAAGAGCGCAGCAACGATTTTGCCAGCGCCTGGGACAGCTCTCCGGGCCAGGATCGTCTCATCCGGTCATCTCCTATCCAGGATTTGAGAAACAGACTGGTACAATTGGTTGAAGATCCGGCTCCAAACGCAAAAGAGCTGGAAACCACCATTTCCCTTTTTCGGGATATCATGAATGAGGAGTATATGGTGGAAGTTGAAATGGAGGCAGATCAGGCCCTGGAAAGCGATTCGGATATGGATGCGCTATTCGAAGAGAATGAGGAAGTCGTCAGCGATGATGATCTGTTAAGTCTTGCAGACGAGGGATCCGGTGAGGAGGATGATCTGACCGGACTCGCCGACGATGAGGATCTGGCCGAAGCAGAAGAAGGACCTTTTGTCGATTACTCCCCTGAACAGGTCGCCGGCCTGAAGGATCTAAACCAGCGGTTGAATCCCGGAACAGAGGAATGGGAAGCAACTGCAGAGGCAATCCTGCGCCTGAGGGATTTGAAAAACACCGACAAAGGTCAGGTTCTGATGAAAAGATGGAACCTGCTGCAGGATCTTTTTGCAGCCGATATCAAACAACCCCGTGTTCTGCATAAGCTTGAGGAGTTCAGAAATCGTCTGGTCGCCATGGATTCTCCGAAAGTAAACCTGAATGGCGACCTGATCAATCCCACAGGATTTGTCAGCGGCCCTGTAGACATGATTCGCAAGACCTATTCGGTCTTCTATCATGATGAGGACCCTGCATTCAAGAAGATACCCGACACACGGACGGATAATCTTTCGGACCCGACCCTGACGGATCGGGGAGTGATCGGAGTGGTGCTGAACCAGGCCCAGAATTCCAACCGGGATGCTTTTGAGGGCATGATCAGTCCCGATCTGAAGGAGTTCCAGTTCTCTATCATGGCAAGAAATTCCACTACCAGTTTTGCCAGCTCCTATCTGGTAGAGGCGGAAAAGATCTTCAACGACATCTTTCCGGAAGATGACCCCTACATTGAATCGGTCGCTATTGGAGGCCAGGTACCGGTTATGATGGAAATCATGAATATGATCGTCACGTCCCAGGTAACCAGTATTCTCCAGGCCATGGTATTCGTTTTCATCATCACCTTCTTTATTTTCAGATCGGCATTAGGTGGCTTGTACTCTCTCATCCCCCTGACATTCACCATTCTGGCCAATTTCGGCATGATTATACTGCTGGGATGGAAGATCAATACCGGAACAGTGATGGTGGCCTCTATCTCAATCGGAATTGGTGTCGATTATACAATCCACTTTTTAGAGCGATTCAAAATGCAGTTAAAGGCAGGTGATCCTTTTGATCTTGCCTATTTCAACACAATTCGATCAGTGGGAAAAGCAATTCTAATCAACGCAATCTCGGTCGCATTTGGCTTCATTGTATTGCTGGCGTCGGATATGGGTGGAACCCAATCCATGGGTATTCTGATGTTCGGAACCATGGCATACAGCTCCCTGGCCGCTCTTACCCTGTTACCGGCAGTGATTTTTGTTACGAAACCCAGGTTTCTGACCAAGGTTGTCGAACAAAACGGCGCCAAAGAGATTGCTACGGTCAATTAACAATTCAATTCGATCCGGTCTTTTTGCCATGAATTGAGAAATTTTTCTCTCATTCGACTTTGGCAGGAACCGGATCAATCCTAAACAAACAACTGACGGAGAATAAAATGAAAAACAGATTTCAACGATTGGGACTTTTCTTGGCACTGATGCTCTTGATTCCGGGTTTTTACCTTTTGGCAGAAACGCCACAAGAGAAAGGATTGCGGATCATGAAGGCCATCGATGCCAAACCGGCCATTGAAAAAATGACCAACAATATGGTGTTTAAGATTTATGACTCCCGCGGAGAACTGATCTTTACCAAAAAATCCCGGGGAGCTTCCTTTGTGGACAATTATAAAGACCCCGACGCCAGACTGACCCGCTCCATCACCTATTTCTACGAGCCGGCCGATGACAAGGGAAATGGCGCATTGATGACGGAAAATCCGGGAGATAAGGATGACGATCAATGGATCTACCTGAAGGGTCTCAGAAAGCCCAAGAGAGTGATTGGATCTGATAAAAGTTCCTCTTTCATGGGATCGGATTTCTCCAACGGTGATGTCGCAGCCCGTGACATAGATGATAGCACATACACCTGGCTGGCTACGGAAACCGTGCCCTTTAAAGGTAAAAAAATTACTGTGGAGAAGATACAATCCGAATTCAAGAGCCAGAAAATGAAAGATGATTATGGCTATAGTAAAAACATCTCCTGGATTCACACAAAATCCGGACTTGTCTTCAAGGGCGAAATGTACGATCTCAACAATCAACTGGTAAAAAAAATGAAACTGCTCGCCTTCACTACCAAGAATAACAGGGATGGCAAGAGGGTTTTCATGATGACCGGAGCCGAGATGCAAAGCACGCTGAAAGGAACCAAAACCATCATGCAGATTGGAAACATCCGGGTTGAGAAGCAGGTTAAAAAAGTAAAACCCGCCATATTCACTACCTCGTATCTGACGAGAAAATGGTGGTAAACCATTAATCGCAGATTATACCAGGGGTTGATTAACAAAAGCGTCAGCCCCCAAATTTCCCGTTTCGAAAACAGACCTATCGATATGACAAAAATGAAAATAAATGGTTTTATCCTGGCCCTGTTGATTCTAATGCTCTCGCTTTATCACCCGACATTGCCGGCAGACGATTTTGACGATCTGGCAGGTCTTGCTGATGAAGCACCTGTCGAGGAACAGGAACTCGCCGGTGAAGAGGGAGGTGACGGACTGGAAGACCTGGGAATGGATCTTTCCGAAGATGAGGTGGGAGGAGGAGAATTTGAAGAAGAGCAAAGCGTCTCCCTTTCCTTTGGAGGATATCTAAAGACCCTGGCTTACTGGAACGAAGAGAGCTACGCCGAGTCGCTCTGGAGTCACTACCAGGAACTGGCTCTCTATGGCCAACCCGCTCCTGATGAACAGAAAATAAGCGGTTACAATAATATTGGTACTCGTCTGCAACTAAAGCTGGAAGGTTACCTGGGAGACCATGGACGGCTGTTCGCAGCCTTCAATGTGAACTATAACCTGGCCCGTTCAGTACATGACGAGTTCAGCACCGAACCCCAAAGCTCCGATACGGAAATTCGCCCCGTCGAAGCCTATATTGAAATCTATGAAGGAAGCCGTGCCTGGAAAATCGGCTCCCAAATCGTCACCTGGGGCTATATGGAAGGTGTGGAAGTCCCAACTGACAGGATTAACGCCAGGGATCAATCCTATAAAAGCACTGAGTATGAAGACGGCAAGCTGGCCAGCACGGCGGTCCTGCTCACCCAGCAAATCGGCGATGCCCAGTTGGAATTGATGGCCATACCTGTTTCCAAACAGAATGTACCTTCTGAATTCACCGATTACCTGTTTACAGGAGAGGATGAAGAGATTGAACGGAAACCCAACCAGGGAAAATGGGCCACCCGCTTTTCCGGGACCGTCGGTAATCTGGATGCCGCCATCAGCTATGTCGAAGGATTGGACAATGCACCGGACCTGACCGAAACAGGAGACGGCAGAGCCTATAATCGGATCAGAAGTCCGGGTCTGGATCTGCAATACAATTTCGGCAGCTTTCTGGGGAAACTCTCCGGTGCGGCTTACCAGACTGAAGATGATGACGGCGAAGAGATCATGATCAAGAACTCCTGGGGCAAATATGCGACAGGCGTAGAGTTCACGGCTGGTGGTTCCACCATCAATCTCTATGCCGGTCAGATCATCATCGATAACTTTCAGGATGATGAGGACTCCAAACAGAAGGGGTTTCTGATGGGGCAGATAACCGAAAGAACCGATTTTCTTTCGGGTCACATCAATGCGGATTTTTTGACAGGTAATGCCCTCAACCTGGTTTTGATGGCTGCCGGATATTGGGATGAAGAGGGCTCCCCCATGAGATCATTCTATAAGGCCACTTTCAAATACAAAATTGCCGATGGCCTCGACCTGCTTTTCAGCCCCTCCTATTCGGACTACCAGGAAAACAAGTTTACCGATATTCAGGCAGAGGTAAAATACTCCTTTTAACCGCTTCCCCGACTCACCCGCGACAGATATCCATCGCCTGTCGCGGGAATCAGCTCTCCCGGCAGGATTACTCTTCACATTATTTTCCACCTGTATCAACCAAGTTTAATTCCGGATTCGATCAGTCCCCAGACATATTGACTGGTGATTGATCTCTGGTGATTACGATATATTGCTTAATCGCCGGATTTAATCCGCAACGCCGATGATCGTCCACACACGCAATCCAGGGCCTGGATCAGCATTTGAGTGCTTTCCGAATTAGGTTCCCGGCTTCAGGAACCTCCAACCGGATCCCGTAATCGTTGGATTAGCCCGTGAAACTCCCGGGGGTTGTCTGATTTGTTGATATATAATCTGGTCAGAACTTGGGGAGCAGGATACACTGAATGTTCAGCTAAAATGAGGATTAATGCTATGAGAAATGAAAGAAGTAAATCCAAACTTGTGAACGAAGAGCAATTGAAGGCAACACTGGTTTACATGTTGGCCCTGTCCCAGTTTTCAACCCCGTTTATGTTTTCAGGGGTGGGGATCACCCTGCCGGTTTTGGGGCGTGAACTTCAGGCGAGTGGTGTCCAACTCGGGTTGATCGAAATTATTTACCTGGGGGCTGCCAGTGCTTTTCTGCTACCTGTGGGCAGGTTTGCTGATATGACTGACAGGAATATCATCTTCAAACTGGGGCTTTTCACCTACGCCATAACCACTCTAATTCTTGGCTTTCAGAGCCTGATACCGATCATCATCGGGCTCAGGTTTATCCAGGGCCTGGCAGGCGCCCTGGTAATGGCAACCAATATGGCGATACTGACCGCCATTGTCCCCAAGGAAAAGTTGGGTAAGGCCGTTGGTATCAATATCGGGGCCGTCTATCTCGGCCTCTCGGCCGGCCCCTTCATTGCAGGATGGATAACCACATATTGGGGATGGCGATGGGTATTTTATTGCACCTCTATTCCCCTGGTCCTTTCTTTCATTTTGATTCATTTTAATTTGAAGTCGAATTGGAAACGTCCGGAGAATCCCTTTGACTGGTACGGAACTTTGATGATTGTCGCCTCGATATTCTTCCTGATCTCGGGGAGTGCTTTGATCGGACGTTCGCCCGCCGGTTACCTGCTGAGTCTTCTGGGAGTTGGCTTCATCGTACTGTTTTTCTTCCTGGAGAACCGCCTGCCCAACCCCTTGTTGAGCATCAGTAAAATCCGGAAAAACTCTGTTATGTCGATTGCCCTGCTGATTCAATTGCTAATGTATTCGGGTGCTTTCGGAATCTCTTTTCTGTTCAGTCTTTACCTGCAAACCAACAAAGGGCTCACTCCGAGAGAGGCCGGACAGATCATGGTGATCTCTCCCATTGTCATGGCTATTTTCGCCCCGATCTGCGGACGACTGGCGGATAGGTACCCACCCAGGATATTGACCTCCATTGGTCTGGCTTTCAGCCTGATCAGCACCCTTGCTGCTATTTTTGTCGATAGTGATACGGGATTGGTCTATTTGATCGGCGTGCTGGTCTTCCAGGGATTGGGATTTGCCGTGTTCTCCTCACCCAATATGGCGATTATCATGAACAGTGTGATGCCCAGGGAGTACGGACTGGCTTCGGCGTTATCGGCCAAGATGAGGTCATTGGGAATGGTTCTGAGCATGATGATTATCACTATCTTCATGTCCATTTACATAGGACAACACATGCTCAGCGCTAATCCGGCGAGTTTCCTGGTGGTTATGCGCTACTCCTTCATCATCTTCACCATTTCCGCTGCATTGGGGACACTGCTTTCGCTGAAGAAGCCATCGAAAGCTGTCAATACGACAAACTGACAAGTGATGGTGTTCATTTTAATCTCGAAAACCCGGGGTGTTAATACAGATAATCTTGTTTCGGATTCCCCGGTTTCCGACATTTCAGGCGCGTTAGTACACGAAGTCTGACTCTTTTGTCAGAACAAATTCAACTCTTCTGTTTCTCGCCTTGCCAACTAAATCGGTGCTTCCCTGATAAGGTTTACTGGATCCGAATCCCTCGGACTTCAACAGACCGCCCGGAATCCCTTTCCCGATAAGATATTGCCTGACTGCCTCCGCCCTTGCCTTGGATAGTTCAAGATTATATTCTGCAGAGCCATCGCTATCCGTATGACCTTCTATGGAAACCGCTCGGATGGATTTATCCGATTTGAGACGCCTGATAATTTTATCAAACAAATCCAGGGACTCAGCCCTGATAATCGATTGTCCCTTTTCAAAGAGAATTCTTTCGGTAAATCGGGTAGTCTCGGTTCTCGGCATAAGCGTCAGGTTGCCCTGCAGGCTTGTTTTTCTCTTTTTAATATCCGTCACTCCGATAGTTATAGGGTATGATCCCGTTTTGGCGCTTTTGAACATTTTATAGGGAATGACCATCTCGGCTGAATCGCCCCTGACATCGGCTGAGTAGGTTTTTCCTGCCAAAATGATTTCGAAAGATTTAAGAGCGGTATTCCAGAACAGGGAGACCGACCTTTCCGGCCGGAGGATTATCTGTTCCGGATTTGTCTCATTGAATCCTGATAATTGCAGTTCATCTTTTGAATCCAGAGAATCGCTCAACAAGTCCGTTAATCGGTCCTTGGGAATTTGGAAGGGTTCAACCGGGGATTGGCCCTTGTTTACAAAACTCATCATCCCTTTACTGACCAAAACCCCTTCATCTGTTGGGCCACTGCTCAGGGAGACCGTTCCTGTCAGAGTCAATACTTCGGTTTTGTCCTTCCGATCGGTGACTTCAAAATCGGTACCCTTAACTGCCAGAAAAGCGTTTGCCGATTTTAAGCGAAACCTTTTTCGTTTGAGTTTTATTTTAACCTTTGCTCTCAAACGTCCTTCAAAGTTGAATTGTGCCTTGGGCGCCTCCTGCAGTTCCTGCGCATTAACACCGATCATAAGGGGAGGCAAAGCGGGATTTCTTCTTATATCGTAGGTTTCGAGTTCCACCTCTCCCATCTCATAAAGCCTCAATAGCTCCCCATCATGCAGGGCAACCAGGACCTTGTCGTCTTCTTCCGTCTTGAGAGAATCATGCAACATCAGGGGTATTCGTTTCGACCGAACCTCATAAGCCTTTGAATCACGTATCAGGATATAGTCACCAGCTTCAATCATGGCATAACCGATTTCACGATACTCCCTGTCCTTAACAAAGCCCGGCAGATAGGTGTCATAAAAAAACCTGACGGGACCCTCCGGTTTAGTTTTGATAGTGATCAGTCCACTATTCAGGTGTACCAGGTACGACTTGTCGAGCAGTATCTTACCATTCTCGGGAATTATAGAAGGTGCCAGTGATAGAAAAAGGGCCTGATTCGGATGAATCGTTGCCACCCCTCCGACAACAGTAAGTTCCGAAGGAGAAGTGAGATCGTGGAAAAAAAGATGGGCCGATTTGGTGCTAAACCTTAAACCGTTAATGTCAACCTGGTATGGTTCACCGTTTTCACGGGGCTCAAGATGCAGATGGACCGCTCCGGTCATTTGGTAGGATATCAGACCATCTGTTTCGAACCGCTGAAAAGCCCCTTCCTTTGACAGGATAATTAACTCACTCTCTGTGGTCCGGATAACAGCGTGTGAATCCACCCCGGCTCTCGTTCCGGGTTGTGCGGCATTGCTATCCCTACCGGTGACCTTGATCTGACGGCTAACAGGGAACGATCTGTCTTCGGTTTTCTGCCAGACTTCATCGTTAACGGATCTTGTATAAATATTGCCGTCTGTCCAAACCACTTTAAGCTCTTGTTCTGACAGCAGGTTGACCAGAAGAGCAAGCGCTCCTATAAACAGCACAACAACCACAGAAATACGAAAGAGGTGAACCTTGTCAAAGATATAAACCGTTTTGCCGGCGTTAACCTCCAATCGTTTCTTATGCCATCTGATAACCGGGTTCTGTATCCTGTAAGCTCTCTTCAGAGCTGAGTTCAAGATGGTTTGCTGCTGCTTTTGTAAAATAGGCAATAGCAACACAATCTGCAGAATCGTCTTATACCCCTTTGTCTCGGCACCCCGGGTTGCCAGAAACTTGCAATTAAGATCCTTGAGGGACTTGTTTCCCAGTTCTCTGGGGAATTTTAACGTCAGCCGATTGTCTTTCAGCAGAACATCATGCATTCCTTCCACTTCAATCCTGCAAAGAATTCCTCCTTCACTGATATTGACCACTTCCCCTTCGAAATCTGTCATCCCGATATGAAAGGAGACCTTGGTTCCCGGCACATTGAAACGGGGATGACGTCTCGAAATACCTTTTCGTAAAATGGTATTGATTTTGTTCTGAATGGTCTGTTGGTTGACCGGGGGAAGAAGATAATGCTGAATCCCGATACCTGAAAGAGACTCCAATTGTTCCCGGGATTCATCTCGAATCAGGACGATGACGTGGGTGTTTTTTTTGGGAAGATTGTTGAAATATTCCAGAATCAAACTGCTGATGACAAAATCGAATGACCTGTTTTTCAGGGCTTGTATCGCTTCCTTCTCGCCAGAAGCCAGTGTGACGTCCGGTTTATCCGTACCGGCGGAAACAAACTCAGCCAACTGTTCCAGCTCGGGACCGGAATCATGTATGATCAGGATAGATTTTTTCCCCATAGTCAGCGCCTCATCAACAAGTTTTAATTGTTTTGTCGTGTGTACCTTGCTTACCGGTTATCGCATTGCCGCGACTCCGTTGTCAAAACAAGGTAGCTTAAGAAATCGAATTATCCCGTTGCTGCTGAACAAAAGCAACAATGACAGTTTTCCCGGAACCGATCAACGTTTCACCGGGAGCAGAATGTGAAACCGGGTACCTTCTTCCTCTTGGCTTTCTGCCCAAATCACACCCCGATGGGCTTCCACAATCTCTTTGCAAATAGGGAGGCCCAACCCTGTTCCCTCGCCCGATCTTGTTTTTCGGCTCTGTTTGAATTTTTCAAACACCATGGACAACTGGTCATCCGGAATTCCGATGCCGTTGTCGGCAACCGTGACATGAACAGCACGAATGTCATGATCGGAACTTCGTCTTCCGGATTTCATCGTCGTCGATTTTGCAGTCACGCGGATCTCCCCACCCGAGGATGAAAACTTGATAGCATTCGAAAACAGATTTCTGAATACCTGGCCTATTCTGAAAGGATCGCATTCAATTTCCGGCAGATCCTCGGGAAGAAGCATAGTGAGGTTTTGCTGCTTCCCCTGCAACACCATTTTTAATTCACCGCAAGCTTCCGCAATGATGGACGATAAGCTGACCTGTTCCACCTGAAATGCCATGCTCCTGGATTCCAGCTTCGAGTAGTCCAGAAGATCATTCAAAAGCCTGTCCAGACGCAGGGCCGAAGAGAGTATTTCCCTGAAAAACCCTTCAAGTTTGTTTTCCTTGCTATTATACTCCCGGATTAACCGGTCAATCTTTTCGACAAGTGCGGATGCCGGTTGCCTGGAAACCTTGGAATTCTCCTTTAGTTCACGGTCAATTTTAGTAATGGCCTCCCGAACAACGGGATCACGGATCCTTCTCAATCCAACATCAGCATAACCCGTAATACCCCCAACCGGATTTCTCAACTCGTGGGCGATAAAATAAAGCCACTCGGAAATGGCCTGATTAGCCTGTTCAGCCACCTCCTTCGCCTTTTTCAAATTCTCTTTCTCCACCCGATCAGAAACATCAACCACCAGTCCCTGTACTCCCAGGAACTCTCCTTCTTTAATAACGGGGGATGCAAAAGCTTCGATTGACGTTTCATTTCCCTCACCATCGTATGCTGAGTAAACATTCCAGCCAATATCCTGATTTTGGAGAACCTTCTCCATATTTTCCGCAAGCCTTTGACGATCATTCTCCTTAACTCGCTTCAAAGCTCCCCATTCCATTTTGTGATCGAACTCCGCTTCTGTAAAATTAAACATTTCAATGGCTTTTCGATTGGCAAATACCAGCCGGCTCTCCGCATCAACAAAAAGATAGGCAATAGGCAACATTCCCATCAGTTCGTCAAATCTCAATTCTGATTCCTTCAGCGCCTCTTTGCTCCTTGACAGGAGAATTTCCGTTTTTCTTCTCTCCTCCTTTTCATTTAAGAGGCGGATATTATAATCATGAAGCAGTTTATTGTTCTCCTCCAGCGCTCCAAAAGCCTTTTTTTTGTCCGCCAGGGACATCCTCAAACCACGAATCAACAATGCCGTCCCCAAGGTTGCAATCGCGTTGAGCAACATAAAATTGGAACTCAGCACAATCCACTTATCCATCGGATGGTCGAAAGCAAATTCCCAATTCCTCCAACCCTGTTGCAACAAGTCACCGATCACTACCAGGGTGATCATGTTAATTAACAGGGCCACCAACGAATATCGGACACTCAGCAGTAATCCGGTGATAATGGGGAAAAAGAACAGCCAGGTGGGACCCGCACCCCCAAAAGGACCAACCATCAGCAAAAGTGTCAGACCCAAAACGTAGCAGAGAATCACCACGCTAAAAGTCCTCATGATTGCCGGCAGAGCTCGCCAGACAAAGAGGATCAGAACCCAGGCATACAGCAGAATATCGACTGCTACCACAACCCAGAGTCCCTCTTTCACAGCCAGATTGACACTAAAGATCAAAACAAAAAAACCGAAAAAGACCCCGATCAGCAAAAAAGACAGAGCAATCCGGTCCTGCCAGTGTCTCAACTCGTTCTCTTCTTCAGACAAATTGGATTCAGTCAGCTTTGATATCAGGTTGATGATTCTGTCTTTCATTTGGTAAATACCCGGGAACTGATTCAGATCGTATAATAGTCAACAAGCTCTAAGGTTATCACGAAATCCGATAGTTAACAATATTGAACCCCCGGCTTTGACTGCTCCGAACAATCCCCTCTCCAAAATACAATCCAATAGGCAAACTGTCTCACGTTCAAACTGTTATTTCCAATCCCGGTTTAGCTCATATCTCTCTAGGGATCTAATTGCAATTAAAAAAGATTCTTGACAGAGTTGCTTCCAACAACAAGAATAATTCTGTTAAGAGACTGAGCGTTCAGTCAGTTCATTGTGTTTCCATAGAGGTAGAGCAATATCCAGTTAAAGACAATTCAAAGGAGGTGTTTCGTCACCATTCACGCTATCTCAGGTATCTGCGTGGCTGTGCTTTTCGGTGCAGTGTCACTGGCAGAGCTAAAGATGAATCGTGACCACACCTATTTACTTTAATCAAAAAGGAGGAAAGTCATGAATGAGCGAGTCGCAATAATCGGGATTGGTTCAACCGGGTTCTCGCCGGTTAGTCCTGATCTTTCCTTTAAAGAACTGACCTATAGTGCAGCGGTTAAAGCTTACGACGAGGCCGGTCTGCATCCAAAGGAGATTGATTCCTTTATAACGGGGTCCGAGGACTTCATGGAGGGGTACAGCATTTTTGACGAGTATATTCCCGATCAGATGGGAGCTGTATTAAGGCCTGCCCATACAGTCTGTGCCGATTTCATTCAGGCGATGGGCGTGGGTTGCATGATGATCAACACCGGGGAATTTCGAACCATTGCCGTTGAAGCTCATAGCAAGGCTTCCAATGTGAAAACCCTGGATGAGGTTAAAGCCTTTGGTCTTGATCCGGTTTACCTGAGGACCCTGAAGGAAAATGCCGAGTTCCTTGCAGGTCTCGAAATGAGACGGTTTCTCGAAGAAACCGGCAACTCCGTGGAGCAGTGTGCATCGGTAGTGGTTAAAAACAGGAAAAACGCCCTGATAAATCCTGAAGCCGGGCATGGAGCAGTGTTAACCGAGTTTGATGTTCTCTCTTCACATCCCGTCTCAACACCATTGAAGCATCTGGATGCGGCCGCGCCTTCTGACGGAGCCATTGTGATTGTATTGGCTGCTGAAGAGGTTGCCAGGAGTCTTTGTGACAATCCGGTCTGGATCAAAGGATTCTCCTGGTGTTCAGCCGAAGGAAATTTCTGGTCCCGGGATCTAAGTTTTGCCAAATACGCAAGCCTGGCTGCCAAAAAGGCCTATGCCATGGCAGGTATTTCCCAGCCCTCTAAAGAGATAGATTTCGCGGAGGTTTGTGACGAGTATTCCTATAAGGAACTACAGCACCTCGAAGCGCTCGGTTTAGCCAGAAGGGGAGAATCCGGTTATCTCACTGAAACCGGCGCCACCTCACTGGAAGGAGAGATGCCTGTGAACACTTCCGGCGGATCCATTGGCGTGGGACACACTTTTGAGGCCAGTGGCGGTATGAAGGTTAACGAAGCAGTTCAGCAGTTAAGAGGCCTGGCCGGAAAGCGACAAATCAAAGGGGCCACTACGGGGCTGGTTCAATCCTGGAGAGGAGTCCCCACCGGTACCGGTTCAGTTGCTATTCTTTCAAATGAATCATAGGAGGTGCAGAAAATGGGAAAAAGAAGAGTTGCAGTAGTCGGAGCCGGTTTGACCAAGTTCGTTAGGCGGGCTCAGGAGACAGGACCCGAACTGTCCCATCAGGCTGTGAAAATGGCTTTGGACAGCGCGGATCTCAAGCTGAAAGACATTGACATGGTGACCCTGGGAACTGCACCCGACGCCTTTGATGGTGTTCATATGAAGGGTGAGTATCTGCTCAGCGGAGCCGGGGGAAATAATAAACCTTACATCAGGAATTTTGTAGGTGGCGGAACCGGGGTATTTGCCCCAATTCATGGTTGGATGCATGTGGCATCCGGCGCTGCGGATATTTGTATGGTAGTGGCCGAGGAGAAGATGTCCTGTTGCCATCCCCATCCGGCTGGAGCCTTTATCACGATTTTTGACCATACTACGGAACAGCCCCTGAAACCAACCCTGATCTGGATTTTTGCGCTGGAGATGAGACGCTATATGGAGACTTACGGTCTTTCCGCTGAAGACATTGCCAGGGTTGCAGTCAAAAACAAGAAAAACGCCCTGGATCATCCCTCGGCCCAGGTTGCAGAGGAAGTAACAATAAAGGATGTCTTGGATTCGGAAATGCTGGCCGAACCTGTGCACCGGCTGGATATCAGCCCATCTTCGGATGGGGCGGCAGCCATGATCCTGGCCAGTGAAGATGTGGCAAAGCGGTTGACCGACAAGCCCATCTGGCTGGATGGCGTAGGCTGGAACCTGGATACTTCCTATTGGGCCACCAGGGATCTTTACTATCCCAGGTATGTCGAAAAAGCTGCCCGCATGGCATACGATATGGCAGGTATCAAAGAACCTTCAAAGGAAATTCATGTTGCAGAACCTTACGATCCCTTTGATTATAAGGAGTTGCACCATATGGAGGGACTGATGCTTTGTGAAAGGGGCGAGGCCGCACAACTGACTGCCGACGGGGTCACGGAACGCGACGGTAATCTGCCGATCTGTCCTTCCGGAGGTGCCTTGGGTGTCGGCAATCCCATTGCCGCCACGGGTTTGATGAAAGTGATCGAAATCTATCTGCAGTTGAAGGGAGATGCCGGTAAGAGACAGGTACCGGGAGATCCCAGGGTTGGTGTTGCCCAGGCATGGGGTGACCTGATGCAGGTAGGAACCGTAACCGTTCTCAGAAGATAGGAGGAAGTGATGACAATAATCAAGGTACCCGTAAAGGGGCTCTCAAGCAAAGAGTATGAAAGATCACTCAAAGTCACCTGGCAACCTGAACTTCAGTATGCCTGGGACAACGGAATTGCCATCGGCAAGTACCTGGAAGCTTTGAAAGACGGCAAGATTCTGGGCTCCAGGTGTGAGAAATGCCACAGGATCATGCTTCCTGCCAGATCCTTCTGTGAACTGTGCTGGCGACCGGTCGACGAATATTTGCCGGTTAAGGACACGGGAATCGTCAACACCTTCTCCATCTGTCATGTCAATTGGGATGCCAGCCGGTTGAAACCGAGAGAACCCAGGCATCTGCCTGCCGTAATAGAGATCGAAGGAGCTTCGGCCGGAATGGGGATTATGCATCTTCTCGGCAACGTCAAACCCAAGGATATTTACATCGGGATGAAAGTCAAAGCCAAATGGAAGCCCAGGAAAGATCGGGAAGGCACCATTACCGATATTCTTTATTTTGAACCCGTCAGGAAATAAAGGAGGTTGACCATGTCATTCAAAGACAGCATTACTCAAACAACACAGATTGGCTATTTCGAAGGAGCCATACCGGTCAACTACCAGTATACATTCGGAATCGCCGGGGACAAGTTTTTCAGAACCATAAAAACCAAGGGTGATTTTATCGCCTCCAAGTGCTCCGAATGCGGGAGCACAAAAATCTACCCCCTCTCTTATTGTGAAGAGTGTTTTGCCAATATCAAGGAGTATATCTCCGTGGGGTTGACCGGAGAGCTATACTCCTTCACGGAATGCCACTATGATTACCAGGGGATCGAACACAAGGAACCCCGGATCATGGGACTGGTAAAGTTCGAAGGCGTAGATGGCGGTATTGTTCACAGGGTGAAAGCACCACCCGAAGGATTAAAGGTTGGCATGAAGGTTAAGGCAAAGTTAAAGCCTAAAACCAAGCGAGAAGGCGTGGTGGACGATATTCTTCACTTTGAAAAAGCGTAATAATCGTTGGATTCCGGGGACATTTCGCGATAATGCGTCCCCGGAATCATCTTGAATCCAAACTCCTGCCTGTTGTTTTGCCTAACCAATACTCATCCCCACCCTTAAGCATGAATAAAGCGACACAGGAGCCGATTTGCGGCTTTTGCTAACAGCTCAGTCGGATCCTGAATCGGCTTCTACCTGTGCTATTACCGCTTCCAGGTTGCGCTGGTAGGTAACTACATATTCACCTGCTTTCAACAGGTGCTTCCCCCCGCTTTCAGACGCATCTACCACGGTCTTCAGGAACCGCATGGAGCTCTCCAGCATTTTTTTATAGGTCTTCTTCTCATACATCAGCACCCGTCTGTAGGAGATGAGTATGGCTGCCTGCTTCAGGAAGGGAAAGGCGTGGACATCGCTGACGATAGAACCGGCGGTCAGGCGATTATCGGTAATCAGGTTGGTACAATATTTGTAAGTGGCATGGGTCGCTGCAAATATTTTCTTCTTCTGGAGATCCGAACTCTCGCTGGTTATTTTTCCGACCAGCAAATCAAGCTGAATCAGTTTGAGAGCGAGATTGATTTTCTCCTTGTGCAAGGTTGTTTCCAGGCCAAGGTTGGGTATGGCTTTGCTGATATTTACCACCAGTTTGTGCATCATGGGGATACGGGTAAAGAAAAGGGCGTAGGAGGTGATAATATTGACTTCATTTAAGTACTGCTGATCGGAACCAGTTCCCTGCTCCGCCTTGATCTTGTCGATGAAGACTTTGGCAATATGCTGATAACTGCATCCCAATTGTCCGTGAAGACTTTGCTTGACATACGGATCCTTGCTGTATCTCAGCAATTGCTTGATATCCCTCTTGGCGGAATCGATCAATTGCAGGTAGAAAGGCAGCTCGTATTGAACCTGAAGCAGCTTCTTGACTATCTTCTTGGCTTCCGATCCACCTACGTTGGCAGCGCGTTCGTATTCACCCGGACGAAACACGCGATAGTGGCTGAGATAATCCTGGTAAACGCTGAAGAACCAGGTTGTGTGAAACATACTCAACCCGCCGTTCTCCATTAATGCGAGGGACAGTTTTTTAAGGCAGTCCAGTAGAATATCCTGTTTGCCGGAAATAACGCCGCTGTTTTTCAGATCAACAAATTTTACAATCGCTTCCAAAGCCCGGTAGGCAAACCCCTCTTCCTCCATATCGGCCGATTCCTTGATCTCACCGCGAAAATCCTTCATCTCCTGGACACTCATTATTCCAGGCTCAAGAATTTCACTCTTCCCCTGTTTGACCTTTCGTGCCTTGAAAGAGGCATTAAATGATTTTACCCTCTCCCTGGCCACCTCCAGTTTGATCTTGGGTGTTTTTTTCCCCCCTAAAAAGGGAGCTCCGGAGAAAAAACCGCCTTTGGACTTCTGTCTCCTCCCTTTTCTTTTTAATTCTGTCTGCAGGTTTGCCAGAAAATCCTTGTCCGGGACGCCTCTTTGAATCTTGTGTAGTTGTCGTAATACTTCGCTGTCGCCTGCCATTTTTCAGCTTTATTAGGTTGGCCGAATGAGTTAAAATGCCTCCCGATTTGTGTTTTAAACTTATCATAATTCGGGTTGAATGCACAAGCTTCCGAAGCTCGTGGCAAATTCACCGGTGGTCGGGGTCGCTGTCAGGAAAGGATTTGGTCGGAAGGTAACAAAAAGCGGAGGGTCGCTCCCCTTTCGGGATTGTTTTCTGCCCATATCTGCCCCTTATGGGCTGCGATGATCTCACGGCAAATGGAGAGCCCCAGCCCTCTTCCACCTGCTCCGGTATTGGTTCTGCTGCTCTGGGTAAATCTGTCGAAGATCGAGTTCAACTCATCTTCGTTAATCCCCACTCCCTCGTCGATAACTGAAACCTGGAGTGCTGCTGTTCGCTCACTTCTTTTAAAATCCAAGGATGTAGCCAATTCACCCTCGGCAAAAGTGACTCTTATCCGACTTCCTTCATCGGAAGCCTTCAAGGCATTGGTCAGGAGGTTACGAAAAACCTGATCTATACGGCTTTTGTCACACATAAGGCGGGTGGGGATTGACGGTTTCTCGACAACAATTTCAACATTTCGATCCTTACACACGGTTTGAATATCGATCACGCTTTCATTGGCCTGTTGCCAGATATCAACCGCTTCGGGTTTGAACATCTCCTTGCCCGTATCAAAGCTGGAAAGGTCCAACAGATCCTCTATCAGTTCCAACAATCGGTTACCGGCAATGTTCACCTGTCGGTAATAATGGAGTTTTTTATCATCATCAATGTTTTCGAACTTGGTGAGTCCGAATTGTGAATAGGAGATGATAGCATGCAACGGGGTACGAAGCTCATGAGAGATGTTGGCCAGAAACTCACTTTTTGCCAAGTTTGCCCTCTCTGCATCCTCTTTGGCATTTTGCAATTGGCCGGTTCGCTCCTCTATTTTGATCTCCATGTCATTGATCATCTCCCGGTACCTTGATTCCGAAAGCAACAGTCCTCCCTGGGTTTTTTCCAGTCGTTCTTTTTCCTGTGTCAAAGCTGTATTCTCATTTTGCAGCAACCATTTATAGCGTTCCCGAGCCGATTCCATATTGTAGGCGATCACTGAAATAAAGAAATAAGCCAGCATAAAACGGTACCGAATTCCAATCAGATAGGCATGTTGCTTTTCCAGGGCCGGGATGAACATCAGCACAGCCAGAAAGCCGAACAAGATGGCTGAGAAATATATCCCTTCCTTTCTGCCGACCAGGAAAAAAGCCAGCAACGGATAGATCAAAACCCAATTGAGAATGGTTCCTTCGCCCGATCCGATGACTGTGAGATAAGATAAAACGGGAACAAAAAGGAACAAACCTATCCTGTATGTTGAACGGTGGACAGAAAACATATGCAGGCCCATCAGCCCCAGAATAATAATCGCCACAATGACAAGGCTGGCAATGAACTCGCGCAGATCATTCTCCAGAACATCAACCGCCAGAAAAACGCCCATGATAACCAAGGCAAACCAGGCAATCGCGGTTATTGCACCTTTTTTTCTGTCTTTTTCAATCCGATCAGCGTCCAAGTTCACTCCTCAAAATCAAACTATCAGACAATTTTTCTGACTGACAGCCCCCGGGACTAAAGCTCTTCATGGAAACCGGCCAGTCATCGCTTGCCACTATGCGTTGACATACCAAATGTCGAAATATTGAGCCTACAGGAAATTAATTCAAGTTCTCAAGTATAAAAATAATCCCCTTTGCCTCATCCCGTGTTTCATCCATATCTGTCTCGGTTATTGCTTCGGCCTGTTCACTCCCATGGCATTTTGAAAACACCTGTTTCATAATTATCGTTGATTTTCGATAACATAAAAAGGAGCATTTCTACTGTTTCAGGTATCAAAACACATACCTCAACTCATGCTCGGGCTTCAACTCGGTTGTTATATTTCAATCCAAATAATCCTGGAAAAAGCCCATGATTGATTTCAATCATTCCTGTTCTTTGTAGCAGATTTCGTTCCAATGATGGTTATCAGGATGAAAAACCTGGTAGATACTGGGGGTCAAGTCTGTTGTGC
Organism: SAR324 cluster bacterium; assembly: GCA_028282885.1. Lineage (GTDB taxonomy): Bacteria > SAR324 > SAR324 > XYD2-FULL-50-16 > XYD2-FULL-50-16 > JAHJTV01. The sequence goes on from JANQGX010000088.1 coordinate 37,593, forward strand.
GCCTTGTAAAATGGCTTTTGAACGATGTTGGAAGAAGTGTCGGCAGGTAGGAAGAAGAAGGGCAGTTGGAGACACGCCGGCTGATCCGGACAGATCAGTCAGCGTCAACCGGGTTGGGATCAATCTTTGAGGGATTTGACCATGAAGTGAAGTCTGTTAAGGATATTGACTTCGCTGGTTCCGGCTTCAAAATCGAGGAAGAGCAGGTTCATATCCGGGTATCTTTTTCTGATTTTCTGTTCCACTCCCTTGGAGATAACATGATTGGCTATGCATCCGAAGGGTTGCACACTGACAACGTGATTAATACCCTCTTCTGCAAATGCTGCAATCTCGGCTGCAATCAACCAGCCCTCTCCGAATTGGTTGGCTAGATTGAGAATTCCGCCGGCTTCCTGTGACAAACGGCTGAGTTGATGAACAGGGGAATGATAGCGGTAGTTTTGCATAATCTTTTCGGCCCGCTTCAAATAACGGTTTGCATAAACCCGAAACAGCTTAACCGCCAGATCGGAAAGTTTTCTCTCACGCAGATGCGCCTGGCGGTTAACCCGGCCATTGATGAAGTCCTGCAGAAAAAAATCGATGATAGGAGGAACCACAACCTCCACCCCCTGGGATACCAACCAATCCGTCATGTGTTGATGCCCAAAGCCATTGTATTTTATGTAGATTTCTCCTACCATCCCGATTTTTGGAAAATTACCATTGTGGACCCGAACATTGTTAAAATCAGCAACTGCCTGCTTAAGAAGCGAAAGCACGCTATCCCCGTCATTATCTTCGATACAGCTCTTCACCCTCTCCAGGTAGGTTTCCCTGAGCGCCTGACTTATCCCCTCCTCTTTTTCACGCACCCGGGTTGAATTCACCATTTGTTGTAAAGCATCCGTGAATAAGGCTCCGCAAAGGAGAATCTTAAACAACTTCAGCCAGTTGATCTCAAATCCCGGTTGATCGTTTAAACCTTCGGCCAAAGTGCAGGAAACAACCGGAACATTCTCATACCCTGCTGTTATCATAGCCTTTTTAATAAGGGAAAGATAACTGGAAGCCCTGCATTGACCGCCGGTTTGGACGATTCCCACCGCAGTTTCGTCGAGATTATAGCGATTGGACTTGAGCGCTTTTATAATATCCCCGATGACGATTGTGGCGGGATAACAAATATCGTGACTGGAGTACCTGAGTCCCTGTTCCACGGACTCGCGATCGGGTTTGGGAAGATTGATCACCTGATACCCCTCCAGGGCGAACAGGGATGGAATCAAGGGCGAATAGGCATCGGCGAAGTGGGGTGCTAAAATGGTACGATGACGATCCTTAACCTCAAAAGGAGGTGTCGATATTCGCTTTTGCTTTTCCTGCTGCCGGGTATGGTTGACCAGTTTCAGGGATTCAATCATGGATCTTAACCTCAAAACCACCGAGCCTGTGCTGTTAATCTCGTCAATCTTAACCAGGGTGTGATTTTTCCCGGCTGATTTCAAGATCTCCCTGGCTTCATCAATTACCATGGCATCAGGGCCGCATCCGAATGAGTTGAATTGCACCAGTTGGACATTGTCAGGCTGTTGCGCAACCCAGGAGGCAGCATGGTAAATTCTGTTAGGATAGCTCCACTGGGTCAATACCTGTACCTCCGACATATCCCAATCCCGCTCAAGGGGTAAAGCGTCTTCCGTTATGATATCCACACCAAGCGATGTCAGCGCCTCCGGGGTTTTGTGGTTAATCAGGGGATCGAGATGATAGGGACGGCCAGCCAGTACCACCAGGAGACGGTCCCTGTTTTTTGCCTTTTCAATAATTTCCCTGCCTTTGGCCCGCAACGTTTTTTTATACCTGTTTTGAATAGACAACGCCTCCTCCAGTGCCTGCCTGATTACTTTTTTTGGTACCCCGAACTGCCCCAGGTATTGTTCACAAGCTTTTTTCAGGAGCTCCTTCCGGTCAAAATTAATGGTCGGTTTGTCCAGCGGAATGCCGGCGTGTCCCCGGGGGTCCATGGCGCTGTCAATAACTTCGCCATAGCTGCTAACCACGGGACAATTGAAAGTGTTCACAGCTCCGGCATATTCCCTGGCCTCATATATCATCAAAGGATAAAAAATACGATCAACTCCCTTTTCCATCAAATCCGCAACATGACCATGCATCAGCTTGGCGGGAAAACAGATACTGTCAGACACCACCGTTCCCGAGCCCTTTTCACAGAGTTGCATGGTTGAAACCGGGGAAAGCACGATGTTCAAGCGGCATCGTTCAAACAGGGTGACCCAGAAAGGCAGTGTTTCATACATTCCCAGGCACCTGGGCAACCCGATTCTGATCCGCTGCGGATAGTGCCGATCAGGAAGGTGGCTTAACAACAGATCGGTTTTAAACCTGAAGAAATCAAATCCCCGCTGCCTGCCATTATCATCGGCAGCAAAAAAACGTTGGCATTTGTTACCCGAGAAAAACCGGTTCTGGTTAGCAAAAGTGAAACGGGTAATAACACAGACATTTTCACAACCCTTACAATGAATCTGTCTGGATTGATAATGGTTCACCGTATCAAGGTTTTCCAAACCAATAAATCTTGAAGCGGCGGCAGGAATCTCCTTATATCTCTCCCTGGCATGCAGGGCAGCACCATAAGCTCCCATCAATTCGGGGATGTTTGAAAAACGGATCTCTCTGCCGCTCATCACCTCCAGAGCCCTGACAACAGACAGGTTCTTGAAGGTCCCTCCCTGGACAACGATGTGGTTTCCCATTTCCGACATCCGTGACAGCTTCAAGACCTTGAACAGGCAGTTTTTAATGACCGAATAGGAAAGACCGGCGCTGATCTCCCCGATCCCGGCTCCTTCCCTTAAGGATTGTTTTACCTTCGAGTTCATGAATACGGTGCAGCGGGTTCCCAAATCACACGGTGCCTCCGCCAGGCAGGCGATTTCTGCAAAATCCTCCACCGCGTACCCCAACGAGTTGCCAAAGGTTTCGATAAAGGAACCGCAACCGGAGGAACAGGCCTCATTGATCTCGATCCTGCTGACTGTCCCGTTATCGATGAAAATGGCCTTCATGTCTTGCCCCCCGATATCCAACACAAAAGAGACATCGGGATTGATAGTTTTTGCAGCCTTAAAGTGAGCGATGGTCTCCACAACGCCGTTGTCAATCCCCAGGGCTGCCTTGATAAGATCCTCACCATAGCCGGTCACGGCTGATCCTGCTATTGTCAGGTTGACACCGGCAGTTTTCAGCTTTTCACGGAACACCTTCATTCCCATAACAACTGTATCGATAGGATTCCCCTGGTTGTTGCCATACCAAACGAACAACAACTCGCCGGCTTCTCCGGAAACAACTATTTTGGTAGTTGTGGAGCCGGAATCTATACCCAGGAATCCGAAGGTACCGCCATGTTCCTGCAGTGGCACCTGATCAATTCGCGGATGCTTGTGTCTCTCTTTCCACTCTGCAAACTCTGTATTGTTTTTGAACAGCGGAGGCAACCGGTCTGATATCCGAATCACCTCGGAAGGATCAATCTTGAGCTGACGGCCAAATGCTTCAAAACTTGTTTTTTCACCACCGCTTCCAATCTGCTCCGCAGCGCCAAGGGCCGGAAGAATGGCAGGATGGTCCGGAAGGATGGCATCCTCTTTTTTGAAACCAATTCCGCGTAGAAATATCTCCCTGAACTTTGGGAAAAAAACAAAAGGACCACCACAGAGCACAATTCCGGGAAGTAGATCACTTCCGCGTGCCAAAGCATTGCAGCATTGAATGGCAATGGCATGAAAGATCGAGGCCGCAATATCCGCTTTCGGTACCTTTCTCGCCAGCAGATTCTGCACATCTGTCTTGGCAAATACTCCGCAACGAGAGGCAATGGGATGTAACGAATGGTGCTCACCTGCCAACCGGTCCAGATCGCCGGCCCCGATACCTAACAGGGTGATCATCTGATCGATAAAGGAACCGGTTCCGCCCGCGCAATTGCCATTCATCCTGATGTCCGAGGGCGCCTGCTCATGGAAGAATATCATCTTGGAATCCTCTCCCCCCACATCCACCAGTGTTTTTGTCCCCGGATATCGCTGCTTGACATACGACTCCACCGCCACGACCTCCTGGATGAAAGGGATGCCGCTTCTTTCGGAAATCCCCATCCCGGCCGAACCGGTCATCTGAAATGATGATCGGCATTCGCCGAGTTGACAGCTCGCCTCCTGCAAGAATCCTTCAATCGTCTCGATAATCCTGGTGTTATGGCGACGGTACCGGGAAAATACAAGCTCCCGACTACCATCTATAACCGCTATCTTCGCCGTGGTTGAACCGATATCCAGACCAACCCGGTAAACATCCGCCATGGTTTCCATATTTCGCTCCCTGGTGAACAATCCTGATCGAAAGACTGATGACAAAAGGTAAATACATAACGCGTTAAATATATAGTTAACGCGTTATGTATTTGATGTCAAGAAGAGGTTTTTATTGTTATCAATAGAACAGGCGGATTTCGGGTTGGATACACATCGGCGCCCGTGTTCTTGCCAATAAGGTGAATTCGGATGGAGCTGCTGATTCTGCCCGGAATTCTGTATATGGAAACCGCCCGGGAGTTATTTGTCCCGGGGAATATCCAGGAGGGAGCTAAAGGGGTTTGAGACCTGGCTATTGAAATAGTCGAGGATTTCCATCAGATCCTGGTATTTTTCCTCTCCGATTTTGCGCATGATTTTCTGATTGGCTTTGATGAGGATCGGAATGACCGTATTGACGATACCGGTTCCCTCACGCGTTAAATAGATTCTGAGACAGCGCTTGTCCAGGGGATCTTTCCGTCTTTCAATAAGATTATTGGTCTCCAGGCCGTTGATGATTCGTGTGATATTGGTTCGTCCTTTGAAAACGCTGGCCGCCAGTTGAATTTGCGATACACCTTCACTTTTGTACAGGCTTAGCAGGACCTGGGCCTGTTCCGGTGTAATTTGCATCCCCAGGTGGTTGATCAGTTTCTGAAACTGCCCCCTGGCCAGCCAGGCAGTCTGTTGCAGTCGAAAGCCGATGAACCCCTCAATTTCAAGTCTTTTGTAACTCATTTGTTGAACTCGTTTGGATTTTTCATTTTTGATGAGATTACAAATTATCGATAACGCGTTATTAATGTCAAGTCCGATCAATTTATAATCGACCGAATGAAGCTGCCAATGGTCTGTCCAGACTCTCGTTGATCAAGCTTCCAACGACTTTGAGGGTTATTTCATCTCCAACTTTTTCCCATTTTCCAAAAGTGTTATCGATTCCCGTATCCGTTTTTCCCGGGTCTCTTTTCTTTTGGCATCGGCAATCCAGCCGAAAAATCGTTTTTGATAGGAAGGCGCCAGACTCTGAAAGAATTTGTCTGCCTGGTTGTTACCGGCCAGGGCTGAAGCGAACTCATCGGCCAGTGATTCCGGTATTAGCGGTCCGTCAGGCTTGTCCCAGTTTCCCAGGCGCTTCGCTTCATTAACCTTCTTCAGACCGGTCGGCTCCATATTTCCCTGCCGAATTAATCTTTCGACCCGGTTTTTATTGGATTGGGACCACTTACTGTTTGACTTGCGGGGGGTTATTTTCCTGGCATACCTTTCATCATCGATTTTCCTGATGATGCTATCCACCCAGCCAAAGCAGAGAGATTCTTCAACAACCGCTTCATAGTCGATGCTTGGTAGGCCGGTGTGTTTTTTATAAAAGATGAGCCAGATTCCACCGGATTGATCATGATTTGTCTTGAGCCACTCTCTCCACTCATCGCGGGTTTTGAAATATAACTCTTCCATAGCTTCATCTCAAATATTCGGATTTAACGCTCACTGAGAGATGAGGGAACAAACATACAAATTGGATTTGCAAGCAAGAGATCTGCCTCAGGCGTTCTCCAATTCGGATCTGGTAAAAAGCGAAAACATCTGCAACCCCATCGCTTCCAGGTTCTTCCCACCATCTTCTTCCCTGTCGATAACACAATATACTCTTTCCACATTTGCGCCAAGATTTCTTAAGGCTGTAACCGCATCCATTACGGCTCCTCCCGAAGTGATGACATCTTCTATGATGATCAGCGACGCAGACTGTATATCCCCTCCTTCTGCCAGTTTGCAAGTGCCATAGGTTTTCGCTTTCTTCCGTACGAAAAGAATTGGTTTATCCAACTCCAGCGAAAGGGCCGTTGCAATTGGAATCCCTCCCATCTCCAATCCTGCCAGAAAATCGAACTCATTGGGAATCAATCGAGCCAGATGCAAGGCAATCTGCTTGAGAATAACCGGATCGGATTCGAAGAGATACTTGTCGAAATACTCTTTCGCCGCTCTGCCTGATCTGAGTTTGAACTCTCCCTTCAGATTGGAAATCCGGTAGATTTCTTGCGCCAGCTCTGTCTTGCTCATCATGGGCATTCCTCATTTTTCTTGGATTCTGCAGGTAAATGACGATACTCAATCACTAAGATCGACATGGTTGGTTCTTTCAATCTTTTCCTTTTCAAACAGAGATGGCCAATCGCTGTCGGGTTTCGGAATGACAATTGGAAACAATCGACCTAACGCTTCTCTGGAAAGCTTATGCAGATCCCCGGTCATGAATTTTCACCTGTCATGATCACCAAGAAAAAGCCCCATGACATTGTTGGAGCGGTTGAAGCCGATCTTCTCATAAATAGGTCTCCCAGCCTCGCTGGTATGAAGAAATATGCGATTGATGCCCTCCGACCTGCAGCATTCCATGGCTTTCTTCACAATCATTTCTGCCAGACCGCGGCTTCGGGACCTGGACTCGGTATAAACGCTGTGCAGATAGGCCACCCTGTTACAGGAATCGGCGGGAACCGGAATGAGAGATGCAATAGAAATGGCCCCACTGGCCAGGGCGGTACCATTTTCCCGGACAATCCATGCTTTGCAGGTTCCATTGAGAAGATCCGTTTTCAATTTTCGACCATAGGCATCATCCATCTCACCCAGTTTCTGCCAATCCAGCCCCATTTTACGAATAGTCCAGATCTCTTCAAACATCAACCGGTTGTGAGAAACCAGAATCGGAATATCTTTCAGGGAGGCAGCGGTGATCAATAGCTGTTCAGGTTTGTTCATTATTTGATCTTAATAAATCGCTTACTTTTTGTGTTGTCATTTGCCATGTTTATGGTGCCATAAACCGTTTTGCGTTTTCAGCAAAAAATCCGGCTTCCTTACCATGCTCGTTAGAACTGCCGGTGATTAAAGATGCTGGTGTGACAAAATCATTTGATAATCGGAGATTTGATAACGGTTTTTCCGGTAGAATGAGAGAGCGGACTCATTTGCCCGATTCACGAACAGATCGACTCCCGCAACATCCTTGTCCCGCAGCCAGTCGTGTGCAACTTTGATCAGCTTGCTCCCAAGATCTTTTCCCCGTTGGTCTTCATCGATCCAGATCCAGTTCAATCGCCCCGACTTCAACCTGGTAAACTCACTTGCTTTAATCGCAGCATGTACAATCCCTACCGGCTTTTCATCATCCCTCAAGACTCTCACAAGCTCGGTTTCATTCTGATCCGCCTTAAACAGATCATCACAGGATCGCTCAACCAGATTATTTGCCCTGATATGTTGTTCCATCTCCACCCGGTTCCAGTTCAAGCGATAATGTGAACTCCACCAACCAATGTGTTCGAGGATAAAAGGGAACAACCACCCTTCAACAACAGGTCTGTCGGAAGTTTGAATCTTATCTACTCTCATAAATCAACTGACGGGCAATGATTGGTAGTTAGAAGCAATGGGGGGCAATTCTGGTACAATGCTGATGGTGTTTTTTCAAAGCCGTTCTCTCTTCATTGGATACCTGTCTGCATTATGAAACAGCCACGGAAAATTGTCATTCGCAAATAGATGAAAACGGACCGATTATGATTTGTATCGTTTCGACCGCGAGTTAGCTGAAATGGGGGATAAATGGACCTGTCTGCGCTCCAGACTTTCCGCTGGCCAGAGCTCTTCCAGATCGTAATACTCCGGGACAGAGGGGATTTCAGTAGATAGCCTGATCCAGGGTTGCTTTGAATTGGTGTAGATGTGAATATCCGGGGGAAGTGCATCCGGGTTATCCAGGGTGCCAACCCTGACGAAATGTACCGTTTCTCCCGCTCCGGCATAATTACTCCACACCGCAATCTTGCACTCCGGACAGCGCCAGATTTTCTGCCCTTTGCCACTTTCCGATGGTGTGTTCACCATCTCCGGGATACCGCTTAGCAATTCCACACGGTCGGCTTCATAAATAGCATTCAACGCAAATGCGGCGCCAGTCTCCCGCTGGCACCAACGGCAATGGCAACAGTGGACAAACATCGGCATGGACTTAAGCAGATAACGTATTGTTCCGCAGGTACACCCGCCTTTTAATTGAATTTCTTCCATAATGAATAGAATAAACAGCACCAGGCCAAATACAATTTCAGGCCAGGACTCGTGCGGTTTGGAATTGAATTAAATACCAGAATCTACAAATGCGTTAGGAAGTTGAGTCCGATGAAAAACTCTCTTTCTTCAACCCACCTGAACGGCACCTATCTATTTCTTCCCCCTGAGTGATCCCGGCGGTTCGCCGGTAAACCAGCAAATGACGAGTAGAGTAATGGTTAACACAACCGTTGAAATGGCAAACACAAGGGGATTCTTCTCAGGAGGAAAGAGATAGGCGTTGAAAACCATCAATCCAATATAACCGAGCAAAACCACCCATCCCTGCCAAACCAGCGGCAACCCCCAGCCCCAGCCTCGTTTTTTGGCTGCAAACCAATATCTCTTTTTTTCGTGATTTGACATTTCTCCCATCAGTTAAGATTTTGAGACAAGGAGATACTAAACCCGGACGCTCGAAAAATGGATATGTATCCCATTGTTTTTCACAGGTACCGTCCCATGGCAAACAGTAATGGAATCGAAGCCATAAGTCCAGCGACAACAATGACGGCCGAGATCACATATTTTTTGCGGGAAACATACGCTTCCCGAAATGCACTACGAATCAGAAAGAATGTCACCGGAAGATTTAATAACAGGGCTGTTGCCAATCCGGGAGCATAAGATCCCGTTACCAGTGTTCCTGCCAGGTGAGGAAAGAACACATTTAGAAGCATGGCTGTGGCATAGCCGGTTAAAAAATAAGCTCCCAAGCTTTCCCTGCCCTGTTTATAGCTCATAAATGCAGCCAGATAGGCGAGAAAAGTCAGGACAATTACAGCGAATCGGAATTCGACGGCTCCAACCGGGGCATGCCAAGAACCTACGTTTTGGGACCATTGCGGCAACCAGATCGCCTCCTCCAGATTATGAGCCGTAACTGCCAGCGGGAAGAACCATTGGATTTGTTTGAACTGCATGATAGTGCCTCGGGTATCTAAGGAATTGTTATCTCCCTGAAAGCTTCAAGGATTTCGTTATCCGTTGCCGGACCATTGTTATTGATTTCAAGCGACCAGTCAAAGCTGACATCAGCCGCAATCGTATTGTATTTACGAATTTGGTCACTTGAAACGGAAATATGATTGTCCCGGTTTCGCGTTCTTACCCGCTCAAGACAAATGCCCGGATCGCAATACACCCGGATCATTTTTATGCTGTATTTGGCCTGTAGATTTATCCAATATCGTGAAAAGGCATCTCCGGCTCCCAGGTGCTCCACTATGAGTCTGTCGCACTCCAGAAACTCCTCGTCAATTGCGGACTCCACCTTCTGCCATCCGTCCTCACCGGGATTGAGACTCAACCAGATTTTTTCCACCGGCAGGAACCTGGTATCAGTCTCTCGTGCCAATAGTTTGCCGATATAGGTTTTCCCTGCACCTTTTGGACCGATCAGCATATAAAGGATTTTATTCATCCCTGGTTCTCAGCCTCCCTCCGCAGCAAAAGAGATGTTCTGGTTTTGAATCCCATGGGTTCGTAAAAAGATACCAACGGCTCCGGACAGTATAATTCAATATGTGAAACCCGGGCCAGCGTCGGGTGGTTGAAAACCGTATCCATAATAAAATGTCCCAGCCCCTTGCTTCTGTACCCGGGATCAACAATGACATCAAAAACAAAGGCTTTGTAAACACAGTCTGAAATCACCCTGGCAAAACCTACCAATTCGCCGGATTCCGGATCACAAAAACCAAAAACAAAATCGGTTTTGGATAGCATCACACGAACATCCTCCAGAGTACGGCCCTTGGTGAACCACTCGTTCTGGTAAAGAAGGTGCAATTTTTGTATTTGTGACTCATCCAGCTTTTCTGTTATCAAAATATTCATATGTTAACCTCGGTGATTATTTTGCAGGTATTTTTATTATTACAGGCATAAAGATAGACCTGTCCCGATTCCACTTGCATTGTTCTCAGTCCCGTACCCCTGAACCCGACCTGTTAGTGAGAAAACTCAACACCATTCGTGAGAAAGAGAGAACAAGATGCCAACCCGACGACTCAGAAGTCCATGATATATTTCTGCTCGGTCAAATCTACGCCCCAGATGTGTTGCGATTTTTCCTCCGCCAGGGTGAAGCCTGCGTCCAGGTAGAGGTGTTTTGCACTCTCCAAATGCTCCACAGTCCATAGGAACAGGGATTGAAACCCGCTGGTTTCGGCAAAACCGATTGCCAGTGAAAGTAGAATCCTTCCTAGGCCTTTTCCACGTATGCTCGGATGAATTATGAACCAGCGAAGCTGTGCCTCGGTTTCGCTGCCTTTGCAAATTGCTATCGATCCGGCGACTTTGCCTTCATCTTCCACGATCCAGATTTTTTCCCTGGGATCATTCCTCAGCACGAATTCCGAAAGAGGAACTGCAACATATGCTTCAAATGTATGATCAAAACCATACTCCCGGGCATAGAGTTCACCATGCATCAGGATGATGCTGCCGGTATCGCCCGGCTCGATTGATTCCCTGATCAAGGCTTCAGACATGATTTTCGATTTAAAGAGTTTGAGATTGGCTACCTCGCTCCGTAAACAGCGGTGGAGCCCTGTCAACTATTGAACTGCAAATCCTTCCCATAAAGGCTGATTTCCGCATCATCATCCGGAATCACGATGTGTCGCTGGAAAACGAATCCCATTTTTTCCAAAACCCGTATTGAATGGTCATTATCCGACTGTACAATAGCTTCGATGCGGGACAATCGATGATTGTTCTTTCCATATTCTATAACCGCAGCGGCAGATTCAGTGGCATAACCCTTCCCGCGAAACTCGGGCAATAATCCGAAACCCACATCAACATGATCCAGATAGTCTCGTTTCAACAGACCGCACATCCCTATGGGAGTCTTGGTCTGTTTTAGGGTGGTCAGGAAAAGGCCAAACCCGTTTTTTTCGTAACTGTCAACCGGTCCGTTCAGAATATATTTACGAGCGTCGTCCAGATTTCTCACTCCCCTGTCACCGATATATTGAATCCAGGTGGCATCATTCAGAAGCTCAAGCACAAAGGGAGCATCATCAGTTGTTAACCTGGCGAGGGCTAGCCTTTCAGTCTGCAATATCATCACGATTGACTCCTCTTGTTTCGAAAAACAGCAAGTAAAAATTCCGATTTAGCTGGGTATGCCTGGGCCGAACGAACCGGTTGGTAACCAAAAAATCTCAGCAGGAAGGTGAGATGCTAGCGTCGCAAATTCGGCCATGGTTGTTCGCTCACTCTCTTCTTGCAGAGGGAATAACAGTAAACGCGACCAATGACCTTTCCCGAACATGTCTGCGGATCTATCGCGAAAGATGTAGTTTCATCCCTTCATGGGTAGCTTTAAACCCCAGGGACTCATAGAATTTGATAGCATCCGGCCTCTGTTTATCGGTTGTTAATTGAAACAGATGGCAGCCTCTTTCATTTGCCCGATTGATACCCCACTCAAACAACTGCTTTCCAACACCTTGGGATCTGAACTGCTTATTGACTCGGACGCCTTCCACTGTTGCCCGCCAACCGCCCTGATAGGTGAGGTAAGGAATAAAGGTTAGCTGCATGAATCCAACGATTGTCTCCCCGCTTTTCGCCACTATCAGCTCATTGTTGGGGTCCTTGTCAATCGCTTCAAACGCTTTCAGGTAAACTTCCGGCAAAGGCAACTCATAGTTCTCCCGTTTGGCCCCCAACGGATCATCCGCAAGCATCTGTACAAGGGTTGCGATATCATTCGCAGTTGCCTCTCGAAAATCCAACGGTTCAACGCTCATTTTCACTCTTTTGATTTTGGTTTGGCTGGTTTTATGACAAAGAATATCCTGAACAGTTTGAGTTAATTTTCAGATATGAACCGGTTGCCCGTTTATTGCTTCCGGGTAACAAAGGCGTTGAAAAAAATCTCGTCAGACCAATCCGTTTTTTTATATGTGAGAAATCGGGTCGACTTTATAATCCTGAATCGATTACTCGACAATAGTTGTTTCAGATATTCAACTCCGTATTTGTACAATTTCACACCGGATTTTTCATTGGTTTCCTCCAGGCATGAAATGGAACTTTCAACAGCATCTATGGTGAATCCAAAGGTACCACCTTTTCGTACCAGCCTTGATGCCTCCCGAATGATATCGGACAGATTGCCCAGCAGGTGAAAGATCCCAATGGCAATGGCATGATCAAAACTGGTATCTGCGAAGGGGTAGGGTTGTTGATCTGTCAAATCTACCTGGAGTAACTCATCGGCTACTCCCTTTTCTGCACAGACCTCAAGCATTTTTGCCGATCCGTCGATGCCCACCACCCGGCATCCGGCTTTATGATAGCAGGCAGAACTCAATCCTGTACCAATACCGATATCCAATACTTTTTCATCCGGTTCAAGCAAGTGATAGGTCATGCCGAACACCACTTCAGGTGCAACCCATCCGTATTTGTCTGCAGACTGATCGTAATCCTTGGCAAAATTATCTGCCAGATCCCGGTTTTTTGATGAGTTCATTTTCTTTAGGTAAAAAATTATTTGTAACCGACAATAAACATGCGCTTGAAGGGGAGAATCACTTTTCCGTTGGTCTGCTTCGGGTATGCCGTTTTGATCCCCTTAAGGACACGCTCTTCAAATTCCTTTTGATCAGCTTCACTGTCCAGCCTGTCCAGATAAGGCTTAAGTCCGGTGCTTCGCATCATCTCGATAATCGCCTCATGATTCTCAAGAACATGCATATAATCGGTTTGCCAGATATCAATCCGCGGAAAAAGCCGTGCAAGCTGATCGTAATAAAACACGTAATCATGAATGGTAAACAGGTTAACCACATCTCCGGTGCGGTCTTTCCAGCGTGCGTCATCGCCGGTTTTGCGAATGATCTTGCCCAGGGGCATATCCCAGAATTGCGGCATCTGGATGGCTAGCGCTCCTTTTTCCGACACCCAATTGTGAAATCGAGCCAGGAGATTAGCGTGATTCGGGATCCATTGGATAACAGCATTGGAAAAAACCAGGTCAAACTCTTTGCCGGGACAATAGGTCGCGGCGTCGGCGACTTGCCATTCCTGGCGGGGATAATCTTGTGCAGCTTTGGCTATCATGGATTCAGAGTTGTCGATTCCACTGATGTTCGCCTCGGGCCAACGATTTGCCAGGACCTGCGTGCTATTACCGGGACCACAACCAACATCCAGTATCGATTTCGGGTTAATGTCGTCGATTCTGGAAATCAGGTCAATGGAAGGTTGGGTTCGCTCTGAACGGAATTTCATGTATAACTCAGGATTCCAGTCACTCATCATTTGTCCTTATTTAGCCGCGTGCTCATCTATCGGCAATATCCGGGTTTATCGACATTTAACATGCTAAGCACCAGTGGGCCGGGGGTATATTAACGTCCTCCGTATTCACTATTGTGAATACTTCAAATTCGGTTTGCAAGTCGGATTCTCGGTTCCCGTTGTTGACAGAATCTCATTTTCGGATGAATCCCGCTGAACCAGGCCGATGAATCAAGACACCGGGCGAAACAAGCGCGGGTATAAAACCCTCGGCAGGGATTTTATCAATTTGATCGAACAGAAAGCGTTCACGGTTAGGAAAGCGGAGAACTAACCATGGATCCGGTCAAATATTTCTTTTTGCGAAAGCTCCGGATCGTCATTCGAACACTAAGGCTATTGGAGGTGCTTTATGGCAAGCATCGAATCACAACAAAACTCATTTCAATTGACTGTCTTTGCTGCCGCTTCGATTAAACAGGGTGAGCGCTTTTTGTTCTTTTTCCAATTCAGACTGGCAGGCAATGCACATTCGTACACCTGGAATCGCTATACGACGGGCTTCCGGAATCTCCTCCTCACATTCTTCGCAATGCGTCCGGCTTTCCCCTTTGGGTAGGCGGCTCCGAGCCAGTTCCACACCGGACTCTATTGTAGCGTCTATTTGCTCCTGTACCGCCCCGTCCTTGGACCAACCAATGGCCATATATTTCTCCTTCCGGTTTTAATAACAAATCGGCGAATGAATATACACATTTCGGGATTAAAATCACCATGTTTCCCGATAGGTCTGTATTTCTGGGATCTTGGAAGTCAGGGATGACTTCCTTCGATGCTGCGAGCCTTGCACCTCATCAGGGATGGAAACATGCGTTTTCAGAAATACAGATCTTCCGGTGATAAGCCATGATGAACCATAAATAGCAACCCGAAATACATGTAAATAGATATGCAATCCCTCGTCCAAAGCTCACTTGAAAAGAGACTGGGCCAGAATCCCTGGAACTCTACTGATTTACAGCTCCAATGTCATAAAAACACTATTAGGATCCTCCTCATAATCGGCAAAGGGCTGAGTTGGCTTGAAACCGAATCTGGCATAGAGACCACGTGCCGGTTCAAAAAAATCCATAGCTCCCGTTTCCAGACTAAGTCGTTGATAGTTTCTCTTTTTTGCCTCATCGATCAAGTATTGTAACAGATATGAGGCAATGCCCTGTCCCCTGCTGGATTCAGCGGTACGCATTGATTTGATTTCGGCATGAGTTGCATCAAGTTGTTTCAATGCGCCACATCCGATTAATGCTTCCTGGTCCCAGACTGTCCAGAAAGTAATACCCGGTTTCTTAAGTCCCTCCAAATCCAGGTGATGATTGCTTTCAGGAGGAGATACCCTGTTCATATCCATGGAGTGCTGCTCCAGAAACCCGGCTATTTCCGGACCATTTAAATCGTCGATTTTTATTTCCACATTTCTTCCTTCTTTGAATCAGTTGATGATCTGATTTTAAGGTTTATTGTCGAGCAAATCAACATAAGCCACAACAACCAGATCGTCGGCGATGGCATTGGATTTTATGCTCACCCATTATTTAGTTTCATACACACCCTTTCCGGAGGATGTTGCTCTCTCATGGAACAGATCTTTCAGATAGCTTTCACAGAATTCGTGTGGAATATGAAGATTCTCTGCACTCTTTTTTTCCTTCACTTCCTACGATCAGTACTTGCCATTTGCAACCTGATCTCAAGATCTCCAGTTTGGTTCCGTAACCATTTAATCTCATATGATAATTGATACTATACTCGCCGGATTATGCATTGATGCTGCAATAAAGCATGCTGCCACCTACAGGCTCAAATCCCCGTTTCTGATAAAATCAGGCCCGATTTTTCTCTTCAATTTTATAATCGTCCTTATCGCGGTTTTTATCGCTTTATGAAAAGTCTTCTCCTGTGCATACATCAGAGTATTGCAAAATGCACGGATTGAAGGGATACAATATTAACCCTTTGGAAACAGGATTTTAAAGTTGCTCTGTATTTACTTCGATTCTATTGACCGTAAATCTCCAGAACCGACAGAAAAATCATACCGAAAGCGGCAAGAATCCACAGGAAACTGGCGATATACACAGATTTTCTTGATCCGGGACTTCCCGCTTTTTTTCCGAACCTGGGCAGAATAATTCTGGTAACGACAATTATACCCGAAAAGTAGATATAGATACCGCTGCCAATGAGCGCGAATACAGGCCAATAAGCCATATTTGACAACATCATTATCGCCGCCGCCGGTAAGGTCCAGGAAATTGATAAGTCAACGATTCCCAGAACTTTTGGTTCAATGATGTAAAGCGTTTCATCCATCTCGTCTTCGGGTTCCAGTACTCCCAGTTTAACTGCCAGATCGGGAAGAAACAGTGACAACGATTGCCCGAGCCAGCAGATCAAACCAACCAGAACCACATAAACACCAAAAATCGTCTGCATGTAAAATCACCTCCGGTTATTATTCGAATTACCCGATTTTGTAGAATACGATAAGTCGCAACTACCCTTAATAAGGTTTCAGGATAACTTTTAACACCTCTATACCAAATCTTACAAGATCGCTATTGAGAATAGTAGTGAGCCGCCGTAGCAGATCATTCTCATAGAATATATATCTTCCTGCTGTCCCTTAAAGATTTCATAAAACCAGCGTTTGGGGATCTGTGAATCTATATGGTCAAATACACATAGTACACTTGTGAATCAGCCTCATTAAAAAAGACACTCGGTGATCGCTTTTATAGTAAACTACCGATTACTGTCCTTAGATTCAGTCTACTTTAAAAGTCACATTCAAAGTGAAGTCCAAATTGAACACTCTGACTCTTAATGATTGAAATGTTGAAGTAACTCAATCAGTAACAAGAATATCTAACGACTTGGATTATTGATCATTGGATGATTCCCAATCGGCAGCAGGCGATTTTTATCCATATTTCTTTCTTTGTCCGATTTAGAATTATTGTAAATTCAATATTGAAATGTGACTTTTCAGTCAGAAATGCAATTTAAATCCTTAATTATATGATATTACAGAAATTTTCTTTTGTTCAGATTTTACATAAACCAATCGGAGGATACATTGATAGATATTTTAATAATTGATGATCATAAGATCATTCGCGATGGAATAAAGCAGATACTATCCATTCATTCCGATATAGGGCGGATTGACGAGGCTCAAAACGGAAGGGAGGGAATTCGAAAAGCGGGCAGCAAATTATACAATGCGATTATTCTTGACATTGGCTTGCCAGATACCAACGGCATTAATGTTATGAAGGTTATCAAGCAGGATAATCCTGCTACCAACATTTTGATTTTAAGCATGTATTCCGAGCAACAGTATGCCATTAGAGCATTGAGAGCAGGGGCCTCAGGATATTTAACCAAGGAGAGTTCAGCCGATGATTTGTTAAAGGCAATTCGTATTGTGGCCAGTGGCCGAAAATACATCACAACTTCACTAGCTGAAAGAATGGCTTTGTTTCTCGATGAGCAAGTTGAATCGCCGAGATTTGAAGACCTGTCAGACCGGGAATTTATGGTGTTACAGCTAATAGCACAAGGCGAATCAATCGGCAATATCGCAAAAAGAACTCATTTAAGTGTAAAAACAATCAGCACCTATCGAAGTCGGATTTTCACCAAAATGGGATTTACGAATAATGCTGAGCTGATTCGTTATTCAATCCAGAACAATATTCTTTCCTGATCGAATATAAGGAAGCTCATAATGGATTCAAATCGTTGCTGCCTTTCATTAATTGCCAAACAGAACTAGTTGCCGGATCTGACAATACAGATTTAAAGCTCTGTTAACCTGCCTTACTTCCGATATTCCTACATGAGTGTGTCCATTCCTCTTACATTCAACGATGTCATTCCGTTAAATTAAATAATTGTTATTATTCTATTTTAGTAGTTGTGAGCATTCGTTTTTCACTCCATCTGATTTGAGATTCCAAGTATTACGTTTACAGTCTCCAATCTAGAAATTTCCGGGTTTGATATTCAAATCATTCATTAATACATTAATGATCATTTTAATTTTCAATAGATTATAATCGTCTCATTAAATACAATTGTGTTTTTACATCTGTCGTGTTTCCTGACATAGTGTCCGATTAATCAATCGAATGCACTTTTTTCAAAACGAAAATAGCCCAAAAACACCCATGGTTAAATGCTTATCCACGAATTTCTTTTTCTCCTACACAAAATGTATTACTTCTCCTACAGACATATTCCTACATCTCAATAAGTATATAAACACCGATTCAATTGAATCCAGAAATGAAAACTCTCTTAAATCCTGAGTTTGAAATTCTCTTTGGCAACGATTAATCCTTTCAAAGATTATCGTTATTTTCAGATGATTGTTTAATTTAGGATCTTGTTAAGTTGACAAAACCAATTATGTCGACAGATGGCCTGGTTGAAAAAAGATTTGAATTTCCCAACGGAACTGTAATCCGCGCATATGACTATGAGTGTGGATATGAGTACCAGCCCCGGTTACAATATAGGAAGGACACATCTCCCAATTTGGTAAACCTCGCCAATTATCAAGTGAATGGGTTTCTCGTTGTTAAATTAAGTGATTATGTAAACATAAAAAAGGCCATTGCCGAGAAGGAACGTTCAAAAGCCAACGTCAATGCCACTTTGGCGTTTACATTCAAAGGGTATCAGCTAATTCAAAATGTAAAAGAGATTAAAATCTATCTTCAGAAAATTGCCTATAACGCAAATGTCCACGCTCCGGAGGATTCTGTTCTGATTCGATACTTAGCAAAAGAGCTGGACGAGACAATTGTTGAAACCACGACACAATGATCCGGCGTAATCTATTGGTAATAACCTGACAGATATATCCACATTAATCACCAAATGGCTGGAAAATCCACAGTCGTTGAAGGATGAGAGCTTTGAAAGACAGCATCTTTAACACCCTAAAAATTGGAAAAGCCCCGGGGAATCAAAATGGCTCAATCGCAAACCAGCTTACCAGTTTGGTAGCGAAAGAGAAAAAGGATAGAATTCTCAATTTTTGTGAAGTCATTATAAAAAATGTTCAACACCCACTCCAACAACTACATCGTAATGATGAAGAGCACGCCTTCAGGCATAATCTGATCTCATTCATGGAAACCCTCGATTTTCAACAACTGGAATTCTTCCAAGGTTTTATTTTGAGCCTTGTTTGTGAGAGCAGTGAAGAAGGTCCTGCAAAAAATCAATCTGAGTCATGTTTTTCAGAAAAAAATAGCGAGATAAGCGAAGAAGAAAAAACACACAGAGAAATTGTTAACTATCAAAAACAATATGGATGTCGGTACGATCAAGCAGCCGCAGAAGTATTCCGACAGGATCTTCAAAAATAAGGTCTTAGCGAATAAGGTCTTAGCGAATAAGGTCTTAGCGAATGATGAAGGAGACTTATACCACACACAATAATCACCCTGTTTTAGTGAACATGGCCCGCGCGTATCAGAACGATCACTTCATCGCGCAACAGGTTTTTCCGGAGATAATTGTGGATACCGATATGTTGGATGTGCCGGTCTTTGATATGTCGGTTTTTAAGCTGCCCGCTGTTCAACGGTCTTTGTACTCCGATGCCAATTTGCTGGAATCAAATGTTACCTATCAAACAATTAAACTTGAGAAGGCAGACTTATCTGTTCTGATTGACAGGAAAGAACTCCAAACAACAACGTATGCTTCTGATAAATTTAAAGCCCTAATGCAGTTGAAAACGCAGAAGGTAAAAGGGGCCAAGGAAGGAGTCCTTCTTTCTCTGGAAGACCGGGCAGCACGAGCGGTACAAGATTTAAAAACCTATGATCCGGAAAATACATTAATTATAACTTCGGATGCCAGTCGGTTCGATTCTGATAGTTCCGACCCCCATGGCGTAATCCAGGATTGCAAAAAAATAGTGCACAAAAAAATAGCAAGGGAACCAAATACTTTAACTCTATCCTGGAATGTTTACACGACCCTGAAAAACCATCTACAGCTTAGGTCGTTTTCATCCTGTAATCGGAATACTGTTAATATAGAGACTCTGAAAGAGCTGTTCGAAATCGATCATATTTTTGTGGGTAAGGCGTTGAAACTGAATGATGGTGGTAAACTGGAAAGTGTGTGGAACAGCAATGTGGTATTGGCATATCAGCCTGATTTTCAGTCAGTCTGTAAGCCTGCTTTTAGTCAGACCTATCGGCACAGGGATTATCCATATGCAACGGAATACTGGATCGATAATGAAAAGGAGGTCTTAGCCATCAAATACGGAGACCTTTTAAAGATGAAGATCATAGGACCTGAAGCCGGATTTCTAATAGCAGGGACCTTGAATGAAAAGAGCCAAACGCATGACAAATGAAGATTCAAATCGCGGGTTTGTAAACAATTTACCGATGATCCGCCTGAAATTTTATTAAAGCCTTATTTCAGTTAACCAACACCGAGAATTTAAACCAAATTGAGCTGTCAGTTTAACATATGGGAACAATCGTCATTGCCAATCGCCGAATTCTGCATGATCAAATTCAAGAACCAGGCTCTATCTTTGAGATTGATGAGAAAGATCTTGGAAGACTGGTAAACCGGAATCTGGTGGTTGTCTCCAATACCGGTACGGATAAAACTCCTGATGAGAAAAACACAGAACTCTTAAAGGAACCCGCACCACTAAGTAAAGTGGATAATCCGGATGGATATGCGGAACCGTCAAATACA
Source organism: SAR324 cluster bacterium (assembly GCA_028282885.1). Classification (GTDB taxonomy): domain Bacteria; phylum SAR324; class SAR324; order XYD2-FULL-50-16; family XYD2-FULL-50-16; genus JAHJTV01. The sequence continues at coordinate 58,148 of JANQGX010000088.1, forward strand.
TCTCACCACAGGATTGAGGAAAAAGATAATCCGGTAATGATAAATCAAAACGGGCAGGAAACAGAGCCGTCATTAATCCCGGACGATGGCAATCTCGTGAAACAGGAGAAAGAACTGAAAGAACGAAAGATGAGAATCTTCATAGAAGAAAACAATCTCTTCGACAGGGAGAAGGAGTTGGAACGAAAAACCGCAAAGCTTGCTCACAAAGAGCACTATCTTCCGGATTTAAGCGAAAATGCCCAGGGGGGCTCCGTGAATATTAAGAGGGATGCCCGAAATTCCGTCGCCAAAACAAGCAAAAGCTTGATTCGAACGGCTATGAGATAAGACTAAACCACGAAAGACAATGATCGAAAAAATATCAACCTGTCTGATCGAAACCTGCACGGGTATTGGCATTAATGAAAATGCTATTTTTCCTGCGCGGAGTACACCGGAGATAATTCAATATGACCCAAGCGCCAGGTTCGAGATATTGGACTCAACACATAGATTTTTCAATCCAAGAATTGAGCGCAGACTATCGACCACCACACACTGTCAAATTTTAAAGGTTTTCGCCGAAATCAGCACTTTGGTCAACCTGTCTTTTATCAGTGTTAGTGAAAACTCCCTGGAAAATCTGCACAGCGATTTTCTAAAAAATATTCCGGCGACAATTGCCAGGGATGAATACATGGATATTATCATACGCCCTCTTCAATCAAATAGAGGTGATTATGAAGAAAACACCGGAGATCCTGTCGACTATAAACGATTAACCATAAAAATCCAGTTTGATTCAGAGAGTTATGAATCGACTGTGGAACCGTTGGTAAAAAATATCAATTTGGTTCCCACATCATACTCAACCTGATTCCAACCAGCGAAGTATTAATCACATATGAGGAAACAATGATTTTTTCCAAAAACGATAAAAAAATCCCTGAAGACCAACTCACAGAAGAACCGGACAACAACGACAACCACGCTGACAGCAAGCCAAAACAGGAAAAAAGAAAAAAATTGTTTGCTAAAATGAGAACCATTGCCTGGTATTGCAGCGAAGGCGATGTCAAACCATGGATCAAGGCAGGAATGATGGCGTTGAAACAGTGGGATGAAGATACCCAAGTGACCCGTCAGGAATTTAAAAACGGGTTGGAGGAGTTTAACTCGAGACCTCAAGGAGGCTAAATGACAACAGGCGTATTTGAATATGTGGTCGATTCGGCTACCAGTGCCCCTTCGGGGCCAATGGACTGCTTGGTTGCAGGCGTTTGCAGCACCGGATCAGCAGGACAACCCTATTTGATATCCAATCGATCGGACATAAACGGGTTGTTAGGTGTGGGTCCAATGGTTGATAGAATTCACGATATATTTTTGGAGGACACGGGGGAACTGGGACGTAATATAAATCTGGTTGTGGTTCCGGTAACGCCTGGTACTCTCGGAGCTCTTCCATCACCACTGTCTGCATCGGCAGGTGGATCGGCAGTTACCCTTTCCGGTTCGCAAACCAACGGGTTGAAACTGGTCGTCAAAATCGAGAATGGAGGATTGAAAGAAGGTAGCAGCGGAGACATTGGACAATTCAACTATTCCATAGACGGGGGCCACAATTATGAAAGTGAAGACCCCATCACTATGCCCGCATCGGGATTTCTGATTCCCGATTCCGGTGTGACCATTCACTTCGATGAAGCATCAACTGCCTACGTTAAGGGAGAAACCTATAGTGGAATAGTTGAGCCGCCTACTGCAGCAGTTGCAGATGTTATTACAACAATTAACCCGGTCTTGGAGACATATGATGTTCGACGGATCTTTATCACCGGGCCTTCTGACCGCGTTGATTGGGCATCGATGGGTACCCTTGCAGACGACCTTTTCAGTCGACATCGCCCCGTCTCCATAGTAGCCGAGTTCCGGGGATTGAATATTGGTGAGACCTACAACAATTGGGCAACTCAGTCCACTAGCGGAGTTATCGATCAGAGAAGTCTGTACGATCACCCTTATGTGGACGTCGTTGCAGCAGAAGGTGATGTCATCTGCAAAGACTATAAAACCAGGAGGAAAGTACTGGCCGGGTTATATATGGGCCGAACACTATCCATCAAAACAAACAGACATATCGGCAGGGTGCGTTCCGGGCCGGTAAATGGTTTGATTAACGTCAGTCCTGATTACATGGCTTTGCAAGAAACTCTCGAAAATGCCGGGTTAATCACGGTTACCAACTTCGCCGGGTTAAGCGGATTCTTTTGGGGTGACGACCGCACTTTGGCGGGTAGCGGCAGCAATTACAGATCAGTACGCCCTCGGGAAACAGTTTTCAAAGCCCTGCGAATCGCTCGATCCGTGGCTTTGCAGTATATACGGGACGAAGCGGGCAATCTTTCCGGTTCCACTGGCTTGAGCGCTCTGCGCTCGGATATTGAAAATGCCATTTATAATGCTATGGTAGGACCGGCTTCGGAACAAGAAATGAAATCTATCACTGTTACAATTCCGCCCGGTCAGGATCCGGAAGTTGGGATTGATGTGGAATTGGATTTCTTTGGCATTCCCGCAATTCAAAAAATCAGTCTTTACGCAAACTACTCCACTGCAGGAGCATCACTCAGCGAGGCAGCATAATGATAAATGGACAATTATACGACTGGGAATCGATGGAAATCAGGATGAAAGATCAAACCCTGATCGGATGCACGGAAATAAGCTACTCGGATGAACGAAACATCGAGTGTCGATACGGTAAAGGCACCACGCCAAGAGGTTTCGGCAGACACAATTACAGCGCCCGCTGTTCAATCACTTTGGACCGTGACGAGTTTGAGCTTTTCCGAAACTCATGTGCAAGCGGAAAAGTTTATAACGAGGTCTTCCAGGTCGTTTGCTCATACGGAAACGAAGGCATGGAAGTTATCACCGATTCCTTGCCGGAATGCATGGTCATCAAAATGGACTCTTCCGGCAAACAGGGAGAAGACAACTCAGGATCGGTGAAACTGGATTTAAGGCTGTTAAAGGCGATCAAATGGAACGGACAGCAGGCAGTCTAAGTCAATTTAAAGGTAACTATGAGTATCGAAAATACACCATACGCACAATTAACCGCTTCATTTGTTGACTGGGGCGAAAAGAACATTAACCTGTCTTTTCGTTTTAAAAAGCCCAGCAGGGAAGAAGTGAGCAAGACAACAAGTCTGGCCCAGAAGAAGGCGAGAGCAAATCAGGATACCGACTCGGTGTTTAAAGGCTTCCTGTTGCGTCTTGTTCATCCCGAAGATAAATCTGAGTTTGAAGAAGTCCTGGAGCAGCATTACGGGCTGATTGAGACTTTTTCCAATGCCATCTATGAGCGACTTGGTTTTCAAGCGGGAAACTAGATGAAGGGCTGCAAAATAAACTATCGACGTTCCGTGAAGAGGTGAAACACAATATCTTTCATCAGTTCGATTCACTCATTAGTGGATGGTTAAACGAGCAGCCCGCCGAAGATCTTGATTCCTATTGGTTACAGGTGGAAAAGGCCAAATGGCGGGAATCACGTTATTTCGAAATGATGCAGATGAGCTTTTGGGGCAGAGACGAACACTAATGGGATTATTTAACGATCATATCAAACCCAGGAGAACGGGTAATTTCTGGAAAATCAAAGAATTGATGAACTCATTCAAATTTAGTTTGGGTTCGGTTGAGGAATTTTTTGAAATCGATGAGTTGCTCGGAAGGGGAGAAACATATGACGCTGTAAATAACGATTACAGCTTTTTCCACCTGCTCTGCAAACTTGAAAATCTGGCCCCCGGCTACAGGGGGATTGAATTCGAAGGATATTTAATGATGCGGATTCGAGGGAGCAATACCGGATTATTGCTTAAGCTGGGGGAACAGGAAATAGATTTTGTTTCGGATCAAACCCTGAAAAGTATGACAATTATTCACGTTCTTCAGAAATTGAAAGAGTTTAATCCGCCTGAGCAACTAAGAGCACCGGATAATGATGAACCAGTTAGAATTGGTAACGAAGATCAAGAATGTAGAAGTCAAAAGCAACTTGATTTCACTTCGCCTTCCCCAACTGAATCGCTTTCGGGTTGAGGAGATTGTTTGCTATAGCGGTGACGGACTTCCCAGGGACATCTGCCGTCTGGGAGGACGGTATCAAGTCAATGCTATCGGACTGAAGGGGCAAGTGACAGACCTTGAGTTTTATATCTACTGTCAGGACCAATTGCCGTTGTCTCCGAATCGAAACAAGATTCAGACTGAACGCCGCAGCTACGGTCTGTCGGAAAGAAAAAGAACCATCAGCCTTTCCCCATTTACTCGTGACACTGGAAATGGACAGCAAAAGCATGAGCTTGCTCAATGCAGGAGGCAAGAGATAAACGATTTACGCAACCTCTACTTTTCCCGATTGAAAAACAAACGGATATTGACATTTGGGAATCCAAATTGCTGGGCACGCGGATTGGGATTGATCAACAAAGCATACCAGTTAAAAGAACAGATTGGGATGGAATTGCATCACTATTATAACCTGGTTACCGGGCAAGGATATGGCGCCATTCCGGCAGCAGCAATTGCAGCGGGAGTTGACTTGAGCAGTTTGATGCATTGGTGGACCGAAGAATTTAAAAAGGTACATACTCCCAGTTTTTTCAATAGTGTTGCGCGAACAGTGGTTAAGTTTCTAAATCCTGCAGAATCGGGATTCAATCATAAAAAAGCTGCATCGGCTTTGCAAAAACTGTATTCAAAACAATCGAATCCTATTCGACTATGCGACCTGCAAACCGATTTACAGTTCAAGGTCGTTTTTGCCGACTTAAAAATAGGGACATACAGCAGTAGTGACGAGGCACAACAGGATCTCACCCTTGCGGAAATTGTTGTGGATGCAGCGATCACTCGAAATGATTTTAACTCGAAATCGACCATTAAATGCGAACCTCCTTTTTTAGGAGAGCTGGAGAAAAATGATTTATTAGGTTTCCTGGTATCACCTGAAGGAGATGAGACAGAAATCACCTGTATCGATACGCCGGTTAGAATAGACCCCGAAAATGCTCCCAAACTTGAAAAACAGGGTGATATCGCCTTTAAATTTGCCAGACAATCACTGGGCCAGCATGTTCACCAAATGAGAGTCAGGCAGGTGGTGGAAAAGCTCGAAGGCCAGGGTCAAACTATAAAACTGCTTCAGCTACCCTGTCGTTCAATGGATCATATTGTTCGAAACAGCACCACTCCCATTGCTCAAAAAACCGGAATTGGCTCCGGTGCCGGGAAAATAGAACTCCCGGAATGGTTTGAACAAACCTTGGTTAAAAGAATCGTCGAATGAAGTTAAAAAAAAGAAAATCTTTCAACGAAACCGGTCTTCCCTTGAAACCTCATAAACGGTTTCACGACATTGGGGACGGCCACAGCATCGATGCCGGGCAGAACTTCCTGACATTGATTTGGAAATTTGGCTGGCTGACGGCGCTCTGTCTAGCCATTCTCGTGTTTATGGTAAAATCGCTTTTTCCGGATTTCGTTGAAAGAAATGCCAGGTATTTTAATAAGATTTCAGCTTCATATTGGGCAGATCAAGCGATAGAGCTAACCCGAAGCGGCGGAATCAGGAATTTTAAATTGGTGGGCACGGGGCTTCACCCCCATTTCAAAGAATTCCCCAATGATAAAAAACTATTCTTTTTCGATGGCTACATTCTGGTAATGAGAGATTATTTCACCAACCAGGTCCTTTTGGAACTGGAAAACCGAAATATCACCTGGGATGGTGTCACCAATGTTCCTTTAACGGATATCGATTTCGACAGGGCTCAAGAACTCTGTGCAAAATTGGAAGCCAGGCTTCCTTACTTTGTCGAACTGAAGAATGCCGAACTCTTGTGCCAGCGACACGGTAAGAATCTGATTAAACCCAATCTCAAGGGATGTAAGTTCAATCCGGACAAACGCATGTGGACGGCAACGGCAGAACCAGGCTTTCTGTTTGGCGACTCGGACAACTACAGAATTTTCCAGCCGGGAATAGAAGACGAGGCTTTGCAACCTGAATTCCAGGATAATGGATTTGAATCGGGCGATATCGGTTTTCGTTGTGTCAAGGACGTGGAGGTGGGACATGTCGTTGGTCAATAATCCCAAAGTGGATAAAAAGATCATTCGGTCACAAAAGAATTTTCATATTCTCTTTGACAAACATTTTACCTTTAACAAGTCCCTGGGATTCTCAATCCTGGCAGGAACCATCTCTGCTTTTATCGGGTCGGATTGTTACGGTGGCATAGCAATCTCCTCACCGCTTTCCGTATTGGTGATCGCATCAGTTTTCTTCTCTCTGATACAGGTGGGATTGTTCATCAAACTTTCAATGATCCGCATAATTAAGTTTTTTACGGTATTGCTTTCAACCTGTCTGCTGGTAAAGGAATCATTTGCGTTGTATTCGGTAAACCTGATGAAATTTCCGGACGCATGCCAACCCTATCTATACGCCAATACACCGATTGGCTATCTATGGATCGTGGCTCCCATGCTCTTCATAATAGGATGGTGTTTTACCGGTAACAGTGAAGAGAGATTAAATGATCATCTTAAATCTGAAGCGGATTCGGAAATTCTTAAACCACCAGGCAGGATGAAGATGATATTTCATGGAATAGGGACAAAAATGAAACAGCGAGCCGGCTTATCCAAATCCGAGAAACAATTGCAATAATCAAAATCGGGCTGTCAGCAGTTTGTAGCGAAGAGGATTTTAATTATGGGAAACCCATTGGACTTTATCGTCAATGCCTTCAGCATTTATGTTGTTTCAAAAAACCTGGAGGTGATCATTATTGGGGTCATAACCGTGATGTTCCTCTATGTGATTTTCAAGACCATTCAAAATGGTTTTCCGCGTCAGGGAAAAGATCCGGAACGAAACAAAATTGTCCGGTTCACCATTCACGGCTTGTTTATCACTTTTTTTCTGACTTTTTTTTATTTGGCCTTTTATGAACAGGTTCATGCCGGCATCGCAACATCAGTTGTCTCTGAAATCGATTCTGATTCTATTCCTGGTCGTCAACTGTCGATATCACCTGTTCGGAGCCGTATGCAATCAAAAACCGGAATTCATCAGACCAACGGAAGGGACCATATCATCGACTTTTGGAAAGAGAAGTCTGGGATTTCATTTCGGTGTGGATTTTATTCCTGATCGCGGTAAGGCGATCAAGGCGGCCAGAAGTGGGGCCGTGATTTATGCAGCAACCAAGGGCGATTATGGCAAAACAGTCATCATTTACCACAATGAGAAATTCACAACCTGGTATTGCCACCTGAATCAGATTTACGTGAATGTTGGAGACCTGGTTAAGACAGGTGAAATCATAGCTGAAATGGGAAGCAGTGGGAGATCAACAGATACTCACCTGCACTTCGAGATGCGAATTGGAAAAATACCCGTTGATCCAATGTTGTATATTCCGGCTCAAAAGTGAGTCAAAGTGCCTTTGAGAGGCTATTTTCACACTTCTCAATACAAGCGAAGCTTGAATGTAAGAAAAACGTTGCCAATTGTTAGTACGAAAAGGGCTGTGACTTCTATTTAGGGAAAAACATATGTACTCGGCATTGATCCTTAATCAAAGAACGATTCCGATTGACACATATCTGCAAAAGACCGTGCATACAGGAATCAAAGTAAGTTTACGAATCAAACATCCGCATACCTTTGCTCAATTGGCCCGTGAAGCAGTCCCTTCGCAAATAAAAGCCGGAAACGAAAATCGATTTCTATCCCTAAACGCTGCCAATCCAAAGCAAGGATTGACCGATATCAAACCCAAGTCTGTAAAATCATTTCTCAACAAGACCGGAAATTGGTTCAGCCAGATTGGTAAATCTGCAAATCTAAACAAATTAAAAAACTTTGGCCGGCTTCTTAATCGCCGACCAGATCTGTTATTAAACCCAATTGATACACAAGGTAGCAAGGTGACTCAATTCCGAACTCATCAATTGGATCACAAAGCCTTGCCGTCGGTAACATCAGACTATTCAAAAAAAGCCGGGAGAAATGAAAAATACTCGTTTTTTCCGGACTCAATTCCAATTCTCAAAAAAATGACGAATAAACTTCGGCCTAGAGATTCAATCAGATTGGGCACTAGTCCACACGAGAAATCAACTTCAATTCTGACCGACAGATCTGTGTCAGGATCAGGGATTTTGGCATCTCCCATCGATATAACAAAAAAAAGCGTTATCGCCATAAATACAAAACGGGCCAGTTTGGAGCAACTCGGGAAATCTCCGATGAACCCGGGCAGTAAGTTAAAAGAAACCCCGCCAATCCGGTATTTGGAAAAAGGTATTCCGGAATCAGCTTTTACCCGCTGTCACGGTGACACAACAATCAACTGCTGCAGGCCAGTATTAAGCGAGTCGCAAGATTACATGGAATCGATACGCCAATCTCGCAATCATGGATTGATGAGTTCAATCATGCGATTGATCATGAAAAAAAGGAGTCCGGAATTCTCTGGCCCGCCGAAAAAGGCAATAACCGCTTTTGTTCCACCACGATTGCATCAGGGGCAGAAAACTGAAAAATATGCTTCGATTATCGGAAAAGACCATCCGGCAATCGAAATGTTTAGCAACAAAGGAGCTGAAACTCATGCCTCCACAGTTGACAAAAGGGAGGGACTGAAAAAACTGATCAAAGTGATGAACAGCAGCAACCAAAGAACCCAAAACATCACGATTGATCTTAACCTCCCCGGAGTTGCCAATGCAGAAAGTTTCGTCAGCGAATTGCAGTCCATCATCGATACCATGAGTTAGCGTTATGTCTTTGTTAAGCTTTGAAGATGGGGTAGTCAGGTTGGGAAGTACGGAACTCCCGGGAATCATGACACGGATAACAATCTCCGGAAGATTTAGAAGCGACGATAAAGTCCACGATCAACTCAGCGGAACCGTCAGAATACCGTTGGGATGGGATGATGCGGACATCCGTCTGCAAATGGATTTGACTACCGAAAATGAAGGTAAAACCTGTTATGAGAAACTGGAAGTGATCGACCGGCTCTTCAAATCCACGGACAAAGACGGTAACCCGTTTATCTACCAGATTGTCAATCGACATGTATTGGCAAGAGGAATACATAAAGTCTCTTTTGATAGACTACGATCCGTGGAAAATGATCAGAGCGACACAATCAGTATTGTCCTGGATTTCAGGGAATTTATACCTGCCATAGTGCAGATTGAGGAGAATGCTGCCAGAAGGGGAGCCGATTCATCGATCGGATTGCCGGCCACCTCTGCAACCGAACCGGCAGCAGATCCGGCTATTTTTAACGATTGATTGCAACGGGGGAATGGGTTGAGAACGGCAGACAGTCAGTGGAGAGTTAAACCTGTGAATAGTTGTTATCAACCCGTGAACCCGAAATTTGAATAACTTGAGATGCTCACTGAGTTAGGAAGACTCCAGACAACGATTCAAGTGGGGAATTTACAAACCAATCGTTGTCCAAGGTTTGTGATTCGTTCATCCAGATTTGTTTCAACGACAAAAGCACTGGTGCGTTTATGGGATGTTAATTTTCACCTCTTGAAATCAGTCAAAAAAGGAGATCTCGCCCTCATCACCATCGGATATTCAGGTCAGAAAAGCCATACCTGGAGATTTGAAGTGGAAACCATACACGAGATCAAAAAAAACACCCTGGACCTGGAGCTGGTCAAGGAAGATGTTCGGTTTAAACGAAAAAAAATAAAAAAAACCTGGGAAAACGAAACTCCGGCACCAATTGTCAAAAACATTATCCAGGAGACCGGATTTCAACCAGGGGCTATCGAAAACATCCAGGTGGTGTTTCCTAAATTTATAGCCAACTCAAAATCCGCCTGGGATACCATTAAAGGAGTGGAAAGGAGTATGAGACTCAGTCATCGGGAGTCACGAAAATACTTGGCGCTGTGGCAGGACAAGAAGGGAGTTTTCCATTGGAGCGCCGCTTTCGAGCCATCCGATCCTTTGAGAGTTTTCAGCATTGGTGAAGGTTTGATCACGCACCGGATTAACAATCGAAGCAGCGATATAACCAAAGGTGAAAATGCAGATCTGCCTCTTAACAGCTTTGAAACGTTCCTAACTCCGGATCTAAAACACTCGCAAACCATACGTGTAGTAGATAAACGCCGACAGGTGGATGGAGAATTCCCGATTATCGATGTGATACACCGGTTCATAAACAACTCTGCGTCCACCTGTATTAATTATTTACCTGTCACCGACTATGAAAGAGCAGACAACTCTTGATATTTCAGACATCACACCGCGCCAAAAGGCTGACCTACTAAGGCGTGTGATAGAGCTGCTGGCACCGGACCTGAAATCCTTTTACCCGACGACGATCAAAGGGCGGATAGAAAAGGTTTACACAACAAATGACCGGCATTTCTATTGTGATGTTCAGCCGTTGAACAATGATGAGAGCATTGATGAGGACAAACCGGTGATCAATCACATTGAAATCCCCGTGATGTTTGCCGGCCCGGATCGCGGGATCATTTGTCAACCCGTTGTGGGGCTTATTTGCGACATCACCTATTTTGGAGGGGACGAGAATTACCCCGGCATTTCAAACCTTCGGTACGCCAACAACAAAGTTCCGAATGGCGTGTTTCCGGGGGAGCTATTAATACAGAAAGGCCCGGGAAATTACCTCAAGTTCGGCAACGGAGGATCACGGGAGGAGTGCATTCCCGGTAAGTCATTCCGTCGGATCGGAAGGGATAAGATAGAAACCGTGGGAGGTTCTTCCAAAAGCTTCGTTTCGGGCAATCGGGAAGAAATCGCTTGGGGCAATCATGAAACGCAATGCGAAGGAAACCTTAAAATTACAGTCGAAAAAGGTATTTCGATTGAATCGGCTCCTTTTACCGTCGAAGCGGCCGAAGGAATTGAGCTGAGTGCAGCCGGATCACTCACAGCCGGAGGAGCGACAACTAACCTGGTCAGTGAAGACACATTTACGCTCTTATCCGCCGGTTCCATGGGACAGTTCGCTTCCGGTCCGTTCTCTCAAAGAGCGGCCAGTCTGAAACAGGAGTTAACGAATATCTCAATATCACCTTCCGAAAATGTCTATCAACTGGATGCCCTGGCCGGAAACTACAAAGTCAACCTTGTTGCTGGCAATTATGACGTGGATATCCTTGCGGGAGTCTTTAATTTGTCAAACTCTGTCGAATCCTTGAGGGGCATTACCGAGAATCTCTATGAGACCATCAACGAGGCATTCGTCAAATTAGGTGAGATCTGTGAAACCATTAATCAGTTAAATGTAGGCACAGGTGTGGGCCCCTCCTCCACACCTCTGAACTCGGGTGATTTTGTGGAAATAATGTCCCAGATTGAATCCCTCAAGGCAACGCTGGAGAGTGATAAAACAGCTTTGGGATTGTTTTTTAAATAAACACCATTCCGGGTACGCCGGTAATAGCGGATTTTGAAATTGAACTTGAAACAACAATAAAGTAAGTCAGCCATGCCGCTTCAATTTGAGAAAACAACTATCCCTGCAGCTCCATCAATTCCGGGGTTGTCCGGTGTCAGCCTGCCTGCTTTTCCCGGATTCTCTTTTCCGGGATTACCCGGGCTGCCGGGTTTTGAAATCCCTGAATTTCCGGGATTTCAATCCGGAACCGGTGAGGATTTCAGGGGCATGTTGGATTTTCTGAACGGACTGTCGGATGCGCTGATTGGGCTTTCCAACGGATTAAAAACTATCAGTGAATCCACGACATCCGTAATGGAGTTCTGGGAGAGTTTTAAAACGCCATCCTGGTCAATCTGTTTTCAATCCGTTATCGATTCTCTTGATCAGGCGTGGGAAGACCTGCAAAACGCCATCCAGGCAAAAATCTCCTGGATGACGGTACATCCGTACCTGGAAGGAGCCGGGACGTACCGTCCCACCCAGGGAGTATACGGCATGAAACCGAGTCGGGTAATGCAGATAATGGCGGAAAAACTGGCAGATACGTTCGATCTCAATCCTTCAGAGCTTGGAGAAGCGGAAAACGCCACTGTCCTTATCGGCATCGGGGCCGTGAGTTCCCTGCAGGAGTATAGAGACTTGCTAAATGTGGTGAACGGATTCTTCACGATACCGGAATTGAAAACCCTATCCATCACAATAGAGCAAACAGCGAGCGAAGCACCGTCTCCGCCTCCAATGGAACCGCTGTGGGATTTTCGAAAACCCGGAGAACTGTTGCGAACATATGAGAAAACCATGGCTCGCGTAGATAGTCTTCAAAAGTGCGCTGACCAGTCCATGTTGGGATTTTCGGAAGCAACGACATTTTTAGGCAAAAAGCTGAATCATAAACTGGGAATGCTGGAAAAGGTAAAACAAGGTTTGCAGGATCTGGATGACTTTTTTATGAACGCCAGTACCATAAACAGCTTTTACTGGAATTATTCACCTAACATCACACTGGCAGATCTCAGGGATCAACTCATTACGACCGACTCGAACATACCGGATGACTACGATTTTTGCTTCGGCATACTGGGATTGGGAACACTGCAAAATGTCTCACCCTTTTCCGTTTTACTGGGATTGGAAGCATGAAACTCAATACAAAACCGGGGAGGGAGCTCTTCCCTTGAAACATCAGACCTGCGGAGTAACCATGTGTATCAAATACCGGATTATAAGATCGCATATAGCTGATATAAAACAGGAAAAAATAAACCGGTTTTCGCAAATCCGGTTACATGTGAACTGAACGCAGCTACGCAAAAAACCAAACGCAATCAGTGAATTAAATGGCATGACGACCGATACTAACGAATCAAACGACATTTACGGGCAGGATATTCTGCTGGATGAAACCTTTCAGCCCGTAATTTCCGACACCGGGGAGCAGCTTTTCACAAGTGGGGCTCAGACGGTCGTGCAACAGATCAAACTGCGACTTGCTACTCCCATCGCAGAAGACAATCAGACAGGGCTTTTTTATAACAACACCTTTGGCAGCCGTCTCTATCTCTATATCAGGGAGGAAAACTCCCCGGAGAATCGCAATGCGATGATAGCCGAAACAATCAATACCATTAATAAAGACAATCGGGTTAATCCAAACAAGACATTTGCCAACGTAGCTACAAATCCTGATGGATCTGCGCAGATCCGGGTGCAATTCGAGATTCTCAATGAGGAGTCCCCTTTCAACCTGGTAATTGAACCCGGCGGCGACCTGAGTCTTCTCATCAAACAAACCAACGACTAATATGACGACGATTGAAAACACCAGGATTGATAAATCACTGGATGATATTCGACAGGATCTTTACACCAATATCAGCCAATTCCAAACCAGTGGAAACCTTCCCAAGAAACTCAGCCTGTTTGATGGCGTGTTGCGGGGGATGGTTGAATTGACCGCCTGGGGACTTTATCAGCTTTACGGATACCTCAAATTCAAGCTCCTCCAGGCCTTTCCCCACCTGTCTACCGGCGTAGATCTGTTGCAGCATTGTGAAAGCGTGGGTCTCGTACCCAAGCCGGCCTCAAAAACCGAAGGAGTGCTGAAAGTTACCCGTATCGATACGGTGGGAGTAAAAACCATTCCGGTTGGGAAAATCTTTAAAACCCGCAAAGATTCGCAAGGACAGGAATACCGTTACATTTCAACCGAAGAGCATATCTGTCAGGACGGGGAAGCTCATGCTTTTCCAAAAGTGGAAGCAGAGTCACCCGGAAGAGCTTATAACGTTTCGGTAGGGAGCATCACAGAAATCGTCACTCCTGTCAGCGGCTTTGATTCGGTCACCAATGAATCCGATTGGATAACCGCGGAAGGACATGACGAAGAGAGCGAAGACTCACTGAAGACCAGGTACATCCTCCAATGGAAAGCGGTCAGCGAAACGAACGATGCCTACTATGAGAAAATAGCTCGTGATATCGATGGTGTGGTGGATGTTTTCATCGACGATCAACACCCAAGGGGGCAAGCCACGGTGGATATCATAATAAGAGGTGAAAACGGCGCACCGCCTGGTTCGGTAATAACAAATGTACAGGCGGCAATCGATACAAACTCCCGCCAGTTTGACGATGTCAGGGCATTCCCCATTACGGTTGTGAATCAACCTCTGGAACTCCATCTTTACCTGACATCGGGTGATATGGAAAACATCATTGCCGAGGTGAGGGAAAGGTTATTTGCCCTGAACGATCCGTTAACAACAAAAGAGGGAGTAGCGCCGCTGCAGATTCGTCAGAATCTTACCCTGGACACCCTGATCGTGGCAGCCAAGCTTAGGGAAGTAAACAAAATTGACTGGATTTCACCTACGGTCGATGTCGTCGCAGGAAACATGGAATTGATCAATATCTCGTCAGTAACCATCACAGCGGAATTTGTCTGATTGAGAATGATAGTTGATTGCTTTTTATCAAAAAGAGCAAGTGATTATTCAGCATAACGATGGGATTTGAGGCGTTTCCGGATAGGTGCATAAACAATTTGATGATTCGAAGAATCTATAAAGAGTTCGCTCCCATAAACCTGGTCAGAACCGAGTCAAGCAGTAAAAAAGCGTCAGGCGGATCCGGCTCTAAACAGAACAACCCATAAACAAATATGTCCGACTCACTGTTTTTTGATTACTTCAAGGACAAACTGAGATTTCTTCTGTTCTGGAAGGAAAATCCCTGGTGGCCCGTTTTTAAGGGAATTGCCAAATCCCTGGACCAGGCCCGTGAGGATATCAAATGGGTGAGGGAACAATACTCACCGAGTACCTGTGATCCGAAGTTTATCCAATATTATGGGGAGAGTCGTGGAATAAAGCAATTTCCCTTTGAGGAGCCCGATCAGTTCAGCAATCGTGTTAATCTGGCTTATCAATACTGGAAGTCGGCAGGGATCACCTCCACTATCCAGGAATGGCTGGACAGGCTTGGCATAGCCGCCACCACCATTGAATACAAGGATAAAGGAGACAAGGATTATCTGACACATCTGGATTGGGCCGAGGTTTATGTGCAATTCGACAGCTTTCATGTTGATATCAACCAGAGACGATATGTGCAATTGCTGATCGACGACCTCAAAAGGGCCTCTGCCCTTATTCTGGCAGGTTTCCGTTATCAGACACTTCATGAGACTCAAGTGGAACTGCCCAGGCATATTTGGAGCCGATACAAACATTTGTGGCAGTATTCGTTCTTGTCGATGAGTAAAAAACTGCTAACAACAAAAACCCATAAACCTGTTGTTCATGTCTCAATGTCGTTAGCTCCGGAGACGCCGGTATTCGATGATACGGAAACGAAAGACAGTCGCAACTATGTTCGTACCTTTGATTCCGGCTGGTCTTTTGATCTGCCGGAAGATCGACCTGTTAAAATCAGAAAAGCTATTTAAACAAGGGAGTTACCATGACGATTACACCGGATGCAACCATGACCGATAATTGGAGACAAGCACTGGCAAAATGTGTTTACGACGGCACCACCCCCGTTCTGTCGAAATTTGTTTGGGGGAACGGCGGCCATATTACCGATGAGCCTCTCATTGGAACGACGACCAGTGGATCCAATGTCATTACGGGAATTACGGATTTTGCAAAATTGAAACTGACCCAGCAGATAAAAGGAACTCCAGTTCCGGACAGTACTTTTGTAACCCAAATCGATGAATCGGGCGGGGCCATTACCATCAGTCAGAATGCCACTGCTGATCAGGTGGGAGCCTCCCTGACCCTGACCGGTCCCAAGAAGGAAGATCCATCACGGATTTCCCTGTTTTCACCCATATCCGGTTTCTCCAAAATCATTGAGGCCAATGAAAAGCAACTGAATGCAGGCGGTTTCTCAACCACCTTCACCGGCTCCATAGAAGATACCGAGCTGGCGGATGAAACCATCTCCGAATTTGGCATCCTGGATAGTAATGACGAACTGGCCTATTACTTCACCTTCAGGGAGGTGTTCAAAACCATCGGTGAAGCGTATCAATTGCAAATTACGGTAAAATTCTAGATTTAGAGAGGTAACGCTTTTGAAGCAGGGACACGCAGTAAAGATATGATGTTTAATCCGGAGATGAATGATCTGTTAGTGATTTCGAACATCAGAGAATCAGATCATTCACATAAGTAAACAAAGTTCTCAACAGAGGCATCAGGTAACCATGAATATCCCAAATTACCCTTTATCAACCATACCCTACGCCAGTCCGGCCAGTTCGGGAGTGTTAAATGATATCATCTCCGAAATTGATCAGAACTTTGATACTCTCAAGACTGACGCGGAGGCGGAATGCCAGTCCATCAGGGATGACACCGCTGTTGATCGGCAGGCAATAAGGGATGAGACCGCCGCAGATCGGCAAGCCATCAGAAACGAAATGGAAGCCGATTTCAACACAACACATTTGCAGCAAGTCCCCATTGGCTCGATAATCGGTTTACACCCGTATGTTGATATCTCCAAGGTTATCAACACCGAGTATTGGATCCATTGCGACGGCATCGGGACCTTCAAATTCACCTATGCGGATGGTACCCAATCAGTAGACATCAATGTCCCAAATCTGACCGATTCCCGGTTTCTGATGGGAGGGACGGAATATGGGAGGGACGGCGATAATTTTTTAAAAGATCATACACACGGATGTTTAATTGATACACACAATCATGGCTTCTCCTTAACGGCTGCTGGGCAAGGAGGTGGAGGCCACACTCATAAAATCCGAGTCCCGAATTCATCATCAGGAACTAGCGGATATGGTCATGAAAAGCCGACAATCGGATCGGCATGGTGGTGTAATGACACCGCAAATATATTGAATGGTCCGGATATTTATTCCTATTCAAAGGCACATACTCATAGCTCTAGTTCAGTATCAGGTAGCATCAGTGATAATGCTCATACACATGTTATAGGTGCCGGTGATTTACCGGGGTCAACTAGTAATCTTCCGCAGTATTTTAAAGTCCTTTATTATATTCGTATAAAATAAGTAAATCGGAGAATAACATGGCACTAAAAAAGAATTTCAAAAAAGGATCAAAGTATTACTATGGCCTTATTCACAGCATTACCTACAGCAAAAGCCTGGATGCTTCTTCCAATACTACTGACCATACCATTCAGATTGCATTGCAAGTTAGGGATGAAAATAAACCTGACTATAAGAAGACTGAAAATGAATTATTTTATACCATCCCTTCAGGCCGCATGAAAGAGGAACCAATTGTTTCTGTAGTTCCCAAGCTAAACGAGAATGGTGAGGAGATACGAGAAAATGGAGAATTAGTGACACATGAAGTGCAAAACGGAACCAAAATGGTATTTGATGATACATACGAGGATCCCTTTTCTGTTGATAAAATGAATCCTGAAGGTCAAAACATTGCAAAACTGGCGTATGTTTGGTTGACTGAAAATATAGAACTTTTCTCGGATTTTGAAATCGTGTGAACAGCATAGTCCTATGAATACCTACACAATAACACTAAAAAGAAAACTCTGGTTTGATAGAAAATTGAAAAGGGTAAAAGGCAATCATTTTCCCGATGACCTGAACCCCGGCTATGACGAGTTTAAGCAAATCAATCCTCAATCCGGAAAACCAGTATCAGTGAGAATGAGACGACAACCCGCCAAGTACATGGCGGTGATATTTGAAGACGAGCGCCAGCTAATTGTAAATCTGGATAAATTCGAGTGTTATGAAATATCCAAGGAATTGTTCATCTTGAAAGCAAAACAGGCTGAACAGGAAAGCCAGGGACAGGCACGTTTTACGACATAATTGCTGTCGATAAGTGGATTTCCGCTGACTTATAATATCCAGTATACACAACAGTTCTGACTAACAATAAAGATAACAATGCCCTTAAACCCAAATTTAGTAGCAGACAGCCTCGAATCGGTCTGGCGGAAGCAGAGCCCGGATGAGATGATCCCAGCCCGTAGGATTGCAACCTCCATTTCGCAGTACATTGATTCGGGTCAGACAGCCATGATGGGAATTCCCAGCTCGTCGCCGGGGATCTCACAATTATCGGATGAGTTGAGAAAGGTCTGGAAGGATCAAAAGCCGGATGCGGTGTTGGTTGGACTGAAAGAGGCCAAGGCCATTCACAATATGGTTCAGGCTACAACCACTGCCGGGGGCAAGCACGGCGTGGGAGGATTCCAGTCCGGAAGTGAGGCCTTGATGGCGGAACAGTTTTCAAAGCTTTACAGGGATAAAATGAATGACGAACGTCTGATCGCACTCAAAAAAGCGAGAATCCTGGATTCCTATTTGAAATCCTGTGTATTCAGAGGATGCGGTGTGGGACCAGATTTCATCCCGGATATCAGCGGACTTACATGACAACCATAGCGGAAGAAAAAGCAAAACGAGAACAGGATCTCAGGGATGCGCCCTCTCTGGTGATCTCTGCCCGCCTGGAGGTGATCCAGAAGTGTGAACTGGCCAACGAGTTAAAAGCGGCCCTGGGAGAAGGTTTGAACCTGGCCTATCACGACATTGCCTCCTTCTACGGAAAACAAAGAGCCATTTTGAGAGGGCTCACCACCGATCGAATAATGCATTTTGATCTGCCGGACTCAAGTTTGTGGAATTCGGGTACAGAATTCACATTCCCCTCAGCCAACCGATTTGGTTACGAGTTTTTCGATACCAATGGAAATCCGGCAACTATCAATGATGCATCCCAATACTATTTGGCAAAAAAACAGGCAGACAGTACCCTCTGCACCCTGCAAAACGAGGCAAAGGCCTTTTCCTGTCCTGTCCCGCTGATCGATTTCAGCCAGGTAATAACAAAAGCCGACGGGGAGTCTTTGTTTTTCAATTTCTCCCTGCAAAAGCCTCCGATCCCGGAGACTATCAAAATTTTACATGACGAAATCCAAATCGGCGGGGATGATGGTTCCGGTAACCTGACCGGCAACAATCTGACCAGTTCAACAGTCAACTACGAAAGCGGGGAGGTGCATCTGGAATACACCGAAGCCCCGGTCAAGGATACACTGATCCGCTTTGTTTTTGACTCCTTTACCAACTTGGAGAAATTCGATACCGACTACGAGCAAGTGGATTTCAGTCTGGACACAAAGGCATACGGGCAGGGGTTAACACTCAATCTGATCCGCATCAACGAAGGGGTCCTGTCGGATCGTCCGGCCCTTATGGATACCATGATTCTAAGAAAGAAGATCGATCACCAGGCTGTAGGCACCATCCGTATCACCTGTGAAGGACTGACAGCCAACGGTTCCTGGAATCATCTGACCGATAACCCGGAAAGCGCAACACTGCTTGATCAAGTTGGTTTTAAAGAATTACTGGGGTACCTTGATCCGGACCAAACCAACGACCTGATCCGATCCGCTAATCCCTATCTCGTATCGACTGCCAAAAAGATTGGCGATTCTTACCCGGATATTGAAACCAGTCCCATGTTCCCCTGTACTAACGGAGAATACACAGATAAACCTGCTTTTAAAGGAAATTTCATTCACTTTGAAGAAGGGCAACCCAAATGGGAGATTCATTCCGACATAAAATGGCAATACGGGACAAAACCGGCGGGCTATTCGGAGAATCCATACAGTTCGGATGGAAACACTGTCCAGGAAAATCCCGGGACGGTTCTGGCGGCATTGCAGGCAATCATGGATTTTACGGATCCCGGCAACAATCCGATTCCGGTGGATGGATCGGGGAATGCAGGAAATCCTTCTACCTTTAAAACGTATACAATGGGTTACCAGGGGAGCGACATTGATTACGTTCATGAAAATCTCTGGACCTGGAATTCAGGCAGTGCGAATTACGTTCGATCCGATAATGGTAGATACACCTGCTACTACAATGAGGTCCAGGCACTCAAGGACGGTCAAAGCGGGTTGACTCACCTTCAGGTTCAATGCGGTTGGATCGTTGATCCTGAAAACACACTATCAAATTCGGTTGAAACGGAAAGACAATCAACAGATAATCAGTTCGTCTCGGACACGGTAACATTCAAATCGGCCCTTGACACCTTTCTGACCGATCACGACGGTTTCGATCCCATAACCACAAGACCGACATACAACACCTCATGGATAGCAGTTCTGCAAGCCGCAACAGACCCGGATGGCTATTTGATTCAGGCAACAACAAGGTTGGCTGACCTTGATGCCGTTATCGGAACCCCGGAAACATCAGGGTATTCAAAAAAGATATACGATTCCTGCAATGCGGCTGTCAGGAAAGATATCGGATATGTTCGGGATGTCATCGATAGTCTGAACAGTATCGCTGATATGTATTACCTCATCAGCCAGCTCCAATCCGAATACGCGATGTATCCCTGATCGTTAAGGCAAATTTCAAAGCTTCACTTGACTGATAGGTTCTCATCAATTTTTCTAATCCATCAAAATAAAGCCCAACTTTCCCATCCCGGGGAAGGTTTACCGATTGATTCAATATCAGGATCTTTAATTTGACACGGCACCACAATTGGGGTGCCGCAGAAGATAGAGCGGATCGAATCTAATGCATGGTGATTAGTCCGAAGGCCGAGGCTGTCAATAACAGGGAAATAAGGCCTGCGAAGACCATGAAGACGGTGGGATTGTCTTTCTTGGTTACCATCACCAGAAAGGATCCCCAGGCGCCAAAGACGCCGGCCAGGCAGGAAACACCGATTCCTAGCATGGCAATTCCGTCGCTGGTTGTTAAATAATCAAGATACCAGTGACCGTGAATAACCTCTTTTGTTGCCGAAGCGTTCCTCCAGATCTCTTCCGCTGTCTGTCCACTCCAAAGGCCGTTCAATAGACCTTGTGCGTCAAAGAACTGGTTGCCGGAGAAGTAAATCATCATACCGATGATAGCAATGGCTGAGCCGATAACTGCCAGCCAGAAAGCGAATTCGCCGTAGATTACTCCCGAAAACAACGGCTTGGGTGCATTCTCTTCGTTCATTTAGACCTCCTATTCTAGCTGAAAGCTTTCATTATGAGCCGGATACCGGCACCAAACATGACAATGATAATCAACGGGCGAATAAATCCTGCTTTCACCCTGAGCATAATCCTGGAACCGATCAGGGTTCCGATCACCAGCCCGATCATACTCGGTACAGCGAAAAGCGGGAACATTCCACCGCCCTGAATGTAAGGCCAGATTGCGGCGGTATCCCCAATTGAGATCATTACCTTGCTGCAGGTAGCCGCTACTTTGAGCGGTGCCAGCATCACCATATTAAACACCGGAACCATGGCCCATCCGGCGCCCAGTCCGAACAGTCCTGAAATCAACCCGACTCCGCAAAACAGCAGCAGGGCAACCGGAGCGCGGACCAGCTTGTAATTGACCACTTTGCCTAGAGAATCCTCGAAATAAGGCATGGGCAGATCCATCTTCTGGGTGAATCCGTCAACATTAGCCACCTCGGGGTATTCGGTGTTCTTTTTGACAATAAAAAGCACCCCAATGGCAATAACGATCACACCCAGGGCCCCCTGGATGAAAGACTCACCTGTTGGCCCAAGGGCAGTGTTCATGTAACCTGCAAGCAGAGAGCCAATCACTGCGAAAACCGCGTATGGCACAGCACCGGTGTACAACAGACGAATATTAGCGATTCCCTTTCTCAAAAACGGCCTGGCAGCAACCAGGGCCCCCACCATCGCTACGAATAAACCGGTTGATCTGACGATATATGAGTCGATCGGGGTGAATCCCATGAATAACGGTGTGAAAATCACTCCACCGCCCACGCCTGCCAGAACAGCAAAAACACCGATTAAGGTACAAACCAGTGTCAACACGATGAAAAACGTCAAAGGGCTCAACCCAAAGGTGTCGGTTCCTTCAGCGGCATAAACAGCACCAAATCCGGCAGCGGCACCAATGACAATGAGGAGAATCGTCCTGACTATCCTCAAGCCTCCCTGATGACGATTAAGAAATTTACTTATCATACCTCCATCCTGTTCATTGTGAAACAATAAGGGCCTTTGATAGCTCCCAAACTCAGATTCCTACTCATCCATGCACATATGCCTGATCGATTAATTCAACAGACAGCAGCATAAAATTACTTCGATGGTAAAAGTGCGTTGGTTTTTAAAAATCAAGGCCCATCGTCTTAAATTATAGATTATTTTTCGGCCCTCCAGCCGGCAGATTTCCTGGCTTCAGAATATTTAACCGTCTGCAGGGCGGTCGTATCTGCAACATAACACTATTTTAAATAACTATCCTATAGTTGGTTGTCAAGTGGCTGGGTCATAATGATACTCCATTCCCGTGATCGAAATGAATAACCATTCATAAACCTTATATCCAGTTGTGCACAGAATTTCTATTGTGCTGTCTCTCGAAAAATCCAGGAGTCAATATTAACAGGTTCAAACAATGGAATTCGCACTGTTTTAATGAAAAGGATGGAAGACCCCGGGGATAGGTGGGATTTTGATGATGATGGTGGGTTTTCAGGTGTTCCCGCAGTAATGGGGGGGTGTTCCCGGAAATTGAACCGGCTATTCGACCCTCCCGGAAAATGCGCTTACAAGGGGACTTTCACCGGTTTAACAACCTCATCCAATTCTCTTCAGCAGTTCAACGGCGGCAAACTGGTTCACTCCGAACTCAGAATCGCCTTTTATTTTGGTAATGGTATCAAACCCCAGCCCGGTCCAGAACCGAAGAGCAGACCAGTTCTTCAGACCGACGCCCAGTCTGATTTGTTTGACTATGTTATTATTAAGCAGATCTTCCACCCGGGAAACGATCTCTTTTCCTAACCCAATACCCTGCCATCGGGGTCTGAGAAAGAGACCGCCTACGTAGAAAACCTCTTTTTCGGGATAGCCCAGGTAACAACTCAGAATACCAGCCACCTCGTTGTTGCTCCTGGCAAACAGCAGATAATGATAGGAGTTCTCCTTTTTGCCACCGGGTGGCAGATCATCGTTGTCAGCAATTCTGCGTGCGTCTCTTGCAACATCTACCTTGCTCTCCAATAATTGCAGCACGGTTAGATTTTCCTCCAAAACAAGCCTGATCGAACCCTCATCATCAGAAGTGGCGATACGCCCGTAAATCCTTTCCGTATCCAAGGTTTCCAACATATTCCATCCTTTCCCGGATTAAACGCTATTAAACTTTAGTTGATGGTTGATTTCGATCTGTTTGAAAACGATTATGCAAATGTGGGGCGGAAGGAGAATGCTGAAGCGCCCCTAGGTCTTTTCCTTGATTGCCAGTTCTCCAAAAAGGACTTTCCCTTCAATGACAATGGTCGGTGCATTCGGATCAAGTCTCGTCCTATTCTTGTTACCGGCTGCTGCTGCAATCGTGAGCACATTACTGATGACGTTAACGCCTGGCGGTACAATCACCCTGACCTCCCCGAACCAGCAATCCAAAGAGATATACAGCAAATCCGATTTAAACCGAACGTCTCTGAAGTCGATTTCCGAGGCCCCCATCACGGTAATCACCCTCAACTGCTTTGAACTGAACCAGTTCCCGATACGTTTTTGTTCAGACATGACACTCACCAACATATCCCTGTTCCGATAAACATCCGGTTTGTAGTCCGATTCTTGCGTTTCCGGGCTATCATCCTTGGGAAGATCCGCCACCAGGGAGAAGAGTTCCGATTTGCTCTGGGTGCTCAAGGCCACCCTCATCATCTGATCAAACTCCTCAATTTCCAGGTGATCTTTTCCCAGGTTGTATTTTAGCTGGCTGATGACTTTATCCCGGAGGTACTTAACCGGTCTGTCCTTCCATTCGACGAGTGAATTCATGGCTTCTCACAGGGTGTTATTAGAGTGACGGTGGGGATGAACAGTACATGTGTATTATCATACGAGGTTAAACTCCAATCCGGTTCGTCGGGTGCCATTTAATTTGCCGGATCGCTGCTCATTACAATGGATCAATCATGGCTTTCAATTTACTGATGGTATTCCAGTTCCTGGCTGTAACGGGAACACCCATGCATTTTTCCACATTCGCAGCCAGTTTGGATCGTCCGATTCCTTCCGGTGCGAATAAATAGAATATCCTTCCCTTGAGTTCGAACGCCTCCGACTCTCTTTTCAGAGATTCAAGTTTTTCCAGATTTGGCTGAGTGGGATTATCTTCCAGGAAATAAAAATGAAGGTTCTTTCCGTTACCGGAGTCAAACGGATTATTGGAGATTGCCTCTTCCAGCTCCTGTCGACTCAGCAAAAGCGCCTTTGGCGCAAACCCTTTCGCTTTGTTGATCGTGGCACAAATTCGTTCCGCAAATTCCTTAACATCGGATATTTCCCGTTGAAAGACGACATTCCCGCTTTGAATATAGGTCTTAACCGCCTCGCATCCCAATTCTTCCAGCATGATCACCAACTCCTTCATCGGAAGCAAATTATGTCCTCCAACGTTGATCCCCCTGAACAGGGCGATGGCAGGTTCTTTTGTTCTCATTGATTATTACCCGAATGACATCAATAGATATCGAATCTTTTGCTTTTGTTTCTCAGAATCCTGAGATTTTTGGCATCTTCCGGGAGGGCCCGGTCCGATTTAACGGCCGGAATAATCACCGACTTCACCAGGTGAATCGGGGCATCCAATTGATTTCTGGGCAGATCCGAGGTAAAAACCACCACCAGTTCTTTATCCGGAATGACAAAAATATACTGCCCCTTATAACCCAAGGAATGGAAACCAAAGGGATGAACATACCATTGATAGCCGTAGTCATCAGCTACGAAACCACGCCAGTTCATCCTGATCTGCTTCTTTGACGACTCTTCCACCCAGGCTGTAGATATCACCTGCCGACCGTCCCAGTTCCCTCCTTTAAGAAACAGGTATCCGAATTTTGCCATGTCGCGAGCGCGCATATCCAGGCCATACCCTCCATTGGGCAATCCGTTGCCATCCCGGTTCCAAATATAAGATGTTATACCCAGGGGAGCGAATAATTGGTCACGGGCGAATGTCGCGATTTCCAAACCCGCCCTGTCCAGAATAAGCAGAAGCAGGTGAGAGCAACCTGAATTGTAGTTGTAATGTTGTCCGGGCTCTTGAATCACAGGCTTGTCCAGGATGTAGCTGGCCGTATCTCCTTTCATCATTTCTATGGCCGGATTGCTGAAGTCAAGATACCCCTTTTCAAGTTCCGGCCAATCAAACCCGCAGCTCATGTTTAGCAGTTGCTTCACCGTGATGGATCCGGTCTTGCCGTTATCATTCTTCTTCGAGAGCTCGGGAAAAAACTCCAAAAGGGTCTGCCTGACACCTTTGACATGGCCCTTATCAATAGCGATCCCCATTAGTGCAGACGACACACTTTTGGTACTGGAGTATATGCCATGCAAAAGCTCGGGAAAGTATCTGTGAGCCTCTGCAACGATGTAACCATTTCTGACAATCACCAAGCTCTTGAAACTGAGATGCTTTGTTTTGATTTCATCAAATACCCCGGATAGTTCTTCAGAACTCATCCCCTGTTGTTCCGGTGACGAGAATCTCCATCCCGTTGTAGGCCAGTACTCCGCCTCGGGATTAAAGGTAAATCCGGAACCGATGTTTTTGGCAAAAAGAACCGGATAAAAAACACCGGTCAGGAGGATTAGGAGTATGGCCAATACCTTGAAACCGATTTGCATTCGTTTCATGAATTATACCCCGATAAAAAGTGAGTTTCTCTAAATCGTGAAATAATTGACCACTCCAAATCGAACCGGAAACACTACACCTGTGCAGTCCCGTTTTTCACGAGGCGGTAGCCGGCTCCTGGGCTGATAACGAACGAAGGAACCGACGTCTGGCAGTACAATAGACAGCCGGAAAATTCTGAACAACAAGCTGTATCCGATCGTACCGATTTTAGAAGGTGATCACTTTTTCGCTGTCCACCACCCAGGCCGCTAACTCGGGCATTGTTGAATGTTCCGCGCCTTCGAAATACGGCTCGTTCTTATAAATACCGCAGCGGGCCATACAGGTACCACAAACCTTAACGGGCACTTCTTCCGCAATCAAATCCTTGAGCATTTTTGAAAGGTCCTGGTCATATCCCGCAGGCGGCTTACAGGAATCGCGAGCCATGTCCACCGCATCGTTCATCAGAAAGATCCGCACCTCTTCTCCTCTTTCTACCAGCTTATCCACCAATCGCAAACCATTCCATGTAACATCTGTATTATCATATGGTTGCCTGTTAAATATGATCAATATCGCCATTGTTTTTTCCTGTAATTAATTTTCATTTAAAAGTACTGATACCAAGCCGGCGACTTTCTGATTAGTCACCTTATAGCAGGTTTTGGTTCCGTACTTAACCGGATACAAAATCCCACAGTTTTTTAGCACGCCGATGTGCTGGGAGACCGTGGATTGAGGCAAACCCAACAGATTGGTTACGTCAGTCACGCAACACTCGTCATCCAGCAGCATTTCTACAATCCTTAACCTCATTGGATGTGCTAATCCTTTTAAGATCTGACTTTCCTTTTCGTAATCCATGGGTAATTACAAATTCCAAAATATTGTCTGTTTTAATATCGTAATATCGCAATATAACGATATTACGATATTTGATCAAGCCGGGATTTACCAGGGAGAACAAGATTCGATGAGAATGCTGATATCGGACTTTTAAACAAAGAATATGAATGATCTAACGCACCCTGGCCCGCACCATCGATAGCGAAATATCCACTTTGAATTCCGCTTCCCGATTGGCCGATCTGGCGTTGGCTATCTCGTTCTTGATCCGATTAACACCCTTCAGAAATTCCTGATCGGAAAGGAGGGACAGTTGTGAAGTGTAATCCTTGGGCAAGGGAAAGATCTCGTCGCTCCTGATGTTATTCCGCAGTCTTTCACCCGTCTCAAAGCTGATGAATTGAAATCCCGCCTTACGCAACCATGATTCCAGTTTGGCAGGGGAAGGATATCGAAGCAGGTCAGCCTGGCGAGTGCCCTCGAAATAATCGTAAACAAACCAGTCATCGAGACCTGTATGGGGGTCCATCCCGACAATAATCAGCGTGCCACCCGGACTAAGGAGGGCGAAGCAATCCCGAATGAAGCTTTCCGGCCGTACAAAATGATGAATGGCGTTGATGCAATAAATCAAATCAAAGCTATCCGGTTTTAAGGGAAGACGATTGGCGTCGGCCTGAATCAGATTGATCCCGGGATTTGCAGTCTTGGCCTTGGCAAGCATACCGAAGGAAGCATCCGCACCGATGGAAAATGGTGCAGTCGGCAATCCTGCAAGCCAATGACCGGTGCCACAGCCGACTTCCAGAACCGAATTCGCCTTTATTGAAAGGCAGATATCTACCAGTTTTTTTGCAAGCCCATCGGCACGATAGGATTTCCGGTACCTGTAGTTATAAATATC
Source organism: SAR324 cluster bacterium (assembly GCA_028282885.1). Classification (GTDB taxonomy): domain Bacteria; phylum SAR324; class SAR324; order XYD2-FULL-50-16; family XYD2-FULL-50-16; genus JAHJTV01. The sequence goes on from JANQGX010000088.1 coordinate 85,620, forward strand.
TGCCACCTTGTCATAATTTACCCTGTTCATGAGATAACAATCTTTTTCAGATGATCGAGCACCGAATGAGAAGCCGGATGCCATTCATCTCCAGGTTTCCGGTCTAATGGGCGCCAGAAGAATTCGAACTCGTGCCCCCGTCATCCCGTGTAAAATAGGTCCGGTTTTCTACCATTTGCTGGTAGCATTGCATCAAACAAAAGCCCCAGGTCTCTTTCTCTTCGGAAAATTCAATCGTTTCCAGGCGCTTTACGGCTACTCCTACCAGTCCGGACTCCTCCAACAGCTCCCGACTACAGGCCTCTTCCAGCGTCTCACCAGGCTCTATGGTTCCTTTCACTAGCTGTATACCGCCTTGGGAATGTCTGAATGCCGGAATTTCCGGTCCTGCAGGCGTCTTTCTGATCACAACCGGCCAAGCTTTTTCCATTTTAGTTCACTCACATCTTCGGGCGATGGGATGATCCGGATTTAATTGCAGTAGATCCCAGAGATTGCCATAGAGGTCTTCGAAGACAGCCACCATGCCGTAATCCTGCTCCTTCGGCTCCCTGACAAAACTGATTCCTTTTGCTTTCATCTCGTTGTAATCCCGCCAGAAATCGTCGCTGTTGAGAAAGAGAAAAACACGACCGCCGGTCTGGTTACCGATGAAGGGTTCCTGTTCAGGTTTGGAAGCACGCGCCAGCAATAGGGTTGTCCCGCGCGAACCGGGAGGTGCTACAACAACCCAGCGTTTGTCCTGCCCGGGTTGATAGGTATCTTCGATCAGTTCAAAATGAAGTTTTTGGGTATAGAATTCAATGGCTTCGTCATAGTCCTTCACCACAAGGGCGATATGCACAATGGTCTGTTTCATGGTCTGTCCGTTCAAAGTATTACTGGAGATTTGGCCTGCCGAACGGCAGAGTATAGGGATAGTCTATGCTTAATTTTGGTCTATGTCGATTTCGCTGCGTCCGGATCCGTGCGGCATATATAAGGTGAGATAGTGGAAGATTTAACCGATATTTCGCCCTGAACTGTCAGTTTAATCAAAAAGGCCCTTTTCCCAGAAAGGTCGTTTAGTGTCCTCCATCAGCTGTTGACGGGTAATCCCGATATCGTCCAGCAGATAGTCGGGCAGTTTTAGCAAATAGTTTCGATGACTTCTTTTTAAACGCCAATAATTTAGTTTGACCAACAGCTTTTTGATCTGAATTCCAGGTATATGAATGATGGGCCTCTTGGCAACCGCGGTACTGTTGTTTACAATCAATTTACCCAATTGAGAATTCCTGTCCCGGTTCATAACACCTCCCAGTAGCTTTTCGGTTATTCATGTGGATAGGAACAGAATATCATTGGTTCCACGTCAAATCTAATAATAATTTCGAATCGACAACATAAGAAAAATGAATCTTCACGAATACGATCTCAATCTCCTGACCATCTTTGACATGATCTTTGTGGAACGCCATCTCACCAAAGCAGGAGAAAAATTGAAGATGAGCCAGCCGGCTATGAGTCAGGCCCTGAAGAAACTCCGGGATACTTTTGACGATCAGCTGTTTGTGAGAAGCGGCAAGGAGCTGATTCCAACCAATTGCGCCAATCGCATTGCCCCCGGAATCCGGGATATAGTCAAATTGGCCAAAAACACCTTTCTGGACAGAGAGGATTTTGATCCCTGCGAATCCCACCGAACCTTCAGAATTGCCATGAGTGACTATACGGAAATGGTCATCCTGCCGGTCCTGTTCAAAAAGCTGCAAAAGGTGGCTCCCGGAATCCGACTGGAAAGCAAGCACCTTTCTCAGACCAATTATCGAACGATTTTGGAAAGCGATGAACTGGATATCATCCTGGGATGCTCTTTGACATTCGGGGCAAACATCTATCAGCAGTCCTTGTTTACCGACGAGGAAGTACTGGTGGTTAGAAAAGACAGCCCGGTTCTTAAAGAACCGTTGACCCAGGAAAGATACGCCACCCTGAAACATGCCCAGTTCGAGTGGTTTGAAGAGGCGAATTTGATTGACAGGCAGTTGAAATGCCAAAAGCTGCAACGGAATATTGTTTTGGAAGTCCAGCACGAGATGGTCCTGCCCCTGATCCTGAGAGACAGTGAGCTTGTCATAAACATTCCCCGGCGCATGGCCATTGTTTTTAAAGAGTTTCTACCGCTGGAAATTCTGGAGCTGCCTTTTCAGGTCAGCCACTATTATCTCTGCCAATACTGGCATCAGAAAAACCATCTTGATCCGGCAAATAAGTGGCTGAGACAACAAATCAAGCAAATCGCCGATATCTTATAACTTCGGGTAGTTAAAAACAGTGCCTTCCAGTGCAGCCAACCAATGCTGATGGTGCAAGAAAGAACAAGGCAAATTACCGTGTCATCCGAACAGTGCGGAACTATTGAACCTGCACGACGCCGCTTTCCGGTAGCCGTGTATAGGACAGATAAACCCGGTATATCCCTCCCTGGTCAATATCGGAGAGATGTCTTTCCAATCGTTTCTTCAAATCGGCCCCCTGTTGATCCTTCCGAACAGCGAACCCGATTGGAATCTCCTTCAGTTTACGATACCGGATACCGGCGATTCCCAGTCTTTGCAGGGAAGACATCGTAGAAGCTCTCTCAAAAATAAAAGCGTTGATTTCGTTTCGATCCAGCATTTTTAACAGGCTATCCATGTCGGATCCGGCGATGAAGTTCTCTTCAGGAATATCCAATAGCTCTGAAAAAAAGCCCTCATTACCTCTTGGAACGCCGATCCGCTTTGTGTTTTTTAAGGCTCCTGGCTGAAACATTCCGGTTTTTTTTGCATAGAGATCGGTGTAGGTTGGTTTGGACCAATCCAGCTCCTGGGCGAACCTGTAAAACGGTTTTTCTTCCAACTGGTAGGGAGTATGACCGATAAGGTCCAACCGCAGCTTCTCCAGATTATTTTTTGCCCGGTAGTAGGGCATGATCGATATATCGAACTGCAGGTTGGATACCTTCTCGATCCTCTTCAAAAGATCAATTGAGTAGCCGCTTCCATCTTCGTTGATCAAAGGGGGAAAAGGCTCCAATCCTACCCGTATGACTTCTTTCTTGTGGGTTTCGATCCACATTCCATACATAAACAGCCCAACCATAGACATTAAAACGGTAGCTACCAGTATAATTTTGACTCCCTGCATTGAAACCTCCTTTCATACCCATGGCGTAGATAAACCTCAGAACGCTCAAGGTGGTTAATTGGCGACTAGAAGGAAAGCTATCAAAGTTCGGTTGAGTATCAATCCAAAAGTTCCGAAACATCAGAAACTTGCAAAGCGTAGCAATTCTCATACCAGCTACACTTGAAGTTTGATCCAGAATTTATCTTTAATTACAGCAAGATAGCTTTTTAACCTCAAGGAGCCTTGCCGTTGTATTTGATGGATCTGTCAAATGAAACGGATTACAAACTTATTGAATTGATTTATATATCAGATGATTAAACTTGACAAGCTACTTGCCACCAAATAGCGCGGCTAATTGAACTCCCAGATGAACGGCAAATCCACCCCGGTCTCATTTATGAATCTCCTGAACTATACTCAGACGCGCAATTACACCGTTACAACTCCCAAATCACCCCGGGTAACAGGCTTGATTTGCTTGGGTGCCGGTATTCGCCCGACCGGGGCCGGAAATATTTCCATTTGATCGAGCTATCTTTCCAGCAGGCAAATAAACAGCGGTTGGAAGAATCGGGTATTGCTTTAGCATTTTGACGAATGATAACCTTTCTCAACCGATACATCGTTGGGAATCTTCACCTGTCAATAGACGCATTTTCACCGGGAAAAATCATAGCTTTTTTATGGCACTTAATTGCAATACTGAACGAAGAATCATCGTTGTTGGTCTGGTCTGGAATCAGGAGAATCAACTGCTTCTCTGCAAGATGGTGAGCGACCGGGGTGTGTTTCCTGACCAGTGGGGACTCCCCGGTGGAGGACTTGAGCCGGATGAAAACATGACAGATGCCTTGAGAAGGGAACTGAAAGAGGAGATCGGGGTGGAGATTGACGGAATCAGACCTGCTTTCTTTAAGGATGGGACCTACCGGAAGGCTTTTGCCGATGGTTCAAAGCGGGATGTTTACATGATTTTTCTTGTTTTCCACTGTCGTGCCCTTGATTCAAGGATCACCCTTAACGAAGAGTTTTCGGATTATCGCTGGGTCAGTGAAACTGAGATCCGGGATTATCAACTGAACACCGAAACACTGGACACCCTTGAAAAAATAGGAGACTGGGACAGCATCTGGATACAGTCCCGCCGCTAGTAGCCTCACCAAGACAATCCGACGAAAAACTGGTTTATATGGCACTCAGTACAAAAGAAAATCCCGACATTTGCTGCTACATGGATTCGGGGAAACACGGCTCTTATTGTCAGTACGATGATGATTTAAGAATGACCTTTATTGCCCACATGATAACTGGATGGCAGAAAAACGATATCTCGAAGACCTTTATGAGGCGGAGCCCTTACATTGCAAAACGGTAGCTTTCAGTCGTGAATCCATCATGGATTTTGCCACAAAATATGATCCGCAAATTTTTCATATTGACGAAGAAGCTGCCGACCGCTCAATTTTCAAGGGATTGATTGCCTCCTCTCTCCATACAATATCGGCCTGTACCAAGGTCGTTGTAGATGCTCAGAATAATATTGCCATCCTGAGCGGTGTCGGACTGGATGAGGTTAAGATGTTTAATCCAGTGCGCCCTGGTGATGTGCTGTCTGTCAACGCCTGGTGGTCTGATCTGAGACAATCAAAAAGCAAACCTGACAGGGGATTTGCCACAGTAAAGTGCAAAGTCTTTAACCAAAACGATCTTCTTATCATGGAGTATGGCTACCAGTATCTGCTGGCCTGCAGAAGCTACAGCGGCGATTTTTAGAATTGTCCATAGCCCGGCTTAACCGGACAGGGGGATAAACATATGACCGTAAAACAAATCGGATGTTGTGGAGCCTATTGCGGCACTTGCAAAGAACTTACGAAAGAATTTTGTGCGGGCTGTAAACTAGGCTATGAAGAGGGTAAGCGGGACATCAATCGGGCAAGATGTAAAATGAAAGTCTGCTGCTTTAAGGAAAAAAAACTTGAAACCTGCGCGGATTGTTCGGAATACGAATCCTGCCAAATCATAAGAGCCTGGTTTGATAAGAAAGGGTATATATACAAAAAATACAGGGAATCAATTGAGTTTATCAGGAAATATGGTTATGACGTCTTTTTAGAGCAGGCAGATCAATGGAAGGGACCTTATGGGAAGCTCAGTTAATTCAATATAGATACTTCACTACAGTTCCAGGATGCTTCTTTCTGCATTGTCTTCCAAATATCCTCTTCCATAAGAACCTCGGAACAATAGACTTTAGTGTACTGTCAATCGAATGAGACAATGAAATTCCAATCCTGGAACTCTACTCCTTTGTTCCATATCTATCGGGTTGCATAAACACGGTTATATCGGCATAACCAGCATGGATTCTGGCCGAATGTATGACTCCAGCCGGTATGTGATACCTGTCGCCTTTGGAGTAGGACTTCATCACACCATCGATCACCATATCGATTCTTCCTTCCAGGACGAATCCGATCTGATCAGCGTGCTCATGCTCCGGCAGATCCACCGATTTTTCGAACTGCATGAACAGTGTTTGATGGGATTCTGACTGGGAAAGATAGGCCGTCACTCCCTCAAGAGGGATATCCGCTTCCGGTAACAGCCGAATGGGTTCCGGAAAGATGCTGGTCATGGCTGTTTCCATAATAGGGATTTGATTAAAGCTTAACCTTATTTAAACAGGGAAAAATCCGATGTTATTATTTCAGTAATTCTGCAAAAGCCGCCTTGGCGTCAGGCGAGGAACCGTGAAATTTGTTGAGCTTGTCGCAGGGTTGGTCTGCACATTCCGCACAGGTACCGAGTTTTTTCTCCATGCCACAGAGTCTTATTTCGCATGAACTGCAATAGCCGAGAATCCGGTCACCGGTCGTGTGACAACCATCGCAGTTGATCTCCTCGGGCTTGTATTTCAATCCGTAATTTGTTGCCAACATTTTCGAGAACTCAGCTCTCAAGGTGTCATTATCTTCTTGTGTTGCCAGGAATGCCGGGCACTTACTGCAGTTTAATCCGCAAAAGGCAATCATATCACTCATAACTCGTCTCTCATAATGGGATTAAGGGTATTCCAGTTTATTACGTAAACCCTTAATGCAAAAAGTTAATTGATATTCTTCAGGCTACTGAACCTGCCGGAATCCAGCATACTCCTGATTTTCTCAACAAAGGTTTCCGGAGCCTGGTAGGTTACATGATACCGCATCAAAGAGGCTTCCCGTGACAATCCTTCCAGTTCCTGCCATCGATCCGTGTACTGCTTTTTCTCTCCACTGTCCGGAAATGGAGAGGCAAATTGAAGATGATCCGGATCCAGCAGACCGTGATTTACGGCCAGTAAAGCCTGATCGGAACACTTGCAGGGATTGGCATCGTGATAGAGGGCACAATTCCTGAGCAGAAAATCCCGCAACCGTTTGCGCGAACGGGACAACCGTTTGCGGAACGCGCCCGGAGTAATGCCAAGAATCTGTGCGCCCTCGTTACCGGAGATATCCATGGTTTCACCAAGAATAAAGGCGATTCGATGATCCCAATCCAGACATTGCAGCAACCCCTGCATGCAACTAATCCTCATCTCCTCAATCACCAAATCCTGTTCGCCTTTGAAAGAGCGAACCGTTGTTTCGTCCACAACGTCTTCAGCGATCATCTCCTCACAACTACTAAAGGTAAATTGATGTCGAGTCAGACTTTTGCGTTTGTTCAGAAGATGGTTGGAAGCAATCGCATAAGCCCAGGTATCAAAAGAACTGAGTTGTCTGAACCCATCAAGCCGGGTCACGACCTTGATCAGGATCTCCTGGGTGGCATCATCGGCATCTGATGGTTCATAGAGCATCTTCAGGGCCAGGTTATAAATCTTGTCACGAATCGACACGATCAACGCCTCCAGCGCTTCACTATCACCTTCCTTTGCCAGATCAACCAGTATTTTCTTATCCATTGACTTCTGCATTGCACGGTTTTATTTAAATTACCCCTGCCTCTATTTATTTAGACCATTTAATTGTCGGATTGTGACTGAAAAAGTGATTTTTTTAACTCACCAGGCTACATTCTCTGGATCAGGTATAGATAGGTGGGCAGACGACTGGCTGATTTCAGCTCATAAAAAAGAGGCAGAACCGATTCACTCTTTGCGCTCCCCATCAAGGGCGAGAGATAGATGGTCCCCTTGTTCCCATACCCATCAGGGATGTCTTGGAGAAGTTGCTTTAAAGCTCTATTATGCCCCGGGGATAGCTGATCTCCAACTATGAAATTAGCCGTTGTCTCCACATTGACAAAATCTCTGTTGATATCCAACATTTTCCGGAATGAAGCCTTGACCTTATCCACATCGGTGGGTTTTTTTAACAGGTTCAGTGTTTTCTCATCAACCGATTCCAGACCGATATTAAGAAAGGTCTGGTATGGCAACCCTTCCAGCCTGTCAAACAGTTGCTGATCCATTTTCAATAAGGAGTCTGCACTTCCGAACAGAAACAGTTTCAGACTTTTACCAAAACAGTTCTTAAAATCAAGTTGCTCATATGCTTCCACAGCGGCCCACTCTATCAGATCGGCGTCTGCAGCCAGGGCATCGTGGTTTCCCAGAAAGAGCCCCGCATAATTATAGATGTTCCCGCCGTAAAAGGTTTTCAAGTCATCGATTTGCCGGGCGATGTTTTCCTTTGTTCTCTCCCTGAACCGCTGATCGGTTTTTACACTGCAAAATCCACAATGATATCTGCATCCGTCTGTTATCATCAATGGCACCACTTCGTAATCCACTTGCCGTGTATCGGGAGGCAATACCGAAATATCGCCTCCGATGATATCATGCAATACCTCCTTTTTCCGTAGCAGAGCCGAATCGTCGTTATCGACAACCAGCCTGACAAACTCCCCGATCGTCTCCGGGGAGTCTTCCTGTTGCAGCTCATGTAAGGTACCAAAGAGTTGATACCAGGCTGCAAACGCCTGCGAAACCCTGGTATCGGCATAAGGATTGAAATTCCAGAGCGCGTTGGTGGGATAAACGGGACAAGGCAAATAGTATTCACCAATAATCTCCTTCATCTTTCTGACACCTGCGGAAACTCCTACCGAATGATAAACCCAGTCATTGGCGTCTGTCCTTTTCAAAATCTCGGAAGGATGGGGCCAATTCATGTTAAGACCGCGGATCGATTTAATCTCTCCCTTCAGATTGAACTGGAATTCGTAATCCCTGGTCCTGATTTCAGAATAGACGCCAAACCTGTGTGGAAAACTGGATTTGTTGATCTGGTTAACTCCTTTTTTTTCTATATTGAACATCAGATTTTTGAAACGATACGAAGGCATGGTTTTCCTCTATTTCTATCCCGACTATTGACCAAACATGTAAACTCCGTTGCTCTTTACTCTTGCAACCCTGCTGTTTCTTGAATAATATTTAATCGAAAAAACGCTGTCCAATGACATTTTTTGTTCATTCCGATCGTTTTAATCGATCAATAGGGTTATGGAATTAAGACAACTGAAGACATTTATGACCGTTGCATCCACGCTGAGTTTCCATCGGACTGCAGAAATCCTGCACTATGCGCAGTCTACGGTCTCAGCACAAATCAGAACTCTGGAAGAGAGTCTGGGTGTGGTTTTGTTTAACAGGCTGGGTAAGCGAATCAGCCTGACCAGTGCCGGAGAGAAACTCCTGAGATATGCGGAGAGATTGCTGAATCTGGAGGAGGAGATCCTGACGGAACTGTCCGATGTCAGGGAACCCCAAGCGACCCTTTCCATCCGTATGCCTCAAACACTGGCCAATGTCTACCTGCCGGAAATTATCGCCGGATTCAAATCCAAATACCCCGGGGTGGGGCTGGACATCAACACCTGTACCTTTCACAGCCTGCCAAATGAACTGAAAACCGGTATTGTCGATCTTGCCTTTCTGTTTGCGGAAAAACCTATGGTGCCGGAGCTGAAAATCGAAGTTCTATCCAGTCAGAACATCCTGCTGGTCGTCCATCGCCAACACCATCTCGCCGAGAAGAAAAAGCTTACAGCAGAAGATCTCAGAAATGAGACCCTTCTCTTGCCCAAACACGATTGTGCCTACAAAATGGAGCTTGAACGATCCATTGCCGAAAACAAACTCCGGTCACTCACCATTATGGAGTTTAACAGTGTGGAATCCATCAAGCAGTGCATCTCCAGAAATATAGGCATTGGCCTCTTGCCCGAACTGATGCTGAAAACCGAACTGGAAAGGGGAGATTTTGTCATTCTCCCCGTCCTCTACGACAACCCGCCTGTCAACATCCTGATGATTCGACATCGCAACAAATGGTTATCCCCCGCGCTGAAAGCCTTTATCAAAGAATCCAGATCCGTGTTCAAAAGCTGAATCCCCTCCTTAATTACCGTTTTTCCGGACAGACTTAAAACGTTTCAGTTCAGGCTTGACAATTCATTTTCTTATTTGGCAATATAGCCAAGTAAGAAAATTGTAATACCAAATTCCGATCGGCAAAACGGTGATGGCAGAACAGCTATCCGCAGAGAGATCCCATGGACCAAAGAGACTTATCAAGGTATGAGGAGCAGGCACGGATCATCAAGGCATTGGCTAATCCCAGTCGTCTGATGATGGTCGAGGAGCTGAACAAAGGCAGAAGAAATGTCTCCGAGCTGACCCAATTGGTCGGTTCGGACACCTCCACTGTTTCCAAACACCTCAGTGTGTTGAAAAACGCGGGTCTTGTTTTCATAGAAAAAATGGGGACAACCGTTTTTTACCACCTGCGGATGCCCTGTATTCTTGACTTTTTCAATTGTATCGAAGCCGTGATGGAAGCAAATGCCTTCGGTCAGATGGAAACGGTGATCAGTTGTAAAACCAAATCACAAAGCTGATTTTTCCGGTCGTGTTCCGCAGGCTGATATTAATCGACAGGATTATAGTTGTTTATTTATTTTGCTTTTTGACCAAATAAGAAATATTGATCAAATCACTGTTCTAAGAGATTTCGGCAAAATGGATATTTGTTCGGAAAAGGCGCTAAAGGCGGCTAAGACGACTTGCGTTAATAATTTACCCGAAAAAACCCGGTTGAAAAAAATAGCCTGTATCCAAAAAAAAGAAGACGATCCCTTGGATAGTAGGGCCGTATTAATTATTGTCCACCATATTTCAGGAAACACCTAATGATTTGGAAGAGTGAATGGAAATCCCTGGTGTGGATTGCATTGGGTTTTCTGATAGCCTTTTTTCTCCCCATGGGAATCCCCAGGTTTGACAACGCCATTTTGGAGGCTTTCTATCTGGTGAAATGGTATGCGCAGGAGCACGTGATTCTCTGTCTGATTCCTGCCTTTTTCATAGCCGGCGCCATCGCGGTATTTGTCAGCCAGGAGTCCGTTATGAAATACCTGGGGCCCACCGCGAACAAAATTCTTTCCTATGGTGTCTCATCGGTTTCCGGATCGGTACTGGCAGTCTGTTCCTGTACTGTTCTTCCCCTGTTTTCCGGCATCTATCGAATGGGAGCCGGGATTGGCCCCGCCACGGCCTTTCTCTATTCCGGACCTGCCATCAATATTCTGGCGATTATTCTGACAGCCAGGATTCTTGGGGCTCCGCTGGGAATTGCCCGTGCAATAGGCGCAATTCTTTTCAGTATCGTCATTGGTCTGATCATGCATCTTCTTTTTCGCAGGGAAGAAGCCGCCAAAAAAGCTGTCAACATTGCCATGCCCGCATCCGACAACCAACGATCACTTTGGCAGAACGGTGTTTTCTTCGCCGTGATGGTGGCGATTCTGGTCTTTGCCAACTGGGGAAAGCCGGAAGCTTCATCAGGATTCTGGTTTCAGGTTTATTCTGCAAAGTGGCTGATAACGGGGTTATCAGCGATCCTGCTGGGAATTGTCCTGGTTTACTGGATAGGTATCAAAGCCTGGAAACTGGTTCTGGTGGCTGTTCCGGTATTAATATCGGCCGTCGCTTTGCCACAATATCCTTTGATCGCCTTTGCATGCGGAGCCGTGGGGCTTGGCATCGTTACCAGCACCGATAAGGGCGAGTCTGAAGAGTGGTTTGGACAGACCTGGGACTTTACCAAACAGATACTGCCCCTTCTACTCTTTGGGGTTCTGGCAGCAGGGTTACTACTGGGCAGACCCGGTGGCGAAGGAATCATTCCCTCTGCCTGGGTAGATTGGGCGGTGGGGGGAAACTCCTTCTCCTCCAACCTTTTTGCTTCAGTGGTGGGAGCTTTCATGTATTTTGCCACCCTGACAGAAATCCCCATCCTGCAGGGATTGGTTGGAAACGGAATGGGGAACGGACCCGCCCTGGCGCTGCTGTTATCGGGTCCTGCCTTGTCACTGCCCAACATGCTGGTGATCCGCAGTGTTTTGGGAAACAGGAAGACTATCGCCTTTGTACTGCTGGTGGTTATCATGTCAACGATCTGCGGGATGATCTACGGCAGCTTTTACTAGCTGACGATGGGAGCTGAACAAAAATGAACAGACAGAATCGACATCCGGAACTGTTGATGAACAATATCAAATCAAAGGAGTAATCCATGAAATCTATTAAAATCCTGGGAAGTGGTTGCGCCAAATGCAACAAACTTTATGAAATGACTGACCAGGCGGCATCAGAATTAAAAATCGAGTATAAGCTGGAGAAAGTAACCGATATGAACAAGTTCATCGAGTTTGGTGTCATGCTCACCCCGGCGCTGGTGGTAGACGGAGAAGTAAAGTCCACCGGCGCAGTTCCTTCAATCGATAATTTAAAACAACTCATTAACGAATAAATCCAGGGAGGATATTATGTCCGACAACAATGATCAAACCGTCCGCTCCATCAGAATCAAAATCAACCAGGTCATAACAACACCCAATTAAAAAGGAGAATCCTATGAGAATGCTGGCAGAATTTTTCCCCGAGTTTTCAGAAATGCTCGATAAAATGGATGAGCTTTATGCGGAAAAAAGAAGTATTGACGAGAAGACCTACCAGTTCATCTGTTTTGCCCTCTCCATAAAAGCCCGTTCCAAACCCTGTGTGCTGAAACACTTCAAAGGGGCCCTGGAGGCCGGAGCAACCGTCAAAGAGCTTTCCTATATTCTGGCCCTGGTTATGCGGGAAGCAGCAGGAGCCGATGATTGCTGGACTCACGATGTCATTGGTGATTGGGGTGAAATCATTAAAGGCAATGTTAGCTGTGACTGTCAGAAATAAGGATCTTCCAGCTGTGTTCAACGGCTGGAAAACCAACTCAGGAGTAATCGATGAAGGACTTCACTCAAATTCGGGTGGGGAAGCATACCATCGGCATCACGGGATTAAAACAGGCCCTGGAAGAGTTGGCAACACAATCACATGAGATGGCCGATTAGATCTGCATTGTCTTCCGGATTGGCCATGGCATCCTTCAGGGTGTCGGTATCGACCCTATTAGACTGAACCTGCACTTACTCACTGTTGTAAGGTATATTCTGACTTTTTGGTCGTACCGATTTTTTTGAGATACCCTTTTTGAATTAGTGAAGAAAGATATTTACGAGCGGTACGATCACTAAACTGGCATAACGTGGCAATTTGTCCCGAAGTAACATAGTCATGTCCTGATATAAACTTAATGATCTTTCTTTCGGTACTGGATAGGTCATGCGTCCATTTCCATTTGGAAGAGACTTGAGTGAACAGACCTTTAAGAATGATCTTTGCTTCAGGAAGTTGGTGTTCTCTAAGTTTTTGTTGCGCGAGATGGATACCTGTACCCCATCCTTCAATCAACCCTATTTCATTTAATCCCTTCGCGATAACAGGATTGCGAAGTATCGAGATTCCGGTTCCAATATCTGACACTTCCAATCCTTCCGGTAAAGATCCTGGATTTGTGAACTCAATAATATCGTCAAATATTGCAAACTTTACGGTAGCCGTACTATCCTCAAAGCTTCGATGGCATAGCGCATTTATCATAAATTCCCGGAATGCCAGTTCAGGGTATTCAAAGGAATCAAGTCTTCCGTCAGCGCTTCGAACTCCCTTAAAAGGAATATGTTTTTTAAAAAAATCAAACGCTTTGGTGTATTGTTGCCAAATGGGACCGTTATCGGAGCTTTTATCAAGAAAAACCTCAGATGTAATCCCTTTGAATCGAGCCATCTCAAGTTGTACTTGAGGAAGGATTTCTCCGGGGGCAGTATGGAAAAACAGAACGCCTCCCATCGAAGGAGCATAATCCCCATGCATTTTCAAAACAAAACGCATTTTACTCAGCCACTCCATCTTATTTCCGATAGGCATCGGGATTCCTCGACGAGACTGCCTTAACTCCAAGTACTCATCAATCAAATTATTGTCCAATTCATCGACGCCGATCTGCTGACAAGGTAGCCGATCCCAGGACAGTCCGCTGGAAATCAGCTTCAGGCGCTCCTGTGTTGCATAATCAGCTATTCGTGTCGAGCTGCCAATTCTAATATATGATTGCTTTTTATATTTTCCCTTTTTGATTTTATAGGGTCGTTGGAAACCCGCCTCAACATGAATACAAAGTACATATTTGCCATTCACGTTCAACAATTGAATTAATGGAATAACATTTGGATAGATATTATCAATGATTAAAGCAGCGATCTTTTCTTCCGACTCGATGGCTGTCTCCGCGTCAATACCAATAACTTCACGTGGAATAGAATCTGAAATTCCTATATATAAGTCACCTCCTGCAGTGTTGGCAAAAGCGCAAATTAATGAAATCAGTTTTTCTTTGCTTGGTATTTGTTCCTTAAACTCTACCGTTGTAGATTCCGCTAGCACCTGTATTTTATTAATATCGGTTTCCATGACCACCTCCTTTCCGAATAATATAATTCGGAATAATTCGGCATGTCAAGTCGAATATTTTGTATTTAATTCCGAAAACTTCCGTATTAAATTATTCGGCTGGATTCGGAACTTAAGAGATGGCCTTGACCAGGAATTTTGTTTTTTACAATCCGAACTCGCTGCGGCGGATAAGTTCCAGCTACAGGTCGCGCTGCAGTTGGACAAAGTAGCCGCAGTAACCGGATATGCGAAACCAGAAGGTCGGCATAGTGTTCCGGATTGACCATAGCGTCCTTCAGGGTGTCCGTATCCACCACGTTGAACTGTACCTGCATCCTTCCCTTTTCAAAGTAGGTCTGCGCATAGTCCATCATCCGGTCCACCGTCTGCTCGTAGGTGTCTTTTGCCGAAGGGACGACCCGCGCATTAAAGGCGATATTATTTATTATTAAAGGCGCTGCAGTCGCGTAGCGCCTGAATATTTTCAGCACCTCGCCCCAACAAGATTGAATCTTTTCTTTTTCAATTTGCTCTCTAGGTCGAATTTTGGACAGAATAGTGAACATATATTTTCCTTCTTATCGCGATTCAAATCCGCTCTTGAATTTTTCGGGCTTGATCATGGCGATTCTGAGTGTTTATCATCCCAGGGACCCAAAGGCATCACCCTTTGGCAGATATTCTCCCGACATTATGAGAACTTTGAAAGAAACTACCCGGAGAAATTCGAAAAGCGGTATGGATTTTTCAGGCCTGTTATCGGCGAAGTTGTTCGCGCTTATCTGAGATGTGCAGATCTGAAAGAAGGCTTTGCCCGGGTGAGATGCCCGAATTGCGGGCATGAATTTTTGCTCCAGTTTTCATGTGAAACTCGCTGTTGTTGCCCATCATGACAGGCTAAACAGGCAATTATTTTTGCACATCACCTCAATAAAAACGTACTCTGTCCGGTGCCTCATCGGCAGTATGTCTTTTCCATTCCGAGAATGCCGAGAACATATTTCAAGTATGACCGGTCCTTGTTAGGCGGGCTTTGCCGGTGCGCATACCGGAGCCTGTTGACATTTCTGCGGGAAGTCGTCGGATTGAAAGAGGGTGTACCGGGTGCGGTGCCAGCCATTCACAGCTTCGGGGGCGATCCCGCCAAATGGCACCCACACCTCCATGTCCTTTCCACAGACGGGCTTTTCAAAGATTCAGGTACCTTTTACGTGATGAAAAATGTGGATCTGAAGCCGCTTGAAGAAATATTTCGAGCTGAGTTGTTCCGGTTTTTGAAACGAGAGGGAATAATAACCGACGAATTGACAAACAAGTTTCTAAAATGGCGCCACTCCGGTTTTAGCGTTGATAATGGCGTTCGAACTGAAAAAGAGGATAAGGAAGGTGCCGAAGCCAAAGCCCAACACATAGAGTCCAAACTTGGAAAAAGCGGGATTGTGCTGTTGACTTCGAAAAACCGATTTCTTATCATCTGACAAAGAATATAAACACCAGTAAATCTGTGTATTTATCATGGGTTATGAAATAGCAGTAAGAAAGTTATCAAAAAGTAGAGTAATCCAAAAATTAACATTGATGTCAAAGGATAAGTTGATTTTAAATCCTGAAAAGATTGCTAAGGCATTGAATAAGTTTGAATTTAGCTTTTTTACGAATAAAAAGGTGAATATCAAGAACTTTATTGCAAATCAAGGTCAAATATTTAGAATTTATCAGCGAAAGCTTAAGAAAAAGTAGATAATTGCATTTTGTGAAAAAATGGGAATTGAAACTTTTACTACCGAAGATATGCCAACAGGCGCTGTTGATGATGTTATTAATAGTTATAAGATTCCTCAAAGTCTTCATATGAAAGATGTTGGTGTAAGTGAAGGCGGCAGTGTTTCTAGACGAGGACTGCTTACATCTGCTGGAAAAACTGTTAGTGATACAGTTGATAGAATAACTGATAGTCCTAGTGACCATAGTGTTGATTATAGAAGATTACATCCTAGCAGAAGAGATTTTCTAAAAACAGGAGTTGTAGCAGGGTTAGGATTAGCTACAGGATTAGGAATGAGTGAAGATGCTGAAGCAGCGCATAAAGATAAGATTGCAGCTCATATGACTTGTTATCAAAATAATATGATGATGTATGGTTTAGCATTGTTTATTGCTGCAACCAGATTTAATCTTGATTTAAAAAATAAAAAATTTAAAGCAAAAAATATTAAAAATAATAGATTAGGATATTTCACAGGATTGGAAATAATAGACAATGAAATTAGAGCTATAGATCCAAAACATAACTCTATGGGATATGTAACAGAATTCAAAGTTGAAGGAAATAAAATCATTGGCACAAAAATTGTGAGAAATAGAATTGGTTATTATACAGGTTTAGAAAATATTGATAAAGATGTTATCACTGCGACTGATGTAAAACATAATTCTATAGGATACCCAACTAAATTTAAAATTGATAGAAATAAAATAATTGGAATGGATATTGTAAGAAATAGAATTGGATATTTTACAGGTTTAGAAGATATTGATAAAGATATAATTTCTGCTACCAATGTAAAACCTAATTCCATAGGATATGTCACTGAATTTAAAGTAGATGGAAACAAAATTATTGGTACAAAAATTAAAAGAAATAAAATTGGATATTTTACTGGCTTAGAAATTATTACTTAAAAAATCTGAAATCTAAAAATACATTCTAATCTGAATTCTACTACTTTTTAGAAAATAACATTTTAATTCATGTTAAAGAATTTAAGAAGATGTAGTTGTTGATGATGTATCTGTATTTGTACCCAATCTATTACTGCTTTGCATACCAGCTAATCCCATCATCCTACATCCAGGTATTGAAATTCCTTTACTTTTTAACTGCATAAGCATTTTTAGATCCCCTGTCAATCCAGCACTGTCTTTAGATTTAATAAATATCTCTATTTGTTGTCCTTGCTCTTAACCAGTGTCTGGATAAGGAAGGTGTCGAAGCCATAGCCCAATACATAGAGTCCAAATTTGGAAAAAGCGGGATTGTGCTTAAAACCTGCTTTGTTTGTTTTTAGGTTTGGAGAGAGGGTGACACACAAGGGACTGACTCTCGCGAAGGGCAATTAACTGAATGGGTTATCTATTCGAGGCCAATATAATGTATTTTGGTGTTTGTAAGGTATCGATTTAAAGTCGGGATTAATGGCTCCAGGCGTTGCTACATATAAAATACGTCCAGCCATCGGTGCAAAACCAGCATGGAAGTGCTGGGAGGACTTAACCACAATTAGCTCTTTTTGAGTCAGATCGATGCCATGTCCGGAAAATGCATTTGGGTGAAACGTCTGGACCCTTTGTTGATTGATGACAAGATCGATCTTTCCGGGCGTATTGATAACTCGTATCCAGGCACTGTTGCCAAGCTGTACAGGAAGTTCTCCGTGAAACTGGACGATGTCATCCTTCAATGCTCTGACTTCGACTTCAAGATCGATGGGATTCCCTGATACGTTTCCACATTTCCCCCCCAGTCTCAGATTAAGTCTGGCGTTTTCACCAGCTTCCCGGCAGAAACCAAGGGATACCGGATCCCAAAAAATGCCGGCTGCCACCGATTCAAACCCGCTTTCAATAATTGCCCGCAACAGAAAGGTAGCATCGCTTGGAGCCCCTCCTCCTGCATTGTCGGAAACATCAGCCAGAATCACAGGGAATGGACCCTTTTTGGCTTCATAAAGGGCTTCTTCGATCGTTCGATAATCCGGAAGTAGCTCATGCCGCGTGGCAAACAGTTCCACTCCAAACTGCTCGGCAACCGTAGCAGCTAAATGCGCATCATCATCCGATATTACCAGCATACGCGTACCGGTTCTACTGGTATCCCCCCAGGGGAATCCGTGTATTAGAGAGGCTGAGAGTATGGTCTTTTTTTTCTCCAGTTCCAGCAATCTGTTTATGAAACCGCGCATGGGTTGTTTGGAGGTGTGATAGGTCGCGATCATTCTGCAATCATAATCACGCATCACCGGTTTGATTGTTCCCTCAGCCGCTTTAATCGCTAACCCAAAAATATCTTCAGCTCTTTCAGGGATGTCAATATGGGGATACTCTTTATAGGCTACCAGAATCGAAGCAGCCTGCATCATCGCTTCGGTCAGATGAGCGTGAGGATCCAACAATCCCGCAATGATAACTTCCGGTCCAACCAATTCCCTGATTTGGCCAAGCAGCTCACCTTCGCAATCATCATAGCCATCTGCAATCATTGCCCCGTGCAACGAGAGAAGGATGATGTCAACGGGAAGGGCAGCTGTCAGGTCGGCCAGAATAGTGTCTCGGAAGGATTCGAAAACAGAGCGGACAGTGGGTCCTGCCGGTTGAGCCCAGGCATTCAGGCTCTCTACCACAGAACAGGCTTCCTTTTCCGCCATCCCCTTCCAAATATGCAGTGCAGCATTGGCCTGCACCCTGGGTTTTGACGTCGCATCACCATAGGATAGCATCCCATCCTGAAATGCTCTGATCCCTGTTGGTATTGGGGAAAAGGAATTGGTCTCAGTTGCAAGACCGGCCAGAAACAGTTTCATTCTCAGTTGTTCAACTTATTAGCTGATTAAATCCATTCATGTTTTATCTGGGTTTTCTCCCGGTATACTTTGTTTGATATCCACAAAAACCTTCACCCCGGCGTGCAGCAGGATAATTGCTGCGGCTATGGGGACTGCAATGGTAACAATTGCAGCGGAGATACCAAGCGCTTCCGTGGTACGATGTGCCGAACGCTCGAGAAATCGCTGGCTATACCATAAAACCGGTCCCAAAAAAATAAATACGGCTATTCCTCTTGAAAGTGAGGCACCGATCTGTATCCATCGCTTGCTGTTTTTTGGCGGTTCAAACAAGCGTGGATCCCTGTTGAAGTAGAATGCGACCGAGGCCCCGAGCATTCCACTCCAGATCATGCAGTAACGCGCGGCTTCGGCTGTCCAGGTTGGCGGTGTTTGAAAAACATATCTCGCGACAACCTGGACCATGACAATCACCAGCATGGCAGCCAGGAAGATAATAGACCCCGCCCAGGCGACTTTATTCAAAAAACGATTGATCTTTTCCATCAGATTCTTTGAAACAGGTTTTTTCAAAGAGCCTTAACGGCTTGCGGCAGCAGCATCCAGGAATCTCTTGGCAGTCTGCTCTCCCAGAGTTTTAGCATAGAGTTTTTTGACTCGCTCGGAAAACAGGCGAATTTCTGCATCCGAATTGTCATATACCGTAACACCGGCAGCTTTCAGGTTATCCAGTGCCTTTGCGCTGATGCGGGTTGTCCACTGACGGTTAGCCCAGGTTGCAGCAACAACTGCTTCCTCAACCGCTTTGCGATCGGAACCGGATAATCCTTGATACCAGTCTTCCGAACAAATTGCAGCCCGCAACGGAATATTGAAGGCAATATCCGAGAAATATTTTAGAATCTCTTCATGTTTGAACATGAGCGGAACAACCGGACTGTTCAAATAACCGTCGGCAACACCAGTCTGGAGTGCGTTATAGATCTCTCCCCACGGCACGATAACGGTATTGGCTCCCCAGGCCTCAATAAACTGAGCCTGCATCCCGTCTTTTGCCCGAATACGAAGACCGGGAATATCGTCCGGACTCTTTATCACTTTTTTGGTATTGGCAAGACCACCCGGTGTACCTGAGCTGACCAGTGCCAACAGTCGGACCCCTTTTGGATTTATGGAGCGGTTAATCCGGTCCATCAAATCGGAATTGGCAATCGCACGGTCCAGATGCTCGAGCGATTTAAACATATAGGGCTGGGTAAAACCGAAAATTGTCTTGTCAAGGCCGCCAATCATGGCAACATCGGACATCGAGACTTCAAGCAACCCCTGGCGAACCTGGTCCAGTTTCTCGTCCTCACCTCCCAGGGCTCCCCGCTGGTAGACACTAATCGACAATCCCCTGGACTTGATGAATTCGCCAAAGGTGTTAGCCCAGACAAACGTCCCCGAAGTTTCGGGATTTGGTGGCGCATCCAATGCAATTTTGACTTTCCTTCCGGCAGCCACAGCCGATTCAGATGACAAAAGGCCAACCAGAATCATTCCGACAATTGTCAACAACAAACTCGTATATCGCATTAAACTGTTTTTTGCCATTATAGGTCTCCTTGTTTATGGGTTTAATCGTTCACGATCTCACCTGTTGTTAGAGAAATCCCAAAATCCCGGGAAGGTACAAACTCAATCCCGGAACCAGGATGATGACGAGTAAAAAAATCAGTTCAACTATCACAAACGGCAAGGTCTCACGTGCCAGACGCCAATAATTCTCTCCCGACACGCTGGAAACAATAATCAATACTCCGCCAAACGGTGGGGTGATCATCCCCAGAGTCAAATTGAAACAAAGCACCACGCCTAAATGAATCGGCTCGAATCCTTGAGCAACCAGCACCGGGCCAAATAAAGGAACCAGCAGAAACAAGGCCATGGGTACATTCATAACCATCCCCGCCAGCAGAAACACCGCATTAACCAAAAGAAGGAACTTAATCCCTGTCAAACCCGCTTCCAGCGCAAGGTCCGCTATCATTTGAGGCCACTGAAGAAGCGAGCCGATCCAGGCAGCACACGCGGCTGCTGACATGACCATAAAAATCATGCCTGAGAGAATGGCAGTCCTTCTTAAGCTTTCTGAAATAGCTCCCCAGGTTAGATGCTTATAAACAAAGCCGGCCGCTAATGCCGCAACAACCGAAAGCCCGGCAGCTTCCGTAGGTGTTACTATCCCGAATACAATACCCCCAAGTATAATCACGGGTAGAGTCAATGCCGGCAAACCGGTTTTAAACGATGAAAGAAAAGGCGGAATCCGGATGCCCCTGCCTCCCGGATGGTTGTACCGTATCGCAAAATAACCATTGGCAATCAATAAAACAACTGACAGTAACAAGCCCGGAACAATACCGGCTGCGAACAAACCTCCTATCGAGGTCTGCATCAGTGAACCATAAAAGATCATGATGATGCTAGGCGGTATAATCGGGCCGATAATGGCTGAGGCAGCAGTAACAGCACCTGCATAGCGATTTGTATAGCCCTGCTTCCGCATTGCGGGAACCAGCGTATTGGTCAATGCTGCCGCATCAGCAGCCGCTGATCCTGAAACACCGGCAAAAAACACACTGGTCATTATATTCACATGACCCAATCCCCCTTTGAACCGACCAACAATCGACATGGTAAAGTTGATAAGAGCCTGGGTGCTTCCCATTCGGTTCATCACCTCGCCTGTCAACATAAAAAGAGGCATGGCCATCAGACTGAACGAATCGATCTGACTGAAAACTCGTTGAGGTAAAACCGCTAAATAAGGACCATTATCAGTTAGCCAAAACACCATTACACCGAGCGCCCCGATAACATAGGCTATTCCCAGTCCGGATAACAAAAACAATACCGTCAATAAAAAGACAATTAATCCCATGATTCATTCCCGGTCGCTCAAATGTGAAGAACAAGAGATCTAAAAACGGATGACAATTTATTTTTCATATATAGCTATATAGTTATTTACATTTTATCTGTCAAGAAAAAAATTTGTTTTTCAAAATGCTCTTTAGTATGGTGCTTTGTATTGAAGACATCAGCAAGGGTGACTTGCCAAAAAAGTCGAAATAGACAGAATTCCCTGATTCCTTTATGTCTAGTTGTTACTTGGACCGACTGAATCCGTTATAAAACCAAATCCTGAATGGGATAATAGTTGGACAACCGAATAGTTTCACCTTTTTTAAAGATAACAAGAGACTGTTAAAAATTGACCGAGAATTTCTACAAGAAGTACCGAACAAACCCTGCTGACGGTCTGCCGAAATATGCAGAACTTCGTGAAATCATACGAGCAGCTGTTAATGATGATTACTGGCGAGAAGGTGATAAACTTCCGGCCGAAAATGTGATCGCCAGTATCACACCTTACAGTTTGGGGACGGTTCAAAAAGCTCTTGGCGCGCTGGTTAAAGAAGGCGTTCTCATTCGCCACCACGGGCGCGGAACCTTTGTTGCTGAAGCCGGAAAACACCCGGAGATGGATAAACCCTGGCATTGTCGATTTGCTCTAAACGAAGAGGATGAGCCACTGCCTATTTATCCAAAAGTTATCCTTCGAAACCGGATCAGAAGCAACGAAAAATGGGCCAAGATGCTCGCTCCGGATGGCGGGTATCTTATTCAAATCGACAGGATCATCAGTATTGATCATCAGTTTCCAGTCTATGTAAAGTTTTATCTCAGCGATTCCCGCTTTGGTAGTTTCATGGAAAAGCACTTCGAAGAGCTGGAAAAAACAAACTTCAAAACCATTCTTCACACGGAATACAATGTTGCTGTATCACACATGAATTATTCCCTCCGCTTCGAAACCTTCTCCAAAGAAATTGCGGAACAGATTGAATCTAAATCCAAAACAACCGGTATTGTTTACGAAATTCTCGCCAACACTGCCTCCTTTGATCCCATCTACTACCAGGAGATCTTTATCCCCCCCAATCATCTGAAGCTCTTAATTGGTGACCCCACAGGCATTCCTGACATCTGGAAATAAAAGATATCCCATTCTTCAATCAACCATCGCTCCATTCATTTTTGCAGTCAGTCCCCTTCCGCTGCTGCCTGCCCGGAAATCACATTTTCGTCTTTTCAGATTTTTTCCTTGACATTGATATTTCATATTACTATATAGCTCTATAGTTATTAGTCATTATTCAAGTCGATCCTGAGAATCAACGGTTTAGGTTTCAGCTACAGTCCTGATCATTCCATATCGTTAGTCATCATCTTTTCGGATTGGGGTCATCCAATCTGTGGCTCGCAAATTGGAATGTCATTTTCATTTTGGATCGAATGTTTAAATCTTAAAACGGAGGTTAATGATGAATCCTTCTAATTTTGAACTTATTGATCCCCGTGGATCCCAACCTAAAGCTGATTTGCAATTAGCTCCCAGACCCAGTTTAGATGAGTTGAAGCGTGGACCGATTCTCTTCTATAACAACACAAAGCTTTTTTTCTGCAACTACAATGAAATATTTGAGCAGGTTAAACGGAACTTGATTCGTGATGGAATTGAGAACTTTATTGATTTTGTAGAGACTGTCAGAGGAAAAACCAGGGAAGACTTAAAAGCATATGCAGCCAAACTGGCAAAATCGAATCCCGTGGCCGCGATTGTCGCATTGGGTGATATGGGAACCAGTCCTGCCACCACAATAGTTTCCATCGAACTCGAAAAACTCGGAATCCCCACCTTATATTTCACAGCACCTCCGGGAACGGCGTTAGTAAAAGCTGTCGCGTATTACCAGGCTGGAAGGCTTTGTATCACTTCAGTCGATATCTACCAGGGCAGTACTGTTGAGGAGATTCGAGCAGAGGTGGACAAACAGTGGACGTCAATAATGGAAGCTTTGACACTGCCAAAGGGGCAGATAGAAAACCGGGCCGATTTGAGGTTTGAGCTGGATGGAGACGTTCCATCGCGCAATGGAATAATCCGGCTGGACGAACTAAAGACAAATCATGTCGCAAGCTCGTCAGACCCGGGAGCCGGGTTGGAGGAAGTAACAGACCTTTTTAATAAACTAAACATCAGTGATGGGCTACCAATCATTCCCCCCACAAAGAACAGGCTGGAGAGCATGTTTGCCTACACTCCTTTAGATGCAGATACCGTTCTGGCTGAAGAAATCGGACCTACAGGCAAGGACATAAAAGTCTGGGATATTGCAGTTGCTGCAGTAATGGCCGGTTGTAAACCGCAATATATGCCGGTGTTGATAGCAGCGTTTCAGGCCATGGCCGATCCCGGATATAACTTTCTGCAATCGGTTACCACATCTCATCCCGGCGGTAACATGGTTCTGGTAAGTGGTCCTCTTACCAAGGAACTGGGCCTATACGGCGGGCAGGGTTGCCTGGGTCCCGGATTCCAGGCAAACCTTACCATCGGGCGAGCCGTAAATCTGGTATTGATCAACTGCTGCCGCTCAGTACCCGGATACGCCGACCTATCCTGTATCTCCTCCCAGGCTGAATTGACTTACTGTTTTGGGGAAGATCCGGAATTAACACCCTGGCAAACCATTAATTGTGATCGGTACAATCCATCAACCACCACAGTATATGTCCTGAAAGCCGAGCCGCCCCATGACATCATTGATTTTTTAAGCTTAAGCAGTGAAGACCTGCTGGATACGATTATTGATTCAGCCACGACGCTGGGCAGTAACAATGCTTATATACCCGGCCCGCTGGTTGTTGTTTTAACCCCGGACCATGCCTGGTTGCTGAACCGTGAAGGATGGGATAAGGACAGCCTTCGCAACTATATTCATCAAAGGGCACACCATCCTACACCCATGGTCAGAAACCGGGGATTGGTGCCAGTCAGGCCCGAAAGCTTTGACAAAAAACACCCCATGCCGGTAACACGCAATCCCGAGGATATTGAAATCGTTGTGGCAGGCGGCAGGGGTGGTCATTCAGCTATTATTCTTCCCTGGGCGCTTCACAGCGAGGCTATTGTTAAACCGATCCTGCTGCCGAACGGGACGGTTCCGGATAATATTGAAAACTTTAAACGGTGACAAAACTCTAAATCGCCGATAAAGTCAGGTCGATAACCATGGAAAACCGACCGGGCCGGTTCCGGGGTTCAATCTCGTCTCGACAAAGCTATTCAGCACAATTCTCAATGAGGGGTATTTAATGACAAAACCAAATGCAAAGGTCTGGTTTAATGGTGCACTTATCAATCATGAACAGGCTACCGTCCCTCTGCTATCCCATGGGTTTTCCAGGGGATCAGCGGTCTTCGAAATATTCGGTATCCACCCCGGGCCTGATGGTCCGGTGGCATTTCGTATGGATCAGCATTTGGAGCGTTTACGAAACAGTGTTGATGCACTTGAAATGGAGCTTGTACAGTCGGACGATGAAATCATTGATGGTGTGGCAAAAACTGTAAGAGCCAATCAAATCGGGCGCGGGCTCATAAAGATTCTGGCCTATTGGAGCGAAGAGGCTGTCATTCAGCTGGTTCTGAATTCAAAGCTTGATATGGCCATCTTCGCCATACCGGAAAGCCATGATCTGGTCCTCGACGCAATGAAAACCCCAATCAGCGCCTGCTTTTCCAAATGGCGCAAAATCGACCCCTTAACAGTTCCTGTAGGTGCCAAAGCTTGCTCCAACTATCTTAACGGATACCTTGCAAGACGAGATGCCAACAATCGAGGATTCGACACAGGAATCATGCTGGGGACAGATGGTTTCCTTGCTGAAGGAGGTACGGAGGCCGTTTTTATTGTTAAGGATGGTGAATTGAAAACGCCACCTCTTGGTCGTGTGTTATCCAGCATCTCACGCAAGTCGATTCTTGAAGCAGCCCCGGTTTTGGGAGTTCCTGTCTCAGAGACGATGATCACGAAAGAAGAGGTAATCAACGCGGACGAGATTTTTACTGCACATTCCGGCACGAAAGTACATCCTGTCTCTCGGTTTGAGGAGAGGGATCTTGACGCACCCGGACCAGTGACAATGCAGTTGGTTAGTTTTTTTGAACAGATATTGCATTTGAAGGATGATAGGTTCAACCACTGGTATCAGACGCTATAAGCAGATTGAGGAAGATATAAACCAATCAAGGCCGCAAAGGGCCCTTGGAGGCCGGAGCAACCGTCAAAGAGCTTTCCTGTATTCTGGCGCTGGTTATGCGGGAAGCAGCAGGAGCCGATGATTGCTGGACTCACGATGTCATTGGTGACTGGGGTGAAATCATCAAAGGCAATGTTAACTGTGACTGTCAGAAATAAGGATCTTCCAGCCGTGTTCGACGGCTGGAAACCGATTCAGGAGTAATCGATGAAGGACATCACTCAAATACGGGTGGGGAAGCATACCATCGGTATCACCGGGTTAAAACAGGCCCTGGAAGAGTTGGCAGCACAATCACATGAGATGGCCGATGTTGAGATTGCCGACCTCTTATTGGAAAAGCTCTCCAAACGAAACTATATCAGCCCGGGATCCAGGGATAACTATCGGCAGGCTTTCCTTCGCGAATTTAAAAAAGAGAGGGGTGAGCCGGTGGCCGAAGAGCCTGCGGATGGATTGCAGATTAAGGTGCTGGGGGCCGGCTGTGCCAGATGCGACCGACTGGAGCGGGAAGTAATGGATATTCTTTCCGAAAATGGGATCGTCGCAGAACTGGAGCACGTCAGGGAGCTGAACGAAATCAGCAGCTACGGTGTGATGGGAACACCGGCGCTGGTGATCAACGGTGAAGTCAAATCCGTCGGCATTGTCCCCTCCCGTTCAAAAATCAGGAATTGGCTTGCTGATGCCGTCGACAGTTAGAACTATAGTGCACCCCTCTCATGGATGCATCCATTCGATTGGCTGAGACCAAAGTGTCAGGGTTTGACCCAGGTTCATGGATTTTGCTTTGCGATAGACAAGAGTGCCCACAGAGATATCTTCGATTGCCAGACCCAACGGTGCGAAATAGATCCGCTCGTGCTCATTTTCCCGACCCGTCTTGGTCCCAATAATGACATCGCCGAGATTGGCCGAAATATCTTTATCCCTGATCGCTCCCCTTTCATGAAGTTGAGCCAGCAAAGGCGTCTTTCGATGTTTTACCTCCTCCCAATTATCCACCACAATTTTGTCAGCCTCGGTGATTACTCTTTCCTCTTCTTCCTGATATGATCCTACGTGTATGACGAGGCTCCCGGACCCAATCCAGGACTCCATAACAATCGGTTTGTCCGATACGGTAGCGGTGATAATGATATCAGATTTCCTCACGGCGGCTTCGGCATTTTCCACTACTTCAGTCTCAACCTCGTACTCCTTTTCAATCCAAGATCCCAACTTCGCTGCGTTTTCTGAAATAACATCAAACAGCTTAACCTTCTTCAGATGAGGGATATTGTGGATCACTCCCATTACCTGTGTATACGACTGTACACCGCAGCCAATGATACAGAGGACCTCGTTGTTCGTTCCTGCCAAATATTTTGCACCCACTCCTGACACAGCCCCTGTGCGGAGTGCGCTCAGATAGGTTCCATCCATAATCGCAACCGGAACACCGGTATTTGAATCGTTCAGCACAATCATCGCATGAGCCCGGGGAATACCGAATGTCTTGGGATTCCCGGGAAATCCGGCAATCCATTTGATACCGCACATATCAATGCCATCGCCAAGATAGGCTGGCATGGCATTAATCCGGCCGTGTTCCCTTTCTCCAAGATCCAGAATTGTTTTGGAAGGTAGCAAAACCTTTCCTTCCGATTGGAGTTTCAATGCTTCCTCAACGGCTTCCAGCGCATCCTTCATACCGAAGCCGGTTGCTAAAATATCCTCCTGTGTTAAAAACAAAATCTCAGGTGTAATTTGCATAATTCCTTGTATTGGCTGCTGTTTAATAATTAAAATGCGAAATCCAAGACCAACGATACTGATCGAAACCGGCTGATATTGGGGTTCTACCTGTTCCAGTATTCAGATTTCCTCATCCGGCCTGAACCAGGACTTCTCCTTCGCTTGTTATTTCAAATTCCGAGTTCATCCCGATGGACAGATCTTTCAACAAGCTTACAAATTGATCTGCTAGCTCCCTTTTCATGGTGGGGTATCCGTCCGTGTCCAAAACAACGGGCAACAAGGTCAATCTTTCGAGGGTGGCACCCCTTATCCGAGCATCAACCAGCACTCCTTCGCGTCGCATAACACCGGATACATTGGCTGCCGTCATTCTCCCCCTGAAAGAGAGATGAGGGGAATTTCCGGAGACCGGAAGCGGCTCAAATACAAAATTTCCAATGCTGTAAAATATCGGCTTGTTTCGATAAAACTCTACACCGTGTAAGCGATGTGGATGATGACCGAGAATCATATCACATCCCTCATCGATCAAGGCATGTGCAACTTCACGTTCGTAATCCATAATTGCATCCTGCCCGGCAACTCCCCAGTGCGCCGAGGTAATCACGAAGTCCGCTTCCTGTTTCACTTTTTTAACCTCCGCCAGGGTAGCGTCGACATCCATTTTTAATGGCATCGTCAGGATGGGAGGAGGAGTACCCGGTTGTTCCTGTGCCAGAGGATTTTCAACTACAAAAGCGGAGGTTACATGTATGGGTGCGATACCCGGTCGATCAACTGATGCGGCAAATCCCTGGGGCAGGGTTGAAGCAAAGGCCATCATTCCTATCTTGCCGCCGGCACCTTCCAGCACCTGTGTGGCTCTGGCCTCCTGCAATGTATGACCTCCCCCGATCTGCCGGATTCCCTTCTCTTCCAGAATGGCCAAAGTATCCTTCAGCCCGTCGATCCCGTAATCCAGCATATGGTTATTGGCAAGGCTGACAATACTGAGACTACAATCTAATAAATCCTCAATCTGTCGGGGATCAGCCCGCAATGTGTTTTGTTTCTCTGCCCGCACTCCACGGACGGTTAGCGGAGCCTCCAGGTTGATAAAACTGATATCCGCCTCCCTGATTTCATCGAAGACAGCAATTGTATCCTTCCGGGACATTGCCGCTTCAGGGATTTTACCCTGGGCAAACCAGTCACCGCCTCCTACAAACCTGGTGCAATTCATGTTGATATCTTCCATTTATTTGTTATTAGCTTAATCTTGATATTAGCGCAGAAAAGTCCGGTTCCCAAACCGAATGTTACCGAATCTGGATCTACCCGTTTTGGATATAATCCTGAAATGCCATTGAACTCATATCGTTTATCTTCATGGTTTTTGCCGTTCTTCCCGTATATCGATAGTCCGTTTCCATTAGAGTATTGGCTAAGTTGATGAGCGAAGTAATCGTTGGAGTTCCCACCTGATACATTCGACCGATCTCTTCCAGTGGCACCAGACCGGTGGGCACCTCCTCATGCAAATACCTGACATTCAAAGTGGTTGGAGCTGCAATATTTTGATAAGCCGGGTTGCTTCGAATCATTTCCGACAGCGGGGCTTCAGGTAAACCGTAGGACTCACGAAGCCACTGGCCGACGGGATTGAGTTGAACACTGGCTTTGGTGCCAATGGCCAGTCGTTCCTGATCAATGGATTTTATGATATTCACCACGTGAGGCGTCGCCGAATCCTTGTAAAACAGGAACTCCATTCCATTATCTATCCTGGAAGCATTAAGAAGGGTCATACTGGTATGAAAAATGGCCCCTATATTGGCAAGACTGGTGCTGCGGATGTCCTCAACAAGTCTGAATTGTGGAATCACAGGGTGAAGATGTTCGTAGATTTTATCTCTTAAGTTTCCCGGCATCACCGCTATATCCACGCTGTTTTTTATTCCTGCAATCATAACCGAAGTTGCTGATTTTTTCCTGCAGGCAAACAAAAGCGTTTGCGCCTCGACTACCGGTTGCTCAATCCCCGCCTCTTTCAACCTGGCATAGACTTCCAACGCTCCCCCTGTTCTCCCCGGGTTTAAAACAATTATAGATTCCCTGTTGATCGAGTCTTTGATTACATCGGTTAGTCTGCCATGGATATGGGCAGGAACGGTAACCATGACAATACTCGCTTTTGCCACAGCTTCGGCAATTGATCCGGCAACCTTCACCCGGGATGTCCCGGAAAGAACACCGGTTGCCTCGATAACACCTGTCTCCCGGATCGGGTCAAGATTCTCATCAAATTCCTCAAACTCGGACAGAATCACCGGGAAACCTTTCAAACCCAGATAAGACGCAAAGGCCATTCCGCCGTTACCTGCACCGATGATGGCAATCACCGGTTTTTGCACACTCATATTGCGACCTCCTTTAATAAATCAGGACAATGCTGTGACCGTTGCTTTTTTAATCCTGAAACACAACAGAATTGTAAAAACCACCAAAGCTAATCCGATAACATCTGTCATCCAACCGGGTAGAATCAGGCAGGCTGCCGCAGCAACAAACAAGAACCGTATTAATCGGTTAAGCGGGCCCATAAACCACCCTTCCAAGAAAACGGCCACAGCCCAGCAACCAATCAGTCCCGTAAACACGGCTTGTGCGATTTCCTTCCACGTTCCGATTAGCAGAAATGAGGTGTGATAAGAAAAAACAAATGGCAGGAAAAATGCGGCGATACCCAACTTTACAGCTTGAATAGCTGTTCTCATTGGCGGCGAACCGGAAATACCGGCCCCCGTGAAAGCAGCCAGTCCCACAGGCGGGGTTATCCCCGAAAGACAGGCATATATAAAAATGAACAGGTGTGCGGCCAGGGGAAGAATACCAACTTCGATCAAAGAGGGAGCCAGCACGGCAACACACAGTAGATATGAGACAGTAGTCGGCAGTCCCATACCAAAGATTAAGGCTACCAACATAGAGAGAACAAGGGCCACAAACTGAAATCCGCCGGAATAGTCAATGATAATCGAAGCCAGTTTCATCCCGAATCCGGTCAATCCAACTGCCCCGACGACTATACCGGCACAGGCACAAGGAGCGATGACAGTAATAATTCCACGACCTCCTTTTTCGAGCGCCCCCAATATTCCCCTGGGAGACAAACGGGTCTGTCGCCTGATGTAACTAACCAGTATTGTTGAAATCATGGACCAGAAAGCGGCCTTTATAGCTGAAGTTTTAAAGACAACCAGCATGACGATCAGAACGATCAGGGGGATAAGGATATATCCCTGTGATTTCAGCAGACTTGAAACGACAGGCAGATCTTTTTTGGGAATACCTTTTAGCCCCGTCTTCGCAGCTCTCAGGTCGATAACAATCCAAATGGTGACAAAATACATAACCGCCGGTATCAAGGCTGCGCGTATGATCGTCAGATATGACACCCCCAGAATTTCCGCCATGATAAAGGCACCGGCCGCCATAATTGGGGGCATGAACTGCCCGCCGATGGATGCCGTGGATTCAACGGCCGCTGCAAAAGTGGGACTGTAGCCACTGCGCTTCATCATGGGTATGGTAAAGGTTCCGGTGGCCGCCACATTGGCGACAGCACTACCGGAAATACTACCAAAAAAAGCACTCGAAACCGTCGCAATCTTCGCCGGTCCGCCCCTGCGCGACCCGGCCAGGCCTTTTGCCAACTCCATGAAAAAATCTCCGGCTCCGGTGGCTTCCAAAAAGGCTCCGAAAACGAGAAACATGGCGACAAAGGTACCCGCAACTGCCGTTGGGATGCCCAAAATGCCATCATAGGAGTAGAGGGTTGTAATAATCCTGGAAAGATTGTATCCCCTGTGTCCGAGCTCCCCGGGTATATACTCTCCTAAGAAGGCATAAGCGACAAAGATAATTGTGATGATCGGCAATCCAAGCCCCACAATCCGCCTGGTTATCTCAATCACCAAAACAATAGCGATTATCCCCATAACCAAATCCGCCGTTGTATTGTCAATACCTCCCCGTTCCATTACATTGTCCACCTCAAGCAAGGCATAGATAAAGGTAACCAGGGATAGTACGATCATCAAGGCATCGATTGCCGCGCCTTTTTTACCCCATTTGAGGGGATACATAAGGATGCCAAGCAGGCATGCTGACAGCACTACGATCGAACGAAAAACGTTTGGAGGAGCAGGATAAAAATTTAACGTAAGTATATAAAACAAGGAGGATGCTACGGCTATCACTGCAATCAGGAATGCTATAAATCGGTTTGGTTTCATGTTATCTGATCGGCAAAAATAATAAATCCGGACGATGAATCAAGCCTTAACTGAAGTTTTAATTTCGGTTCCGTATCATTCACCTGATGAAACCGGGGGATTCGATCCACAGGCCCTGAAAAGGAGTGAATTCCGGTTCTGTTGGTTCGGCTTTCCACATACTCCAAGGTATTTCTTTTCGTGAGCAACTCCCCCGAGTTCCAGGCGGTTGAAACAGTCAAACGCTATTGAACCGGCATCAGATGCGCCGGAATCTTCGCTCCCTGTTCCAGGAAGTATTTAGCTGCTCCCTTGTGATACGGCACCGTAGTGTACTTAAGATTGGCCAGCCGCATCCCGGATTTCATCTTGGGTTGAACTGCGGCAATCGTGTTCACATTGCTGTAAACATGCTTGACCAGTGCGTACACAAAATCTTCCGGAAGATCTTTGTCACATAGGAACAGATTATACAATCCGAAATTGGATTTTGCTTCGGGCACAGCTTTGTACTCCCCGGCAGGTATTGTTAAATACACATATTGGGGAAAGGCTTTTGAAAATATCTCCTTTTCCTTTGTGTTTAAGGTGATTATTTCAACCTTATGTTGTGTTTCCAATTGGGTAACCACCGTTGCCGGCCAGGCAATGGAGAAACCTGATACGGTACCGTCAACAAGCGCCCTCGAAGCATCGGAGGTTGGGAGATTTGTCAGGTTGGGTTGAACTCCCAATGCTTTAAATACTCTTCTGCCAAAGAGCTCATTGGAGCTTTTCCTGGGACCCACACTGTAGGATCGGTCTTCAAGGTCTCTGATGCTTTTAACCCCGGTCTGGGCAAGGGATACAAACATATATACTCCAGGCCAGCCGGGAAGCAGGGTCCTGACACGATCCTGTTTTTTATTTTCAAAGGCAAACTGTCCATGCCAGGCTTCCCAGGCCACCTCGGTAGCTGCCAAACCGATATCGATTTGACGGCTTTGCAGCAACTGAACATTATGTTTGGAAGCACCGGTGATTTCCACCGATACGCTCAACCTGTGATCGGGCATTTTTGAAATAACTTTAGCCAACGCACTGGCCCCCAGGTAAAATCCGCCACCCGGACTTGCCGATCCAACCGAGACCCTCCTGGGCCATTTTTTCTGATCGGCCAAGACTCCCTGGCTGAAAAACAGTGACAAAGACATAACTGCAATCAAAACAACCTTCATTCGAATAGCTTTCATCGGACACAATCTCCTTTTATGTTTACAGTTAAAAAAGCTCTTTCAGATTAATCCATGTATGGAATCAGGTAAATGTAACTTTGCCGGTTTCATGATCCATTCCGATCAAGGTTTCATCTCTGTCTTCCGGCAAACCATAACCACCGGAACCTGGTGTTTGTACGCTCAAGATATCATTTGGTTTAAGTATGATGTCCGAGTTTTTGGCCGACTCCAATACAGTCTCATCCGGGGTACCCGGATTGATGACGAATTTACCGGTTTTACCCGGCTTTCCACCCAAAAGTCCCCACGGCGGAATCTTTTGCCGGTCTCCATGGGATGCAAAGGTAGATTCGTGGTCAAGTATACGGATATCACGTCTCAATCCCAATCCACCCCGGTATTTTCCCGCACCTCCGGAATCTGCGATCAATTCATATCTTTCCACCAGGAGCGGATACTCTCTTTCCAGACTCTCAACCGGAAGATTGGAGGAGTTGGTAACATGCACCTGAACACCGTCCATACCATCCTTGTCCGGTCTCGCTCCAAAGCCACCACCCAAGGATTCCAGGTATACATAAGTCTGGTTTGTCTCGGGATGAACCCCGGAGAATAAAACTGCCGTTACCGTGCTGTGACATCCGGCCACAATTCGTTCGGGAATTGCCTTGGCCATGGCCCCAAAAACGACATCGACAATCCTTTGGCAGGAATCGGTTCTGCCGGCAACGGCAGCGGGGGGATTGGCATTAACGATACTTCCTTCGGGGGCTATTATCTCAACAGCACGATAATAACCTCCATTAGCAGGAATCGAGGGATCGACAATCGATTTCAGGGCATATAAAACCGTTGCCTGAAGCGCCTGATAGACGACATTGATCCCTCCCCCGACCTGGGAAGACGTTCCTGCAAAATCGAGTTTTATCGAATCACCTGCAATGGTTATCTTCACTCGCATGAGAACGGATCCTCCGCCAACGCCATCGTCATCCATGTAGTCCTCGAACTCATAAACCCCGTCCGGGATGCTGCTGATACCGCTACGGAATTTCTGTTCTGCAAACCGCATCCATTCATCCAGTGATTCGGTAACCGTCTGCCATCCGTAGCGTCGGAAAATACTGACAACACGATAATAACCTGTCGTATTGGCGGCAACCTGGGCTCTCAAATCTCCGACCCTCTCTTCAGGGGTTCGGCAGTTTAACAGAATAATATCAGTTATTTCCTCCTGCATTTCCCACTGGCTGACAATCCTGACAGGCGGCAACCTTAGTCCTTCCTGAAAAATGCTATTACAATCCCCTGACAGGCTACCGGCAACCTTTCCTCCAATATCCGAGTGGTGAGCGATATTGGCTACAAAGGCCACGGGCTTCCCTTCGAAGAACACAGGCGCGGCGATAGTAATATCCGGTAA
Organism: SAR324 cluster bacterium; assembly: GCA_028282885.1. Classification (GTDB taxonomy): domain Bacteria; phylum SAR324; class SAR324; order XYD2-FULL-50-16; family XYD2-FULL-50-16; genus JAHJTV01. Next base: position 119,963 of record JANQGX010000088.1, read on the forward strand.
ATGGGTCCCGCCTCCGGAATAGGGATCATTCGCCAGGAACATATCCCCTTCCCGAATCGTCTCCACCGGATACTTCTTCAATATGGCTTCAACAATTCCCAGCATCGATCCCATATGAATCGGAATATGTTCAGCTTGAACAATGACTTCACCATTCAGACTTAAAATGGCTGTTGAACAGTCTTTTCGTTCCTTGATGTTTGTGGAGTACGAGCTCCTAATCAGCACCATCCCCATTTCTTCCGCCACTGAAAGCAAAGCGTTTCCTATCACTTCCAGGGTAATCAGATCGACCATTTTCAAACCTCCTTCAGATGGATAACCAGGTTTCCAAACTTGTCGGCTTCAATCCTGTCACCGGGTGGAACAACAACGGTTGAATCCATCTGCTCCAGAATCAGCGGCCCTTGGGCTTTAAATCCGGGACCTATCTCCCTTCTTTTCATGACCGGTGTACTGACCGGTGTACTGTCTCGAAAATAAACATCACGACAGGTTTCCCCGGAAACGCAATTTATCCCTGATTCAACCAGGGGTAGCTTGGGTTTGGACACCAAGCCCGTGGATCGCGCCCTGCAGTTCACAACGATAATTTGAGCATCACGATTGGAATACCCGTACGCCACTTGATGCGACTTGTGGAATCCCTCCACAGCCTCCTGAATCAATTCCGGTGTAATTGAGGAGATACCGGTTCCGATTGGAATTGTCAGTTCGTAGTTTTGACGGGAGTAGCGCATATCGAGCGACCAGCTAATGCTTTGCCGATCTGTTGGAATACCTTCGGACACCAGCCACTCTATTGCATCGGAACGGATCTGTTTGAATTCCTTGTCAATGGTTACAGCCGCCTCGGGAGTTCCGGGCGCCATGATGGTTTTGACATAATCCGATTTAATATCGGTGGCCAGCAGTCCCATGGCACAGAGAATACCCGGTGCTGTCGGGACCATAACCGTTTTGATTTCCAGCTCTCTTGCCACTTCAACCGCATGTAGCGGTCCGGCTCCACCGTAAGCAACCAGTGTAAAATCCTTGGGATTATAACCGCGTTCAACGGAAACCACGCGGACAGCCCTCACCATGTTTGAAACCACCACTTTTAGAATTCCCAAAGCGGCCGAAACCAGGTCGAGGCTGCTTCGGTCACATAGTCTATCAGTCAGTGCTTTTTCAGCCTTGGCCTTGTCTATAATCATCCGTCCTTCGAGCAGTTTTTCCGGATTCAGTCTCCCCAGAACCACATTGGCATCGGTAACTGTCGGTTCTTCTCCGCCAAGCCCGTAACATGCAGGACCGGGCTGAGCACCTGCGCTCTCGGGTCCGACCTTCAGCATCATTCCCTGATCAATCCAGGCAACACTGCCTCCGCCAGCTCCCACGGCGTTGACATCTATCATGGGTATTTTACAGGGAACCCCGGCTACATTGCGATCGGTAGAAAGCTGCGGATCTCCTTTTTCTATCAGACAGACATCCGTACTGGTTCCACCCATGTCAAAAGTAATAATATTATCAAAACCTGCGGATCTTGAGGTGTAAATGGCCCCCATTACTCCTGCTGCGGGTCCGGATAAGGCGGTACGCACGGGATACTTACAGGCGGATGAAACGGACATGATTCCGCCGTTCGATTGAGTGATATAGGGTTTTACCTTAACGCCAATCTGCTGAATCTTGCTGAGGAAATTGGCCATATACCTTCTGATCACCGGACCCAGAAAAGCGTTCAAACAGGTGGTACTCAGACGTTCGTATTCCCGAAACTCAGGCACCACCTCTGATGAGACCGATACAAATGCGTTTTCAAACTGGCTTTCAACTATCCGCTTAACCCTGTTTTCGTGCTCCGGATTGGCATAGGCGTTCAGAAAACAGACAGCGATTGATTCAACATTTTGCTGTTTCAGGTTATTCAGAGCCTCAAGTACTGATTCCTCATCCAGGGCCTTGATGGATTGCCCCTTGTAGTTCATTCTCTCCTCTATCTCCAAGCGCAGGAAGCGGGGGATGAGCGGTATGGGTTTATCCTCGAACAGATCATAAAGACTGGGACGTTTTTGTCGCGCGATTTCCAAAAGATCTTTGAATCCCCTGGTGGTAATAAGTCCGGTCTTTGCCCCTTTGTGTTCGATAACAGCGTTTGTCGCCACCGTGGTGCCATGAGCCAGATAAGCAATCGACTCCGGCTCCAGTGAAAAACGGTTCAGGATGTCCCTGATGCCGTAGTCAATTGCATCAGATGGATCCTGCGGCGTTGAGGATGCTTTATGTACCGATACTTCACCGGTATCCTGATTAAAAAGACAAAAATCGGTAAATGTGCCGCCAATATCGATTCCCATGCGGTACATGTAATTCTCCGTGAAATGAATGGAATAATCTAAATTGTCCGGATATCTTCACTACCCGCCTGACTGAAAATCAGGTTCCGTTCATGAATGACGAAACGTCTAACGGGAGGATTGCATCTCCGGAAGGAGTAAATTCACCGGTCAGGGCTGACAACCGGTTTCTGTTTATCCTGCTCCCTATCAGCAAGAAGAAGACCACACAGCAACGATTTTTATTTTGCGCTATATTTTCAAAAGGTTAAAGATTGGTTCGAAGCTGGATTCGATTCCGGATGCTGGATTAGTATTGATCGAAAAGTAACATTTGTTATAGAAATGCAACAAAAGAATATGGTTCTATTCCAAAATTTTCCCAAATAAAAGAGGTGTTCATGCTCCCCAACATCGGTATCATCGCATATCCCAAGATTCTTTCCATCTGCCGGGAAGTCATCCATGACTACCAGGAAATGGCAAATTTTGAATTAATCACAGCAGCCCTGGAGGACTCTATCCCGATCATCAAGAAAAAAGAGCGTGAAGGTCTGGACATACTGATCACCGGCCCCGGCAATCACAACTTGTTGAAAAGAAAGATTGAAATCCCTATTATTCCTTTTTATTCGACCACCCAGGCATTGATAAAAGCGATCAGGACGGCACAGGAAGTTGCTACTGAAATCGCCCTCATTTTATCGGTGGAGGAGATATATGATTTGCCTTTTTTGGAATCGCTGTTGGGTGTTCGCCTCAAACCCTTCTACTGCCGAACCATTAAGGATTACCGGACGAAATGCAGGGAAGCTAAAAAGAGAGGCTACACAGTTATCATCGGGGGCAGTTATACTTGTGAGTTAGCCGAATCAATGGAAATAAAGGCCATATTCTCGTATGACCAGCAGGATATCTTCAGGGAAGCGATTCAAAAGGCATTGGTGCTATTCGAATATAATCTTTACCTGATGACGAAAAAAACCCAGTTGAACATTCTTCTGCAGAACACCAATGATCCGCTGTTTATCGTGGGAAAAGACAAGAAAATCGAATGGATGAATTCCGCAGCGGAAGAGAAGTTCAGTGTCGTAAGCAGCGAAGCCCAGGGAAAACTCTTCAGAAGTATCTTTAAAAAAGTCCCCAAGGATTGTCTGAATGCCACATCACCAAAAGAAATCCTCATTTTGTATGATAACAGGAATACGGTTTTCAATTTTCATCCGATTCAGATTAAAGACCGTCTCGAAGGAACCGTCGTCATGGGACTTCTGGCCGATGAAATTGAAGAGAAGGACAAGAAAATCCGGCAATATGTCCATAAAAAAGGATTCAATGCCAAAGTAAAATTTGATCACTTCATCGGCAGCAGTAATGCCCTTCAAGCCTGCATCGGACAAGCCAAAAAATACGCCGGATACAACTCCCCGGTACTTATTTATGGTGAAACCGGAACCGGAAAAGAGATGTTTGCCCAGGCCATTCACAATCACGGACCTCGAAAAACCTATCCTTTTGTGGCCATAAACTGCGCAACCCTGCCCGGTGAGCTGTTGGAGAGCGAATTATTCGGATATGAAAAAGGTTCATTCACAGGTGCCAGAAAAGAGGGGAAAAAAGGATTGATAGAGATCGCCCACCGGGGGACCTTGTTTCTGGACGAAATCTCATCCCTGGCATATTCACTTCAGGCAAAACTGCTCAGATTGATTCAGGAGAAGGAGTACATGCGTATCGGGGGTGACGAGGTAATACCCATCGATATCAGAATTATCTCCGCATCCAATCTCAATTTGAAAGACGCCATCAAAGAGGGTGCCTTCCGCAGCGATCTCTATTACAGGCTTAATACCTTGTACCTAGAAATACCGCCGCTCCGTCAAAGGGGGAGCGATGTGCTGGAACTGTTTTCACACTACATGGTTTTAAACAATCCCGATCTGGAAGGTCTGGCGCAATGGCAAAAGGACACCATCCTCACCGAACTGAATAAGCTGTATTTTGACGGCAATATCAGGGAATTACAGAATATCGCTGAACGCTTTGCCGTCATGAATGAGCCTGACCAATTGAAGAAACCAAAAACCCTGGTCAAATGTCTTCATGACTGCACAATTGATGCGGACATAAAAAGTGCTCACCCATCCACACCGGAATCAGGAAGTATCAGCTTTGTCCTGAAGGAAGACCTCAAGTCCACCTTAAAACAGGCAGAAAAGAGCATTATCGCCACTCTCCTTGCCAAAACCTCATCCAACAGAAATGAAATCGCAGACCGCTTGGGTATCAAAAGAGAGACTTTGTGGAGAAAATTGAGGGAACATGGTCTGAAATAGAATTTCGAATTATTTAATAAAATCAATACCTGTCATGAATCTCATTATCGTCAGTTACCGTGGTTAATTGATTCCAATTCTACTGATAATACGATGATTCAGTAGCGATATCGATTTGCCGGAAACGTGGAAAACAGCCTATTGAATCTTGACAACAAAATAGTAGTTACTATAATAGTCACTAAAGTGAATTCGTAGTAAATCGAAATGTGGTTGTTACCAGGAAACAAAGAGTCTGTCATGAGTAGAGATATGCAGTTGGCGATCAAATCCGCCATTCCCATCTTCATAGGTTACATTCCTGCTGCTGTTGCTTTCGGGATCCTCTCCCGGGGAAGCGGCATCAGTTTTCTGGAGTGTTTCTGTTTTTCTGCAATCGTGTTTGCGGGAGCCAGTCAATTCATTGCCCTCAACCTGGTTTTGACCGGGATGGGTCCCGGTGGAATTATTTTGACCACCCTGCTGGTCAATTTTCGGCATTTTCTGATGAGCGCCTCTCTTTCCACAAGGATTACCAAAATCGCCAGGAGATATCATTTTCTCTTGGCATTTGGCATCACAGATGAGGTCTTCTCAGTGCTTTCCTTTAAAAGGGGTGAACTCTCCAAGGGATTTATTCTTTTCCTGGAGCTGTCAGCCTATTCTGCGTGGGTAAGTGGCACCGTCGCAGGATACATTCTGGGTAGTTTCCTGCCTGAGGCCTTGATCAGCAGCATGGGAATAGCGCTATACGCGCTGCTGCTTGCCATCCTTTTACCTGAGATGAAAAAATCCACCCGCTCCCTGGTCCTTGCCATCTCCGCCGGACTGCTGAACACCGCATTGATAAAACTGGATCTGCTTCCCGATGGATGGACCATTATCGTCTGCATCCTTATCATCGCAACAGTGGGATCGTTTTTTCTAACCGGGGAGGAGAGCAAGGATATGGAGGTCGCCCATGGATAACCTGATCCCCATGATTTTAGGTATGGCTGCGGTGACATATATACCGCGATTGATCCCCTTTTTAATGCTAACCGGAAAGGAGATCCCCGGGAGGGTTGATGCCTTTCTGAAATGTATACCGGTGGCCGCCATCGGCGCCCTGATCATTCCCGGCGTTTTCAACGCTACTCCGGAGCTTCCTTTGGCGGGCATTGCCGGCATTACCTTCACCCTGATCATCGGACTTTGGAGAGGCGGGATAATCCTGCCGGTGCTGGGAGCGGTGTTGATAACCTATCTTGTGATACTCTTTTGAGAGATGATTCGAAACTGAAGGTCGGTTAACCCCCCAGATCCGCATAGACAGAACAGGAGCCGGTATGGATCAGGAACTGCTGATCATGAACAATATGAAGAAGCTCGGTTTTTCCGAGTATGAAAGCAAGGCCTATCTGAAACTGCTGGAGGAGTTCCCCTTGAACGGCTATGCCCTCAGCAAAAACTCGGGGATCCCCAGGTCCAGAATCTATGAAGTTCTCAAGAGCCTGATTAACAAACAACTGGTTTTCGAACAGGAAGAAGAGAAAAACAAGCTTTACTACCCGGTTGATCCCGACATTGTGATCAAGAAGCTGAAAACCCACTACGACGAGATGCTCGATGGAATATCCCAATTCACTTCAAGGGTTTACAAGGAGAAAAAGCAGGATGACCGGTTGGTGATCATCAAGGGTAGACAGAACATCATTGAATTCCTGATTATGCTCATCAAGGGGGCGGAGAATCGAATCGCCGTTTCCATCTGGGAGGAAGAAATCCGGGATTTGGTAGGCGAACTTAAAACAGCAATGGAGAGAGGAGTGGTGTTGCGCGGTATCTACTTCGGTGAAGCCAATCCTTTTGAATCCCTGGTTCCCCATCGCCGAATCAAAAGATATATGGCGGAGAAGAAGGAGCGCTATATCTCCATCATCATCGATGGTTCCCATACCATTTCGGGGATTGTCTCCCGGGGCGAAGAGAGCAAGGTGACCTGGACCCGCGATGAGGGTTTTATAGAGATCAGCGAGGATTATATTGCCCATGATCTGCTGGTCAATCTCTATTCAGCCTCCCTGGATGAAAAAACATATCGGGAATTCGAGGAGTTCGTTGACAATGTACATGACCGCTACTTCAGCTATACCAGCGAAGAGTTGGGAATGTATAAAACACTTAAATAAGCCCTGCCTGTCTGAATCGTCAAACATCCTCCTAAGACAAGTTCCAAATTCAAGTCACGCACTAGCTGTCGATATCCATCCGTTCAGCAACAACCTCAATGGGGTGGAGGATCGGTTTGTCACTGAAGTGTTCCATCTGCATCCTGCAGGTCGGGCAATCCGTAACACCTATTTCCGCATCAGAGCTCTCCAGCCTTCGGATCATATCTTCGCCAATGGTTTTGCTCAAACCATAATGGTCCTTTGACAATCCCCAACTCCCGGCAATACCGCAACAATGACTGCCAATATCACCCACCTTCACACCCGGAAGACATTTCAGCAGATTCAGCGACGAATCCGCAGCGGGTTGCACTTTTAGGTGACAAGGCATGTGATAACCGATATTCAGGGGGATTTCCCGATAATCAAGGCGGGTTTCGGACCGCAGCACCAGATCCGAGATGTGCACCAGTTTGTTCCGAATTTTCTCCGTCGCATCGCAATTGCGAAGATAGGACCACTCCTGCCCCAGGGAGAGACCGCAGGAAGAACAGGTAACCACGACATGTTCAACGGCATCCAACATGTCTGCCCAGCGGCTGAGGTTTTTGATAATCTTCTCTCTTGCCCCACGCGCCATCCCCTTTGAAAGCAGGGGGAGGCCGCAACAGTGCTGTTCGGGAACAAGCACGCGATATCCCTGCTTTTCAAGTACCCTGATAGCGGCCACTCCGATTTCCGGTCTGATATAGGAGGCGTAACATCCCGCAAAGTATAGCAGCGACCTGGAGCGGTTTTCTTCGGTTCTGCCGATTCTCTTCACCAGGGGGCTGGATGAGAAAGCCACCGGTTTTCTCTCACTGGCTAATCCCAGGGTTTTCTCCATGACGGATCGGGTCAACCGCCAGTTCATCACAGGAGCCAGTATCCCGGAGAGGGGTCCTGTCAGACGGGCAGCGGTTTCGATTTGGGTGACGATTTTGCTATAAAGATCTGTTCCATATCTCGCTACATACTGACTTCTGGCTTCCAAGGCCAGTTTGGGGATGTTGACATTGGAAGGGCATTCCCGGTAGCAGCTCCCGCAGACAACACAATGATCAATCACTTCACGAAACGTTTTCTGAAACAACGACGCCTCGCCAATGGCACCGGAGATCAATGCCCTGAGAACATTCGCCTTGGCTTTGGGTGATGCTGACTCCTCCCTGGTAAATTTGTAGATCGGGCACATACGGGTTGCTGTTGTAATGGTCGTACACTTTGAGCAACCGTGGCAGGTTTCGACTTGATGGACAAATCCCTCATCCCAATTCAACCTGAGATCCTCAATCTCATTTGCCTGATAAGCTGTGCCAAAGCGAAGATTTGTGGAAATCAGGTCGGGATCGGTATTGGTGATAATCTCCGGGTTAAACAATCCCGGCCTGTCCATAAGCTGCTTTACCTTTTCGAATAGGGAATAAATACCGGGGTAGCGTTTTTGAATATAAAAACTGCGAATTCTCCCATCCCCATGCTCTCCTGAAACAGTGCCCCCCAGTCCGGTGACCAGATCATAGACCTCATCAGCCAGCACCTTGAGCAGGGCAATATCGTCCTTCTCCTTGAGGTTGAGCAATGGCCGGGTATGCATCAGTCCCTTGGCGATGTGACCATATACGACAAACCTTAAGTTGTGGTTGTTGAGAATTTTGTAAATCCCTTCAAAGTAGCCCACCAAGCCATCAATAGGGATGGCGGCATCTTCGATCAGGGCCAGGATTTTCTTTTCTCCCTTGAGTTTATAGAGAATGGGAACCGCAGCTTTGCGAACCGCCCAGAACCGCGCCTTTTCCTCATCCGAAGCAGCCAGATGGGCCTGGTGGGTAAGTCCTTCCTTTTCCAGGATGGTTTTGATCGCCTCTGCTTCCTGTTTTGCCTGATCGGGATCGAAGGCATCAAATTCGATCAAAAGCAGGTTGTCAACATCATCGGGAATCTTGTCCCTCAACCCGGGATCGTTCTCCTTGGCCAGGTTAAGCAGGGATTTATCCATGATCTCAATTCCGGATGGCTCCCTGGCAACAGCCAGTTGAGCTGCCCTGGCAGATTTGAGAATATCATCGAAAAATGCCACAACCAGACTGTCATGGGTCGGTTTTAATAACAGACAAAATCTCAAGCGAGTCACCACGCCCAGGGTGCCCTCGGCACCGGCCAAAAGGTGATGTAACCTCAAACTGTTGTTTTGAACCAGTCCTCTCAGGTTGTAGCCGGCCACGTTACACTTTATCTCCGGATAGGCCTGTTCGATCTCCCCGGTGTTTTCAAGATAAAGCTCTGACAACGATTTCAAATCAGGCGGGAGTTGATCCAATGGGGTGTTTTCAACATCCGATAACACTATAGTTGAACCGTCAGACAGGCAAACCTCCGCATCCAGGATGTAATCGGAGACATTTCCATACTTCACGGAATGGGCGCCGCTGGCATTGGTACCATACATCCCGCCAAAAGTGGCGTATTCTCCGCTGGAAGGATCGGGTGGAAAAAACAGACCGCTCTCCTTCAGTTCCGCTTCCAGCTCTCCAAAACGGTATCCCGGTTCACATTCGAACCAGCGTTGTTTGTGGTCTAGCTTGAGGAGTCGATTCATGTACCGGGTGAAATCCAGCAAAATCCCCTCCCCGATAGCTGAACCACACAATCCGCTGCCTGCCCCCCTGGGATGAACAGTTAGTCCCTGCTCTCGTGCAAAGTTAACAACCTTTGTTACATCACCACGGGTTCGGGGATAAACAACACAAGCCGGCTGTTTCTGGTAGATACTACCGTCGGTCGCCATCATATAACGATGTAACTCGTCGCTGTAGAGGTCCCCTTCCAATGTCTCGGCCAGTAATTTGAAATCCCCGGCCTTCTGCAATTCGGTCATACTCAATCTCAAAGTTGTTTAACTGAGGGACACAAGACCTGTTATTCGGAAAACAGGTCTTGTGTCCCCTTATTTCATTTCTTAACCAGTAGGCTGGCATTAGGAATTACGGCAACCTGCGAGTGGTCGATTAAAGCAAGACGCTCCCGGACCTTTTGGAGATTCACTTTGCTGATTCCGATGGACGAGGTCAGTTCTTCCTCCATATCGGTGACCAGGGAGATATCGATTCGTTCTGTTTTTTCCATCGTAGCCAGGGCTGTCCCGCCATTGCCCTCATAGTGCTCGGTCAGTTTGGCAAAAGCACTGGTGTACCCTCCCATTTCGAACCAGGGTAAAAAGGTTTTTGAACCGATACCGTCACGACACTCCGCGAGTACGATCAGATCACCTCCATCCCTGACAAAAAAAGCAGCATTGTGAACTGCCTTGTGTGCCTGTATGAAATTTATGTCTTTGGGAAACCCGCCACAGGATGCCACAACCAGGTCATATTGTTTCAACTGCTTCCGTTCACAATGTTCCCCGTGAATTCCACAAGCACGGCGAAAATCCGATTCCCCTTTTCCGATCAACAAATCACACACCTCGCCCGAGCTGTTCAGAATGCCGTGTATGGAGAGATCGGCCGAACGATGACGCTCAACTTCAAAAAGGTCTTCTGCCAGGGGGTTTCCATCCAACTGTCCTGCCCTGCATCCCCTGGCCAGACGTTTTTCATCCCGATCAAGGAAAAGTCCGTGATTTTGATAAATTGCGGGTCTGTACCCCAGTCCCGGGAAAATCAGTTTTCGACCGCCGCCATATCCCGCAAAATAGTGGTGGGAGATGGCCCCAAAACCCAGGATAAATGACGCCTGCAGAATCTCTTTACGAACATAAACCTCGGTACCACGACTGGTCACTCCCAACTGCTCAAAGCTGTCCGCATCCAGACAGTCATGATGAATAAAGGAAAATTCATGGTAAACAGGACCATAAGCGTTCAGGGACTCCTCCTCGCTCTGCCTGGGATGGGTGCCATAGGCGATGAACAACCTGATTTTTTCCCTGGATGCGCCAAGATCAAGAAGAGATTCCAACGCGGTAGGTAGAAACTCCGGATAGCCACAAAGCCTGGTTTTATCGCCAACAATCACTACCGGGTCGGCCAGATCGGGCTTGATTTTTCCCAGCGCTTTTTCCAGTTGCATTTTAAAAAAAGCCGGATCCACCCTCTTTTCCGGATCCCTGATGCGAAATATGTCGGCAGATTCGCCAAGATTAAAGTTCAGACTTGTTTGCCCGTATTTCAGTTCCATATCATCACTTAGACTGCCGCTAATCCTCTGATACGCGGAACAAGCGGTTGGCTTGCAGGACATTTTCATTTTACTACGCCCCGAATGAGGCATCAACCGGCAGAAGCAATCCACTACTTAAGCAAGACACCTTATGAATCGGCGAAGTGGGTCTGAACATGCGATGAACAGCCGGATTGAATCTGTTGAGCTGAGATCCAGTTTAGCCGTTAATCAATTAACTGTAAAACAGGGACTGTTGAAAGCTGGTGATCAGGCTCAGTTACCCCATCATCTAAAATTGTGCAAGCGTGATTTGGGTCGGATAATCAAGTGCTGTTTTGATGAATCTTAGGTGCGACAGATGATACCGGCTTTTTCAGCAGCCGCAACCAATCTCTTCATGGGGTCATCCCAGGAATGCAATGCCAGGTTGAGGGCTGCCCAATGATTCGGACACAGTGCCTTTCCCTACAACATACAGACCAGTCCCAAAACCTTTTAAGTTTACGCCTGACAGGTCCTCGGCATTTCAAACTCCGGATGTTAGGCAGGCATTATTTTTCTGTTAAAGGAGAGTCATTCCCTTGCTTTTCGGTTGTTGGATTTTGATAATTGCAAGTAGAAGCCTGCCATTCATTCGGGAAGTTACCCGCTTCCCGTGCCAGGGAAGGCACCTGTTTTTCCTTCAATAGGGGGGAAGAAAGGGTGTAAACGACTGTAGGTTCATGGACGAGATCTGTCATTGTAGTAAAAGAGGGACGAGTTAAGGTGATGAATATTCTGTTTGTCAACGCCACCCGATCCTGGGGCGGAATCAAGTCATGGATGCTGCGCCTGGGTGAGTATTTACAGAACAGGGGTCATCAGGTTCAGTTCGCCTGTCTGAAAGGCGATGAACTGATCGGCAGATGTGAAGATGCCGGACTGGTTTGCCAGCCCATGACATTCGGTCCAGATTATTCTCCCCTGGCGGTCATGCGATTTTTGAAACTTATCAGGAAAAACCGGATTGATCTGGTTATTTCCAATGTTTCAAAGGACATTCGCACAGCAGGGATAGCTGCCAGGATAGCAGGAATCGCGCATGTTAACAGGCTTGGACTTTATGGAGACATCAAAGACAAATTCAAGGTCAGACTGGAGTATACACGCTGGGTAGACAAGGTACTTGTCCCTTCCCTGGGGCTCTATGAACACCTGGATCGCCTGGATTGTTTGAATGGCAAACTCAAGGTGATTCGCAATTGCGTCAAGACATTCCCCCTGCGGATTAATCGAAACGAAAAGGTACGTTTCGCCGTTGTGGCCGTATTGAGCCCGAGAAAACAGGTTGATAAAATCATCACCGCTTTTGCACGCCTTCCCGAGTCACTCCCCTGGGAACTTCATATCGGTGGTTTTGGATCTGAACTGGAGCGTTTGAAGGCTGCCAGTCGTCGTCATTCACTTGACCGAAGGATTTTCTTCCATGGACGGATCTCCGATCCGTATGACTTTCTGAAGGACAAGGATGCAGGAATCCTCTATTCCACCAGTGAGGGCTCCCCTAACTCTCTTCTGGAATATATGACCATGTCCCTGGTTGTTATTGCATCTCGAATTGAGGGCGTCCGTGACATTATCGAGGATGGGATCGATGGCCTGCTGGTTGATCCTTCAAGCACGGATGATCTGTCAACGTCGATCCGAAACCTGATTGAGAATCCGGAGTTGCGCTATCGTCTGGCTACCTCTGCGCATCAAAAAATTCAGCGGGAGTACGATATAGATTCCGGGTACAGGGAAATTGAGATAGAGCTGCAAAAAGCAGTGAACCGGAAACACGTTCACCAAATCCGAAAACCTCCCACGGAGATGAATTATGCAAAACGCCAACACGATTCAACCTGAGAAAGCAATGGACTCAACAACGAAAAACCGGGTATTGGAGCTTGAATCGGCTCTGGCAGAGCTGATTGCCGAATTCAAGCATTTTCAGATCGATGAAGATTTAATCAAATACGAAGCGGTGCTGAGAAAGAAATCCTTGATCGCAAGAGCCGACAACGATCGACAACAGGAAACCGGTGCCGTTCAATCGAACCAGCTCCCCGATTGTGCGTAAATCAGCTCCCGCTCTCAATTGACTCTATGGAGCTTGTCAATCAGTTCTTGATAACGTTCCATAATCAATCTGCGTTTCAATTTCAGGGTTGGGGTCAAGAGACCGTTTTCAGGACTCCACTCATCCCAGATCAGTTCAAAACGGGCCAGCCGCTCGAATTTTTTGAATGAACGGGAAAAAATATCGACTTCCTTTTCAATCAGTTGGTAGATCCTGGGATCTTTCTGCCAGCCGGGTTTATCCATGTCCATGTTCTGTTCCTGCGCAAAATTTCTGACGGCAAGCTCTTCGGGGATGATCAGGGCGACATTGTTCAACCGGTTGGCACCGGCAATCATCACCTGATTAATGAAGGGACTGTTTTTTAGCACCTCTTCCATCGGGCTGGGAGAAATATATTTACCGTTTTCAAGTTTATAGATCTCCTTGATTCTGCCGGTCAGGTAAAGATAGCCATCCTCGTCAAATCGTCCCAAATCCCCTGTTCTAAGCCCTCCGTCTTCATCAATGGTCTTGCGGGTTTCCTCCGGCAGGTTGTGGTAGCCTTTCATAATTAACGATCCGTAAACAACGATTTCCCCTTCTCCTTCGGCGGTGGATTCAACCGAAGTGTCCAGAATCACTTTGGCGTGGGGGACCGGTCGCCCCACACTCCCCAGTTTTCTTCCCCCGGGTGTGTTCATTGTCACGGCCATGGTGGTTTCCGTCTGCCCGAATCCTTCATAGACCGGAACGCCAATACAGTCCATAAACTCCGCAACCTCCTTGCTTAATGAAGCTCCCCCGCTGAAGGACAACCTAAGTCTATCACCAAACAGCTTGCGAATTTTGGAAAAAATCAGTTTTTGCGCCAGACCCAGGCGGATTTTCTCTGTTACCCCCAGACTCTCTCCGCGAAAGGCCTTCTGGTGGAACTGTATCGCATTCAAAAACAGTGAAAAAATCAATCCTCCCCTGGCCTTCATTTTCTGGTAGACCCCATCATAAATCTTATTGAACAGGCGAGGCACGCTAAAGAAGATAGTAGGCCTTACCAGGGCAAAATCCTCTGCGATCTCATTGATGTCCTTCACCAGCCCCGAAGAATAGCCGTTATATAACAGGAGATGAACTTCCTGAATCTGGCCCATCAGGTGCCCCCAAGGCAGAAAAGAGAGACCGCGATCCTCGGGGCTGAACAGTCCATCGGCAACTTGGTCCAGGGCATCCAATTCGGTAAGCAGGTTTTTATGGCTGAGAATGACTCCCTTGGGATTTCCCGTGGTTCCGGAGGTGTAAATCAGTCCCATGGGCTCCTCCTGATCGGGAGAACAGACCGGTTTCGGGTTGTCTCGTCCGGTTTTGCAGAGTTGTGTATAACTGATGTCACTACCATCTTCAAACATGGGAATAACGTGAGAGAGATGCCCGATCTCGCCGGTGAGACCGACTGTTTTCCCATAGATTTCAGGGTTGGTGACCAGGAGAACATTTGAGCCGGAATCCCTGATAATATACTGCCAGTCCTCCATCTTTTGAGATTCATACATGGGAACATAATGTGCTCCCAGACCGTAAACCGCATAGGCCCCCACCGCCCATTCCACACAATTGTTGGCAATAACAGCAACCTTATCCCCCCTGCTGACCCCGAGGCTTGCCAGACCACCCCGGAATTCATCCACCAGGCGGCCAAACTCTCCATAGGTAGTCCAGATGTAACTCTTCCCCAGCTTTGTACCATACATCTTCCGCTTATGATGAACCTGACAGGCGTTGCGTTGCATCTCCACCAGATTCTGAAATCGTGCTCCCATTTTTTCCTCCCTTGAAATTGGTTGAATCGGAAAAGCCAATATGTAAATACTATTCTATAATAAGAAACGTCAATTATTTTTTCACTCTCCGGACACTGTGTTTAGATTACTAGATAATTGGCTTCTGTGGGTTAACTATCCTGCCTGATTAAAAATTTTTAATCTTGACAGTCGATAATGCCTTCACTATTCTCCAACTATATCGAAATATTGTTTCTTATTATAAAATGATTTTTGACAACCGAATCAACTGATCTTTTCCATAAGGGGAAAAACTTCGATACTTCCCGGGGATTGATCAAACGACTGAAAATGATATGACCGGTGCCTTGTCATCCCTGAAAATCCTGGATTTTACCACCTTGCTTCCCGGTCCTTTCGGCAGCATGATGCTCGCCGATCTGGGGGCCGACATTATCCGCATAGAATCCATCACCCGTCCGGATCTGATCCGGATTTTACCCGAGTATGTTGATGGAGAATCCATTACTCATGCGTTTGTCAACCGTTCGAAACGTTCGCTGGCCATTGATCTGAAAAAACAGGAAGGAAAGGAGGTCATAAAGCGCCTGGTTCGGGAATACGATATTATCATGGAGCAGTTCCGTCCCGGTGTAATGGATCGGCTCGGATTGGGTTATGACGATCTGTGCCGGATCAATCCACGGGTAATCTACTGTTCCATCTCCGGATATGGCCAGACAGGCCCTTATCGAGACCGAGGAGGACATGATATCAATTATCTCTCCATTGCCGGAATCACCTCCTATAATGGCAGGAAATCATCAGGACCGGCCCCTATTAATCTTCAGATTGCCGACATTGCCGGAGGATCTTACCATGCAGTGATGGGAATCCTGGCTGCCGAGATACATCGCCGGAACACGGGAGAAGGACAACACATCGATATCAGCCTGACCGATACGGCCTTCTCCATGCAGGTCACCACCGCACCTAATCAATTGATGGCTGGAATTGAACCCGGTCTGGAAGAGATGGTGTTTAACGGCGGAACTTTCTACGACTGTTATGAGACGGCTGATGGCAGATACCTGTCTGTCGCGGGAATTGAGCCCCATTTTTTCAGTGCTTTTTGCGAAGTCATTGAGAGACCCGATCTGAAAGAATACGCCCTTTCCCAGGATCCGGGGGTGCAGTCCATGTTAAAGAAGGAGATCTCCGAAGTCATAAAAAACAAGTCCTTCAAGGAGTGGCAGACCATATTCTCCCGGGTGGATGCCTGTGTGGAACCGGTACTGAAGTTCAGCGAAGCCTGTGAACATCCCCAGGTCAAATCCCGAAAGCTGGTGGTGGATGTTCCCTCCGGCAGCAGAAAACATCGTCAGCTCGCCTCGCCCTTTAAATTCTCCAAAACCGATCCCGAGTATAAATTCACCGGGGCTGCCCTGGGACAACACAGTACTGAGGTTATGCGGCAATCCGGCTATACGGACGACGAAATCGAGAAAATGATAGCAAAAGACATCATCATGAATCCGGAAAGGCATGCGAACTAGAACCGGACAATCCCCTGGAGAAACAGATGAAGATTCCGAACAGAAAAGAGACCATTGAAGCGGTCCGGGCAAAGGGTTATCAAATAGGGGCCGTAATGCCCTTTCACTATCCACGGGCCCTGTTAAGAGCCTTTAAAATTCATCCCATGGAGGTGTGGGGACCGCCACATATCGACCCTATGGAAGGCATGCAGCATTTCCCGGAATATACCTGCCAGATCGTGCACAAAGCGACGCGTTTTTTTGCCACCGCAGCCGCCAGGGATATTGACTGTATTCTGATCCCCCACACCTGTGATTCTCTGCAGGGGATGGCATCGGTGCTCAAGGATTATCTGACGATGAAGCAGCCGATTTTCACCCTCTATCATCCAAGAGGACGCAGAAAGTCCGATCTTGATTATCTGGAAAACGAGCTCAGGGCACTGGGGGAAAAACTGCGGGAGTTCACCAACATCAGCCCCGGTAACGACGAGATCATGGCTGAAATCCGATTGGAGGAAAAAGCCAATAAGCTTTTTGCCGATACACTGCAGCATCGTCAGATTTATACCGTGTCGGACCGCGATTTTTACACAACCCTTCGAGCCGGAGAGTACCTGCCGGCAGACCAGTTTATCGAACTGGTCGGTTCACTGCCCAAGGGCAGGGCGGATCTGCACGGTCCCGGTTTGATGTTGAGTGGTGTGGTTCCCGAACCCATGTCTATCTTTGATCACATTAATCGCTTTGGTGCGCACGTCATTATTGACGATCTTGCCTGCTGCAGCCGAAGAATATATGAAGCCAACGATGAATCCGATCCTTATCGGCATTTGGCCCGGTCCTTGATGTCCATGCCCCCGGACACAACCATCAGCACCCCCTACAACAGGAGATTTGAATACCTCGGTTCCCAGATGCTGAGAACAGGCGCTAAAGGGGTTGTGGTATTCAATCCCAAATTCTGCGAGCCGGAACTGTTCTATATTTCCATGTTTGAAGAGCGCATGAAGGAGCAAGGGTATTCCTTTCTTTTTGTGGAAAACGAACTGACAACCGAGTTGCATCAGCAGATTCAAACCAGGATCAACTCATTTGTGGAGGTAATGACATGAGTCTCGGCAATCTGGTAAACTATTACCTGACCGCAGGCCTGGTCGGAAAGCAGGTCTTGCGGCGCCAAAAGAGAAAGCAGCTTCATAAAATAGAACAGATCTCATTGAAGGGAGATCCTGATCTAGGCCCTCCCCTGAAAGCCACTGCCAGGATGAGTGAGCTGCTTTCTCACCAATACCTGAAAGGGAGATACACAGAAGGTGTGAAAAAAGTGGCCTGGTTCTCTTCCGGGGCTCCCATTGAAATCCTGCAGGCACTCGGCTTTTTTCTATACACCCCCGATAATCACGCTGCTCTTTGCGGCGCAAGAAAACTGGGGGTGGAGTTCTCCGAAATCGCGGAAAGCAGGGGTTATCCGCGGGAAATATGCTCTTACGCCAGAACCGATATCGGATCCTATTTTGCAGGAAGGACACCCGTCGGAAAAATCCCCAAACCGGACCTGATCGTTGTCAGCAATAATATCTGTCAGACCATTTTGCACTGGTACCAGGCCATGGGCACCTATCTTGAGGTTCCCGTTTTTCTGATCGACACCCCATTTCTCTTTGAAGATGCAGCATCCCACCAGATTGAATTTGTCAAACAACAACTGGAAGAACTGATTCCGGTTGCTGAACGGATTGCCGGGAAGAAACTGGATTGGAAGCAACTGCAGGAGACCTGTCGTATTGGAAAGGAGTGTTCCGATCTCTGGATGGAGGTACTTCAGCGGGCCAAAGCCAAGCCCTCCCCCATCACCGGCTTTGATGCCTTTATTTTAATGGGGCCCATCGTCGCGCTGAGGGGAGAATGGTCCACCGCGGCATTCTACCGTGAAGTGCTGGATGAAATTGACGAACGAATTAATGCCGGGATCGGGGCCGTAAAAAAGGAGAAGCACAGGGTCCTCTGGGACAATCTTCCCATCTGGTACAATCTCAAATGGATGTCCAGAAAACTGGCAGGCCATCATATAGCCGTCACCGTATCCAACTACACCTATCAATGGGCCGAACCGGCCAGGTATTTTGATACTTCCAGGCCGATTGAGGGGATGGCCAAAACCTATCTACATTCCATTCTCAACCGATCCAGCGGTTACAAACTAAACCACATGAAAGAGATGATCGCCGAATTTGATCTCAACGGTGTCCTGCTGCATTCCGATCGTTCCTGCAAGCCTTACTCCCTGGGACAATTGGATCAATCCACGAAGCTACTTAACGAACTGGGCATCCCGAGCCTGATACTGGAGGCCGATCACAACGATTCAAGGGTCTTCTCCGAGGAACAGGTTTCCAATCGTCTGCAGGCTTTTGCAGAGATGATGGATTAGCCGGTTTACAGATTTGGAGAATGACCATCTACCTTATGAGAACAGATATCGGCAGTTCCTCCTGCTGCGCTGTCATTACCGACCGTTAAAAGGATATTCTGGGCTGGATCTCGGTTCCCACCGGTGCTCGAGATGCGGAGGCTATTGTGAGTGCCTCCAGGGAAGTGTCGGAGCGCAGGGTGCTGCTCTGTTCGCCCAAGACCTGGTCAGATGACTCAATCTTTCATGATCAAAGACGACCCGTTTTATTATCTGACGGTCGGTTCGATCAGAAATGATAGATGTTTCCGGAATAACCCAGTTGTCTGGAGATAGAGAGCGAGGTCTTGCGAACTTCGGCCATTAATTTATCCTGGTATTCCTTAACAAATGTTTCCGTACCGGAAATGGCAAAAGAAGCGACCAGTTGGCTATTGTGGTTGAAAATCGGCCCGGACATCGCCCAGATGCCGACTACACCTTCTCCCCTGTTAAATCCAACCCCTTCCTTGCGAACGGTTTCCAGTTCCTTTTCAAAATCCCTGCGATTACCGATGGTTGTATCGGTTACCGTTTCGAAGGAGCAAGCCGCCAGGGCTTTGTCCCTTGTTTTTTCATCACAATAAGCCAGCAATACTTTGCCATTTGCCGTTGCGTGAGTTGGGACGGCCGCACCGATATTGGGGTAAGATATGATAGCTTCATCCGGATCCACCTTGTGAACTACCACCACCTGGTTGGCAATCAACATACAGACATTTACCGATTTTCTGAACTTATAGGAAAGCCGTTCAATCCAGACAATCATGCTGGACAGGAGATCCTTGTGTCTCAAGTACTGCAGCCCCAGCCTGAAGGCAACTGGTCCCAGGTGATACTTTGAGTTGTCGGGGTTTTGCTCAAGAACTTCATATACGGTCAATGTATTAACTATGCTGTAAATGGTGGGCTTCGGCAGATCAAGCAAGCTGGCAAAATCTTTTATTCCCAGTTCGTTCTCGTGCTCAAGAAAGAGAAACAGTGCTTTTACTGCCCGTTCCACTGATTGGATGATACGTCCGTCAGAATCGCCGTTTCGAGCCATGGTACTTTTTAAGGTTTTTTGCAATTATGATTTTTTCATCACAATATAGGATTGGAGAGGGTTTGTGTTAAAAAAGACCAACATATTTGGATTCCGGTCAGCATTTTATATCTGCCCGAGACGCCTGTTCAAGGGTGACCCCTGAGATTAAACAATAAATAGGAAAAGCTTCACTACGTTATCGCAAACCGCATTAAGGATTGCTCTTCTCAAAAACCAAAACACAACGGAAAGGATTCAAACCAGATCGCGGTTTTACAGGGCAGTGTCGCTTTAGTTCCGGTGATACTACCTGGCAGACCCGCTTGTGAAGGAAGGTGAATTTCTCTTTTTCCGTTGCCTAAATTGGATTGAGGCGCTAGATTTCGATCTGTGAGCTGCAACTCGATCTTCTTTTAACCAAAATCCCTCAATTCAATCAAACAAGGAGAGTTATGTTGAATCAACCCGAACTGACCCAATCGGCACTGGATATACTCCGCGCAGGCGAGCCCTTTAACTGGTATGTCATCACCTTGCTGGCACTGGTGTTCTACGTCTATTTTAATGAGATCTCCAAAAAAAACTGGAAAGGCATCGCCGCCGGTTTGTCTCTTTATATGACGCATTGGTTTTTCGAAATCATGAATGCCCTGATTCAGTATTTCAGCGGACATGCGCTCTGGACCGTTCCCTCGGGAACATCCTTTCTCCTGCTTGTCGGGGTCGGGGTTGAGCTCAGTTTCATGTTCTCCATCGCAGGGTTGATCTTTAGTAAAATTCTACCCGAGGATCCCAAATTAAAAATCCTGGGTGTCAACAACCGTCTGCTGATCGCAATCTGCAACGCAGCCTTCTTCTCTGTTTTTGAAATTTTTCTGGCCATGACACCGGCGTTCCACTGGGTCTATCCCTGGTGGGGATCCCTGACTGTCTTCATTTTCGTCTACATTCCGTTCTTCGTCGTATCCATGTTCAGCTACGACTGGCAACCCAAAAACCAGATCAGGGTAATCGGCGGTCTGTTTCTAATTAACGCACTCATGTTGATAGTATTCGCAGGTTTCCTTAAGTGGATTTGATGACAACCCGGGAGCAGGAGATCGGCTTACAATCCGTATTCCCGATGATGCTCCCGGAGAATCCTTTGGAACGTCCCGTCGGAACTGATTGAAGACAGGGCTCCCTCCATTTCGGAAACGATTCGGTCGGGGGTTTGCAGGTTAAAGGCGATGTAGAAATCCTCCCTGAAGAGAAAAATTTCCTGCCGCCAGTAGTCGGCTGGAAATTTAAATCTCTTTAGCCACATAGCCAGGGAAAGACGGTCACCGGTGGTCAGATCAAGCCTGTTTCTCTCGGGAGATGATTTCATAGCATTCTGGATCTCGTTGGATACCGGAAACAGGTTTTTTCCCTCGACAAACCCCTTTGAGAGCAGAAAATGGTGGGTGGAGGTTTCGCGGGTAACCCCGATTCGGTACCTTTTGGCGTCCTCCAGTGTATCAATCCTGATGTCCGATCTGGATCTTGGACTAAAGAGATACATTTCGGTGGAAAGCCCTGTCAGCTTGACCCATTTAAAAAGCCTTTCCCTGCTTGGCAGCTTGAAGATTGTATAGATCAAGGTGTTTTTTACGGTAAGCGCCCGGTTATATGATCTGGCCCAGGGATAGACATGTATCCGCCATTTGAAATTGGTTCTTTTCAGAGCATGCCTTAGGACCTCCGTCACCAATCCCGCCGGTTTATCACCTTCACTGTAGGTGTAAGGCGGCCACTCTTCTGTCACCAGGATCACTTCGTCGGCAATGCCAACTCCTGTCAGAAACAACAAAACCAGCATACAAATCCCAGCTCGTCTCATATCCCCCTTATGATCGGAACAAACCGGAACCAGTCTGTCGAAATCCGGATTCCGCCTGTTTTATTACTATCTGACACCTGATAATGACGCTGACCGAAACTTTCACCGGATCATACAAAGCCGAGTTTACCGGTTAATGGAACGTCTCTCGTTTGTCCGGTTCAGCGGCATTGGATATTACGGTAAATATTGACTTTATAACCCAGTCTTTTAAAATATTATCTCTACCCGATGTCGGATTAAAACACCAGACCGATTGGGAAAAACATCCGCAATTTAGACAGGGTTTTACAGAAACTTGCAATTCTGCACAGGAGAGACCATGAACAAGAAGCTCGTCAAAGATTATATGACTATCAAAACCCATTTGATCTCTTTTAAACCGGATACCCGAATCTACTTCGTGATTAAAACCCTGATCCAGAGATCCATTTCCGGTGCTCCTGTGGTTGATGAAAATGACAACCTGGTCGGTGTGATTTCAGAGAAAGACTGCCTGAAGGTGCTAATGGAGATGACAATGCACGAAATGCCGGGTGGCACGGTTGATAGTTATATGAGCCCGGGTGTCACATCCATCGACGAAAACAAAACCATCCTCGATGCGGTACAGATGTTCCAGGACTCCCATTACAGGCGGTTTCCGGTGACCAGGGATGGTAAACTCGTGGGATTGATCACCCGCAGAGACATCCTTCGTGCCATAGAAGAGATCCGCATGAAACAATAGCGATATGGCCGGCATCAGGACTTGAGTCGACATTATTCCGAGGATAGACAGCGATACGTCGTCACCGCTCGTCGGCTCAGTTCTTTGGTGAGTTCAATTTCAACCCCCTTCCTGCCATAAGCGTCTCAACCGCAAGCACAGCTTTTCGGTTTGTCGTATCCCCGGCCATTTTGACAGCAACTCCAATCCCCTGGTTTCATTCAAAATCACAGAATCAAACCGGATAGAAATATCCGGAATCGCTTAAGGTTGCCATATGGCAACCTTCCGATCATCTTCCGGCAATCCCGAACAGCTAGAATGAAATTATCCTGCAAATCCATTCAAATCACTTTTGGGAATAGGAAGAATGAAGAGACTAATAAAAAGCCGTGTTACCTGGATAACATTCCTCGTTACTATCCTGCTCACTCTCGGTGCCCTTTATCGATTTGAAGAGCATGAATCCAGGCGAATAAGGAAAAACAGGGATCCCGAACCGGTCGGGATTACAATTGATTATGTGAAAAGAGGGAAAATCGCCCAGTGGATTGTCGGTGAGGGAACCGTCAAAATAGTAAAGAAACAGTATCTGCAGTTTCAAAACCCGGGAAAAATTGTTTTTATTGGTAAAGCCGGGGATGGAAAACCCCTCTATGAAGGGGCTAGAGTATTCGGGCCGCAGGAAGAAGGTCTGGAGGGGCAGCTACTGGCTGAACTGGAGAATGAGGATTATACCGATGCCATTCAACAGACAGAAATTGAACTGGTGGCAGCCAGGCTGCAGGTTGATGAAATCTCCATACAAATTGAACAGGCGGTACGCGATGAGGAACTGATGAGACGAAACTTCAATCGTGCAAAAACCATCTTTGAAAAGGGAATCTCATCCATCAGTGAGTTTGAGACTCAAAACAACCAGTACAGGAGGACGATTGCGCAACTCAAATCGTTGAACCTGCAATTAAAAATCGCCAGGAACCAGGTAAAAAGATATGAGACTCTCCTGCACCAGAATCGTAAAAAACTGAAACGAATGCGAATCAGGGCTCCCTTTGACGGTGTCATTGGCAGGTTGAATATCAAAACCGGGGAGCAGTTTTTTACAGAAGCCATCAATTACTCGAATGATGCTACTCTGCAAGCGACGATCCCGGTTATTATTATCGATCCTGCCTTACTGGAAGTCACCCTCAACCTTCCCGTGTATGACGGTGTTCTGGTGAATCCGGGCGCCCAAGTCAGATTCAGAGCAGGCGGGCTTGAAGAACTACAATCGGGGAACGAATTCAGTGAACAGGATTTCAAAGCCTATGTTTACTCTGTCAGTCCGATTCTCACCGCCCACGGCAGAACCGTTCGCATTAAGGTCAGGATTCACCAGAAGGAACCGTCAATACCGGAAGGTTTGCTGATAACCTGCTGGATCAGGGTCAAGCAGAAATCAGAAGTGGATCTGGTGCCGAATCGGGCCTTACTTTTCGAAGAAAACTCCCCTTTTGTCTTTTTGGTGAAAAACGGGCATGTCTCCAAAACCTTCATTAAGACAGGCCTGGAGGAGGAAGATTATGTCGAGGTACGGCAGGGGTTGAAAATCGGGGATCCGATTGTTGTTGGTGGAAAATATCGATTGTATGACAGGGCTTTGGTAGAAACTCTCAACACCGGCATTGAAAAATAATACAATGAATAACAACCATACAGAAGCGGCAAGCGGGATCTTCGGTTTTTTGTTTATTAAACCGGTCCCTGCAATCGTCTGGATCATTTTGTTGTCCATATCCGGATTTATCGGTTACCAAACCTTGATTAAGGAATCCCTGCCGGATCTGGAAATTCCCCAGGCAACTATTATCACCGAGTGGCCGGGAAGTACTCCGGATATGGTCGAAAAGGAAATTACCCGTCGACTGGAAAATAGCATTAAGGGGCTCAAAGGCCTGAAACACCTGTTCAGCGCCTCACGGGACCATATTTCCATCATATCGGTTGGATTCGAAGCAGAGATGCCACGTAATGAAGCCATGCTCTCCTTGCAGAGAACAATCGGAGCGATTGAGGGAGAACTGCCAAAATCGGCTTTGCGCCCACGAATCGAAGAAACCTCCGTTAGAGACTACCCGATAGCGACTGTCGCCCTGTTTGGCAATGCTTCCACTGTCAAACTGGAAGCCCGGATTAAAAAACTGAGGGACAGAATCAAACAGATTCCGGGCATTCGCAAAGTGAACATCATCGGGGAAAACAAGCCCTACATCCGCATACAACTGATGCCGGAACGCCTGCGAATGATGGGTGTTTCCGCAACCCGGGTGCGGGATGCCATCAATTACTATAACAATGACGCCCCCTGGGGACAGTTTGAGAATGAAGACTTGGGATTCTCCATGAAAATGACAGGCCTCTTCGAATCCTTTGAAGATATCCGCAATCTGCCGCTGATCAGGTTACCGGAAGGAAATGTCATTCGCGTCAAAGACGTTGCCACCGTTTCCAGGAGTAAATGGAAAGAGACGGCAAAAGGATTCTTGAGCATCAATGGAGAGGACTATTTTCCGGTTACGGCTCTAAACATTTTCAAAGGGCCGGGAAAAGACACCATTCGCCTGGTGGAAAAGGTGAGGGAAGTGATTGAACAGACACAGCAGTCCGCCGAATGGGATGAAAGCGTTCGTGTTCGGATATTCGGCGATGAAGCAAAGTTCATAAAAGACGAGTTGAATCGGGGTTTCACAAATGCCTGGCAATCCATGCTCGCCGTGTTTGTTGTTCTGTTTTTTATGCTGTCTTGGCGGGAAGCCTTGATTGCCGCTTTTTCGGTGCCTTTGACACTGCTGGGGACAGTCGCTGTGCTGTGGGCCATGGGCTATACCTTCAATCTGCTGGTCATTGTGGGAATGGTTCTGGCACTGGGTCTGCTGGTTGATGATTTTATCCTGATCATGGAGGGCATGCATGAAAACATATTTATAAAGCAGTTGAAATTCACCGATGCTGTCAGGCAAACCATCAAAACGTATGCTGTCCCTTCTTTTTCGGGCTCTGTCACAACTATCCTGGTGATGATTCCCCTGGTCTTTATTGGTGGTATTGACGGGAAATTCATTAAGCTGATACCGATCACAACTGCCGTTTGCCTGGTGATATCCTACATCGTGTCGGTTATGATCGGTCCCCCGATATCCCGTTTCGTCCTCAATTCAAAAACAAAGGAGCTTAAACCGGGATTGATCGACCGTCTTTCAGAAAAGGCCGGGGATTCATTATCCGACTGGTTAAAGCGGAACGTTGTCAGCAGCCGGCTGAAAGCATCGCTCTGGTTAGGCCTGGTTTTCATCCTTATCCTGGTTACCCTGGATGTTTCCCAGTATTTGAGAAATTCACTCTATCCCAAGGAGGATGGTCGAGGGCTCGGGATTTCGATTGAGTTTGAATCCCGAACACCCCTGGAAAAGACAGAACAATTGTCAAAAAAAATCGCCGAGATTCTTCGATCCAAACCTTACCTGGAGTATGTTTTCCAAGTGGTTGGCGCAAAAGACTCGTACTCCCTGGGATCCTTCCATGATATGCTGGCCTCTCCCGAAGCCCCGAATTATGTCGGATTTACCTGCTTTTTTGTAAAGAGAAACCAGAGAGAAAAGCTGTCCCATCTTTATGTAGAGCCCCTGCGTGAAGAGATCAGACAGGCATTGGAAGGGCTTCCCGGAATTCGAATTGTCATGACTCCCCAAACCGGGGGTCCGGACAGCGAAGATCCCATTCAAATCGACATCATCGGTGATGACATGGACAAACTCAAAGCGATCTCGCATAGGGTTCAAGAAGCACTGCAGCGTGTCCACGGGGTTTCCGACGTCAGGGATAATATCGGTGAGCCGCGTTTCAGCCTGGGATTTCGTCCGATTCGTGAAGCGATGGAGTTTCATAAGATCAGTCAGTCCGAATTGGGATTCCAGATGATTGCCTACATGCTAAACGAGAAGATTGGCGTGTTCAGACAGGCGGATTCCGATGAGGATCTGGATATTCGACTTCAAACGGGATGGCCCAGTCAGGAAAATACATCAGGTCCTCCGAAAAGCTGGGCTGAATTGATGAATCTTTCCATTATTAATGATGAAGGAACACCGGTCCCGCTTTGGAGTATCACCGAACCAACCCTTGATGAGGCCCAAAAGGTGATCGTTCACAAAATGGGCAGGCGTTCCATCACGGTTCGCGCCAAGACGACAACGGCTTATGCCCCCGAGGTCATTGCCCAAATGCGTCCGGTAATGGAGCAGATGCAAAAAAACTGGCCTGACAACTACCATTACATCTTCGCCGGTGAACAGAAACAGGATGACCTCTATGAAACCATGTTCAAGATTTTTTTGATTGCCATGTTGCTGGTATTTGCCATTCTGGCATTGCTTTTCGATTCGCTGCTTCAGCCCGTATTAATTCTGTTTACGGTGGTCTTTGGACTGATTGGTGTCGTTTTCGGGTTTTTTCTGGCGGGAATTCCGTTCTCGTTTTCCGCTTCTATCGGAATCGTGGCCCTGGTTGGCATCGTGGTCAATGATGCCATTATCATGATAGACACCATGAATAATTATTACAAAAACGGATCCGATGTCAGGGAAGCCGCCCTGCGCGGAGCCGCCGACCGGCTGCGGCCTATTGTCAGTACAACCGTCACGAACTTTGCAGGATTAACCCCCCTGGCTCTGTCGGATCCGGCCTGGTCATCACTATGCTGGGCAATAATATTTGGCGAAATAACAGCGACCCTGGGTGCATTGATCATTTTGCCTGCGCTGTATACCCTGGTAACACCCGGGCAGATAAAACCCATCTCACTGCCCGCAGCCCTGGAAACCGATTGACAATATGATGATCCCGGAGGAATAACATGAAAATCTTACTCATTGAGGACGATCCCAAAACCGCCGATTTTATAGTCAAGGGCTTAAAGCAGGAGGGATTCAACCTCGATCATGCCGATGAAGGAGAATCCGGGTTGTTTCTTGCCTGCAGCGAAAAATATGATGTTGTGATTGTGGATATCATGCTGCCGATGATGGATGGTTTGACGCTGATTCGAAAAATGAGAGAGAACCGGATTGATACCCCGGTATTGGTCCTCAGTGCCAGAAACTCGGTTCCGGACAAAGTCAAAGGCCTGCAAACCGGTGGCGATGATTACATGGTCAAACCTTTTGCCTTCTCCGAGTTGGTTGCCCGAATCCGGACGCTGATGAGAAGGCAAATAAAATCGAAAGATCCCATCATTCTTGAAGTCGGAGAGCTTAAGCTGGATCTTCATCGTCGCAAGGTCTTCATCGGAAAACAGGAAGTTCAGCTACAACCCAGGGAAGTGCTGATGCTGGAATTTCTGATGCGTAACCAGGGCAGGGTGGTCTCCAAAACAATGATCATGGAACATGTTTGGGATTTTAATTTTGACCCGCAGACAAATGTTGTGGAAGCAAAAATATCCAAACTGCGTTCAAAACTGGCAGAAGTGAGCCGGACTAATTTCATCCACACCGTCAAGGGACTCGGATATGTTTGTGAAATTAAGGACTAGAGTATTCGGTACACTCACCGGAAGGCTGACCCTTACCTATACTGTGTTGTCCGGGTGTCTTTTCATCCTGGTTATCCTATTCTTGTATTGGATTCTGCTCGAAATGGTCTACAGTCGCTACGATGACATCATCCATGTTTATGCCAGTGAGGTTAAAAAAGTCTACATGAGAGAAGGCCTGGAAGCTACTGACCGCATGCTGAAACAGGATGATGATGTAACCCAGACCGAAAGCGGGTTTATTCAGCTTGTTGATATGAAAGGAAATATCATATCAACTTCGGACATCTCCGAATGGCAAGACTTTCGTTTTGATGCTGAGCGATTATCAGGATTGAAAGAGACTTCTCCGCGGTTTGCGACAATAACCCGGGGGGAAAACAAACCGGCAGTCAGGCTTTACCTGGAAAAGATTTCAAGCGATATTGCGATTGTGATTGTCGCCGCCTTGCCTGATGATATGGAAGTCATCAACTATTTCGCGGAGGTTGGCTTAATTGCCGCCGGGATATTGCTTTTCGGTGGCGCCCTGATTGGGTGGTTTGTCGCACGGAGAGCCGTAATTGGCATCAAGGAGGTAACCCGCACTGCTATGTCAATAGAAGAGGGAAAACTGGATGCCAGGGTATCAACCCGCAGCCAACCGGAAGAGATCAGGCAGTTGGCCGACACCTTTAATAAAATGATCGAAAGAATCAGCCAGTTGATAGACGAAGTCAGGGAGGTAACTAACGTAATCGCCCATGATCTGCGCAGTCCTTTGACCAGAATTCGCGGAAATGCGGAGGTTACCTTAAGAGGGAATGCCTCGCTTGAGGACTACCGGGTTACAACAGAAAAGGTTATCGAGGAATGTGACAGGCTGGAAGGAATGATCAATACCATGCTGGAAATTGCTGCTGTCGGGGCCGGAATCCATGATGGGGACAATCAATGTATAGATCTCCGGCAGGTTGTCGAAGATGCCCTTGACCTGTTCGAACCCCTTGCCGATGCCAAAAAACAGACCCTCTTTTTGAGTCGAAGTGAGAACCTTCCATCCGTTTTCGGTAACAAGGCGGTTTTGCAAAGGAGCATTGCCAACCTTCTTGATAATGCCATTAAGTATACACCTGAATCTGGAAAGATAGAGATCATTCTGGAAAGATCGGTCGATCATATCCGCCTGGTTTTTCAAGACAGCGGAATCGGTATTCCCCAATCAGATCTCGCCCGCGTTTTCCAGCCGTTTTTTCGCTGTGATCGCAGCCGACACCTCCCGGGAAACGGCCTGGGGCTCAGTTATGTAGAAACCGTGATCAAAAACTTGGGGGGAGTCATCAATGTAAGCTGTCCCGATACCGGGGGAACCAGGTTCGAAATCAGGCTTCCGCACTCGGACACCGCGTGAAATTCCGAGGTTTGTCTCCCGATTGGTTTGATATCAACCGAACAGGCAATACTTCATCACGATTTGCTTTAATATAAGATACGCTTCACGAAGGCTGTCCCGATGAATGCACTCGTTGAGTGAATGTATGGAACGAAGGTCTTCCCGGGAACCAAGGGGTAAAAAACCGTAGGTATCAATTCCCCTTCCCCTCAAAAACCGACTATCGCTTATTCCCCTGGTGACGATTGGTAACAGTTTTCCAAAACCGGATTCCGCACTGACGGATTTGATGATTTTAAACAGTTCCGAATCAAGGGGTGAAACAGTGGCTTCAAAGGTCCTGCGCATATTCCCTTCAAGTGCGAGATTCTGTTGTTTTGAAATCTCTTTAAGCAGCTCTGTCGGGTTTGATTTATGATGAAAGCTGATGACCAGTTTTCGATCCTTGACAATTGCAGTGTCAAAGAGGGCATTGATGTAATCCGGTCTGATTGTCTGTTGACCGAAGAGACGGTTCATCCTTTCAAATTCATAACGTGCCTTGGCATACTTGAATTTACTCCTTAATCCGCTCCTTTTGACAATAAATTCCTTTTTGTGTTCCACTCCACCGACAGAAACCTCAGCTCCTCCCTTCTCACCATGCTGGCAGGTGATCAATTTATGATCGCCGGGTAGTGAAAAGACAGCGCCGCCTCCTTCATTCAAAGCCGCTCGGCAGTGATCAAAAATATCGGTATGGTCTAGAAGCCACTTGATGCCCTTCTCACCACCGGTCTCTTCATCTGAAGTGACAACAAAATAGATGTCCCTTTTAAGATTCTCCTTTGAAAATAGCAGATCAACGCAGATCGAAAGCCAGATAGCAACCAGGGATTTACAGTCGATGGTTCCCCGGCCGTGGATCAGTCCGGAGCTGGTTTGAGCTGCCGATAACGGATGATAGTCCCAGTTTTTTTCATCCCATCCCGCAGTATCAAGATGCGAGAGCAGAATCAGACCGTCTCGTCTTACACCGGAACTTTTCAAACTGACAATCAGGTTGTTGAACTGTTGAGGTCCCTGGAGCGAACACTCCAGACCGAATTGGCGACACTGGGATTCTAGGTAGAGAAGGGCTTTGCTGATACCTTCAGAACCTGATCGGGTATCCATCCTGACCAGGTCCTTGAGCGTCTCAGTCAGCCTTTTTGTGTTTGCGGTACGCGGACTGAGGCAGGAACAGTCGTCTGATTCATTAAACATTGTATTTGTATTTCAGCAGCCTTGCCGAATTTCCTACAACAAAAATGGATGAGACATTATGTACAATAGCCGCAACAATGGGCGTCAGGAATCCGATCGATGAGAGCCAGATGCCAATGATGTTGACCAAAACAGCAAAGATGACAATGTTCTGTTTCACGATTTTAACTGTCAGTCGGCTTGATTTGATCAATTGGGGAATCAGCTTCAGGTTATCGGACATCAATGAAATATCCGAAGCTTCAACCGCCACATCCGTTCCGATGACGCCCATGGAGATACCAATATCTGCCAGGGTCAAAGCCGGCGCATCATTTACGCCATCACCTATCATCGCCACCATTTCGCCCTGCTCCTTTAATTCCTTGATGACGCTTAACTTGTCTTCCGGAAGGAGATTGGCCTTTACCTCCGTAATTCCCACCTGTCGGGCTATTGATTGACCCGTCATTTCATTATCGCCTGTCAGCATGATGATACGGGAAATACCCAGTTGCTTCAGTTGGTCGATAAACAGTTTGGACTCAGGTCGGATGGTATCGGCAATTGCCAGACCACCGATCGCCTCTCCCTTGCGAATCACGAGAAGAGCGGTTCTGCCGGATTGTTCCTGCTCGGACAGGTATGATTTTATCTCGGGTTCAACCTCGGAGAGGTTATCCATCACCCTGGCGTTGGCTACCTCAAGGGTTTCCCCCTCGTACGTTACGGTTACTCCTCTGCCGAAATTCAAAACAAAATCGGTTGAATCGGGAATGGATTCAAATTCATACTCCCCTGCCTTCGTCATAATTGCGTCCGCAATGGGATGTTCCGAGTTTTTTTCCGCAATGGCGGAGTAGAAAATCACCTCTTTTTCTGACAATCCATTGAAAGCGGTAATATTAACTACTTTGGGTTTTCCTTCGGTTATGGTACCGGTTTTATCAACACAAATCGTTGTAATTTTGGAAGTGTTTTCCAGTGTTTCTCCCCCCTTGATCAACGAACCATGTTTGGCTGCATTTCCGACCGTGGCAACCACGGCTGTTGGTGTGGCGAGAACCAAGGCGCAGGGACAAGCGATCACCAATACCGTCATCACCCTTAACAATCTGTCATCGAAGGGGATATCGGCATAGATCGTCCAGACAAGGGCGCAAATAACCAGAATTGCCGGCGTGAAGAAAGTGGCAAACCTGTCTGCCAGTCGCTGGGTTTCACCCTTGTTTTCCTGAGCTTCGCCAACAACCCGGATGATCTTACCAAGCATGGTGTTGATCCCGAGCTTTTCCGTTTTCACCTCCAGCACACCATTCTCATTCAGCGTTCCCACGTAAACTTTGTCATCTACTGTTTTATCAACGGGCATGGATTCACCGGTAAGGGACGATTCATTGATGGCAGCCTGACCCGTAATAATGGTCCCATCCACCGGAATACGCTCCCCCGGCTTGACGACAACGGTATCTTCCAGGTTGATCTCGTTAATGGGGACTTCCCGGTTTGAGCTACCCACTTTGATTCGTGCGATATCGGGAACAAGTTTGATGAGTTCGCGAACCGCATTTCTGGTTTTATCCAGGGTCAGCTCCTCCAGGAACTCACCGCCGATCATCATAAAGGCCACAATCGCGCCTGCCAGGTATTCCCCCACATAGGCGGAACCGATCAGGGCCATCACAACCATCACCCCTGCAGTGATCCTTCTTTTTTTCAAAACCACAATGAGTGTGTTTCTGGTAATAAATCCTCCCCCGACAAACATTGCCAGCATGCCGATGTAGTCCTCGGCAAAGAAGGGATACAGGTAATTATTAACTGCAGATAGCAGGATCAGCAGAAGGAGAACTCCCGGAAACAGGAATTTCTTTAATTTTCCGTACAACTCCTCCCAGTATCGGTTTACTGCTGTATCACCCTGCCCCATCGGCATAGGTCCGCTGTCGACTTTTTGCATTTTTAACCTCCAAACTGAAAAACAGTTTTCCCCGATGATGAACTGTTTTGCTGACTGTTACATGAATTTGTAATAAACAAACACCGCAATCAAAATCACAACAACCAGACCGGAGACAAGCTTGATCATCTTATCCGAATCTGCATTTTGCTGCGGTTGTTGGGAATGAGAATGATCATGGTCATCCTGGTGATGGTCATGATCGTGATCAGGTCCGCCCTGCTTGGCGTCTGATTTTCCGAATTTTTTCTCCAACTCGTCATGAGTGTGATCCATTATTCCGTGATCGCCTTCGTGCATCTTTTATCCTTGAATAAGTTAACGTTTCTATCTTTTAAACCAAAAGTTTATCTGTTTTGATTCGCCTGATCAAAATGCTCTACTCCGGGTTGCAGCATTGTCGCTTCCCGGAATAAAGGCTTGAGTGTTGTCGTGATTGACTATTCCAACAGTTTTGGAATGACGAATTGTCCTTCACGTCTATATGCTTCGCCCAAAACGGCTCCCGAATGCCCTCCAAGCCCGTGCGTAATTGCCAGAGACTTTTCAAATTGGGAGTGAAGCGCCAATCCGAGACTGAACATGTCGTCTTTAACATCGTCAAAATTCTCTACCACATAGCCAATGGTTTCCGCCGATACATGCTTAAGGGTATGTTTGGCGCTGAAGGTCATCTGGTCTTTCAATACGCCCAGTGCCTTTTGTTTTATCGCATAGTATTTACTGATTTCAACAATGCAGTTCGCATTTTCAGGGGTCATATAATAGATGGTTCGGGGCATGTGAGGTTCGTACCCGCCACACTCCTCAATATGCCAGTCACGGCCTGAAATGGCGAAAGACTCCGGATAGAGCAAGGCGATGGTCCGTCGATCCGGGTCGAGATCGTGTTGAGCGTGAACCGGATCCTGTGTTATGACAATATCCGGTCTTACCTTGCGAATCAGTCGCACTATTTTCTCTTTCCAGACGGCATCCGTGTTGTACTCTCCCGAAGGAAAATCGAGAAACTCCACTTCCTTGATTCCGACAATTCCTGCAGCTTCCACAATTTGAGGTCTGGCTTCCTGCCGGGCCATCAAGACCGCTGCTTCAACCTCGTCTCCTGCATCAATATGAGCGGCCAGGGCGCCAGCGCATTCAACAATTTCCAAACCGAAACTGGCTAACATTAATACTTTTGTCATTTTCTGTTTTCCTCTTAACATTAAGATTCAATTGAATAGAATCGGATTATCAAACCATTTTGTTCATCTCTTCCGCTGATTTAAACTCCCGATTGTTTTCACGATATACTTCCTTCAGTTTTTCAACAGAAGCGATGTCCGGAGGTGGGTTAAACGTCAAGACATAGCTGGCAGTTTCGCTGCCTTCGTTTTTAACGCCGAAGGGTATCCCTCCCCGGACGTATAAAGCCTCATGTTTTGATATGGGAAACACCTCCTTTCCGTAAGTTATCTGCAGATGTCCCTCCAACATGAATAACGAAGTATCAAATTCATGGGCATCCTCGTGAGCCGGCATTTCTCCGTTTGGCGGGATATGCGCTACATAGGTAAACAGGTTTTTGCTGAAAATCAGGGGTCGGTACCAATAGTCATCATCGGCATGCCTGAACCCCTCCACCTCTTCCAGACGAACCTTTTGAATTTCAGTTAACTTGGTCACAGCTTTCCTATTTTGAATTGTTTTTTAACCTTGGGTTGATGACCTGTTCAAGTGCAAAACCCATTAATGCAAAACCGAGGGCCGCAAGTGATATCAACATTCCGGGAGGAAGCACCCACCATTTCCAGGCCGGAGTCAGAAACACCCCCCTGACTTGGGCCCAGTAGAGAACGGTTCCCCAGCTTTTTTGCAGGGGGTCCCCCAGTCCCAAAAAGCTCAAGGCTGCTTCCAGCAGAATTGCACCACTTGTTGCCTGTACGAATTGCCCCACAGCCAGTAACAACACCTGGGGCAATATATGAAGAACAATGATGTGAAGATCACTGGCACCAATGGTTCTTGCGGCCAGAACATAATCCTGTTTTACAATTGTCAGCACCTGTGAGCGGATAACACGGGCAGTCCCGGCCCAGATCAGGGCGCCAATAATCAGTACCGTATAAACCAGGCTCCGCCCGAGATAGGCAGCCAGCAAAATCAATAAGGGCAGAAAAGGAATGATCAGGATAATATCCACAAATCGCATTAGAACCCTTCCCAGAACACGCGGGTAATATCCGGCCAGCAAACCGACCGTCGTCCCGATCACCATGGCTACAATAGAAGCCACAATACCGATGGTCAGAGATATTCGCGCACCATAAACCAATTCGCTCAGAATATCCTGTCCAATATCATTGGTCCCCAGCAAATGTTCGGCACTGGGCGGACTAAATGGCTTTCCCGACTGGCTTGAGGGATCATACGGACTGAGTTGTTTGGCAAATATGGCTGCCAGAATCAAGCAGGTGACAATGGTACAACCTGCAATCCCTGAAACTCTGCCCGAATTGAATCGACGTTTCCGTTTTCGCTTTTTTGAAACGATGCTGATCTCGGAATTTTCGGAAAAGGCCAAAGATGATGTTTTCATAGGTTTAATTTGCTTTTGCTCTTGGATCCAATAACGGGTACAACATATCTGCCAGTATATTTGAGACCAAAACCGCCACAGTTATCACCAGAAAGGTTGCCTGTAACACCGGGTAGTCCCGGCCGCTTACCGATTCAAAAATCAAACGTCCCAGGCCGGGATAAGAAAAAACCGTTTCCACCACCACCGTTCCCCCGAAGGCAAACCCCAGGCGAATTGCCAGGACGGTGACAACCGGGGCCAGTGAATTTCTGACCACATGACGAAAAAGCACCGTTTTTTCGCTTAACCCTTTTGATCGCGCCGTCCTGATAAAATCGGCACCCAGCACACTCAGCATGGTATATCGCATGGTCAGGTAGACGCCCGGAATACTCCAGACCGACAGGGTTATCACAGGAAGTATCGTGTGGCTGGCAACATCCGCCACACTTTCCCAAAAAGTGCCAAAGAAGGCAGGGGTCATCGCACCAAAGGAGGGGAGAAGCTGAAGATCAACCGAAACGATTGAGATCAGCATCATTCCCAGCCAGAAAGTAGGCATGGAGCCCATCAGAATCATGGTCCACAGCAGACCGATATCTACGGGTTTGGCGCGATTCCAGGCAGAAATGGCACCAAAAATCACACCGAAAATTGCCGATATGATAAGCGATGAACCCGTGATTAACAGGGTCCAGGGCAAACGATCACCTATCATTTTGGTAATCGGTGCTTTTTGCTTGTAGGAGTATCCAAAATCACCGTGAAGCAGGTCGTTCCAATAATCGATATACTGTTCCCACAACGGTCGATCCAGACCTGCCTCTTCCTTAACTTTGGCCTTTTCTTCCGGTGTCATCAAACCGACATCCACTCCTGCCAGTAGTGCCAACGGATTACCCGGCATCAAACGAGGCAGGAAAAAATTCAGGCTTACCGCAATCACAAATACAACCAGGTATTCCAATATCCGGTTTCCTCTGGAGGATCGCATATTAATCAACTCCCGTTATGATTATGGCCAGGCCGACTTTGGAATAAAGGACAATTTATTAACAATCCCTTGCCCGGAGATATACGCCAAACCGTCGTATTTTGACGACCAGTAAGCATAAGGTCCGTCAGGATACATCAGCGTAATAAACGGCATCTCCTCGGCGATGGCAGCTTGAAGTTGTTTGACAAGCTCAACTCTTCTGGCCAGAACATCTTCGGTATCCATCAAATTGGAGATACGATCGATTTCCTTGTTGGAAACGCCGGTCAGGTTCAGGAATCCTACTCCCGTGTTGGAATGAACCAACTCCGGTGCACGGAAGGTATCCGCTTGAACCCCAGCAGACCAACCCCACATGGACATGGCATAATTCCGCCCCTTGTTGACATCAAAATCAGGCCAGACAGCACCTTCCCAGGTGTTTTGCTCCACGGAACCCACGGTGATTTTGATGCCGACATCAAGGAGCTTACCTTTGATCAATTCCGCCAGTCTCAACCGCAGGGCATTATTGTTCGGCGTAATCAATTCAAACGCCATTGGTTTTCCTTCATACTCCCTGATACCATCGCCATCGGTATCCTTAATCCCTACTGAATCCAGCAACGATTTGGCTTTAGCCAGGTTGTACCGGGTTTTCACCTGGTTGTTAAAATAGGGTGATTTGGGATGAATCCAGCCATTGCTTCCCACCGTAGCAGCACCCAGGTAGATAGTATCGACCAGTTTCTGTCGATCGATGGCATAGGCAATCGCCTTTCTGACCTCCACCATGTGAAACGGTTTGTGGTCGTAGTTCATAATTACCAACTGGGTTGTAAACAGGGGACCTTGTACAATTGAAACACCCTTTATCCCCTTGAGCATTGAGATCTGCTCCGGTGGAATATTTTTAAACAGGATATCCACCGAGTTTGTGCGAAAAGCGGCATGACTGCTCGATTCATCAGCAAATTTCACCAGAATCAGCTCTTCAACCCTTGGCGTACCTGCAAAATACTTGTGATTAGCCTTCAGGCGATAGTATTGATCCGGCTTGTAATCCACCATTATATAGGGCCCGGAGCCAACGTTGGTTACACTTTCGAACTGGTGTTTTTTGGGATCGGTAACCTCAGACCAGATATGCCTTGGGAATATCGGAACATCCGCAAACGCCTTACGGACATATCCTGCCCTGGGCTTTTTAAGATGGATTTCAATCTTATAGTCATTCAGAACATTGGCCGATGAGAATCCCCGAATATCCTTTGCAAATCGGCCCACAGGATATTTGGTCAGGTAATCAAAGGTGAATTTGACATCGTGGGCTGTCAGTTTTTTGCCGTCATTATAATAGACGTCATCCCGAAGTGTCAGTGTGTAGGTAAGCCGGTCAGCGCTTCTAACCAGTTTGGTAACAAGCCATGGCTGGGGCTGTCCGTCTATACCGAGTGTGTAAAGAGAGTCATATTGCATCATCAATATATTCCATCCCGGTTCACCGGTAACATAGGTAAACGGATTAATCGTTGATTCATCGCCGATGATAGCTGCCCGCAATCGATCCACACGTTTATGTGAATCCGCAATGGTGTTGGAACTGAAAGCAAAAACCAAAACTGAACCTATCAGCAATCCCAGGATTGTCTTTAAATAGTGTTTCATTTTTCTCTCCGTTTTTTAGTTAAGGTTTGAATCATGCGTGACTGGTTCCTCTTTTTTCTCGACCTCCTTTATTAAAGTTTAGAAATGAATTTTAAGAGCATTTGTGACAAGCCACCCAATGCCCGGCGCAGACTTCACACAAATCGGGCTCCTTTATCTCGCAAAACCCTTCTTCAGCTTCAGGACATCTTGTGTGAAATCTGCAGCCGAAAGGAGGATTTGAAGGACTCGGAATGTCTCCTTTCAGTTCAATGGTGGTTTTGTTCCG
This sequence comes from SAR324 cluster bacterium, assembly GCA_028282885.1. Classification (GTDB taxonomy): domain Bacteria; phylum SAR324; class SAR324; order XYD2-FULL-50-16; family XYD2-FULL-50-16; genus JAHJTV01. Next base: position 158,009 of record JANQGX010000088.1, read on the forward strand.
TTCCGCAATAGGATTCGGAAGAGGGATGGCATTGAGCAAGCTCCTGGTATAGGGGTGCGACGCCTTGCCGTAAATAGCATTGCAGTCTGCCAGCTCCACCACCTTTCCGAGGTACATTACCGCGATTCGATCCGAAACATGTTTCACCACCGCCAGATCGTGTGAAATGAACAGGTATGTCAAATCGACCTCACTTTTCAGCCGATTCAGCAGGTTGATAATCTGGGCCTGAATAGAGACATCCAATGATGAAACCGGCTCATCGCAGACAATGAATTTCGGATTCAATGCCAATGATCGAGCGATGGCTATACGCTGCCGCTGACCGCCACTGAACTGATGAGGATATCGCTCCATACAGTCGGCTTCCAGGCCCACAAGTTCGATCAGGGACGCCACCCGATCACGAAGCTGTTGCTTCGTCAGTTTTTCGTGAACAATCAGGGGTTCACCGACAATCGTGCGGATGCGAATACCTGGATTCATGGATGAGAAAGGATCCTGGAAGATCATCTGCATCTGTTTTTTGATCTCTTTCTGAATACGCTTGTTTTCCGAACAGACATTTTCCCCTTCAAAAAAAACCGATCCGTCGGTTGATTCATAAAGGCCAATCAGGGTGCGTCCCAAAGTTGACTTGCCACAACCGCTTTCGCCAACCAGTCCCAGGGTCTCGTTTTCGCGAATGTCCAGACTGACGCCATCGACAGCTTTGACATTGCCCAGTTTGCGACTGAAAAGTCCTTTTTGAATGGGAAAGTGCTTCTTCAGGTTGTCAACTTTAATAAAATCAGCAGTCTGATTTGAATTCATATGCTTAACCATCCTCAAACATTCTCGTTCTCTGAAAGTCGGCTCCAATGAAAACAGGCGGACCGGGTCCGACCGATATCTGTTTCATAAAGAATGGGGATTTCCTGGAAGCACCGTTCTGTTTTAAACTCACAACGATTGGCAAATGAGCAGTGCGATGGCTGATCAAAGCAAACATGGGCATGTCCCGGAATCTCTTCCAATTGTCCGGACTCATCGGAATCCAATCTCGGTATTGATTTGAGGAGTCCCAGGGTGTACGGATGCCTTGGATGATAAAAAATATCATCCACCGTTCCCTTCTCCACAATCTTACCGGCATACATCACTGCCACCCGGTCTGCTATGCTGGCAACAATACCAAGATCATGACTGATCCAGACGACAGACATCCCCAGTTCGGATTGTAGTCTCTTCACCAGATTGATGATCTGGGTCTGAATGGTGACATCCAGGGCTGTTGTCGGTTCATCCGCTATAATGATTTTCGGTTCACAGGAAAGCGCCATGGCTATCATTACACGTTGTCGCATCCCTCCGGAGAACTGGTGCGGATAATCCCGCGTACGTCGATCCGCATCCGGGATACCCACCAGTTCAAGTAACTCAACTGCTCGCTTTCTGGCCCGGGTTTTTGTCATATTCAGATGGAGCATCAAGGCCTCGCCAATTTGATCCCCTATTCTCATCACGGGATTAAGCGACGTCATGGGGTCCTGGAAAATCATCGCAATCTCGTTACCCCTGATGCGACACATTTCCCTGTAGCTCATTTTCAACAGATCTTTTCCCTCAAACAGGACCTCACCCTCTTCAATTCTTCCGGGAGGCATCGGAATCAATCCCATCACCGAGAGTAAACTGACGCTTTTTCCGGATCCTGATTCGCCGACTATGGCCAGAATCTCGCCCTGGTGCAGGGTGATATCGATTCCGTTTACGGCATAGAGATCTCCATCATCAAGATTAAAGCTTGTGGTAAGGTTGTTGACCGATAATAACGGATTCATGCTGGATTTGTCGTTTGGAGTAGTTCAATCAATCATTAACCATTCGCTGCCTGTGACGCCTGATCTTCAATTTTCAAACAAACCGAACAAAAGAAGACAAACTGTCAGCTTTTGATGCTCAAAAATAGGCATTGAAAACATCCTTAATACTTTCCCAGGCTTCAATGTCTTTTTGAGACTCGATATCCTGAAAAAGGCAGTTCTCGATGTGATCCTCAAGAATGACCTTGCCCACTTTGTTTATTGCTGAACGAACGGCGGCAACCTGCACCAAAACTTCGGAACAGTCCCTGTGATCCTGGACCATATCCTTGATACTCCTGATATGCCCTTCTATTCTGGATAGCCGATTGACGACAGCTTTTGTTTTTTTATGTTGATGACCATGAGATTCCGCTTGATCCGGAGATTCCTTTTTTGTTTTTTTTGCCATGATGGTCTGTTTTTTCGTGTCTGCCGTTCACTGTTTATGAAAACTCTTTTTTTCTAAACTGATCAGTTAATCGCTTATCCCCCATGAGGGGTTATTTTTGAATTATATGATAATATCAAATTCCAATTTTCTATAACTGCTTATTTAACAAGGATTTATTATGGACTTAATTCAAAAACATGTTTGAGATAAATCAATAATCATCTTTTAACCCCCCATGGGGTTATCGGTAAAAAAAGATGAACCTGATGTCAAGATAAAAGTTGAAGATTTTTTCGGATTATTGTTTCCGTAAAGAGAGCAGCGAATAGAAAAGAAGAACTTGAGGCACTGTCACTAATTCAGACTATTATTGGGAAATGGTGACAGCATTGACTTGAGTTGGGGACTTTTTTAAAGAGGGGTTTGTTTGCCTGTCGTCGATTTGAGAATAACCAGCGAAGCCTCTTCCGCCTTTTGGCGGCTCAGGTTATCCAGTGTATCCGCTATCAGAGCTCCGGTTGGGCAGACCCTGACACAGGCAGGCTGCAGTCCTGATACGACACGTGCATGGCAGAGATCGCACTTTGACATTTTCCCGTCCTTACCGAATTTCGGAGCTCCAAAAGGACAGGCCAACTGACAGCTATGACAACCAACGCAGAGATCCCGATTAATATCGATAATTCCGCTTTCATTTCTTTTAAAGATAGCTCCGGTCGGGCAGACCATCAGGCACGGGGAATCACCACAATGTGCGCAAGCAATGGAAAGCGAGGAGATAGTAACAGAGCCGGTTTCTCCGCCTTCATAACTGGTGACCTGCCTGTAGGCCGGTTCATCTCCGCCATCGTTCTGGTCCTGGCAGGCGACCACGCAGGCAAAGCAGGCTGAGCAACGGGAAACATCAAAAGAAAAAGACATCTGTTTCATTGATTAACTCCTCGATCTTAAGTGACGCTTTCCACTTCACAAAGCAGTGATTTAAACCCCGGATAACCCGATATGGGATCCCTGTAATCCGGATAGATCAGCTCATTCACATCGGCACCCGGGTAATCATGATACATGGCGGCAACACCGGGAGCAACCTTTCCAGTCAAATGGGCTTTGACGATCAAATGGGATTTGGGGGTCGACAATTTCACCCTGTCCCCTTCCCTGATACCCCTTTTTTCGGCATCAACAGGATTAATCTCCACCATGGGATCAGGTGAAAGACGACGTGTCCAGGGCAGCCGGAAAGTTCTGGAATGAAAAAACATGGGAAGCCGCGAACCCGTGGTCAGTACCAGCGGAAACTTCTCTGCAATATCAGGTGTGGAGATGGGACTATGCAGGGGCTCCTCATATTTGGGCAGGGGTTCCAGACCCGCTTCACCAAGAATCGAAGAACTGAACTCCATTTTTCCGGAGGGGGTGGGAAATCCATTCTGTCGGTATTTCTGGTAAGGAGGCATGGAACCTTTTTCCAGCACACAACCACCGGGATGCTGTTCCAGATCGGCCACTTTCATTCCGGAGGGTTCCAATATCCAATCCACACAAGCCTTGTAACCTTGCGAAAACAGTGGATCATTCAGTTTCAAGGCTGCAGACAGGTCGGTTATGAGATCAATATCCGAACGGGACTCTCCGATGGGATCAATAACAGGTTCGGTCCAGAGTCCAAATCTGCCGGGATACATCTTGATCTGCTGCCTTTCAAAGGTGCTGCACACCGGGAGAACAAGATCCGACAGCCTGGTGGTATCGGTCATAAACAGATCCGCAGTCATCAGGAAATCAAGCTTGTTCAAAGCCTCTTTCATGAAATCGGATCCCGGCCACATCCGGTAGTTCATACCAAAGCCCACCACCGACCTGATAGGATAAGGTTTCCCGCTTTTGATCTGGAACGGCAGGTAAACGGATTGACCTTCTTTTTTCAACTTATCCCAGATCGGATTAATATCGCTTCCCACACGAGCCGGCATCCCTTCTGCGGATCGTGCCTGTTCAAACTCGCCGTCGCGGGTATCCAGGCCATTAGGGGCATGATAATACGACCAGGGAACCACGTAATGACCTCCCTCGCGATCGAAGTTACCGGTCAATCCAACCAGGGAGATTATCGCCCGATGATTTTGAAGCCCGTTAGTATGATGAACCGTGGGGCTGGCTCCGCTTTTGATGGCTGCTCGTTCGGATTTGGCGAACAACCTGGCTGCCCTGATGATCAGGTCTGCCGGGACCGTTGTAATACTTTCGGCCGCTTTCGGTGTGAACTCCCGGACATAACTCCTGTATTCTTCGAATCCCTTGGTAAATTGATTCACAAATTCGACATCGTACAATCCCTCCTCAATAATGACATTCGCCATGGCCAGGGCGAGAGCACCGGAGGTTCCGGGTCTGATTCTCAGATGCATTTCGGCATGTTTGGTCACAGGTGTGACAAATGGTCCCACCTCGATCAGTTTCATGCCGTGGTCTACTGCCTTAAGCAGCCCCTTGGCCGATGACGTATCCGAATGCAGGGGATTTGCACTCCAGAGCAACAGGCAGTCTGTCCCTTTCATATCCGGAGAAGACTGATATCCGTATGTCAGTTCACTTGCCAACGCCGTGGCGTGGTAACAGGTACTGGATTCAGTACAAAAATTGGGAGAGCCAAAGCTCAGGCAAAGTCTTTTGACAAAGGATCTCAGCCATTTGGGAAACCCGACATAAAATGCCACAGATTCGGGACCCGATTCATCTTTGATCTTTTGCAGGTGCGAAGCCGCAATCTCCATGGCATTTTCCCAGGAGATCGCCTCGAACTCCGTCGAATCCCTGCCCCCTTTTTTCAGCAAGGGAGTGCGTATACGATCCTTGTGATACAAGTATTGCCGCATGGCGGCTCCCTTGGAGCACAAGGTCCCATGACTGGCAGCATTCTCCGCCGAGCCCTCCACCTTGATGACTATCCCGTCTTTAACATAAGCATCGATTCCGCAATTGTGGCTGCAAATGGAACAGATCGTTTTCTTGATCTCGATACCGGTATCTTCTCCCGCTATCTTGCCAAGCAGCTTTTCTTCAATAGTTAACTCGCTATGGTTTGACATAATTCAATTCTGTTATCTCTTGATAGACATAATTCAGCACCGTCCGGTGATTCGTTGTTTTTATCATATCCGGGATAGGCAAAATTGGCATTGACCTGTGTTAGGCTCTGCTTGATCTTTCCCTGGATCTGACCGTTCTCTCCTGGTACAAGACCATCATAGGCAACGGGATCCTCAGTTTTACCGATTCCGTTGGGCAGACTGATACGCAAGCGTTGCAGTGCCAGCACTCATCCGGATAACTGACGATGCTTATCTCCTCATTCTCGGAACCGTAGAAGACATCACTTTGACAGGCGTCATAGCATTCACCGCACCCGATACAGGTTTCTTCGTTGACAACTGGTGGCATACCAAACTCCGTTCTTATTGTTTACTGATGATCGATGGATCTCCATTCTGTTTTGTGCTGACCGTCTTCCCGAAAAATCATCAGGAGTTTGGACATCTGGGGATTGGTAAATGGATAATCCGATCGGATATGCTTGCCCCGGGTCTCTTTGCGTTCTTCTGCAGCAACCAAAATCAGCTCACCGACATCCAACAGATTCAGTACCTCAAGACACCGATTCAACTCATGAGGATTGGTAGCAATCAATCCCTCTCTGCTCTTTTTCTTCAGCCTTTTGAGAGCCGCCAATCCGGCATTTAACAACGTTTCTGAACGGATTTCTCCTGTATGGTCATACATTATCTGTTGAAGGCAGATATTGGCCTCTTTCCAACCCGGTCCGACGCTACGATTTCGCATAGCTTCGATATTCTGTTTTAATGTATCGATGCAAATCCGGTCTATCGCTCCTAATGTGGATCCTGAATTCCTTGCATGGTGAGCAGCCTTCTCACCTGCAAGCCAGCCAAAGACCGCAGCACCGGAAATCCCACCAAACAATTCATCACCCGCTGCAAAAAGACCTGTAAGCGAGGTAGCACCATCTTCATCGTAATAGATTCCACCCCTGGGAAAAAGCTCATAGTGATATGATCTAAACTCCACCGGTTTGTCACGGGGATCGATACTTTCTTCCTGTAAATGATCCAGTAACCCCACATTACCTTCATTTTCAAGCCAATAGAGCATCTGTTGGTAATCTTCATCGGACAATCCCTGGCAGTCCATATAGACAGGTCCCCGACCCGATTTCTTATAATCCAGGAAGATGTCCTGGTAGGCATCTACTACCGGATCACCATACTTATTGCTGGGTTCAGTCACGAAAGGTCCAACCGGTTTACCTGCTGTATCACGCAGAACTCCTGCCCAGGTGGCTTTGCCTGCTCTGGCAAAATAGGCAGGCCCGCACCTGAAAACGGGGATTTCCATGTTGACCAACTCCGCTCCTGCTCGATATGCCATAGCTCTGCCATCACCGACACAAGTTGGGGAAAGCCTGGTATTGAACATCCAGGCCGGAGTGGATGATGCTGGATAGAGCCGAATCGCAGAGCCCGTACTCAGAATAACAGCGTTTGCTTTGAAAATGACCAGTTCATCTTTCCTGGTATTAACACCAATTGCTCCCGTAACCCTTTTCTCTTCGGTTAACAGCTCATAGCAAGCGACACGATTGATGATTTCAACCCCTTTTTCGACAGCCTTTCGTGTCAGAATCCGCTTTTGATCTTTGCCGGCATAGTGGATATGGTACATGGGATTACCGGGGAAGGCATGTCCTCCGAAAACATATCGCCCGTTGAACTTCATCGGGATCCCCCAGTTGTCCCAGAGGTTGATGATCTCCTCCGACCGGAGCAGCCATGTACGGATAAACGAACGATTCCTCAGGCTCCCCTGTTGGCCCAGCTGAAACTCATTCACGATGGGTTCCACATCCGTACCGTGAATTTCGGGAAGATAACAAAGGAAATGATCATTCCCGGTTGCTCCTGAACCACTGAACCGGGTATCTGCTTTTTCTGCGACCGTCACGCGGGCTCCCTTTTCAGCAGCTCTGGTTGCCGCCATTAAACCGGCAATTCCGCCTCCGATGCAGAGTACGTCGGTTTCAACAATTCGCTCTTTCATTGTGATTCGGGTCATAATCTCCTCCTTGCTTCCCGGTAGAACTCGTCAGTACCCTTAGATAGAATGGTCATTTTTGCTTATCCAATTGGAATTCCGGGTACTTCTTGGATATTTTCAGCAATCTCTCGTTTGATCCCCTGATGTGCCGATCCAGAAAATCCAATAGCGCGTTGCTATCCCCCTGGCGCATCAACCGCAGAATATCATTGTGCTCTTCGGCAATTATGTGTGACATTTCGTGATCTGCACCTATGCCTTTCAATACCAATTGAAAAAGATCCATCACCGACGTATAAACCATAACCAGCAGTGCATTTCCCGAAACTTCTGCCAATGTAAGATGAAAGGCTATATTTGCTTCATGTGCCGTTTTTCCCTGCCGCAGCAGCTCAAAGCCTTGATCGATATGAGACTGTAATTTTCCAAAATCCTCCTCGGTGATTCTCCCCATGGCCATGTCAGCCAGGTTTTTCTCCAGGACCAGTCTTGTCTCCATAATATCATCCAGGCTGATCCGGCGCAGACGTATCAGATTGTTGATACTTTGAGTTATGGATCGGTTGCTGGGCTCCCTGATAAAGGTCCCTCCCCCGGTCCCTTTTCTAATCTCCACAATATCGAGAAGCTCAAGTGTATGATAGGCTTCCCGCACAGCGCTCCTACTGACCTGAACCATGGCAGCCATGTCTCTTTCGGCAGGCAGGCGCTCGCCGGATTGATATTCTCCGGAAAATATCTTTTCCTTGATCAGATCCACAATAATTTCAAAAGTTCGTTTGGTTTTAATCGGTTCGTAAGAAGCTGCCATAAAGATTCTGCTGTTTCAGATTCTGTTTAGGGTGATATCACTTTTCATTCGTCGGATTCGGTAAACCTGCCAGAAGACAAACAGTCCCTCCAAGACCAATCCCACACTGCGTGTAACAGGGTTAGGAATAAAAAGAAGTAATCCGCAAATCGTTAGCGTAAGCCGCTCCCAACTTTTCAAAGGAGTGGTTAAAAAGCCCTCAAATACCACACCCATTGTGACCGCGCCCAATGTTACAAACAGAAACGCGGTGATCACCTGGATCGGGGAGCCAAGAAACAGTATACCGGGATTAAAGATAAATGCCCAGGGGACCAGATAGGCCGCAAATCCCAGGCGCATTGCCCGAAAACCTGTTTTAAAGGGATCGCCCTTTGCAATTCCCGCAGCGATATAGGCATCGACACAAACCGGCGGCGTGATAAAAGACAGACACCCGAAATAGAACAGAAACATATGTGCAGCAATCGGTTCAATTCCCGCCCGAACCAATGCCGGCGCTATCAATACAACTGTCAGGATATAAACCCCCACTGCCGTCATGCCCATACCCAGTATGAAGGCAGCCAGCCCCGCCATAATGAGAAGTAGATAAAGATTTCCACCGCTCATGGTCAGAAGTTCCGAGGTAAATTTGGTTCCCGCACCGGTCATCTGTATGGATCCGATCAGAATACCGATGGCAGTACAAAGCGGGATAATGTGAATCATCCCTTTCGCCGAATCCTCCAAAGCCATAAGTAGACGCTTGGGGGTAAGACGGGTCTCTTTTTTGAATGAACTCACCAGAATGAGGGCGGCCAGGGTATACATTATGGAGGATTGTGCCGAATACCGAAGAACCCCCAACATGAAAAGCAACAAAACGAAGGGTAACAGGTAATGCCATCCACCCAGAATAGTTGCTTTGAGGGAGGGTATATCCTCTTTTGGCAAACCTTTTAAACCGATCTTTGCAGCTTCCAGATCCACCTGAGCAAGCAGGGTAACATAAAAAGCCAGTGCGGGTAAAAAAGCTGCAACACAAACCGACCAATAGTTGATCTGGAGAAACTCAGCAATGAGAAAAGCTGTTGCCCCCATGACAGGCGGTGTAAACATTCCCCCCAGGGAAGAGGTGGCCTCCACTGCACCGGCGTAGTTGGCATGGTACCCCGTATTTTTCATCAGGGGAATTGTAATCTGTCCTGTGGTCGCTACATTAGCTGCGGTGGACCCGGAAATTGTCCCAAAAAAAGTACTGGCAATCACAGCGGCTTTGGCGGCTCCACCCCTGAGTGTTCCGGCAGAAGCAAGGGCCAGGTCGTTGAAAAACCGGGCTGCACCGATGGTTCTCAGAAAACCACCGAAAATGATAAACCCTGCCACCACGGTGGAAACGATCCCCAACACCATCCCCCAAACTCCTTCGGCACTAAGATACATCCAACCCACCGCCATGGAATAGGGAAATCCGGTGCTGTTCAGAAAACCCGGAAAATGGTCGCTGTAAATAGTGTAAAAGAAAAAAAATGTTATCAATATGGACAGTGTCCATCCTGTAGTCCGTCTTACGGCTTCGATAATGGCGACAAACAGTAAAGCCGCCAATGCCATTTCATAGGGATGGGTGATCAGTCGGCCTTCAGCAATCAAATCATTGGCGTTGTAGGCAATATAAGTACAACCGATAACGATTGCGGCGATGGGCAGAACATCATACCAGCCCAGTTTTGATTCTTCCCGCGTCATCTTCTTGGAGGGTGGAGATAGCAGAAAGACCAGTGTGCAGATTAATCCTGAACTGATGGATCGATAGGTCAACGGATAAAGCACAATGCCGCAATAAAAGAAAAAATTGGTCAGATAAGCCAAAGTATAGACAGACCAGATCACCGCAACAACAAACGCAAGCTTGGATCTAAAAGATCGCTGCTGCCACTCGAATTTGGGAACCAGATCAGTCACTTTTTACTCCCGTGCATTTTAAGCAGATAAAGTAATATCCCCTCGATTCAGTAATTATTTTCGCCTGAAATCCCGTTTTGGATACGACAACAGGATCGAAATCAACTGTTTAAACTCTTATTCTTCCCGGTTAAAAGGCGTGTTGCGGTTGAAATAGAGAATTTGTACAATCGCAACACATCCTTGCTGAATTCCAGTTACTGCATCAGGGACTTCTGTTTAGCCAGCATTTTATCCTGGTGAGCCTGCATTTCCGCTGTCCAAAGCCCTTTCTCCTTGAAGAAACGAATAGCCCCCTGGTGATAGGGAACGGCAGGTTGTACCGGTTTGTGGCTTAGAGTCCAGTATTTTGCTGCCGGATGTGCATCTTTGAATTCATCCGTATTCTCAAAGATCGCCTTTGTCACTCCGTAAACCACATCCGATCCCATTTTAGCAGAGGTAAACATCGCGTTCTGGTAACAGATGGCGTTGGGAACAGCGCTGACATTTCTGAACCGAGAATCTCCGGCGGGAACATCCTGGGAATAGTAGCCAGGCATTTTGTTCAGGACATAGTCCCGTTGACTTCTAGTGAGGGTGACAAATACTGCCTCTCCCTTTGCCTCATTGATCTGCATCACAAAATTGGGAACTACCGGATAGAGAACAGCATCGATCCTTCCCTCAATCAGATCACGAATAGCCTCTTTGATACTGGGAAAGGAAAGGCCGGCCTTCAAATCATTAGTGGTCAGACCTGCCGATGCAAGCTGATTTATGGCTAACTCTGTAAACATCGGATTGGCCTTGGTCTTATAGGCTACCACTTTGCCTTTGAGATCTTCGATCCTGCGTATGCCGGTATCCGGTATCGTCCAGAAAGGAAACATATACTCATGACCAGCCCCCACTGTCCGCACCTCCTGCGGCCCCATTTTTTCATAAGCTCCCCTTCCCAGAAAAGCGTTGACCAGATCCGCCGCATTATGGTTTGCAAAATGAGTTCTTCCCATTTTCATCATGGGCAGCCACAATTTGGGCCCTCCCAAAGGTTGAACAATCCAGTTCTCAATCGGGGTATGCTTCTCGACAGTTTTTCCCACACCGACCAACACCATATGAACAGATGCCCCGAGTGAAGGTGATACTACCGCTGCATTCTTTGGCCAGTCTGCTCCCAAAACAGATCCGCTCCATAAAAAGACCAGGCAGAACATTGCACACAAATGCTTTCGCCATCTCCTCTCACTCATTTCATAACGATGTTTCATGATGAAATCTCCTTTTTTGAATTGAATTGCTGGAATTGTTGAAAACGTATCTTAATTTGCACCTTGGTTCACCGCTTTCGAAATCACTCTCCAATTTTAAATCAAATGATCTTATATGCTATTTGTGGGGGATGCCCAATCATTAGCAATTTTGAGGTTCGATCAGTGCCTGACCTCCATGAAAACGAAAATCAATACAAGGTTTAATGGTTCACCCATTACCCAATTGCTATAAATCTGAGAATTCTGTCAAGTAGTTTTTCAATTGGGTTTGGGTAGTTAAAGCCAGCTATCGGTCAGAAACCGAAAATCCTGGCAGCGTTTTTCCCCCTTACAGCATCTCTTTGATCGGGGGGCAGGGCATCGACTCGGGACAGGCAGCCTTTCATATCACCGATATTGTGAGGATAATCGGAACCATACATAACATTACCGGCTCCAGCCACATTGATGCAGAATTCCAGAGCTTCTTGTCGAAAAGTCACCGAATCAAAGTAGATTCTATCGATATAGCTGCTGGGCGGTTGAGAAATGGTTTCTCTACAGGCGGGCATATTTTTGTGGCAAAAATCCAATCTACCGATAAGGTAAGGGAGTGTACCTCCGGCATGACAAGCGATAATTTTCAGTTTCTGATAACGATCAAAAAAGCCGTCATAGATCATACGGGCAACTGCCAGTGTTGTGTCAAACATAAACCCGACCGATGGAACCAGATTGTACCTCCCCATATCCATTTCTCCAACACCTGGCGGCGCTGCAGGATGAACCAGAACCGGTAACTCTTTTTCATCGATTGCCTTCCAGACAGGGATCAGCAAAGGATCAGTCAGCGACATACCACTGATGTTAGCCGATACAAACACTCCGGATGTGCCCTTGCTCACTGCCCGATCCAACTCTTTAACAGCCCTGTCAGGATACTGCCAGGGCAGGGTGGCAAACCAGCGAATCCGATCCGGATAAATTCTCTGCTGATCTGCCATATCATCATTCATCATTATTGCCGTAGAGGAACTAATTTCCTCCCCTCCCCAATAAACACTGGGGCAGGTGAGCGATACAATCGCTACATCCACACCAGCTTCGTCCATGTCTTTAATTCGCAATGCATAATCAAACATTGGCTCCATCAGGGTCATAAAAGCGGCCCCATCCAACTGAAATACACGCAGGCCATGACTTTCCACTAAAGAATAGCGACCCCCATGGACCAAAATCGTCTTCAGCCACTCGTCGTTCAGCATGTGAGTATGAACGTCTATCACAGGCGTCATATAAACTCCTTATCAATGCAGGTTTTTGAAGTCGTCGACAATGTTCTGGAACTAATTAGAACATCACCGATACGAAAAAAGCAGAGGAAATCATAGGGAAATGATTTTTTGATGTCAAATCTGGTTATAATTAGTCTTTCCTGAAAGATCCGGAGATATTCATCATTGTATCAAAAAGCACCGGATTGGGATGCAAACGATTTTTTCCTTCGTTGGACAGGTTTTCGGACTCCTGCAATAACCTGAATACCCAATTTCAATTCTGAAGGAATAAGCTCCGCTGTCAGAATTAAAAGCCGGGCTTTCGGCTAAGCTCTAAAGCCGGTGCAGATTGAGCTTAACAAAAGAGTCCGGAATTCCACTTGACAGCCATTTTTGATATTGATAAGGGTCAAATGCACTTTGGTCATACCATTCGAAATTAGAAATATCATGAATGAAAATCAATTGTTCAAACCGGTAGAGCAGAAGAGAGTTTTTGAAGATATTGCCAACCAGATCAGGGAAGCGATTTTGAGTAAAAAGTTAAAGGCACAGGATCGTCTTCCCTCGGAGAGGGAATTGGCTGAGCAGTTTAAGGTAGGGCGTTTAACCATTCGAGAGGCGCTTCGTACTCTTGAAAGCAAGGGTTTTGTAAAAGTCAAAAAGGGGAGTGGTGGTGGTGCTTTTGTCGGTGAGGGAGACCCTGGCATGGTAGCTTCCCTCATTATTGACAACTTACAGTTGGAAGGACTGACAGGTGATCAGATCACCGAATCCAGAATCACCCTTGAATGCGCGGGAATCAGAATGGCAATCAAGAATGCGGGCATGGACGATCTGGACCGGGTTGCCGAGAGTATTGAAGCCACACGTGAGATTCTCAAACCTGAAAGAGCCGGAGAAATTTTGGCCAAAATGGTTGAATTTCACATTCTGGTTGCCAAGGCATCCCACAATCTACCTTATGTCTTGTTTGTCCGTTCGTTGATGGAATGGGGATTGAGAATGCGTAAAAACTGGATTCCCACAGCGGAAGAGCAAGCCTATTCCTATCAGTCACATCTGGATATCTTCAGGTCCATCAGCTCAAAGGATGAAAAAAAAGCCATGGCGCTAATGGAAGAACACATCATCTGCATGGGTAGCCTGGGCCCCAATTCCATAAAAATGTAAATCCTGCCGGGAGATGCTTCCCGGCCTTTCATCGATCTCTCAACTCATCCCTGACCGGAAGTTATTGGTACTCTACCGGTCTGAATATCAATTTAACCCTGTTTTTCAAGGATATTCAAAACATCAACGTCAGCCGATTTCCATCAACCCATTGAAAAAAGGAGAAAACATGGAAAAGTCAGGATTATCCTACTCCACTAATCCGATTTGTCGATTTCTGTTTGCCCTGATCTTTTTCCTGGTTGCAGGGAGTTCATCCATACTGGCAGCAGAAGAACCTTTTGAAATCACCATCTCCACAATACCAGCCGGATTTTCCTCGTATGTTATGGGCGTTGCCCTGGCAGAGCAGATCAATAAGCACAGCACCTGGTTGAAGGCGGTAGCCACTGAAGGTCGAGGGCCTGTCGAGCATATGAAGACCCTGGTGCGAAAACCTGAAAAGAGAAAAAACTACCTGTTTTTCAATACGACCTGGGATATCTGGGAGGCTAAAAAAGGTTTGGGCGCGTATAAAGGGTTTGATTTCAACTATGACGAATTTCGTTTTGTCAGCCTCCTGGGGATTGCCGGTAATGGTATCAGCACTCTTGATCCGGAAATCAAAAATTTAAACGACCTCGCCGGGAAAAAGGCCATATTTGATTCCGGGAAAGGTAAAGGTCGTGAAGTGGTTTACCTTGGCATTATGGAAGCTGCAGGCATAAATGTTAAAAAAGTCAAATTTCAGTATGCCAGGGGCAAAGGCGCTGCCGACACTCTCAGGGACGGTCTGGTGGACGCCATCTATACCGGTCATATTCTTAAAAAATTGCCTGCTTCATATGGAAACAGTCCTTATATGGCTGAGCTGGTTGCCACCAAAAAGGTTTATTTCCTCTCCTTTGAAGAAGCCGCAGTCAACGCCTACAAAGCCAAAACGGGACATCCTCTGGGACTGGTCAAAGTAGCAGCAAAAGAGCTCTCTCCTCTACAGACCGAGCCTTGCGGTATCCTGATCAAACCTCTGGCCTTTGCAGCACATCTGGATATGCCCGATCGGGTCGTGTCGGAAGTTTTAAGGGTTATATATGAGAATGCCCATATTTTCAAAGAGTATACTCCGCTGGGTGCAATTCTGACCAAGGAGACGATTGCCTCTTTGGGTGTACCCGCCGAAGAATACCATCCGGCTGCTGTCAGGTTTTTTAAGGATAAGGGAATTGCTATCACCGGATTTTAAACAAGGACCCGCTTTTGGAATCGATTTCGGACAAAATACGCCATAACCCGCTCTACCTGCTGGTTACTATAGTCGGTTTGGCAATGGCCTTGTACCACCTGATGGTAACCCAGGTCCTGCTGCAGGACGCCAAACCACATTTAAACACTCACCTGGGATTCTGTCTGCTGTTGGTATTTTTGGGTGATTTCGTACAGAAGAAAGGTTGGTTTTCAAAATTACTACCTTTGCTGCTGACTCTTTTTTCTCTGGCTTGTAGTCTTTACGTGCATTTTTTATGGCCAGAGTTGGAAAACCGGGCCTATTTCAATACCCTTCCTGATCTGGTTGTGGGTGTGGTTCTGATCTTACTTGTCCTGGAGGCAACCAGAAGGCATTTCGGGCTTATTTTACCTCTGCTTTCAATCCTGGTTGTTCTCTACCCTTTTGTTGGCAGGCATTTCCCTGAGCCCTTTCGATGTCAGTCCATGGATCTTGATCAGACTATCTCCAACCTCTCCATAGGTCTGGACAACGGAATATATGGAATTGTATTGCCCACTTCAGCCAATTACATCTTCCTGTTTGTCATTTTTGGTGCCATCCTTCAATCTCTGGGTGGTACCCGGTTTTTCATGCTTCTGGCAAAGCTGGTTGCCGGAAAAATGCAGGGCGGCCCGGGAATGATGGCTGTCGTCAGCAGTTCACTGGTTGGGTCAATAACAGGTAGCGCTGCTGCAAATGTGGCAATAACCGGTTCATTCACCATTCCCTTGATGAAGAAAGTCGGATACAAACCGGAACAAGCCGCAGCTATTGAAGCGGCCGCATCCAACGGAGGCCAGATTATGCCTCCCATCATGGGAATTGTTGCTTTCGGGATGGCAGGACTGACCGGAATTCCCTATCTTAAAATCATCGCTATGGCGCTTCTGCCTGCCTTATTGTATTTCTGGGCCACCGGATTATATGTCTATTTAAGGGCAGGTCAACGGAATATACTGGCAATGGATTCAGAACGTGTTGACAGGGGAGAGTTACTAAGGTCACTCCCTTCATTCCTTTTACCTTTTGCCGTCATTATTATTCTGCTGGTTAAAGGTTACAGCGTGATGTATGTTGCCTTCTGGGCAATAATCTGTTCCATTCTCATTTCGCTGGTCGGCAGACGCAAACCGTCCCTTGGCGTTATTCTGGACGGTTTTGTAAATGGAGCAAAAGCAGGTGCTACGATTGGAGCTTCAGCAGCGTGTGTCGGTTTGATTCTGGCAACGGTTACCATGAGCGGGCTGGGGGTCAAACTCTCATCAGGTATTCAGATTTGGAGTGGTGGAGTTCTGTTTGCGGGATTAATTATCATCGCCATTATCTGCGTAATCCTGGGCTGTGGCGGACCCTCCCTGACTGCCTATTTCATTGTATCCATGTTTGCCACTCCCGCATTGATGAAGATGGGTGTCGGTTTTGAACAGGCTCATTTTTTCACCATGTTTTTTGCAGTCTTTGCCTTTCTGACCCCACCGATTGCAATGGTTGCTCTTATTGCCGCCAAACTGGCAGGCGCACCATACATCGCATCAGCCCTTGAAGCCACCAAAGCAGCAATTGGGGGATTTGTCATTCCGTTTATGTTTATTTACTGCCCAGCCCTTTTATTACAATGGCATGATCCATTTCAGGATGTCATTGGACTCTTTGCCTGTATCATCTGTCTGTTGGCATTGGAAGTCGGTTTCGTTGGTTATTTTGTAAATGAATGTACAATCCCGGAAAGATTTCTCTCCGTAGGCGCCGCCATTATTCTCTTTCTTTCCCTGACATTGGAATCGTACTTATCTTTCACAACCGGACTGATTGTAATCTTGTTACTTTTTGTCCGACAAAAATGGAGAAAATCGGTTGAGGATTGACAGGTTTGCAGTAAATCGAAATGAGAATTTGCATTCAATCTGGATGAGATGAAATGGACTGGAAAACTTCAGTAAAGTCGAATGGAATCATGGAATGGCCCTATCCGGTCCGCTATCATGACGAGATCGAACTGGAAACCGATGTTTTGGTTTTAGGGGGAGGTATTGCCGGGTGTTTTGCTGCTATTGCTGCGGCAAAAGCCGGATCCAGAGTTATCGTCTTGGAGAAGGGAGCTGCTCTTCGTAGTGGTTCCGGAGGGACAGGATGTGACCATTGGATCAATACACCCCATCCCGACTCTTCCATCACGGCTGAAGAGATTTTGGACTGGGAAGTGAAATTCAGTGGCGGATATTGTAATGGTATTTCCAGATATATCGCAGCCAGGGAAAGTTATGAAACCCTGCTGGAATTGGAAGCGATGGGGGGTAAGATCCGGGATACAAGCGATGAATTCGAAGGAGCGGCTTTTCGGGATGAAAAATCAAAATTTCTTTTTGCCTATGATTACGAAAACAGAATTCACTTTCGCGTCTGGGGAAGCACGTTCAAACCAGCACTTTACAAAGCCTGTCGTGAATTAAAAGTAAATATCAAAGACCGGTTGATGGTTACAGCTCTTTTGACTGCAAATGGCATGGCCGGTGAAAGAGTGATAGGGGCCATGGCGCTGCACACGCGAACGGGCGCATTCTATATTATCAAAGCGGGTGCAGTGATCAATTGTCTGTCCCGTCACCAAAGAAACTGGGCTTTCTCAACAGAACTCCGAGGCATTTCCAGCTTCCGACCTCCCCAGATTGTCGGTGATGGACATGCTATGGCCTGGCGGGCAGGGGCCGAATTTACCATGATGGAAAAATCGGTTTTAACCTCATTCGGCAGCGGTAATGTATTGCCACCATATAGTCATGGTAACTGCCTCAATACCTGGTTTCCCTGCTCAATGATTGATGCCAAGGGCAGTGAGATACCTTACCAGAATCGTGACAACATGATCATTCCTGACCCTGCCGACCGCACCCGCCCTGCTCCGGGTCAGAAGTTCCTCGGGGAACGAACCACAGACTATGAATATAAAAGGCCTGAGTTGATCGGCAATCTAAAAGAAAAAATCGAACAGGGAGAGTACACCTTGCCCCTCTACGCAGATCTGCCAGGCATGTCTGAAATGGACCGTAAGGCCATCTGGGGCTTGATGGTTGGCGAAGAGGGAAAGACAGGGATTCCGGTACGGGATTTGTACCAGATAGCCGGTTTCGATCCCGAGATGGATCTTCTGCAAAGTTATATGTTTCTGGGAAGCGACCCCATGAGGGGAAGTGTCAGACCCCAAGAGAGGACAGGTGGTGAGATAGGTGATGCAGGTGGACTTTTTGTGGATTGGGAACTAAAAACCAATCTGGAGGGATTCTATGCCGCCGGTGATGCTTTGTTTGCTGGCAACTACTTTTACCATGCTGCTACTACCGGTCGATATGCCGGCAAAAATGCGGCACGGTTTGCTGCTAAAGTAAATAAGTTCTCGCCGAATCGGGAACAGATCAAGAAAGAGAAAACAAGGATTTACCTGCCGCTAGGAAAAAAGGGACGCATGGAATGGAAGGAGCTGAACATGGCGATGTGTCGAATTATGCAGGATTACTGCAGCGAATACAAAAACGAAGAGCTGCTAAATATTGGTTTGGCCTGGTTTGACGACATCGAAAAAAACGAATTGAGCCATGTTTCTGTTGATAATCCTCACCAGCTTGTCCGCACCCTGGAGGTCTTTAATGTCCTGACCTGCAATCGTATGATTCTGCAGGCTTCATTGGCAAGAAAAGCAAGCAGCAAGTATCTGCATTTTCACCGTCTTGATTATCCAGAACTGGACCCCGAACAGTGGCGCAAATGGATCGTCTTAAAAAACCTTGACGGTACGATTGAACAATCAGCCAAACCGTTAAATTTCTGGCAGTCCTTGGTGGATATCTATGAAAGTCACAGATCATAACCATTACCACTTAGAAAAATGAAGTCATTCGCACTCCCTAACAACACCTCACCAGCAAGTCCGGTCATCATCGATGCTGACATCTGTAACGGCTGCAATAAATGCGTTAATATCTGTCAGGTAGACCTGATGATACCCGTAAGAAAAAAAGGAGCGGCTCCAATCATTCTTTACCCCGAAGAGTGCTGGTATTGTGGTTGTTGTGTGGAAATCTGCCCTGAAACCGGGGCAATTAAGCTGAATCCGCCGCTAATACAGCGAGTCCGCTGGAAGAGAAAAAAGACAGGAGAGCATTTCAGGGTATAGTTTTTAGCACTGCAACAACATTCTCTCCGCTTTGGTGGAGAATCCCAGCTTTTCAAATGCCTTTTTCGCTTCGACATTGAAGGCCAGGACGTTCAGTTCAAGATGATAAATACCTGCTTTGATAGCGATCTCTTTAGCTGCCGATACCAGGGCTTTGCCGATACCGGAATTTCTGAGGTTTTCGGTGACACAAATCTGGTCGACTTCAGCAAACCTGCGGGCAAAATGAAACAGATGCTCTTCCCGCTCAACCAGCTTCAGGAGAAGATAACCCACATCAACATCATCTTTCGAAGCAACGATAATGGATGTCCCCTGTTCTTCCAGATGCTCTTCAAACCACTTTTTCAGTTCAGGCTTCTGAATGGTTCGATAAATGGCCGGCGCAAAAGAGACGTGGATATTCTGAACTTCGCAGCAGAGTGAAACAACAACGTCAATTTCCGATTTTGCTATTATCCTGGTTTTGATACTCATTTTGATTCCCTCCACATCAGCTCTGCAACCATTTCCGGAACAGAACCGTTTATTGTGGTCAACTCAATCCATTATGTCTAAATTCCGTTTTCTCTACAAGCTCAATATTGGTGAACAGGGGATTTAGGAAAATATCCAGGGGAAGCCTTTGAATACAAGACAAGAACCGGACCCAAAAACCAAATTGGTAGCACGGAAGCTGATTACTTCGGTGGAATTTTGATCGACTGCGAGGACAATATCCATCTGGTGGGCAGTTCCTATGGACGGATGAGCCTGAAACGGACTTCGGCCGGCACCTGGGATGGCGTGATTATGAAGCTTGACGCAAGTGAGGATGAGCTATAGACTCGGGTTAAAAATAGGGTTTGGTTATCAAACTTAAAGAGACTGAAATCGTGAATTTTGAACCAGAGATAGAGACATGCTTTTAAAAGGACCTGCACAACAACTTGCTGATTATATGGTGAAATTAAGTCTGAAATTGCACCATGATGAATGGGCTTTTGGGCTTGAGTACGAACTGTGGAAAGAGGTGATCGGAAACCAGGACCTCCTTTCCGACACCGAAGTGGAAAAACTGCAGGAACTGTCAAAATGGTGTGACGGCTGGATAACCATGTCCCACAGCGGAGGCAGCGAGAACCTGACCTTTGTTCAAATGGGAGATTGGAAATCCAGGTACGAGCAAAATAAACCGTTCTAAACCTTCAAATTCCATCTTTGCAGACAATATGCGAGTTTCTGCGTTTTACTTGCCCTCGCACCCGGTCAAACAGCGGTCGATCAAATCCCGGCAGGAAGGCAGTTAAACAGGAACCATAACCTCCCGGAGCAAGATCATGCATTTGAACAGGCTTGTTATCAACAGGGACCGATTCCCAACCTTAAAGAAGTATCCATTCAACCTTCCTGTTTTCCAAAAATCACTGGATCTGCCTCTGACGGAAGCAGTAACGGTTTTCACCGGCGAAAACGGAACCGGAAAATCGACATTGCTTAAAGCCCTGTGCCAGAGGTGCAATATCCATATCTGGGAAGGTCTGCAAAAACCCCGCTACGAATACAATCCTTACGAAAACATGCTTCAGGAATCCCTGGATATCAACTGGGTTAATGGTTCCGTCCCCGGATCCTTCTTTTCGCCGGAGCTGTTTCGCAATTTTTCCCAGTTAATAGATGAATGGGCGATCAGCAATCCCGGACTGTTGAAATATTACGGTGGAGAATCCCTGGTGACGCAATCTCATGGGCAGGCCTGCATGGCCTATTTCCGAGCCCGCTATCAGATCAAAGGTCTCCATTTTCTTGACGAACCGGAAGCCGCACTCTCCCCGAAAACACAGTTGGAACTGCTCAAGGTGATCACCGAAATGAGTGCGAAAGGTGACGCGCAATTCATTATCTCAACCCATTCCCCGATTCTGATGTCTTGCCAACAGGCGCAGCTATACAGTTTCAATGCAAACGAAATCCGTGAGATCGATTACCGGAGTACAGAGCATTATAAAGTCTATAGTGAGTTCTTTCGATCCAAAAGCTGAACGTTCTCGCCAGGAGATTAACTCCTCGTCAGTGCAATCCGGAGGGTGAATATCCGGGAGCCGACCGGCTAACCGCTATCGATCCGGATTTCACCCGGATGAAGAGAATGGTGGAACGGAAAATACCGGCAGGCCGATCTTGGATGAAATCATCCTTTTGAGTGGGAAGCTGACAACCTAAAGGGGAAAGAGGGAGGGTTCCCGAGAACTCATCGGCCGCCCCGAGAAAAAGAGAAAACCGATGAGTTCAAAGCACTTTAAAAAGGAGAATGAGATTAATGCCAAGTTTTAAGCATATGCTCATAAGTTTTATATCCAGACGATCTCCGTTTTGTCAAGCAAACTTTTTAAATTGAATGACCTTGTTTCGATCCGGGGCGGGATTAGTTACCGTTTGGACTGAGGATCTCTCTCGATTGCTCAAAATAATCAAAAATATAGAGCATCGTCGGCAGCTTGTACAGTTCCTTCTTTAATTCTAAAAAATCACCGCGGCCGATATGATGAATTCGAATATGAACATTGCGGAATCCAACCGGGGCTTTCTCATAGGAGATAAGAATACTGACAATCTGGCCTTTGAAAGATCGAATGACGTCGGTCACTTTTTTAACCGCACCAGGGGTGTCTTCCACCTGGACCCCAAGATCAATTCCCCGTTTACCCATTCCGGTCAGGGAGATCAAGGCCTTGAAAATATCGCTTTTGGTAATTATTCCAATGATCTTGCTGTTCTCATCAATAACAGGTGTGGCCAGAATTCTATTCTTCAGCAAAACCTCTGCAACCTCATCAATTGTACTGATAGGTGAAACTGTAATCACCGACTTGGACATGATCTCCTTGGCCTGAACGTCCTCCACCATGGTATTCAGTTCATACCGTTCCAGGGATGGCAGTTCGGAAACTGAAGCTCTCTGAATATCGCCCCTGGTGATCATTCCAATTAAAATTCCCTCCCGGGTTATAGGTACTGAGTGAATAGTGTTTTTTTCGAGTGTTTGTTTAACAATCTTTATTGGCTCGTTTTCATCAACCGAAATTACATTTTTGGTCATCCAACTTCTGACTAACATCCTTAATTCTCCTGATTAAGCGCTTAAACCGGTTCCTAATTGCTGTTGATTTATACCACCTGAGACGTCCTCCCCATTTCCCGTTCAGTTAATGTTGCTCACCATCATAACATGGAAATCAGGATTCGTTGAGGTGGTATTGCTCAAACCATGATCCAAATAAAAAATCTGCAATTTTATTCCTATTGCCTGGTCCGGATCAAGCTCCCTTTTTCCGCGGCTTACATCTTTGATTTCAATATCATGAAGATCGTCCCGGGCTGCTCAAATGAAACCGGACAGGAGAGGTATGCAGTGGTGGAAAATTTGATCCGAATCATCTACAGCATCAGGTGGTATATCAACGATTCCGTTGGACAGATCTGTTCAAGACCACGGCGACTCAGACAAAGTCAATCGGGTTATTATCAAGAAAGCGTTCCAGACATTCCAGACCGGTTAATTGGACCTCTGCACGGGGAATGAGGTTAATCGGAACCCCCGGGAAAGCGCCTTCGACTGCTGCGGAAGAAGATCCCTTTCGGGTTTTATTAAACAAGACCTGATGGATTTCGATATCGATGTCATTCAGGCGATCTAAAATTCTTTCCGATTCGGCAAGGGAGAGATTGTCAGGATTGAGCACCAGTTTGATTCTTGTCGCTTCGTGTTGTTCGAACAAACTTTTCAAATCTCCAAAATAGTTCATCTGTTCTTCAATCTTGTTCAGAACCTTGTCTTTCTCCCGTTCTTTTTTGATGAGCTTGATTTTGGTAATCAGCCCCCTTTTTTCGATAATCTCCTTTCGAAGGCTGAGCAGTTTATCGGTCCAGACGAGGGAAAGAGAGGGAAGGCTGAAAAACTTCAGCGACAGTGCGGTAGGCGGCATATCGAAAATCAGGTGATCATGGGCGGTAAAACCCTGACGGATCTTTTGAAAAGCCAGAATCAGCGCGTACTCTTCCAAACCCGGAGAATACTTGATCACATCAAAATACCTGTCCAGGTTAAACGAGGTCAGATAAGCGTATGAACGCTTCACCTGTCGATTGATGCCTTTCAGGTAGTTCTTGATCCACATCTCCTGATCAATCTCCATCACCGAGAGATTGGGTATGGGATCGCTGGGCTTGTCGGATAATCCGATTCCGAAGATGTCAGACAGATTATGGGCCGGATCCATTGACGCCAAGGCCACCTTGTAACCTTTTCTGGCAAGGGTCATGGCATACAAAACGGAGGAGGTGGATTTTCCGACCCCCCCTTTCCCCATAAAAAACGTGTTGACGGGACCGGTCATGACTATCCTATATCAAAGGCGGAAAACAGACGGGATAAGGGTTCATTGGCCGTATCAACTTTCTCCAGCATCAGGGTCAACTCATATTCCATATCCGGCATCAGATCCAGTGAAATTTGCATGGGTGGAGCAGGCAGGCCGATAAATGACCCCATCACCAGAACACCGAAAATGTGCTCCAACTCCTCCAGTTCCATTTCAATTGACTCGACCGCCTTGCCCCTGGCCACCTGGTCTGCGGTTCTCCACATCTCGATCAGCCAGTCTTTAAATCTTGTTATTAACTGCAATATCATGATTCTGAATCACTTTACCCTGAAAATCCGCTTTTCAAAGGATATTCTTCGTTGTGAGGGGTAGAAATAGTAGACCGCATATAGTCCAGCCAGAAAAGATCCTACCAGGTAAAACTCGGGAAAGCTGTAGAAATAAGCCACCAGACTGAAGTAGGGTGTCAGCAGGGCGATACGAATCAGGTTTGTTTCAAATCGAATGAATTGCTCTTCAGCTACTGCGGTATTTTCCTTCTGCCGATGCGCAAATAGGGTTTTCATAAAAATCGGCGCTGCAACCGCCAAAACCAGTGAAAGAACAAAAACTGCAACAACGAAGATCTCTCCGGCGGACTGCTGCTCTATTCCAAACAGTTTTAACTCCCGATTCAGCCAGGTTATCAAAAAACCGATCAGGGCCGGAATCAAAAGACGAAAATATGTTTTTTTTAATTGTTCCCGCATAGACTGCTTCTGAGGTAATTCATGATCAACTGCATACCAGGCACCTCCAAGCCTCTGTCTACATGACGCAGGATCCGGATAAAATCCGGAGATTGCCAGGGGGGAGATGTGTTTTAAATTTGAAAAGAACGGCGGAGACATTCCACCTGAACTTTACATATCGTTATAATCGATCAAAAAGGCTGTAGATCTTGGCCTGCTTAGAGAATCCGGGTTACAAACAAAAAACCGCGAAATGCTGCTGTTTCAGCAACAGGTTCGCGGTTTTACGGGGTATAATCAGGCAGCTTCTTCAGCCGCGCCGACCCCACCCGATCCCAGAATTTTGATGAGACCTTCTATCACGATCCAAATAGCGATCAGGAGTATGATTCCATTAATAACCTGAAGCAGCAGATTATTCTGGTTTCCGAAAGCTCCCTGGTTCATGACCAAAGCCCAGATGGTCATTACTGCCATGAATACCATGGGAATGGCTGAAAACAGCCACCCTATACCACCTCTGGATTTGAGGTAGACCGATATAATCAACAGGGCCAGGGCCGCCAGGGTCTGGTTGGTGGCACCAAATAAAGGCCATAGCTTCAAAGCTCCGGCTCCACCGGCACCAGTAGCAAAAGCCAGCAATGCCGCCGTCGCAACTGCAACAAGGGTCGCAGTATATTTTCGGGTCAGGAAATTCAGCTTGAAATCATGACCCAGTTCCGAAATGACATATCTCTGGATACGGGTTGCCGTATCCAGAGTCGTTCCGGCGAAAGAGGCCACAAATACTCCCATAATCACGACGGCGATGTTCTTGGGAAGACCAATGGATGCGATCATATTGGCTGATCCATCCACGAATGCCGTGACTTTCGATCCCAAACCCGCTGCCGCAGCCCAGGAGGAGTAGTGAGTGCTCCAAGCGGCAACACCCGTGAGGGTATCGCCCGATTTGGTAACATATCCCATTCCGATACCGGCAGAAACGGCAATGATCACCAGGGTAGCCAGGGTTCCCTCCATCAGCATGGAACCGTACCCCACAAAAAGGGAGTCTGACTCCGATCTCACCTGTTTGGCCGATGTTCCGGATGATACCAGGGAATGAAATCCCGAGATTGCTCCACAGGCAATGGTGATAAAAAGGAAAGGCCAGACTGGCGGCGCCCCCTTTGGCGCAGCTTGAACAGCGGGTGCAACAATTTCCAGATTACCACTAAATGACGAAAAGAGTACCCCCAGTACCAATAGCCCCATGGCAATTACCAACTGGTGAGAGTTGATAAAATCCCGTGGTTGCAGCAGGGTTGTGACTGGCAGAGTAGAGGCAATAAAGGCATAAACCAGCAGAATAATGGTCCAGACACCTGTTGGGGGAATACCGGCAATCGTCGGCATTTTGATGGGGGCATACGCGCCGATAAAAACTGTAATGTACATCGCAACAACAGCAATGATGGACCAGGTCATGATATTCGCATTTCTCTTGTAGATCATATGACCGAGAATGAGAGCAATAACCACTTCCAGCCAGACCGGTAAAACTGCTGTCGGATAGATAGCAAATACCACAGCGATAACCAGGCCGAAGACAGCGATGACAATCCATAACTCGAGAAAAACAATGATAAAAAAGAGATTTCGTGTACGGCTGTTGACATACTTGGACGTATATTCCGCAATGGATTTCCCCTGGTTTCTCATGGAGATTATCAAGGCACCAAAATCGTGTACGGCACCCATGATGATACTTCCCAGGAATACCCAGATCAGAGCCGGAACCCAACCCCAGATAATGGCGATGGCAGGACCGACAATTGGCCCGGTACCGGCAATGGATGTAAAGTGATGACCAAATATAACCTCTTTTTTGGTCGGTACGTAATCGGTGCCGTCTTCCATCTCAACGGATGGAACACTCGCTTCACCGGACAGATTGAAAATCTTGTTGCCGATGTACTTCCCATACAGGTTGTACATAATTATATACCCGGCAAACGCTAGCACCATTATAATCAAAGCACCCATAGCTCCTCCTTATTCAGTTAAAAAGAAAAACGAACGTGCTGATGACGCAGTTTGACGAATCAACTCCCGCTCGATATCTCACAACCGCAGGATTTGACTCAAGGTTGATTACTACAACCAGGCTTTCGATGGATTGTCGCTGCTTGAACCGCGACAGTGTGATGTATACTCCATCTGCACGCGCTATTCCTACAATATTGCCCTTAAAACCGCAAGCTCAAAAAGCATAATCTTTTCTCCGCTATCTCAATCCCTGAGCCAGATTCAGGCCTGTATGACCTATTATTTATGTGTTTATAAGAGTTTAACGCCCCCTAGACGCACAATTCAATTTTAGTGAACTCCTCCCTTTTTCTCCGGATAACTGGTCTCCGGTTTTCTTTTGGGATCTGCAGGGATATGATGATCCGCAGGCTTTTTAATCGTCTTGCTTAATCCGAAACTGAAGGGAAGGGGATTCTTAAACTTCACTGGGGGGATAAAACAGCAGCGCCCTTCGCAGGTGAGAAACGGGATTTTCGTTCGAACCGACCTTTGGTCCACACCGTTTTTGGTTTGCCTCTATTTGCCAGGTTGCTTGCCTGAAAAGCCGACGGAAACAGTTCGGGATTGGATTCTGTACTTGACCCGGAATCATCAGCAATAATAGCATAATGTTTTAACATACCGGATCTTGATAGCAGCTATAGCCTTACTTCACCCAAAAGGGCTTCGACAATTCGTAGCTAACCATCTGGAATATCGACCCTTCCGAATCATCAAAAATCCGGATCTCGGAATTGTAACTGCGTTCTCAAAAGAGAGGAAAAATGCTGAAAACAAATAAAAATAAAATTGTAGAGTTCATTCTTCAGTGTCAGCCCGGCCAACCCAGAACCCGTGATACTTGGGGAGTGGATCTTAACGGTTCACCTTTCATCCTCCCGGCCATCGGGGGTATAACCGTCAATATCCAGGTCGGCGACTCGGCATTTGGTTGGGCAGGAGACCATATCGAACCCGGGGTGAGTTGCACTGCAGATACGCACAAACCCTTCGATCACCCTAATAATTCGTTGCAGATGTATGCTTGTGTCGGTAACAAGGCCAAGGTAACCTCCGGTGATGCCAAGGGTTCGATTGGATACGTGCTGGGATGTCACGGGGGATCCGAACATGTTATTATCGACTTTCCCAAAAAGGTCAAAGAGAAACTCATGTACGGTGACACCATAAAGATTTTCGCAAAGGGGCAGGGTCTTAAACTAACCGATTATCCTGATATAACCCTGTTCAACCTGGATCCCGATTTGCTGGCAAAAATGAGTGTCAAACCTTCGGGAAAGAAAAAGTTGAAAGTTCCGGTAACCACCATTGTACCAGCCGTCTGCATGGGTTCTGGTGTTGGAGCAGCCCATGTTGCCAAGGGCGACTATGATATCATGACCAGCGATCCGGACACTGTCAAAGAGTATAAACTGGACCAGATACGTTTTGGCGATTTCGTGGCTTTAATGGACCATGACAATCGTTACGGCAGAGCGTACAAGAAGGGAGCTATCACTATCGGAACAATTGTCCATAGCGACTGTTTGCGAGCGGGACACGGTCCCGGTGTAACAACCGTTATGACCTGTGATACCTCTCTTATCGAGCCCGTTATCGATAAAAAGGCCAATATTGCCAATCTCCTGAAGATAGGAACCGCAGCCAGAACGAGGGCTCGCAAGGTTTAAAGGGATAAGGTAGGTCCGGAAGAGTTTAACGAGGTTTTTCCATCACCGGAAATGACTGCCGGTCAAAGGGATCACGGATCCCTTTGTTTTGTTATTGTCGAATTGTGTGACAACGCGGTCACCCTCGTTCTTCGGAGTAATAGAAGAACTTGACCGTTTCGATCCTGTCCACATCGGTATGGTAATCGGGTTCCGGTTCCCTGACCAGCTTTTCCATCTCCAGTCTGGCCTCTTCCAGATAAGATCGCCTGATCTCTTCCAGGTTTTTTCGGTCGATTTCATTTCCGCCAAAATCGTCATCCAGGGAAAATGGGCGCTCCTCATCGGCGGAATCAATGTGTCTCCACTCCGCTGTAGACATGTTCAAGCGGTATTGTTGCAGAAAAAGGTGACCGTGCCCGGCCACAAATTCCACGCATTCAATCAGAAAATCCAGATCTTTTCTGTCAAACGTATAGTGAAGATTCACCCTGACCCAACCCGGTTTGACACCATTAAATCCCTCTGCGATGAGCTGCCTGTACACAGCCGACTGATCCTCGTCTATTCCCAACAGATAGTGACCGTAAGGACCGGCACAACTGCATCCGGCCCTGGATTGGACACCGAATAGATCATTGAGAAGCTTGGTTACGAATTTCGGATGAAGATAGCGATCCTTATGCTTGATATTGAAGGAGATAATCGGGATACGGTATTCCGGGGGAAAACTTCCCACCAGCTCCACATTGTCGATCATCTCCAGTTTTTCCAGGAACTTTTTTGCATAACCGGCTTCAATCTGCTCTATCTGCTCAATGCCGGTTTTCTCCTTGAGATCCATAACCAAAGCTGTTTTTATTGTCTGTAAGATCGGCGGCGTTCCTGCTTTTTCCCTGGTCTCGATATCCTGGTAAAAATCATGAAAGCGATAACCCACATAATCTACAGTTCCGCCACCGGCTGCTGTGGGAGGGAGGTCCGTGCGATACAACTTTTCATTGAAAATCAGAATTCCTGAAGTTCCGGGCCCGCCCAGGAATTTATGGGGAGAAAAGAAAATCGCATCAAAATAGGATTTCTCATCCCTGTTCATGTCGATCCTGACATAGGGGGCAATGGCAGCGAAATCATAGAGAATAGGCGTGTTGTATTGATGACAAATTTCCGCAACCTCATAAACACGGGTTAACAACCCGGTTATATTCGAACCGGCAGAGAATGATGCCAACTTGACACGATCCCGGTAGATCTCTGCGGAGAGCTTGCTTTCCAGATCCTTTAAATCCAACAAACCTTTTTCATCTAAACCGACCACCACAGTCTCAGCGAAGGATTCCCGCCACATCAGTTCGTTCGTGTGGTGCTCATAAGGACTGATGAAGATGACTGGCCTTTGCGACCAAACCTTTGCGACGAGGTCTTTTTCAGAACCCTTGGCGGCTTCCATGGCCTTTTGCAGCCTGTCTTTTGTGGCGGGAGGAAGATAGATTCCCAGGATCTGCTGCAGCTTAAGCAGTGCAGCCGTGGTCCCCGAACCGATTGAGATGATCTTGCCATGCTCCCCGGCGTTGACCAGGCTTTTGATTTTCTCTTCAGACTGGTGCAGGAGGGTGGTCATATACTTTCCGGTGTAATCATCTTCGGTATGGGTATTGGCGTAGGACTTGAGTATATTCTGCAGTTTTTCTTCGATAAATCTCAATCCCCTCCCCGAAGCGGTGTAATCGGCGTAAAACAGATGTCTTTCCCCGTACGGAGTTTTAAATAGCAGGTTGTCACCGATGATTTGAGATCTGATATAATCCAAAGAATACTGACTCATTTTGAAGCCTCCGATTGCTGATATATGGATTCAGTCCCGGCATTCGGGTCGGGGATCCGTTTGAAAAGGGGTGGATCTTCCTGGCAGGTCTACCAATTGGTTTACCGATTAAGAAGAGTGAACCGGTTGTTCGCCGGAGAATCTAAGAATGAAGGTGGCACCCTGATTCAGTCCCTTGCTTTCAACGCGAATACTTCCTTTCATATCCGTCATGAAATTGGCGCAATTATGGAGCCCCAGACCTCGTCCGTTCTGCTTGGTTGTGAATCCAAGATTAAAAACCCTGTTCAGGTTCTCCGATTCGATTCCCCTGCCGTTATCCGTTATTTTTAATACAGTTTGGCCCGCATCCCGAATCAGTTCAATCAAAATTCTTTTTTCAGGTTGATCTGCCTGAAGAATGGAATCCCTTGCGTTTTGAATGAGATTGGTCAGAACATGGATTAATTTAACTCTCTGAATCAAAACCGGGGGGACTTCTCCGTAGTCCTTCATGACTTCGATACCCGCCTGTTTAAGAGAATCACTGTGCATTTCCAGGGTGTCATCCAGAATCGTTGCCAGGGGAGCTTTCTCTTCCAGATAATCGCCGTTCGCATAATCCAGTTGGGCATGAATCACATTCGTCATCAACCGTATCTTCTCCCTGATCCTGATGGTTTGCTCACGAATCTGATTAATTTCGACATTCAGAGGCTTTTCGATGGAAAGCAGATAGCGCATCAACCGTTCACCATTGTCGTCGTCGCAGATAAAACCTTTCAAATCATCCGCATTTTCCTTCAACAATAACAGTGCTTTGTTCAGTCCTCCTGTACAAGAGTTTCTGAGGGTGGTGTAAATGAACTCATTTGAGGTTTTGACACTGTTAAGAATGTTTCCGATATTGTGCAGTGCATCGGAGGCGATATCAGCCATGCCTGCTTTGTGTGCTTTGACAATCAGCTCCTGCTGAGTCAATGCCAGATCCGATTCGGCTCTCTTTCTTTCAATGGCAAAAGCCACCTGATCACATACCGATTCCAGGAGCTTTACCTCCTTGGCATTGAAACAGTTTTCGACAACGTAATTTTGCACCACCAGCGCTCCCAAAACCTCATGTTTACCTCGCAGGGGAACACCCAGCCAGGTTTTGGCAGAGGCTTGCCCGATTCTCTCTCCGTCGAGCTTTTGGTAGAGTTCATCCTTTTGAGACTCATTCAGCAACAGGGTTTTGCCGCTGTTAATCACCTGGTAGGTCAGAGAGCTGGATTTACTGGCATTTTCCACCGGCTCCTCCATATTCATCTCCATTTCGTCAACAGCATAACGAAAATAGAGAATATCCTGCTCCCGATCGTATATGGCGATGGAAAAATTCCTGGCATCGATTATATGATTCAGGGCATCGTGAATCCATTTGTATAGTTGATCGGGGTTCTCGGAGACGTGAATTGCATTTGATATCTGGTAAAGGGTTGAAATCAATAATTCTCTCTCCTTTAACCGCTCTTCAGACTGCTTTTTATCAATTGCCAGGGCAATCTGCTCCGAAACGGAGCTTAAAAGCTCAACATCCGTCTCCTCATAGAGATTGGGGTCCGAATAGCTCTGGACCGCAACCACTCCGATTACGCTGTCCTGAACCACAAGCGGTACGCCCAGCCATTTCTCTGCGACGGGTCCCCTGGGTTGGCTCCCCATATCTTTGCAATATTGCAGGATTTCGTCTTTGTTTAACAATAATGGTTTACCGGATCTGATTATCCTGACCGTTATGGAAGCACTGTTCTCTTCGATCTGGTATACAAAATCCCTGTCCATCCGTGATCGTTCGTCCACATAGTAGGGAAAACTCAGTGTATTGCTGTCTTTGTCAAAAAGGGCAATAAAGAAATTGGTGGCATCAATAATCGATGCCAGGGACTGGTGGATCTTTCCGTAAAGTTCATCCAGGGCGGAAGTGGTGTGCACCGCATTGGATATCTCATAGAAAGTCTGTATCAACTGTCGGTCAAGCATGTTTCCTGTTATATTAATCCAGCCTTAGCCATTGCCTGCTGAACCAGAAGTAACGATTCAGCTTTTTGTGTCTTACAGTGCAGTTGTAGCGGCTCCTTCCCTTTGGCAAGGATCGATTGGGGAAAACCTGCAATTTCCTGGTCTTACCCTGCCAAAAGGTCTTTACACGCCCTTGTCCGGATGCGTAGCAGTTTATCTGTTCCGGAGCAAAAGGACCCTCCCCAAGTTCAAGAACCAGGGAAGGGCTCATATTTCCTGACTGCAATACAGGATCAGCAGGGGTTTCCCGAGTTACAGGCAGAGGTAAGGTTCTCACTTTGACCCTGAATTCTTTTAGTGCAGCATAGGGGCCAGACATGGGAAATCTTGGCAAAGCACCCCAGTCACTTCCCTTCCAGATTGCTCCGGAATGTTGCCCTACACCTATCAGCCCCATTTCCAGCACGAGATTTTTTAACGCTTCATCATACTCCCCGTAGGGATAAGCAAAGATTCCCGATCGATATCCCAGCTCCTCTTCCAAGCGCTCTCGGGAGGTCAGAATTTCCTGTCTGACAGTTGCCAGCCATTGATCTGTGGACAGCTCTTTTTTAATTCGGACCAGGTAGGCGTGTGTATGGCTGTGCATTTCAAAGTCCACCCCGTGTTCCTTCATTTCCCGCATCTGATCCCAGGTGAGAAAGGCTTTGCTGCCTTTTTCAATCGGTTCGGTGGCTACAAATACCGTAAAAGGCCAACCCTTTTGCTTAAGTCGGGGATATGCCTCCTCATAAATCGATATATAGGCATCGTCCACCGTTATCGCCACGCAATTGTCGGGAAGTTCTCGTCCTTGCCGCAGGTAAGAGAGGCTTTTTTTGAGAGGCCAGACAGCAAAACCGTTTTCCAGCAGATATTCAAGGTGTAGATCGAACTCCTGCGGCTTGATGCTGGTTGATGGGGGTGTCTTCGTACTGAAATGATGATACTGGAGCACCACCAAGTGATTTGCGGCCCAAATCGGAAAAACCGGTAATCCCGTTCCTATTATCAGAATCAGGTGCAATAGAATAGTTCTTCTCACTTTGCCTCCATCAGGGATTTATTTCTGAGAATTATCTCCTCTATTTCTTTTACATACGCTTCCCCTCTTTCCGAATACTTCAACAGTCCCGATGCCAAATCATAGCCTTTGGGCTCCTCTCCCTTTTCACGAGCCTGATACCTCAGTTCCCTGAACCGTTCATAGGCCGAATGGGTATTCAGATTTCTGATATAGCTGGCAACCGATTGCGATACTCCGTGGTATTTGGCAACCCGGTGTCGTGCTCCCGGGTCCCTGCGATTGGGAACGATCCCCTCTTCCCGGGAGGAAAAGGTTAGCTGACCAAACATGCTGCTGCCCTTTAGTGCAAAGCGGGACGTTCCCCATGCTGATTCGTTTGCACTTTGTGCCAATGCCAGACTGACCGGAACAATATCGATTCGCTTTTTCAGCTCCGCCCAAAGTTCGTCTTCGTTTAACGGATCGGCTTTTATCCTGAATTCCACGATAAAACGATCAATCCACTTCATATCCCAGTCCGTCAATTTTTCCCCTCTTTTTCTTTTTTCCTGAAGCAGCAGCAGTCTTTTTCGCTTTTTCAAAATGCGGGCGTTCTCCATTTCGACGATAGGCCTCATGTATTCAAAAAAGCTTCTTTTTCGTTCTTCAATATCCCTGATTTGGCTGAAACTCGGAACAAGCTCGTTCTCCGGAATCCGGTTAAAAAGGTCGATTACGATGAACAGCAGGGACATGACCAGAAAGAAGAGACCTATCCCGACCCATTTTAATTTGGACATAACCTGACGATATGGAACAGCTTGTTGTTCAAGAGATTACGCAATTCTACCGGGATGACTATCGATCACGGGAAAAGTCCCATAACACCCGGATTAACCTGTCGATTGGATGGCATTTTAACGAACCATAGGCTTTTTGGGAACGTAAAAACAGCTCATCCCGGCTTTGGTAAAAGTTTTAATATTCAAGACACTAACCGCGGGGGATACAAATTCATGGTTCGGATGAAAATCTGTTTCTTTTTACAGGATATCATGATAAGACTGTAACTGTCTGAAAACACGAAGTCCTGAAACACTATCAAAATCCAGACTCAACTGATGACGGATTTATCAAGGTCAAAATATAGGGATTTAAAATAAGGGGAGCTCTATGAACTGGACATTGAAAAAAGCTGCACTACGAACTGTACACTACACAACCAAAGTGATTTATCCCATTTTAAAAACTCCTGAGCCGGAACTCTATACCGGCGCGGGTTCGTTAGGTCAACTTCCTGAACTCATCAAAAACCAGGGTGTGGAGAGGGTGTTGATAGTCACCGATAAGGGGCTGACCAGTATCGGCCTGCTGGATGGATTATACTCAGCCCTGGAGAGCGATGATATTCACTATTCGATTTTTGATGGTGTACAACCCAACCCCTCGATTCAGAATATTGAAGAAGGCCTTAAAGTCTATCAGGAGAACAATTGTGATGGAATTATCGCCTTCGGCGGCGGTTCCCCCATGGATTGCGCAAAGATTATCGGTGCCAGGGCTTCCAATCCCAAAAAACCCGCACTGAAAATGAGGGGAAAATTCAGGGTTTGGCACAGACCCCCCCCCATGTTCGCTGTTCCAACAACAGCAGGAACAGGTTCGGAGACGACGGTGGCCGCGGTTATAACCAACCCGGAAAATCATGAAAAGTTTGTGGTGGTAGATCTGAAGCTGGTTCCACCGATTGCTGTTCTGGATCCCGAATTGATGGTAGGATTACCCCCCCATATCACCTCCACAACAGGGATGGATGCCCTCACACATGCCGTCGAAGCCTATATTAGTATTCATGCCAGGAAGTCGACCAACACGGATGCGGAGAAGGCTGTCAAGATCATCATGACAACCCTGGAGGATGTCTATAAAGATGGTTCGGATATGGAAAAACGCAATCAACTGGCCATTGCCTCCTATCATGCAGGGTTGGCATTTACCAGGGCATACGTTGGTTATGTCCATGCCATTGCTCATAATTTCGGCGGATTATACGGCGTTCCTCATGGTTTGGCCAATGCCATTATCCTCCCATATGTCCTGGAGTTTTCGTTGCCGAATATAGAATCCAGACTCGCCAAACTGGCTGTGATCAGCGGCATCGGCCCGGAAGGTGATCCGGCACCAACACTCGCACGCAAGTTCATTGAAAGAATAAAGGACATGAACCGTAACATGGACATCCCCACCCAGGTAAAAGAGCTTCAGGAAAAAGACATTCCCCTGATCTCCAAGAGAGCTCTATCTGAAGCTTCCCTGGATTACCCCGTTCCCCGTTTGATGTCTAAAGAGGATTGCGAGAATCTTCTCCGAAAACTTCTGCCTTAGCTGTATAATATGATTCTGCACCGGAGGTGATTTATCCGGTGCAATCCTAAGCCTACTGCGACTAGCCCACTTATCCAAATGCGATTTCCGTCCCCCCTATAGCAAACCCACGCCTCAGACCTTGAGGGAATTCAGACAGATCCGCTTTCTCTCTACAGACAGTCCTCCCGGACACCAGGGAAATCCGATTTTTTCTTGAATGGACATTTCCTATACAATTAAATATACTTATAACTAAGGATACCAACCCGCTGTCAGCTCTTTAATGCCGAGTTTCTTTGCCCACCTCTTTGATTCACGATTAGTATTAAGGAGATTTCTCATGAACATCACCCTTCGGAAAAAGATAATCGGAATTGCTGTCCTGCCGCTCATTCTGGCCATGATCATCTTTACAGCCGTCTCGGTCTCATCTCTTATTTCAGACGGAAACAAAAGGATTATTACTTATCGTTCGGCCCTGCTTGAGGATGTCAAAGAGAGATTGAAAACGCGAACCGAACTGGCCATCAATGCCATCAAAAAACACCATAATGATGGTGATACCCAAGCATCCAAAAAACTGGCAGGGGAGCTTATCCGGAATATGAAATATGGGGAGGGAGGGTATTTCTGGATCAATGACTTCTATCCCAATATGATCATGCACCCTTACAGCCCCCAACTTGAAGGAAAATCCCTGCGGGAATACAAAGATCCCAATGGTGTTTTCCTGTTCAACGAAATGGTCAGGGTTTCCAGGGAAAGCGGGGAGGGTTATGTCCCTTATATGTGGCCCAAACCGGGTATCAAAGAGCCCCAGCCCAAAATGTCATTTGTGATGGCCTTCAAGCCTTGGGACTGGATTGTGGGAACAGGCGTCTATATTGATGATATCGACAGGGCGGTAGCGCTGGAGAAAGCCAGGATCGATAATGAGATCCGGGCCATGATCATCCGAAATATCATCATCTGCACTGTTCTGGTAATCATCATCAGTATGGCCGCTTACCTGCTGGTGAGTCGAACCATTACCCGCCGTATCTATGATCTGGTCAACAATCTCAAATCGATTGAAACGAAAGGGGACTTCTCAGTCAGAACCTCAATTGAAGGGTCCGATGAAATCGCAGAATCCAAAAAGGCCTTCAACGAACTGATGCATTCCCTGCAAAATGCCATCTCCTATCTGAGCGGTATTCTCAGTGCCCTGGCAGCGGGAGATCTCAGCAGGGAAATGACGATTGAGAGCAAAGGTGATCTGGAAAGACTTAGAATCAGCGTCAATGACTCCATCAAGATGCTGCAAAAACTGATCATCGATATTAAGGAATCGTCCGTTCAGGTGAGCTCGGGCGCGGATGAAGTTTCCCGATCTTCCCAGACGCTTGCTGCAGGTACCAGTCAACAGGCTGCGTCCATTCAGGAAATCACCTCGTCAATGGGGGAAGTCGAGGCACAAATACGCACTAACAGGGATAGTGCAGCATCCGCCAAGGATCTCAGCGTGCAGATGATGGACAATGTGGCGGAAGGGAATCGACAAATGAGTCTTCTGAGCGGCTCCATGGCTGACATCACCCATACCAGTGCTGATGTCAGTAAGATTATCAAGGTGATTGATGAGATCGCATTTCAGACCAATCTGCTTGCCCTCAATGCCGCTGTTGAGGCAGCAAGAGCCGGCAAATACGGGAAAGGATTTGCCGTAGTGGCAGAAGAGGTAAGAAATTTGGCCAGTCGGAGTGCTGAAGCCGCTAAAAATACAACCGAGCTTATCGGAATGTCGATTAAAAAAGTCAAGGAAGGTGCCAAAAATTCCGAAGGTACGGCTACAGTGCTAGAAATGATCAATACAGACGCCACCAAAGTGAATGACCTGGTATCGGAAATTGCTTCCGCCTCAGTTGAACAGGCTGGAGCTATCGAAGAGGTTAACAGGGGGCTGCACCAGATCAATTCCGTCATACAACAAAACGCATCCATTTCGGAAGAAGCTGCCTCCGCTTCCGAGGAACTCTCCTCTATTGCCCTGCATCTGCAGGAGATGATGAAGAAGTTCATCGTCAACAAGTCGTCATAACAAAAGGGTAAAATCCGGTTGGCAAATCTGCATTCGCCGACCGGAACCTCCTTCCCGTCTGTCTGTGCCGTAAATAATATCCTGGCAAAGGCACGTAATTTATCGCGATTGGTCGATGATCAATTATGATCCCCCGATCTTATTTCTGTTTCAAATTTGAAGAAAATCTGATCGTATTGCTGATTTTTATCCCTTGTATTCCCGGTCAAAACCTTGCAACACTCTTAAAAATAGACTTCCAGCAACAGTGTCAATAAAAAGAATGAAAGAATCTGATCAACAACTTCTGAAAACAAACTTGAAATCCCATTGTGTTCTGCCTAATCCCTGGGAATTAAAAAGCGGTAACCAATTTTATAGCGGGCCCTTGAAATTTATTTTAATTTCGAATATTATTCGGCTGTGTTGATCCGATCCGCCCGGATAGGGAACACGTATGTCACTCATCCCGGTGGATTAAAACCGTCCTGCTTTCAGGCTGTTGTCAACAGAAAGAGTCATACCTAAAACCACTTGCGGAGGGACTTTATGGGCACCCCTTTTCCTTTTGAGCCTTTTCTGACGTTTGGCATTCTCGCAGTATTTCTATTAAATCGACTCCCCGGCCTTTCATTAAGAATCACGGATCCCGGACTTAAACACCTGTCGCCCTTGAAGTCGGGGTCATGAATATTCCGGTATCACCTATTATAGTTGCCAGTATGATCCTGGTTAACACCCATATCAGGTGGCAATGGAATCTACCGTTGTTCACTGCGGCTTTCGCAGGGCTTTTGATCTTATGTATTTTACTATTAATATCGTTGAAGTACGTGGGTGGACCGAAATTCTAAGAAACTTCGGGATTTAAACTATTATCTTATCATCAGGTGTGACCGGAAGCCCGGAAACATGTAATGGAAAGCGAGGTTCCGGCTCGTTGGTCGCGCAGTACTTATCAGAATCAATCGGTTTATTGGTAACGGAAAAAAACGCAAAGTAAGAATGAGGAGCAAGCAATGAGTGAAATAAACGGAGGTAAACTGACTGTTGACGCCCTGATCGAAAAAGGCGTTGAAATGATCTTCAGCCTGTCCGGGGGGCACATTTTCCCGCTGTACGATTATGCGGAAAACTCATCCATTGAGATGTTTGTCACCCGACATGAACAGAATGCGGTCTTTATGGCTGAAGCCTGGGCTCGCATGACCGGTAAGACCGGCACTGCGCTGGTTACTGCAGGCCCGGGATTTGGCAACGCCCTGACAGCCATCGCCAATGCCTATATGGCTAACACCCCACTGGTTCTGATATCCGGGGTTGTGGGACTGGCTGCCTCCGAAACACTGGACCTGCAGGATATGAGGCAACTGCCTGTAATAGAACCAATTGTCAAAAAAGCACTCTGTTGTCAAAAAACGGAACGGATTCCCGAGTTCATCGATATGGCATATCGTAACGCGGAGGCCGGATGTCCGGGACCGGTTTACCTGGAAATCCCTATCGACGTCTGGAACGGTTCAGTAACGGCGGATATGGTCAAAAAACCTGTTACTCATGTCGAGTCACGTCCTGTGGATCGATCGGGAGCAAAATCACTGATGGAGCTGATCGAAGCATCGGAAAGACCGATTATTCTTGCCGGCAGCGGAGCCCGTTATGCAGATGCCGGGGAGGAACTAACCGAATTCGTGGAAAAAACCGGGATACCGATTTTCACCGCCCAGGTAGGTCGGGGTGTGGTTTCCGACACTCATCCCCTCTGCTTTGAATCATCAACAGTGATCAGGCCCGGAGCGGCCTTTGATGCGGTGGCAACCACCGACCTGATAATTCTTTTGGGTAACAGAATCAGCTTCATGTACGCCAAGGGCGATGTCTTTAATCCGGAAGCCAAAAAAGTGCAGGTTGACATCAACCAGGCGGAAATCGGACGTAATTGCTCGGTGGATCTGGGCATTGTCAGCGATGTAAAAGAATTTACAGCAGAGTTGAATCGGCTTGTTGAAGAAGCTGGCAGCGGTGAATCCCTGGAACAGAAATTCTCTTCCTGGGTGGAAACGTTAAGAGAGAAAGACAAGGAGCAAAAAGGCATTGCAGCCTTCAATTGGCAAAGCGACAACTCTCCCATACATCATATGCGCATTTGTGCCGAAGTGAACGGTTATCTGGACCGGGAAGATGATATTGTCGTTAGTGATGGCGGGGATACACAGGTCTGGATGTCCATGACCCGAACCATCAGAAGCCCGGGACACTATTTGGAATCCGGTCTCTTCGGATGTCTCGGTGTGGGACTGGCATACGCCAACGCCGCCAAACTGAAGTTTCCGGAGAAGAGAGTCTGCCTGGTCACCGGTGACGGTTCGATCGGATTGAACTTCATGGAATTCGAAACCTCAATCCGAAAAAATCTGCCTATTGTCGTTGTGATCTGTAACGACAAGCAGTGGGGCATGATCCGCCACGCCCAGGAGGTTAAGCTGGGAAGAATAATCCGGGAAGGTTCGGAAATAGGAATGGTGGATTACCATCTGGCTGTGGAAGCCCTGGGTGGTAAAGGATGGCTGGTGGAAGATCCTTCCGGCATCAAACCGGCCCTGGAGGAAGCATTCGCCTGCGGAAAACCTGCCTGCATCAACATTGTAACAGATCCGGAACCTATCAGCCCCGGCAGCATTGCCCTGGCCTCAATGGGCGGGGTTGATGTCTCGAAGTTCTTTGGACAATAACCAGCCACTCCCCTGGTGCCCGAACCTAAAGATCAAGACCGGTTGTATACCTTTTACAACCGGTCATTAACTAAGGAGGCTCCGGGCGTCCCCAGCTCTTTCTTTTCCCGATCCATGTTCAAAATACCGGAAACGGTGAATTATCCGACATCGGAGATCATCCGGTCCAAACTTTATCCCTGCTCAACGGATGCTGTTCTTAAAAACCTGAGCTTGTTTAAGGCGATATCGGCCACAAACAGGATTATGGTAAATACAATAAACAGGGGCCAGAGAGGCTTTTTCGTGCCTGCTCCCGATCCGTCTGAACGATAGAGGTTGATCTCCCTGTCGGAGAGGGATAATACCTGGCCACCGGTTATCTCGGATATCCTGCGCAACAGATCCCTGTTCACGGTTCGAACCGCCAGTTCCTGGGAGTAGGGGAGTGCTACTCCAAGTGATTCGGCGCCGAACTGCCTGGTATCGTTTTCATTAAAAACATTCAGGTAGTAATCACCGACATCATCCAGACTGAAATGCAGATTATACCTTCCGGGAAGGGTCTGTTCCAAAGAGTACAGATGACTCGAATCGCGGGGGGATAAAAGGTTTAAACCCAGGTTAAGGTGGTTGATGAACTGATTATTGCGGTCAATCGCATCAAGCGTCAGCTCAACCTTTGATTTTTTTCTGGTTAGGGTGAAATGGAACTCTTCGGGATTTTGGCTTCTTTGCACCCATTTTATCAAACGTGAAACAAAAATCCCGTAATCATTCCAATCGAGCCACTTTGTATTCCACCGTGTCGACAAGTCGGACGTGAAAGCGACGGCTCGTCCCAATCCGTATTGCCAGCCGGAAAGAAGCGGATCATCCCCGACAGTCAGAATCACGTCCGCCCCCGGCTTGGGATAAGTTAGATTATATCCGTTGACAAGCGGAAAAGCTGCCAGTTCACCGTAATCCAGGAGTTCATGTCTCGCTACTTGTTGCGGTTGCGAAGGTGCTTCCAGAATCGAGCTTTTACTGACCACCTTGGTTTCATTCATGAAGATGCGGGGAATCCGGGTTGCTTTTTCTGTGTAATAACTTCTTCCGCCACCCGAGTCTGCGATGGCTTTCAGGAGATCAAAATTTGAGTTTTTCCCCACTGCAACAGTGGAAATGGTAATCGGTTCATCCTTTAAAGTACTGATCAACCTGATTAGCCCATCATTTTCGGTAATGCCATCGGTGAGAATAATGATATGTTTTTTGACTGCCTTGATCTCCTTTAGGGATTTGATAGCCTCTTTCAAAACAGGAATCAGGTTGGTTCCTCCCCCCTCTTTTAGAGCAGTAAGCCGGTCTGCTATGTCTTTTTTCATCGAAGCGCGGGTAAGGGGAACCACCCATCTGAAGGAGGAATCGAAGCCCAGCACACCCACCCTGTCGACAGGATTAAGCAGTTCAACAGCAGAATAGGCTGCTGTCTTCGCAGCCTCCAGTTTGGAGACCCGGTCAATTCTCTCTCCCATACTGGAAGACTTATCCAGGAGCAGAATAAGGCATAAACCGGGAAACTCCATTGTGGTACGGGGTTCCATAAAAAGAGGCATGGCCTTTTCCACCGGGGTACCGGCATACCCGCCGTTTCCATAGCTGTGGTAACCCCCCAGCATAACCAACCCCCCGCCGGTATCCCTCACAAAAAGCTCCAGATTTGCCAGGGTTTCAATTGTCAGACTATCTGCCGAGGTATTGTCAAGAACAATAGCACTGTAATTAATAAGCGCTGACAGTGAAGAGGGTATTGTCCTTCCACTGCTCATTTTCAAGTCGAATCCCTGGTTTTCCAGAGCTTTTGCCATGGGAACCTCGCGCCGGCCCTCTTCCTTGACAAAGAGAATTTGGGGTTTGACAGTTCCCTGAACAAAGGCGACTCCCCGGTTATTTCTAATTTCGTTATCAGCCGGCGAGGCGATTTCAGCTCGAAAGGTATGGAGACCCGGATTCACGAGCCGGGTAACAAATTCATGAGCGGAAGTTCCCTGGTTGAGCTTCAACATCCGGTCAACAACCTGTTCATCACCCCGGAAAAGCTTCAGTCGTGCTTCACCGGCTTGTCCAACAGACACGATCATCCGTATGGTGAAGGGTTGATCCAGTTGCACCCGCGTGGGGGATTCCAGTTTCTCCAGCACGATATCTCCGGCACTCCCCGATACTTCCAGGGCAATCGTATCAACCCTGATCCCCATTGATGAAGCCAGGTAAGCCATATCAAGGGCATTGCCCCGGTTTTCATTTCCATCGCTCAAAAGAACCACCCTGTTACTCCCATCGGCGGGAAACCGACCAATAGCCATCTGCAGGGCATTGTAGATACTGGTTTCACTGCTATCCAGGTAAGAACGAAAACGACCGATACGAAACTCTGACTGCAAATCCTGCTCAAAAGAAGCCTGTTCCGCAAACAGTATCAAACCGGTGGCATCTTCCTGTTTTGCTTTATCAGAACTCCTCTTTATAAAGTCCAGTGCTCCTTGGGCAGATTGTTCCGCTATGCTGGATGATTGATCCAGGCAATAGAGCAGATTTACCCGATTCGTAGGTAACAATGCGACAGGTTGTGCCAGGGTTATCCCCAACAACAACAGAATCAGGCTTTTGAAGAGGATAAACGGGCGTCTGTAAACAGGTTTCTCTGCAGACAGTCCTTTCCTTCTTAACCTGATCCAGTAAAGAGGGATCAGTATCCAGAATAACAGGTAAAGAGGCTGGTCAAAGGAGATACTCATGGGTTAATCCAGAAAAACCACTCAATGATCACCAGAACGGCCGCCAGCAGAAAAAGGATCAACCAGGGTGAAAAACCTGATCGGGCGGACATGGGTAAAGGTGCAGACCGGGTCTGCGTTTCTTTCAAGTCGATCGGTATGATATCCGATTCGGATTTATTAAAAAGATTGACAGCAAATGAGAATCGATAATCCGCTTCCCTCACCCTGTAGATGCCCGATTCGTAGGTATCGGAGAAAAGGAGAGGATTGTGATCAACGGCAAGATTCTCCAGAATCCTGGAAGGGGTGCGCAAATCGATCTCTTTCGCTGTCGCCCGCAAGTAGAGCGGGACAGGGTCTCCGGTTTTCAAAAGGGCCAGCTCTTTTCGGAACACACCCGGATTTGTCCAAAGCAGAATATTATCAACCAACATCGGGAATGCCACCTTGAGCGGTAAATTCGTCTGTTCAAGGTCGAAACCCAAGTACAGGATTCTTAATCTCTCATTTTCATAGCTGTAACAGAGTCCCGACTGATCACCCGATATTAGTTCCACCGGGCCCTGTCCCGCCTTCACAAGGGCAGCCTGTTCGATAATCAAACCTGCGAAATTGATATCCCTTAGAAGTGGATGATTCTTATGCCAATCCACCACCACCGGAGAGGAGATGTTCCCGGTTTTGGTCAAAGGCAGGGTCGGTGAGAGACTGTTGATCAATACCAGGTTGCCCTGCTCCACCACGGGCACTTCCATATTATTCACAATCACCAGATCGTGTTGCCGAACCTGGTCACTGAAGGAGCCGGCCAGGATATCAGCACTCCTGTTTAGTTCTATTCCGGGATAAGCCCGCAACGCTTTTTCCAGAAAGGCGGACTCTTTTGAGAACAGATGAATGTAAATCTTTTGCGGACGATTAAAAACGGCATAGGCAGAGTTGTCCAGAACGAAGTCATCATCCAGATCCAGTTTTAAAATCGCTTTTCCGGATTGAGGCCCCTCATAAGGAACGATGTAACGTTTTGTCTGCCTGGCGGTCAGCCCCAAGGTACGCCGGTCAAGGGGAAACTCATCGAGGGTTAGAAGTAACGGGCATAATACGGGATAATCGTTAAAGTTGCTCACTTCAACCAGGAACTCCAGTCGACCCGGATTATCGGGTAGTTGCCGATAAGTAAAATTGGTAATGCCGGTATTTCGGCTACCGCCTTTGATCAGTACCGGATCGATCCGACTGTCAATCGAGAGAATTTCCGGGAGATCCATACCGGCGCCATCGGTCAGTAATACAATGCGATCATTGGTATCAGGTCTCATGAATGAAAGGGCAAGGTAGATGGATTTCTTTATCTGCCCTGCCACATCCAGGGCTTTCAGTTCCGATACTGCATCTCTCAAGGCGTCCGTATCCCGGCTGAACCTGGCGATAATCATCGGTTTGATCCCGGCTCCGATTATCATCAATTCGCCCTTTCCGGAAAATGATCGAATCAGTTGGTCAGCTTTCTCCCGGGCAATCGCGATTCTTGAACCTTCACCGGTTTCGGCCTGCATGGAGGCGCTGGTGTCAACAATCAGTATCATATTGGCTGCTGACGAGGTCTCACCAGGCAGGATGGGATTAGCCAATGCGATTGCTGCCAGTGTAATAACAAGCAATTGCATCAAAAGAGGGATATTTCTGCGAAGCCTTTTCAGACGCAAACCGGCACTCTGCTCCCGATGAGCCTTCTGCCAGAGATAGACTGTGGTGGAGAAAATCGGTCTCGCCTTTGGCTTCAGGCTGTGTAAAAGGATAACAACCGGAATCAGCCCCAATAACAGAAAACCGGCCGGAAAAGTAAAAATCATCTCAAGCCCTGATGCTTCCTTTTGTAAATAATGAGATCAACACCTCTTCTACTGGCGTATCCGTATTGACCATGAAATAATCAAAACCCCTTTCCAGGCAAAATGATCGAAGGGTTGTTATAAAACGATTAAAAGAGGCAGTATAGGCATCTCGCAGCCTTTGATCGATGAAAAAACTGCGCGCT
Organism: SAR324 cluster bacterium; assembly: GCA_028282885.1. Taxonomy (GTDB): domain Bacteria; phylum SAR324; class SAR324; order XYD2-FULL-50-16; family XYD2-FULL-50-16; genus JAHJTV01. Next base: position 202,826 of record JANQGX010000088.1, read on the forward strand.
TTCCCGGTTTCCACATCACCCATTCTGACATATCCGTCCGTTTTCGGGCTGACCTCCTCACGATCCAGAACCTGAATCAGAACAACCTCGTGTTTACCGTAGCTGCATGCTTTCAAGCCCTGTTTGAAACCGGATGGATCCAGAAAATCACTGATTGCTATCACCAGACTCGGTCGATTCACCCTTGTCAAAAAATCCAGCAGCACCGTATTAATATCTGTCTCCCCATCCGGTTTGACCTCGTTGAGCAGGTTAACCAGGGACAGGTATACCCGGCGTCCCTTTTCGGGCAATCTGAACTCCCTCAGGCCGTGATCAAAGGTAACCAGACCGACACGATCCTGGTTGGCAAGAGAGATATAACTCGTGGCTGCCGCAATCTGTCTGGCCAGGAATAATTTTTCGGGATTTCCGAATTCCATGGATTTGCTGGAGTCCAGCAGAATATAAACCGGACGTTCCTTTTCCGCCTGGAACAGCTTGATATAGAGACGGTTCATCCTGCCGTAGACGTTCCAGTCAACATACCTGGGATCGTCACCGGGTTGATAATTCCGATACTCCAGAAACTCCATACTCCCCCCGCTCCTCCTGGAGGGCTGCTCACCGGATCGCAGGTTTCGGACCTGTTTTTTTGAGAGGATTCGGACCTGCTCCAGGATTGTCAGCAGACGTTCATCCAGCAACAAGGGTGAAAGATTCACTTCGTTCATGGTGAATTAACCGTTCTCCGGTGTGGAACCGATGATGTTTTTGATAATGTCATCGGTGTTTATTCCCTCCGCTTCTCCTTTCAGATTAAGAATAATGCGATGCCTCAAAGAGGGAATCGCACACTCCCTGATATCCTCGTATGACACATTAAACCGTCCCTGAAGCAGGGCCATTGCCCTGGCGGACATAACCAAGGTTTGTAATCCCCGCGGACTGGCTCCATAACGGACATATTCCGCCGTCATGCCCGGGGAGGATGAACCCTGCGGATGGGTTCCTTCAACCAGACGAATGGCATATTCTTTCAGGTAAGAGGCCACCGGTACCTGCCTGATCATATTGCGGAAGCCGAGTATGAGATCTCCGCTGACAACAGGTTTGAGATTCGAGGGAGCTTCAGTTGATTTATCCAGGATCTCCAGAAGTTGCCGATGGTCCGGGTAACGGATAATCAATTTAAAAAGAAAACGATCCACCTGGGCTTCAGGCAGGGGATAGGTCCCCTCCATTTCAATGGGATTCTGGGTTGCGAGAACCATAAAAGGTTCCTGCAAAATGTGATTTTCCCCGAAAACGGTGACTCTTTTCTCTTGCATGGCCTCAAGCAGGGCAGATTGGGTTTTGGGCGTGGCCCGGTTGATTTCATCAGCCAAAACCACCTGACCGAAAATCGGGCCCTTGAAAAACTCAAAACGACGTCCACCCGTTTCGTCCTCCCGGACCATATTGGTCCCGATAATATCGGCAGGCATCAAGTCCGGTGTAAACTGAATGCGGGAATAACGCAAATCAAGTGCCTCACTGAACGATTTAACCAGCAGGGTCTTGCCCAATCCGGGTACGCCTTCAATTAACGCATGCCCCTCGCACAGCAGGCAACAGAAGAGTTGCCGAACCAACTCCTCCTGGCCTACCACCTTCTTGGAAATCTCGTTGTAAATGGATGCAAAAGATTCCCTGATTTCAACTGCCTGTTCCGATTCCATTTCCTTCTTCATGTGTTGTCCTTGGTTATCAGTTATCCTCGTCAATATTGGAGAATCCGATAGATAGAAAATAACGTTTTATCATCTCTCTGCGGGCAACAGGGATTTCCTCCCTGTGAAGAACGCTTTCCAAATCCCGTCTGTACTCCCGAATATAGGCTTTTTCTTCGCTACTTAATGGATCTGTTTTTACCAGTGAACGTATCAATGACCGATACCACTCTCCATCTCCGGTTTTACCCTTCAGTTTTGTAATTTCCCCGTCCGGAGTTCCGGTTAGACCCGGAAGACGGCTATCCCATTCCGATTCAGTCTGACCGGGAAGCGTCGATACATGTTCATCCTCATGTTGTTTTCTCTCCGGCTGCTGCTCTGCCTCACCGGGATCGGAACGGATCCCCTTGCTTTTCAAGGCAACCTTCTCCTCAATTGACATCTCGCCTTTCTGCTCCGATTCACCGCCCGGACTGCTGTCATCCGTGTTATCCCTTTTCTGTCCAATCGCGAGTTCCTGGTCCTCCTTCCGAGGTTGATTGTCGGCATCGTCACCGCCTTCCTTTTGGGGAGGTTCCCGATCCAGTTTTTGCAGCGTTTCATCAAGATAATCTTTCAGATCTTCAAGATCCGCTAGCTTTTCCAGGTTTTCGGACAGTTCCGATGGCACCTCACCTTTAAAAGAAGATTTCAGCTTCCGGATAAACTCCTGAAGTCTGTCATCATATTGTAAAAGATCATCCTCTTTACCGACCTCCGGCTGTTGAAAAGCACCTGCCTCCTTTAACTTTTCCCTGAGTTTTCGTTTTAACTGATCCTGTTGAACCGTGATACTTTGCAAAAAGGATTGAATGGACTCTTTCACTTCCCGCGGTGATTTCCCGGATTCACGCAGATCCCGGAGCGATTCCGAGAGTTCCCTGAATCGACCTGTTTCCGTCTGTGGTCTCCGAATGCCTGGATTATCAGACCAGTTCTGCTGATTTTCCCGTGAGCTTTTTTCATTCAATCCGGAAATTCCGATCAGATTTTTCAGATCTGCCGACTGTCGGCTGTTTATCAGTAATGAGAAAACAAGCACCGTCAGCAGGAAGATTCCCGGTAGCCAATAACGTGATCTTTTGGGGAAGTAATCTTCGGGATTGACGCTCCGCAGGCTTTTGACGGCATCCTCAACCAGCTTCTCCCTGAAAATGGATTCCTTCTTTAAATACTCATAACTTGTCCCCAGTCTCTCCTGAAATCCAAACCTGTGATCCATCTCCCTGAGAAATCTCCCGGGTGATTTCCAGTGAAACGCGACCAACAAGATGGCCAAAAGAACTGACAGACTTGTGGCGATCTTCAGTTGTATCGATATCCGCAATCCGGTATCAACCCACCGTTCCAGCACCAGAATCGTCAGTATCGAGATAAGGAGAAAAAGGAGCAGATGCAGGGCCAGGCTTTTAAACGCCTCTTTCCGTTGACGTTTTTGAATAGCTTGAATGAAGTTTTGAAATGCCTTTTCCTGATTCATAGAACCTATATCAGGGATTCCCTGCGTTTTGATTTGATTACCCCGTGAATTGTCAATGCCAGGATAGTATTCAAAGCCAGGAGGATCAATATGAAAATCTGCCGGTTAGAGGGAAAGGTTTCCAGCAATCCTGTCCGGGTGAAAGTCAAACGATAAAGAATAAAATAAGGATTCAACCGGGGTAGCAGGAACCAAGTGGCGACCAGGTATAAAACAGGCCAGGAAAGATTGAGAAGATATCCTTTGAAACTGTTTCTTCCGGTCAACAAATAGACTAAAAACGCTGATTGTCTGCAAAGCAAAGCCACAACCACAAACAATAACAAAAGCCCTGGTAGCGTTTTCATGGATATCGCCGATAGAATCATGGAAATCATCAGAATGATTGTATAGGGCAGAGAAAGAAGGAAACTACGCAGGGCGGCGCGTAAGAATCCATAGATAAGATAGGCGTTTTGCTCCTCTGGGGTGACGCCCGGAGTCCCGACAACCGTATTTGACTCCGGTCGACTGATCTCTCCAGTACCGGAAATGATTGAGATAAAACAGACCGTCGTAAGAATGGTTGAAGAGACAACGAAAAAATTAAAAGGGATTTCTCCTTTCAGAAGCAAAACCGAAAGCCCCGCTGTTGGCCAGGAAACGACCAGGGACAGCGCAGAGACTAAGAGACCCCAATATACGTTGTTCAAGGCAGATCCCGAAAAGAGAGGCAGTCTTGAACTTGGAATATGATTAAACATCCTGAATTTATCCATTATCACCCGGTATTCCCTGGGATGGCTGCCATTCAAACAGCAATCGATTTCTATTCAACCTGTTTTTATTGTTTTCACTATACAATCCGGGAACCGGGAAACCATTTAGGCGACCGAGCAGAAACGGCCCCTTTTTCCCCTGATATCTCCTGAGCATCACATTGAGGGGCTCTTCACTGCTGTTATTAAGGTAATCTCTCAACAAAACCGGTACCAGCTCTCCGATATTAAAGCGGACAACAACATCACGATCCACCTTACCAAGCAAGTAAAGATGTTCATTCCAATAGAACAAGGTTTCCGAGAGTGTGCCCTGGGAACCGTTTATGATCACCAGGCGCAGTCCTTTCTGATCTTCTTTCACCCGTATCTCAATGGGCAACTCCTCCGGTGATTCCATGCGGAGTCCCAGGTAGGACCATCTCCCCAGGTTTAACCGAATGGAGTCATTAGGGATCGAAACCACAAGATCCGCGTTCCGATTTGGATTGGGCAGGTTTCTTTCAAAAAGGACCGGGGATAATCCACTGTTCTCAAGGACAAAACGCTCTTCTCCTCCCAGAAAGGAATAAACCCCGATGATAGATCTTTTTATCACCCGCCCGGATTTATCTGAAGTCCGAATATAGGTAAGTTCATTTGTTACGGCATGTCCGAATTTGAACTCCTTAAGATGTGCTCCCAACACTGTCAAAAAGGAGAGAAGGAAAACCGAAAGCAGGGCCAACCGGGTCCGTCTTCCCGATTTCCCCCGATCAAGCAGAGATCCCTTGAGCAGATACAGCACCACAAGATAGAAAACCAGAAACGCCAGCACAAGTTCAGCTTTCCATATCCGTTCCGGGATTTCCGTCAGCATTGCATCCTGTAAATGATCCGGATCGGGATCGGCCAATCCGAAATCTAAACCTGGTACTAACGCCACCCTGGAAGAAGCGATCAAAGAGTCTCTTAATTGTGAAACGATTTCATCTCCTTTCCCGACAGGAATTGCCCCGGCACTGAGCAGGCGGTTTCCAATCCGCTCGGTATACACTTTGCCAAATAGAAAAACCGTCCCCCCCAATCGAATCCATTCTTCCAGTGCCCCCAACTGCTCCCCCTTTAGTTCCACCAAGGCCCTATCCCTTAAAACAACGGCGGATATCCCGTTATAATCATGGTTGCTTTGGGGCAATTCACCAGTTTTTAGTTTTATCAGGCTGTAATCGGCAGATAGACCGTCGAGGCTTTGCTGGGTTGAGGCGTGATCTGCCAGCAGAACAATCCCTTTTTCCGTTACACCTTCACGAAGGCTGATCGATTCGGAGTGTGGCTTTCCGTGTGAAGGGATGATTTTGACTGTGAGCGGATGGGTTGAAGAGGGAATATAAACTGTAAAAGAATATAATTTCCGTGAACCGGCAGGCAGATCGAGTGATTCGTGATAGGCGCTTCTTTGCAGATTATCCCTGAAGGCATAACCGGAGGTGACAAGCAGTTCCAGGATTCCGCGGATTGATTTTCCACGATTCTCAAGAATGATATTGATGGGTACCCAGGTTCCGGACTGATAGATCCCTTTGAAACCAATTCTGGTCTCAGTCTTGACATTCAGATGTTCATCAGCCCATGCCGTCTCACCAATCGCAGGGATCAGCATCATGAACCAGAAACCGAACAGAATTCCGACAATGCGATACGTCTTCATCATTTCTGAAACCGCCTGTGATTTTATTCGGTTTTTAATAACCGAGACCAAACTTCTTCTATTCTTTCGGGCTGTAATACCTCCTCAGGTAATTACTCAAACCGTCCAGCCCCGGGAACAGAACCCGTTCAGTGATATTACACTGATCCAGCTTATCCCGAAACTCCCATTTCAAATCGGCCGGAATGATGATTCTCCTGTAGAATTCGGGATGCTGCTGCAGCCAGTCATCTATGGCACGCTGCGAATTCGGCATCACAGAAAAAAGTGCATATTGATTGACAATCCTCTCATCCATGGAAGGAGGCTCGAAGAAGAGCAGGAATTCCCCGTATTTTATGTTTCGATCAAACTCTTCCAGGGATCGAATAACGTCATAAAAAGAGGAATCGTCGCAGGATCCGGTTTCAGCGTTCCTCTCTCTGAAGAGAACCGACAATAGCTCAACGGTAAACGCCTGGGCACCTTCGGCATGCAAATGACTTTTCAGCTCCTCGGGAAGTTGATTGTGGGCCTTCTGGTAGTTTACCACCCAAATGACACCATCAAGGCCATATTTTACATGATTGGCAGTGGCGAAGTGAAGGGCCACGTAAGGGGAGTAAGTCCAGTCCATCAATCGCGTGGGCAGGCCGTAATGCTGGGCAATGGAGAGCAAATGCCAGATCGAGGAACAGTTTTGGGCCATATCCTGACCATATTTACGAAAGCTTCTCAACAGATGCTTTTCCAGCTTGTCAAAATCTCCGCCCAGCCTGATCAACGAGGTGTGGAGACGATAAGTCTGGTCCGAAAGTCCCCTGTAGACGAAAGGAGAGCGGAATCTCCGTATGCTTTCATTCCAGGAATCCCGAAACAGCTCGTCCTGTAATTCTGCCCAGCTCCGGACAATGGTATCATGGGTTGTCATATTCATGGCCTTTTCTTACTTATCCGGAATCAATACCGCATCCATCCAACGCCGTACCGAGTTGATCGTAAACAGCTTTTTGGATTTCACCAGGTCGGATTTGGAGATCAATCCTTCCCTGATCTTCCCTGACTTCAACAAATGAGATCTGAATGTCCCCCCCAGCAAACCGCAGCTCACAGGCGGTGTGATTAGCTCTCCGTTTTTCTCCAACACTATATTCGCTCTGCAGGTTTCCGTCACCTCTCCTTTTTCATTCCAAAGAATGACATCATCACAATCCGGTCGGGAAGCTTTGGCAATTTCATAGACCCTGCGCAGGGTGGTTTTGTGATAGAGAAATCGATCCGTTGAATCCACAGGTTTACCAGCCAGCCCGATCCTGACATCGCTAACCGCCACTCCTGCAAGGCCCTGGGTTGTGATCTCCACCTCTCCGATTCGACTCAGCAACAGCCGGACTTTCTTCCCCTCCCCGGACATCTTTTCTGCAGCTTTGGTTAGCTCGTCGCGAACCCGTGCCTCCTTATATATAAAATCAAAGTAGTAAGCCGAAACAGCCAGCCGTTCCAGGTGTTCATCCAGGAGATAATATCCCGACCCGGGCTGCCAGAGCAGGGATTCGATGAGCTTGAAATCGGGTTGCGGCTGGCTGAGGAAATTTGCTTTAAGCAGACATTCCGAGTATTCCGAAGCGGGATCGGAATCCCAGACAACACCGCTTCCTACGCCGAACTCCGCCTTACCGGTTGATCGATCAAGGACCAGGGTCCGAATGCCGACACTGAACCTGGCACCCCACCGGGGATCGATACAACCGATAGCTCCCGTGTATATCCCCCTGGGTGCTTCCTCCAGTTCACTCGTTATCTCCAGGGTCCTCACCTTTGGGGCACCGGTAATGGAAGCACAAGGGAAAAGAACCTGGAAGATACGGTCAATCCCGGTTTGGACGTTTGATTTTACGGTAGAGATCATCTGAAAAACATAGGGGTGCTTTTCGATCTGGTATAGATTTTCCACCCTGACAGATCCGGGATCGGCAATCCGTCCCATGTCATTGCGAATCATATCTACAATCATTACATTTTCCGCCCTGTTTTTTTCAGAGGCCGCCAGCCAGGCAGTCTTTTTTTGATCATCCGCGGGATTGACCCCTCTCTTTTCAGTCCCCTTCATCGGTTTTGAAACGAGTATCCCATCCCGGTAAGTAAAAAACAGCTCGGGCGAAAAAGAGCAGATTAACGTTTCATCCAACTCCATATACGCGGCATACCGGGCCTTAACCCGCTCCTGCATGCCCAGGAAAAATGCCCTGGGCTCGCCATTGAATACAGAGGTCAGTTTAAAGGTGTAGTTTATTTGATAGGTATTTCCTTCGGCGATATGGTGCTTGACGGCCAGGATCTTTTTCTCGTAAGCTTCGTAGTTTTCGGAAGGAATCCAGGATTCAAAAGAAAACGCGTCACCATCGGTAGAAGGGCTGATCGGTTTGGCTTTTTCGAAAATACCGAAGCAAACCAGGGGAAGACTTCCGGGCTGATGTGTGACAAAAGCTTCATCAAATGCCGGAGCTGCTTCGAAAGCAACAAATCCGGCTGCGTAGAAACCTTTCTCCGTTTCCTCCCGCAGACGAGTCAGGCAATCCTGAACCTCGGTCACGTCATGCGTGAGGATGACATCTCTGGGCTGGCTGAACTCCAGAAAACCGACTCCCTTATCTTGTGCAATCAGGCAATACATGGGTTTTTACAAAGGAAAATCCCGGGATTATCTGTTTCGAAAAGCGGAATTCTCAGCTCTCGTAGCCTGATGATTCCGAAAACAGATAATATTATGTCCCCAAAATCGGTTTTCGAAAAGAGAGATTATCAGGTGCCGGCCTCCCAGGAATTTAGGTAGGAATGCTGCTCGGGAGTGAGGGTGTCGATATTGACATTGAGGCTTTCCAGCTTGGCTGAGGCTATTAAACGATCAATGTTTTCCGGCACCTTATAAACGCGGGGTTGGAGTTTAACGGAACTCCCAAAGAGATACTCCGCACAGAGCGCCTGGTTGGCAAAACTCATATCAATCACTCCCGAAGGATGACCTTCCGCCGCTGCCAGATTCACCAGTCTGCCTTCTCCCAGCAGGTAAAGCTTCCGACCGTCTTTCAGCCTGAACTCTTCCAAACCATCTCGAATCTCTTTTTTCTCGTCAGCCAGGGAATCCAGCCCTGAAAGATTGTACTCCACATTGAAATGCCCGGCATTGCAGAGAATGGCTCCGTCTTTCATTTGCTCCATATGGGAAACATCGATTACATGGATATCACCGGTGACCGTACAGAAAAAATCTCCAAGGGGTGATGCTTCCGCAATCGACATTACCTGGTAACCATCCATCAGGGCTTCCAATGCCCGAATCGGTTCAACCTCAGTGACAATAACACGGGCTCCCATTCCGGACGCTGTTTTTGCAATCCCTTTTCCACACCAGCCATATCCGCAAACTACAAAAACTGAGCCGGCTATCAGCCGATTTGTCGAACGGATAATACCATCAATGGTACTCTGACCGGTACCATACCGATTGTCAAAAAGGTGCTTGGTGTCCGCGTCGTTAACAGCGATGATCGGATACTCCAGAACTCCTTTCTCCGCCATGGCCTTAAGACGAATCACCCCGGTTGTGGTCTCTTCGGTTCCTCCACGTACGTTGGACAACAGATCTTTTCTCTCGGTATGGAGGGTTTTCACAAGGTCAGCCCCATCATCCATCGTAACGTGAGGTTCCACATCCAATACCTGGTGAATATGCTGGTAAAACTGCTCCCTGCTCTCGCCTTTTTCCGCATAGACATTGACCCCGTCATCTTCAACCAGGGTGGCCACCACATCGTCCTGGGTACTTAAGGGATTGGAAGCACAAAGCCGGACATCGGCTCCACCTGCCTTCAAGGTCTGCATGAGTACCCCTGTTTCGGTGGTGACATGCAGGCAGGCCGCAATATTTATTCCCGAAAGCGGTTTCTCCTTTTCAAATCTTTGCTGAATGGAGTTCAGGACCGGCATGGACTTGGCAGCCCATTCGAGACGATTCCTGCCTACAGAGACAAGCGAGCTATTAACTGATTTCATGGGATCTCCTTGATTGTGATTTTCTCGTTGTGAATGCCGGGTATCATTCGGGACTATTCCCGATTCGGATAATGTTTAGCCATAGAGAATCGAGAACCCCGACTACTCGGATAACTTGACATATATTAGATGATACCGGAGACTAATAACGTTAGCCAAACTAAACATACTTAACCAAAACATAATATCAGCTAATGTTGCCTGATTTCAATCGCCTCAGGGTCTTCTATTACGTATTCAAAGGCAAAGGCGTTGCCGCTGCTGCCAAGGAGCTCCATGTAACCCAGTCTGCGGTCAGCCAGAGTCTGCAGAAGCTTGAGGAGGAGCTTCACGAGAAACTCTTTATCAGAAGTCACAAACGACTGGTTCCCACTCGGCAGGGAGAAAGCCTTTTTGAGGTGATCGAGCCTTTTGTCAACAGCCTGGAGAATCGAATCGAGGCTTTAAAATCGGAACAGAAGATCCCCGGCGGTGAGTTCCGAATAGGAGCCCCTGTGGAATTCGGCGAGATATACCTTGTTGACGCCTGCGCCCTTTTCAGGGAAAGATTTCCCGGTGTGACTTTTTTTCTCGAGTTTGGGCATCCGGACAAACTGCTTCCCTTGATCAACCAGGGAGAGCTTGACATCGCCTTCGCCGACATTTTCAGTCGGTCGGGCGAGTATGCCAGGGAGTTGGAACTTTTTGATGTCGAGTCTGTTTTTGAGGAGAAGCTGATTCTTGCCGGATCGGCGCTTTACATCGATGGCAACGACCTCCGTACACCCGAATATGACCAACTGATTTCATGCGATTTCATAGCTTACCAGAAACACACACCTGCAATCCGTAGCTGGTTCAGGCACCATTTCAGCAAATCGAGTATCTCAACTCGTTCCGTGTTGACAGTGGAGAGCGTCAAGGGTGTGATAGCGGGGATTAAAAACAACCAGGGACTGGGGATTGTTCCCTCGCACCTGATTCAAAAGGAGATAGACAGAGGTGAGATTATCCCTATTGCCGTTTCTGAAAAAGAGCTGAGAAATCACATCTCTATGGTCAGGCTGTTGGATAAGATCCCCAGCCTCACCGAAAAAGAGTTTCTCAACCATTTTCACGACTTCATCAAGCAGCTTTAAAGATCACCGTCGGTATGAAAGATCTCGTATAGAGCCTCCCGATCCTCACCCATATAACCATCAAAAGGCCGGACTCCTGTTTCAATAACCTCACCCGAAGGCAGCACCCCGGATCGCTCCGTATAGTAGAATCCCATAAAGGGCCTGTTCGCAATGCCCAGGGCCAGAATGGAATTGGCAACCGGATGATCCCCGAATTTGATATATGCGCCGCGGGGCTTCAGCGATACCCATCTGTTGCCCTGGTTTTTGATAACGGTTTTAACCAGGTTGCCATCTTTAACGGAATAGCTGGTTAAGGGTTTGCGATCCCTCTGTTTGAATCCCTGCCGGGGAACATGGAGATCCAGGATAAGTCGTTCCTTTTCGTTCATGGTACATTGATAATGTTCAGGGGTAAGCCTGAAGGTCATATCGGCAATAAACTTGGTATACCCCCACTCTCCCCGGCCGGCATCCCGGGCTTCGGCCTTGGTCACCGGAAGGTGCATCACCAAAATCCCGAAGCCCGGGTAATTGCTCTCTTTCAGCAATGGCATTAGACTGGTCAACCGCTTCTTTTTTGTATTGAAGGTAACCGGAATGCCCACCGGAATCTCACCGTAGGGACCAATTGAGGTATCGGTATAATTATAGGCAGCTACGGCTACTACAGCCCTGCCGTTGGGAAGCATCAAAGGGTGAAGGTTATCGGAAGGCATGATGGCCTTTACCTTCCGATAATCCGCGGAGAAATAAAGGCCGAAAAAATCATCCTTGAAATACAGTATGGGTAGTTCAAAGGTTGCTGAACCGTAAGTCACGGTATTTCCTGGTCTTGTATCTGAGAAGAAGCTCGTCATATATCCCTCCGATTGATTCATTTTACTGATTTGGGAACAAATTGCTCCAGGAAGTTGAGTTTTTTCCATTGCTGCATACCAAAAGCAGACATCAGGTGCCGCGAGTCCCTGAAGCGTTTCTCCTGATGAAAATCCCTCATGTAGCCCGCACCTCCCATCACTTGAATACCGTCGCTTGTCACCCGGTTTGCCATTTCGGATATACTGATAGATGTAGCAATGGAACTGGCCTGCCAATGCTCTGACGACTTTTTCGTTGAAATGCAGCACTGACTCACCAGCAGTTCCGCCAATTGCACTTTGATTGCCATTTCTGACAATATTTTTTTGATCTCGGACCAGTTACTGGTTTTTCGCCCTCCCTGCTCACGCATGCCGGTGTAATCCATCGCATCCCTGAAGGATCCCTTCATAATGCCGGTCTGCATCGCACTAAGTGCCAGACTCATTTTAGCGGAAACCCGATCGTAGATAGCTCGTCCCTCACCTGCTAAACAACAAGGCAAAGCAGGTACACTATTCAGCCGGACATCACAAACCGGACAAGCGGAGATACCAAGCCCTTCTACCTGTTCCCCCAGGGTAACACCTGCCTCTGTCAGGTCTATTAAAAAGAATACAAAGCCTTCTTCCCCTTCCAGGCGGGCCGGAACCAATCCTTTTTTGGCAAGTCCGCCAAGAACCAGGTAATCAACTGATCCGGATAGCAGATGATTTCCGGCTTCCAGAGTAGCAATCAGATCATTGTTCCCGCTTTCATCGGGTTGTGAAAAGAGAGGAAATCCAATCAGAAAATCGGACGACTGGTTCCCGTTCATGGTGAACCTTTTTAAAAGATCCTCTTTACCGGATGCCAGTAGAATCTCAAAAGAGGTCAGGCCGGCTAAAATAATAGCGGCTAAGCTGCTGTCCTCAAGACAGAGATTTTTTAGTATCGTGCACAAAGCGGTTAAATCGGGTCCGCTTCCCCCGACTGTATCGGGCAGAAAAACATGAAAATAATCCAGCTCCCATGCCTTCTCCACAACGGCATTGTAAGCCGGACAAAAGACATCGGTACCGTTCCTTTCCCGGATCTGGTGAAGCTCCTTCCTGGAAAATTCCACCGATGCCTTATCGATCAGTTTCAGTTCCTTGTGGTCTGACGATACCATAATAACTCTCCCTACTGTTAGACAGTTTTCCTGGAAAATACTTGCGAGTCGGGGCAGTTTCTTTTTATCAGACGTTTGAAGACATTCAGACGGTTGATCTCATTCGTTCCTTCATAGATCTGCAATAACCTGGCATCCCTGACTATTTTTTCCATGCCGAAATCCCGGCGAACTCCTGCCTGCCCCATTAATTCCAGTGCCAGTTCGCAATTTTCCAGTCCCGCATCGGTACCAGCCGCCTTGACGAGGGATCCCCAACCATCCACCCGGTCTATTTCAGCGTCGGTCTGCCTGTCCAGATTGATTTTTCTGATCAGACGCGTGGCATATTTAGAATTCAACAAACCATATAATCCTTTGAAAACCGGGGAAGGCGTGTATCGAGCCGCATAGTATATCGGTTTATGATTCATCAGTTTCCAGAGACCGTGGAGGGCATTGGCTTGAAACGCTTCGAAACAGGCTGTTCTCGCTACGGCAGTTTTAATGTACATACGTGAAAGAATGGACTGGCACCACTCCTGATCGATCAGCCTTCTGCCATCAACTGATGTATCCATGGAAAATTTGAGGGCCGCCTCATAGGCTCCCCTGGCAGCGGCCACACCAAACACACCTACGGCAGTTCTGGAAGCACCCCAGATATAGGCAAAGACCTGTTCATTGGTTTTCAAGGGATTACGTTTCAGTGTCTTGATCTGCTCATTGTCGATGCAGACCAGATCGTCGGGAACGAAACAATCCTTGAAAATCAGTTCACTGGCGGGGCAACCCCTCTGCCCCATTTTGTTTTCCTTTTTCCCCAATGAAAACCCTTCGGCTTTCGAATTGACCAGCAGCATGACTGTATTTTCCGAAGCCCGATGGGGATCGGTATAGGCATGAACAACGTGCCAGGTTGAGAGGTGTCCGTTGGAAATAAAGATTTTGGTGCCATTGAGAAGATAACCGCCGTCTATCCGACGTGCGATGCAGGCCAGGTTTCCTTCATTCATGAATTCGACATTCTGAGCATCGGTTCCGGCATCCGGTTCGGTCATGGCAAGTGTCATCAAACATAAACGTCCCTCTTTCTCCTTTTCAACAATCTCCCGGGCAATGCGATTGACCAATCGAAGATTCCAAGACGAGATCAAAAGACCAAAGCCCAGGTAGTGGGCTCCAATCAAAGTTGTGATTCCCAGGCAGGCGGCACCAATCTCTTCCAGGAAAAGACCGATGCAGGAAAAATTATAGCCTTTTCCGCCGAATATTTTTGGAATAAACATGGTGAAAAGCCCCCATTCGTTGGCCTTTTCCACCAACTCCCAGGGAAGATAGGAGGGATCATCCGTAGCAGCACGATCCAAAAGGGCTGCCGAGGGCTGCACCACCTGTTCGGTAAAGGCGCGGGCGATTTTATGAATCTCCCTGGCCTCTTTTACCAGTGTACCGGGCTGTTTGGAGATAGCCCTCAGGGCGGATGTAATATCGTCGAAATCGGGGGCGAAACCAGGGGACGCCAAATCCCTTGTCATCTGCTCTCCTGCCTTCATTTGATCCTCGTTGCAATATTGCTGACAAATCCGTTAATGAGCTGCCTCTTCCGAAATTAACCAAGTGGATCATAGGAGATTGATCCGGCGTGGTCAAGCCATTCTTCCGCTTGAGTGCCTCAACTTGCGTTTATGATCCTGTCAGATAACTTGCTGCAGAGGTTTAAACCAGGGGCCATGAACCCGTTCGTGCCCCTTGATTTCGAGGAACAGGATGACGGAACCTGCTTGGGCGAACATCAGGGGTCATCAACCGATGGCTGTCGTATCACCCGAAAAAACCATAGATTGAGGCTGACCGGCATTGACAAGGCAATAAGGTGAAGGCTGCAGATTTCACGAATTTTTCACAGCCTTTATACATTGTTTTCATCTTCACTTTACTATCTTTAGTTCAGCATAACGACATCGGATTTGACCATTTCATCGGTGAATTTAGCTGATCGGGCGAAATATCATTCTCCGGGTCGGGGGGAGTGGGGATATATTTCGCCCAAGAAAATTTGCTGAAGACAGGACTGAGATTAACCTCTGTTTTCAGGAAATCAATTCATGCCTCACCTGAAGCTTGAATCTTCATCCATCGCGTAACAGGAGAGACACTATGGAATTAAAGCGGAAAAAACGACAAAAGCGCACATCACCGATCTTTGTTTTTCTGGTTTTTACAGTCAGCCTTGTATTCCTGGGAGCCGGATTCCTGGGTATGGAAATTCTGGCAGGATTGAAAAAACCCCCTGCGAAAAAGAAAATCACGGAAAAACCTCTCCAGGTTGAGATTTTCAATACGAAATATGAATCGGTAACTCCTGTCATTACAGGCTATGGAGAGGCAAAAGCCATTGATGTTTTAGAGGTTGCGGCAGAAATCAGTGGTAAGGTGACCTATATTCATCCCGGCCTTGAAGAGGGAGAATTGGTCAAAAAAGGGGATGTCCTCCTGAAAATAGATACTCGTGAAGAGGCCCTCACTCTGAAGTCGAATAAAAACCGGCTGAAAACGGCAAAACGCAATCTCAAGCTCGTTAAAAACGAGTTCCTGCGGATGGAGAAATTGAACAGCAAGCGGAAACTGGTCACCGTCTCTGAGGTGGAAAAAGCCGAACAGGCCTTTAACAATGTGACTGATCTGGTCAATCAACTCGAATTTGCCATCGCCCTTTCGCAACTGACCATCAACCGGGCAACCCTAATTGCTCCCTTTGATGGTCGGATAAAATCAGTCTCTCTGGAGAAGGGTCAATATGTCTCTCCCGGTTCGCCCCTGCTGACTCTGGTTAATGATTCCCTGTTGGAGATACATGTCCCCGTTGATAGCGAAGAGGCAAGGAAGAAGCTCCGTTTTGATTCCAAAGCAGCCACTACCAATCGCTTGTGGTTTTCAGGACTGGAACAGGTGCCAGTCAAAGTTATCTGGTCGGGGGATAAGCAAACTATAACTTCGACCGGAATCCTTCACCGGATTATTGCCATTAATCCCGATACACGTATGCTGAGACTAGCCGTCCGTCTTACCCCTGCCAGTCGGTCAAAAAACAATGTGTTTCCAATTGTGGAGGGAATGTTTTGTCAGGTTCAGATCCCCGGGAAAACAATGAATCGTGTCATCAGGGTTCCCAGAAAAGCAGTTTATGGGGATGAAAAAGTAAAGGTGGTGATCGACAACAGGCTGAAAACCATCCCCGTGGAAACCGGTGGAAATGGAGGAGATCACACCTATATTACCGCAGGATTAAAACCGAATGATCAGGTCATTATCACCCGTCTTTCCAATCCGCTGGAAAACAGTCTGATCGAGTCAACCGTCAGTGGTCTGGTGGCCAGTAACAAGGGGAGAAGCAAACCATGAAACAGGTCCTTTCCGGTTTTGCCAGAAACACCGTATTTGCCAATATTCTGTTAATCATCGTTTTGATCGCAGGCAGCGGAGCAGCCATGCTCATGGTTCGGGAGGAAATACCCAACGTTCTCTTCGACCGAATTGAAATTTCCGTTAGCTTTCCCGGAGCCGATCCCGAAGAGGTGGAAGAGGGGATATCCCGGAAAATAGAAGAAGCCATCAAGGGTATGGAGGGGATCAAGACCTTTTCCATCGTCTCTAGAGAAGGGCTAAGTCATACCGGTATTGAAATCGAAGAGGGGACCGATAGCAGAGCACTATTGGACAGAGTTCGCACCAGTGTCGAGGGGATATCCACCTTTCCCATCGATGCCGAGAAGCCCGTTATCACCCTGCCCCTTCATGCGGAACCGGTAATGGCCCTCTATCTGAACGGTGACAAATCCGATGAAGCACTGCGTGAATGGGGATACCGTGTCAAGGATCAACTGCTTGGTCTTGATGAAGTCTCCCAGGTATCTGTATTTGGCATCCGGGATTATGAAATCAACGTCGAGGTTTCCGAACAGAATCTCAGGAAATATGGACTGACTTTTACAAAAATCGTGGAAGCTGTTCGCAGAAGCAATCTCAATCGATCAGGAGGTGTTATACGGGATGAGGTGGAAGAAATCCGTGTTCGCACTGTCGGTCGAAAATATACCGGGGAAGATATCGCCTCTGTGGTAGTACTGGCTGGACGGGAAGGAGACCTCGTAACCCTGGATAGAGTTGCAGATATCAGGGACGGTTTTTCGGATGAGACTGTCAACGCCACTGTCAACGGTAAACCAGCTATCATCCTGGCCGTTTTCAAAACCAGCGAAGAAGATACCATTCGAATCGCAGAGTCCGTAAGCCGCTTCCTTGAGGATACAATTCAAACCGTTCCTCCCGGTTTTGACATGGGAATTCTTTATGATAACTCGGTTTCCATTCGCCAGCAGGTTAATGTATTGCTCAAAAACGGAATTATGGGACTGCTTATTGTATTTGTTATACTCTGGCTTTTTCTGAACACGCGATTATCCCTATGGACCGGCGTCGGCATTCTTTTTTCTGTCTTCGGCGGTCTGGCTATGATCTGGGTGCTGGGAAGCACCATTAATATGGTCTCGATCTTTGGTTTCATCATGGTCTTGGGAATCGTAGCTGATGATGCAATAGTTGTTGGAGAATCCATCGCCTGGCATAGAAGCCAGGGGAAAAGTGCTGTCAATGCTGCTATTGATGGTGTGATGGAGGTGGGATTACCTGTGATGGCCGCAGTAACCACCACCATCCTTGCTTTTTTACCCCTCTTTTTTGTCGAGGGGATGCTGGGCAAGTTCATCCGCATTCTGCCGATCGTGGTCATTGCCTGCCTGCTGATATCCCTGGTTGAGAGTTTTGCGGTCCTTCCTGCTCATCTTTCTCACCTGCCTGGACCGAGCTCAAGCTCAAAGCGCGGTTTTTTCCTTTTCAGGTGGGTCAATTCTATTCCGGAACTCATGGAAAAACTCCTGAAAAAGTTCACGGATAAAATCTATTCCCCGGTACTCAGGCAATCCTTGCGATTCCGCTACCCCTTCCTTTGTCTGATCATTGGGGTTTTGATGGTATCATTGGGATTGATACGAGGAAATGTTTTGAAATTCGATATGATTCCGGAAAGGGACGGATTCTTTTTGACTTCCATTGTCGAGTTTCCCGAGGGAACCCCCTTGAAAGTAACAGAAGCGGCAACGGCCAGATTAGAGAAAGCCATGATCGATATCGCTGATCGTATCGAGACCCGATCCGGAGATCCCCTGGTGAAGAACATCCTGACCCTTAGCGGCCAGGCACCTGAGCCCGAACCTGGAGAGTTCGGTCCCAATGGTGCTCATTTCGGTGGTGTACAGGTGCTACTGCTGGATTCAGTGAATCGGGGAATTCATTCAAAAGAGTTACTGAGCCTGTGGAAAAATGAGGTAGGTCCCCTCTACGGCGCTAAATCACTCAGCTTTCACGGTGCGGAAATGGGTCCTCCTGAAAAACCGATCGAGATAGGCATCGACGGGAACAATCTGCAGGAAATTCAAACTGCAACTGATCTGCTTGTGGAAAAATTGAAATCGTTTGCAGGTGTTTTTGATGTACAGACCGATCTGGCAGTCGGCAAAAATGAAATACAGTTTACGCTCAAACCGTCGGCACGGAATCTGGGGGTCACGGTGCAGGATCTGGCAGACCAGGTTTATTCCGGTTATTTTGGCCAGGAGGTTCTCCGCTTACAGAGGGATCGGGACGAAGTCAAAATCCGGGTCCGTTATACCGAACAGGAAAGACAAAACCCGGACAGCCTGAATGAATTTAGAATCAGAACACCCCAGGGCAATGAGATTCCCCTTAAATCTGTCGCTTCTACCCGAATATCACCTGGCGTATCCCAGATCAATCGTGCAGACGGAATGCGAAGGGTAATGGTCAGCGCCGATGTGAATAAGACCGTTGTATCTGCCAGCGAGATTATCGAGGAATTGGAATCGGGACATTTCCAGGAACTGGAAAACCGCTTTCCCGGAATCAGCGTTGAACTGAAGGGAGATGCCGAAGAGACGGAAACCTCATTCGACACCATGTTCCTGGGCTTTATTCTCGCTGTAATGGCCATTTACATGCTCATCGCCACCCTTTTTCGATCCTATCTGCAGCCACTGGTGATACTGATAACCATTCCTTTTGGATTGATTGGATCCATCTGGGGGCACTGGATCATGGGATGGGACCTGACCATGATTGCCATGTTCGGGATGGTTGGGCTGACCGGAATAGTCGTCAATGACGCGATTGTACTGATTGAGAGAATCAACACCAATATCAGGGAAAAGATTCCCTTTCTGGAAGCAGTCAGATTGGGTGGAAAACGAAGGTTCAGGGCGGTGTTTCTGACCAGCATCACTACCGTTGGGGGATTGGCTCCGCTGATGTTTGAATCCGATTTCTACGCCGCAATTCTAATCCCCATTGCCATAACCATTGTCTTCGGCGTGATTTTCTCCACGATTCTAACCCTGTTATTCATCCCCTGCCTGTTGGTGGTCATAAATGATCTGCGTTGTCTGGTTTTCAGGCTGAAGCACGGTGTCTTCCCGAAAAGAAACGAAGTTGAGCCTGCCGTAAGGAGGTTCAGGAACCGTCCTTCGGGAGAACTTAATCTCCAAACTGAAAAAGGAGTCTTATGATTTTTTGCCTGCTCTATGATATCTCTCTCATTGCCATGTTTTTCTATCTGTGACAAATTGGCAAAAACTAAGGTTTTCCGAATGTTATGACCGGTTCAGGGAACCTGCAGTTTTACGAAAAGTTGACACTGCAAACGCGGGAAATATGAAAAGGGTGCAACAACCTCTCAGGATACTGGTCATAGAAGATCATCCGGATATAGCCGAAAATATCGGCGACTATCTTTCTGTTCAAGGTCATGTTCTTGATTTTGCCATGGATGGCATCAGCGGCATGCATCTGGCGCTGACCCAGGACTTCGATGTCATCGTGCTGGATCTGATGCTGCCGGGAATGGACGGGATAACCCTCTGTCAGAAATTGAGGGAGGAAGTCGGAAATCAGACGCCTGTTTTGATGCTGACTGCCAGGGATACCCTGGATGACAAACTGGTTGGTTTTGATTCCGGTGCCGACGATTACCTGGTCAAACCCTTTGCCCTCGAAGAATTGTCAGCGAGAATCAACGTTCTGGCCAAGCGTGATCGGGCTCAACAGTCTCAAGTCTTGAAAGTGGAAGATCTGGAACTGGACCTCGGCACGATGAAAGTTACCCGCAACAGCAAATCCATTGAGCTCAATCGCGCCTGTCTGACGATCCTGCAGATTCTCATGAAGGCTCATCCCAATGTGGTCAAAAGACAGGAGCTGGAAACAGTCTTATGGGGAGACATGCCTCCGGGCAGCGATTCACTGAGAAGCCATCTTTACACCTTGAGGAATAAAATCGACAAACCTTTTTCAACTTCATTGTTAGAAACAGTTCATGGCATCGGTTATCGGTTGGTTGAAAACAAGGAAGATTAGAGGGAGTCTGAGGCGGAGGTTTATTACCTATTTTCTTCTCATTGCCCTGCTGGTCGCCGCTATTTTCAGCTCAATAGTGATAGAAACGGAACGTAGGATTGCTGCTGAATACTTTCATCAAAGGCTCAACTCCGAGTTGAAATACTTTGCCCAACTATATCAGCAAAACCCCACCACCCCACTTCCATCAGGAAGCGATATTCGCTCTTTCCTGGGAACCGACAAAATGGCGAGTACCCTGAGAATACTTAGTGAAGGATATTCTGATGGCATTTTCTATCGAGATCTTGATTTTGACGAGTTTCAGGATGATGAACTGCGTTTCGGCGACAACCCTAGAGATAGGAAAGAAAAAAGGGGGATATTGGGGAGAAACCGGGACAGGCTCGAAGAGAGTGAAGGAAAGGGAATTGAAGACCTGATTTTCGGGATCAAAACGCTTCATGATGGGAAAAAAATCTACATTTTTATCGACTTCAAATATATGAGCGATCTGGAGCGCGAGATACAGGTTCACAGATTCTGGGGATCAGTTATCATCAGTTTTATTGCGGTAATCCTGGCACTGTTTACCGCCAACCGTTTCATTAAACCCCTGGAACGGTTGATGGAGGTGGTAAACAGTTCGGATCCCAACAATATCCCCTCCGGGTTTTCCCAACTTTTTAAAAAAGATGAATTCGGAGCCCTGGCAAAAGCGTTGGAAGAGGCCCTGACTCGCGTTAAAAAGTTCATTTTAAGGGAGAAGCAGTTCACACGGGACGCCAGCCATGAACTCAGAACACCGGTAACGGTTGTTAAAGGAGCCGTGGAATTGCTGAAAATGGCTCCAGCCTGTAAAGAGGAAATGGTTGACAAACTGGTGAAACGTATTGAACGCTCCTCCCTGGATATGGAAACGACTATTGAATCCCTGCTTTGGCTGGCAAGGGAACCGGACTCCGGAGGCTCCCATCCATTATGTGACATCATTCCCCTGGCTCGCGAGGCTATCGAACAGAACAGGCATCTTATATCAGGAAAACCTGTAGAGATGGAGTTCGAGGAACTAAATCCGGTTCTGGTATCGGCACCGGCCGGTGTTCTTGCCATCGCTATTTCCAATTTGATACGCAACGCCTGTCAATTTACTTCCAGGGGAAAAATCATCGTCTCAGCAGGTAATAACAGGATAGTGGTAAAAGACACGGGAATCGGCATCGCCAAAGAAGATCTCGACCGTATCACTGAACCCAGTGTTACCGGAGAACGAAGCCAGGGATTTGGTTTCGGACTTGATATCGTTAAACGGTTGTGCCAGAGATTCGGATGGGAATTAGTCATTGAGAGTAATCCGGGGCAGGGAACCCAAACCGGCATCATCTTCCCCGTGGAGTGAAAACGCTTCATTGCCGATTCAAAAAATCTCTCAGCAGCCACCCCCATGAACTTTGCCGTTTCACAGACAGGGAGTTGATGGTACCCGGCACATGTTCATGAAATGATCACCATTAAAAAAAGCCTTGATATTCCCGGTTCAGGAGAGGAAAATAAACTTATTCTTAATGAAAAACCGCCATAAAACCAATATTATGGAGCCCCCTATGAAAAAGGTTATTGGAATACTGTTATTGGTAGGTCTCACGTTTTTGCTTGCAGGTGTACCCCTCGCTATGGCTGAAACGCCGAAAGGGCCATGGTATATATTTACCTACGGTATTATTGGCTACGCGGTACTCATGGTTATCATCGGTTTGATTTCAGGGCTGGGTAAAAAATCAAAATAGACTTTTCTCGGACCCGGTCGGTTGTATTTGGCGCTTACTGCCCATAGCGCCAATTCATCACCATTTCTATTTGCACACGCGATTGGGGGCTGTCCCAAAAGTCTTTGTGTTCCTGCTCCTTGCGGATTTTTTCCAGCATTTTCAAAATTTCCTGCCCCTCTTTTCGGTTGTGACGCGCCAGCCAGCATCCCGACACCACCCCGGTGCGGCCCAATCCCGCATAACAATGATAATATACCGCCTTCCCAACCTTGGTATTGTTATCAATCGTATCGAGAATCCCCTCCATAACTGTAATTGAGGGGACATCCATATCCTTGATCGGAATATTGATATAGCGGACCTCAACTCCGTACCTGAAAGCTACGTCTTCCAGGTCTTGCTCGTAGCTAAATCCGCTCTCTGCAATCAGATTGATGAACACACGGATTCCCGCATCCAGTAACGATTCAATCTTGAGAGGGGTATACTGGGGATTTGCAGCCAGAGGCAGCTCTCCGGCGAGGATTTTCCCGGGTGAAAGCCAGTAGGAGTCGGGAAAAGGTTTTGGAGGCCAGGTTTGGTTCATCTGTTGTTTATCTTCGTTTTTTTACCCTTAATCACCACGCCAATTCCTGTGAATGGTTTTCGGTATATTTTAAGTTAGTTCAGCTGAAGGAATCGGAAGACCACATCCGGCAGTATCTTCAGACTTACTGAGTGAATCGATTATGTCAAAGAAAAGAATCATGATCAGGAATCATTTGCAGATCACTCAAGCAGGATGAAACTTGCCACATACTGTTGCCCGAACCGGGACCGACAACCGGCGGTTTTTACTGGAGACGTTTCTGGGGATCCTTTTTTTCTTTCTGATCTGCCACCAGATCATGTTATTCCTGAAAAGGAAGCTATTAAACAATCGAACCGTACTTCGAATCCCCCGTTAAATCCCTGGAAGCTGCCGAAAAAATGGGAATCACCGACGAACAAGCCTGG
Source organism: SAR324 cluster bacterium (assembly GCA_028282885.1). GTDB lineage: Bacteria > SAR324 > SAR324 > XYD2-FULL-50-16 > XYD2-FULL-50-16 > JAHJTV01. Next base: position 225,844 of record JANQGX010000088.1, read on the forward strand.
ATAATGAAGATCGGAGAGACACGTCTTCCGGTACGCAGATAAGAGTCTTTCAAAAGCATCACTAAATCCGATTGCCATATATCAAAGGGGTATTACCATATTTGGTAAATCCAATCCAACACCAATCTGATAATACACGAATTCCACACACTATCGATGAACTGCAAGCGTTTTCATACCCATGGTTGGTCCGGTTTTGAATAGATTGGGATCCGAAACATCCCGCCAGTGAGGCGAGAAGCGAGGCTCACAAATCTGGTCGTGAACGCGTAACAGGAATGAGTTCAAAGGCAGAACTATTGCGGGGTCCTGCAAAATTTAGGTGAAGGTGATTCTGTTTTGTGGCACGAAACTGGTAATCAAATAAACGTTTGCAGGATAAACCTCCAACGTTACCCTTGATATTGGCAGGAGACAAGAATGGACGCCTTAGAACTGGAAATTATGTGTAAAGATCGCAGCAGAGATTTACTCATGGAAGTCAATGAGATCGAAACGATCAAAGTCCTGAATCCGCAACCGGGAGTTATCAAAAAACTGATGTTGGGACTTGGTGATGTGTTAATTGAAGCTGGTATCCGACTGCATAGCATCTATCAACCACCGATAGAAAAAACCCTGCGTGACCATACCGCAGTAATTGACAGAATGAGAATACAAACCGGAACCGTACATTTGGAGTCATGCAGCAGATGTCCTGAATAAGAAACAGCGTGCGAATATATTCTCATTCCGGCTATGGCAAGTGACAATGTCCGTTGATTTGGTATGCACGGATACAAGTCCATCGCTTGCAAAAAAACCATCGCCATTTACCTGTCCCTGAACCCACTTAAAAGGAAGTTAATGAAAAAAGCAGTCAAAAGAACTCTGGCCGTTTTCGTGATTATTATCGTTCTCCTCCTGCTCCCCGCTTTGCTGAAAGAGAAAGGACACCCCCCGCTTGTCGGGCCCGACCTGGCTGAACTGAAATATACGGAGATATTTTTTGACAACGAATCAGCCGACCTGAAACTCTCGGGTATGTTATTTCTGCCCGATGGAAAAGGACCGTTTCCAACCGCTGTCATCATTCATGGTTCCGGAACAAGCCGTAGAAACAGTGTTTGGTATTTAAGTGTGACCAAGTATTTGCAGAATCAAGGTGTTGCCGTTCTGCTTCCGGACAAGAGAGGAAGCGTGAAATCGGAAGGCAGGTGGCTCGGGGCGAGCTTTGAAGCGTTGGCCACTGACACGGTCAGCGCCATTAACTATCTAAAACAACAACAGATGTTTACACCTTCATCCATTGGACTCATCGGAATGAGCCAGGGAGGATGGATTGCGCCTATAGCAGCAACTTATTCAAATGAAGTCTCCTTTGTGGTCAGTTTTTCGGGGGCAATTGTAACTCCGGAAGAGCAATTGGTGCACGAGGAGGTCTATAATATTGCTCCCTACACCTACCACTTTTTAGCCAGTCTGTTTGCTCCGGTTACAGCAAAAATGTTTATGAAAAAGGAATTTTTCGTTCCATGGGCGGGATTCGATCCTATTCCCTACTGGAAAGAGGTTCAGAGTCCTGTGTTTGTTGCTCTGGGAGAAAATGATGAAAATGTTCCTGTGGAGGCAAGTGTTAACCGAATCAAGGAGAATGGTCTTTCCGGATTCATGGTTAAAACCTACCCTGATGGCGGGCATGCTATTCGCGACAGTCAGACCAATGAAGTCAGCAGGGAGTTTCTGTCCGACCTTGTCCGGTTCATAAAAGCGGCTGAACAAGGTTAAGACGGCTCGGTCTTTCAGCTCATCAATGATTCATTTCAACCCAAACTCGATGGCTGACAAGACCGAGTTCCCTGAAATTTGCAACCAGATGCTGCCCCAGGGAACTCCCTTCCGGATAGATTACTTCAGACTTGTGGCACAGGTGAATGGCTATGTCCGTGTCCAATTGCAGTTGGGTATAGATTTTAATTTCATGATCTGCCGAACATTCTTGCAGCAGATATCGCAGTTGTGATTCAATCTTTTCCTTGTTACTGTTGACCGATCTCACCTCAATCACCTCTATCCATTTCATTTTCATAAATTCTGTCTCCCCCATACGACTTCTTTATTCCGGTTAAGGTTTTTTCGATTAATATGAGTACAACTAAGCTCGGCATTGATAGGTCTTATGCCTGTTGTGTCCTCCCAGTTTGATTGATATGGTGTTAAAAGGTTTTTCCAGGTCGGGATCTCAACGAATGCTGATGTTTTCTGTTCCTGACCAATCCTCCGATAGGGGATAAGGTGTTCCTGTCACTCATTCGGCCACGACGAAGTTCCTCGGCCTCATTCAGTAAATGTTGTTTCCGGTTATTGATCAGTAAATCCAGTTCGTATGAACTCATCTTTTCCTTCTTTTACCAAATTGCATTTAAACCAATTGCGCTATTGCCATAGTTATGTTTCCAGTTTCGTGCCACAAATTTTTATCAATGTTTTCAAGTTATTATATTGGACCCAACTTAGATTTACCAAATATCAAAATCAACTTCGCCAAATCCGGAAATAATCCCGGAAAATCCATCTACGGATGATCGAAAGGGGGGCTCTTTCAGTAAAAATCCTTTACCACTTATCTCGGGATAATGAAAACCGGGCTTTGCCGGGCAGGGAGAAAAACGGTTCGTCATTGAATTGAGCCTTATACTGGTTTATGATACCCAGAGATTGAATAATGAAAAGCGAAAACAGCCAAAGCTGCCAAATGGGGATCCCTTGTAATGGACCATAATGAATTTTTCCGAGAAGCAACACTCGGCATTTGCGGGAATCTGGAAATTGAAGAATCACTGCTGATTTTGATTCGGCTTCTGAAAAAGGTGATGCCCGTGACTGATGTCTTCTTACAGACGTTTGACTCCGACTTTACTGCCATAAGATCCATCGCACACGCTACTTTAGATGAGTGCCGGAAGATGGACCTGTTATCTCCGATAGCTAAAAACAGCGGTTCTGTAGCAGGGAGTGACCTACCGGAAGAAGACGCCACTCTGGTAACAAATCCGGCAGAGTTCCCGGTTACCCGGGATATAGGAAAACTCTATGGTCATCATGCCACCTCGGTGATCATCATGTTTCTCAGGTCAAGTTCCGAGTTTCTGGGGTTTTTTGTTTTGATCTCGGAGGATCAAAATGCATTCACTGAAGATCAACTGGAATGGGTTACCATGCTCAAGGAACCTCTTGTGATAGCCATGTCAAATGCCTTGCAACATCGACAGGTTATGAAATTAAACGACCTGCTGACCGATGACAACCGCTTCCTTCGTGGTGAACTCCGCCGCATTTTTGGTGATGAAATCATTGGTGCCAATTTTGGCCTCAGAGATGTCATGTTCAAAGTCCGCCAGGTAGCGGCTCTGGACAGTCCGGTTTTGCTCCTGGGTGAAACGGGTGTCGGTAAGGACGTCATTGCCAACACCATCCACTATTCGTCTTCGAGAAGCAAAGGCCCTTTCATCAGCGTCAATTGCGGTGCCATCCCCGACAACCTGATCGATAGCGAACTCTTTGGCCACGAAAAAGGGGCTTTTACAGGAGCCCTGGCGCAAAAACGGGGTCGATTTGAACGAGCCAACAAGGGGACCATTTTTCTGGATGAAATAGGAGAGCTCCCCCTTCCGGCCCAGGTGAGGCTGCTAAGGGTATTACAGAACAGGGAGATCGAAAGAGTCGGAGGAGTCGATACCATTCCCCTGGATATCCGGATTATTGCAGCAACCAATCGTAACCTGGAAGAGATGATTGAAAGGGGTGAGTTCCGTGAAGATTTATGGTTCCGACTCAATGTGTTTCCCATACTTATCCCTTCCCTGAGAGACCGGGAATCGGATATTCCGGCTTTAATCCAACATTTTATCGATCAGAAATCCAGGGAACTGAAACTGCCTTCGATTCCCAAGCTCCGGGGAGACACTATGGATGTATTGATGGACTATCACTGGCCGGGGAATGTTCGAGAGCTTCAGAACATTATTGAACGAGCACTGATCCTCAACCCCACAGGGCCCATAGAACCCGATAACCTGGGAATCAACCGCAAGGAACAGGTATTACAACCCGGTGAAAAAGAGGGGAACAGCTACGACCTGGATGAGATGACAGCCAGGCATATCCGTAAAGTATTGTCAATCACGGGAGGAAAGATTAATGGGAAGGATGGCGCTGCCGCCCTGCTGGGAATTAATCCCAACACCCTTAGAAACCGTATGATCAAACTGGGAATCGATTACGGCAAGCCAAAATTCTCTGTTTCGAACACGGAAGACAAAATCCAGTCATAGCCTGCCAAGCCGGCAGATGATTCAACCTATCCCTACGGACCGGGCCAAATCGATGCTACCCAACACTGACTCCGGGAAATTCTACGAGTTGCTTGCCAAGTCGACATTCCTCGCTATATCATTTTTCCGGCAAGTTCTTTGACAAATTTAGCCGCCACCATAGCGGTCATATCGAAGAGATCCCGTTTTGGATTGTATTCCACAATATCAGCCCCTACTATGGGAACGTCAATTTTTTGAATTACGTCTATTACATCCCTGACGCTGAGACCACCCGGTTCGTGATGCGAAATTCCGGGAGCAAAGGCAGGATCAAGAACATCCAGATCCAAAGAGATATACAGTGGACCGCTTAAGCCAAAATCCACTTCCCTGTTGAACTCCCTGGCTTCAATCATCCTAACGTTAAACCGCTCTGCCTGCTGTTTCTGGTGATCGTTCAGGGTCCGAATTCCGACCTGGAGCAGATCTGTTGCCAGGTTTTCCTCCATAATCCTGGCAAAGGGGCAGGCGTGGGAGAGACGAGTTCCGTCAAATTCGTCATATAGATCCGCATGGGCGTCGAAATGAAGGACGGAGAGCTTTCCGAACTTCTCGTGAAAACCCTTCAAAACCGGATAGGTAATGGCGTGATCTCCACCAAGGATCAACAACCGGGTACCGTCTTCCAGCAACTCTACAATCCCATTGGTAATCTGATCGAAGCCCTTTTGACCGGATCTGAAACTCAGGTTACCCAGATCGGAGAAGAGGTGTTTATCTCCCAGGTCCACTCCCAGTTCCGAACACAGATTGGCAGCACCGCAATGCAGCACCTCACGTATTTTGTCCGGGGCTTTGGCGCACCCCTTCAGAAATGTCGAAAATTCATCGGACTCAATGCCGATCATGGCTACTCCAGCCCTGCTTTTGTCGTTACTCATCTCTAAAACCCGATTATAACAGTTTTGATTATTTGATTTCAGTTCCACCATTCATAACATCATGGTGGAAGATGCGCCACTGTTAGTCAAACGGGATTGACTTTGGGTGTGAAAGCATGGAAAATTTCATTGTCGTGCCCTCTCAATTGGGCTTCAAAGGGAACGCAGGTCAGCATGACAGACATAAGTAAAATCACTTCAACAAGGAAAAACCTATGAGTATTTCAATTCTGGACAAGATCAACTGGCTGGGACACGATTCCTTTCGAATTGACAGCAGCCTCACCATCTATATCGACCCTTTTCAAATCGAACCGGGACCGAAAGCGGATCTGATCCTGGTAACCCATGAACATCATGATCACTGTTCTCCGGACGACATAGCAAAAATCCAGGGCAGCGATACCCTGATCATAACCGAAGAGAAATCGGCTGCGAAACTGGGTGGCAATGTCAAGGTAATGAAACCGGGTGAAACAACATCAGTATCGGGTATTAACATTGAAACCGTTCCCTCCTACAACACCAACAAACAGTTCCATCCCAAGGAAAACGGCTGGCTCGGCTTTATCCTGGAAATAGATGGTGAGCGGATTTATCATACGGGTGATGCTGATTATATTCCTGAAATGGAGGAGATCAAAACGGATATCGCCCTGCTGCCGGTATCAGGGACTTATGTCATGACTGCCGATGAAGCTGTCAAAGCCGCCCTAGCCATTAAACCGAAAATCGCTATCCCCATGCACTACGGGGCAATTGTGGGAAGTGAAGAAGATGCTTTGAGTTTCCGAAAGGCCCTGGAAGGTAAAATTGAAGTCGTGGTCATGCAGAAGCAATAGTCAACGGCGCAGCACCCTCAGCCAGTTGGCCAGGCTGAGGAGACTGGACAGGGCAGATGAAAGGTAAGTGAGGGCTGCTGCCCAGAGGATTCTTCGCGCTCCGGGCTCGTCCTCTTTCGAAATGAACTCCCCTTTTACCAGGATAGGCAAAGCTTTGCCGAAACTGGCATCCAGTTCCATGGGCAGCGTAACCAAGTGAACCAAAACCCGCACCAGCATTCCCGACAACCCGATAGCCGTTAATCCGAAAACCACTAAGGGTGATCGGGTGAGCAGACCTGCGAAGGGAACAAAGAAAATCGCTATCATCCCCAATCTCTCCAGCCGCTGGGTCAGCATTACCAATCGTGTACGAAGCGAAAGCCAGGGATTTCCTTCTTCCAGTTGAATCAGATGCCCGATCTCGTGGGCAGCGATTGTTACTGCCGTCAGGGACTTCCCATTGAAAGTTTCAGGTGTCAGGGCGACCGTTTTGGATTCGGGATCAAAATGATTGGCGGTTGTTGAGACATCGATCCTGGCTTTTTCGATTTCGTAGAGCTCAAGAATATGCGAAGCAAATTGACCGCCGGTGCCGGGAAAATCATCACGATCCGACTGGTAGAGGGCGAAAACGCGTTTTACCCACCATTGAGGCAAAAGAATCAGACCTAAAATGAGAAGAACTACGATAGCGAGAGTCATGGGCTCTTGAGATCAAATCGTTTACAGCACTGCTCGGATGAGAGCTGCCGGGTTTGTTCACTCACAGTCTTATCCAAAGGCAGATATCGTCGGCTTTTCTCTATTATAACCGGTACGGCAGAGACAAGCAATCGCTGTCGGTATCCGGATTTGTCTACGAATATGCGGCAACATCGAGCGGCATCGCCATTCTGGCGATGCTTAACCGCTCACAATCCGTTCAATAACAAACCGATCATGACTCGAATAGAGCGTTTAGGGGGGATTGTTTCCCTACTTGTTCTGTTTGTCGAGGGCGACAATTTCGGGATGGGCTGTGATGGCTTTGATGAATTGTTCAGTGCGGTGATTCAGTCTTCGGCGAATCACATCCATGATTTTTTTCATCATCTGATATCCCATGGTGTGGTCGCTGTCCAGAATGCTGATGATTTCCTGGCCGTTGACTGAGTAGATTTCGCTGGGTTCAGTACAAACAGCGTTTATGGTGTAATTCTCATCGTTAATGATACTGGACCAGCCAAAGGAATCACCGGGAAGGACGGCACCGACCGTCACGGCAACCTTGTGTACAACGCTGTGCTCCAGCACCACCCGTCCTCTTTTAATCATATAGAAATTGTCAGCCGGTTCGTTCTCCTTGAAGACGTACTCCATCTCCCCGTAGGCGTTCAGGCTGATCGAGGGGATGATTTTATCGAGCATATCATCATAAAGGGCGCCCAGAATATTGTTATTTTTAAGGTCCGACTTGGATATCATCTCTTCTTTCCTTCAATTATACGGTTATGTAATATTCCGGCACATTCCCGCCAGGATTATCAACTAAGCAGGTACAGAACCACCATAAACAAAGCTGCTGCTGCAGCGGTAATTCCAATTGGTATGGCCCCCTTCTCCAATGATAGTTGGGCCCTTTTTTTGAAAGCCATTGCATCCTCATTCTTAATCCCACCCAATCCCCTGAGTGGAACCAGGATCAATAGTAGTAACCTGGAGGGAATATTCTCGGCAAAACTATTGATCGAGGGAACCAGTGATTTGAGAAATACCGCATCAAAAGCTTTATTGATGCCATTACCCAACACATCGGTGATACGATAAAAGGCTGCGCCACCTTTTCTGTAAAACCAATCGAAATCCAGGTTTACGGATCGCATCTCCGCCGGATAATTACCGGAGAGAATCAGAAGGCAGAATGCCAGCGCTCCGAACATCAGCAATTGCAATTGACCGATAACATGGGCCCCGGTGTAAGGTTCATACTCAACCGGATAGGGTAGAATCGCATAGAGCTTGCCAAAATCAATACCGATATAAATGCAGAGGAAGGAAGCGATTCCCATGGCAATCAACATATTCAGGGGGGCTTCCTTGGGGCGCAGACCCGAATCGTGACCAAAGAACATGAAATAGGGAACCTTGATTCCGGCATGGTGAAATACACCGGCTGAAGCAAACTGGAAAATCAACCAGACAATCAGCAGATTTTCATATCCTGCAGCACTGATGATCATGGATTTGCTGACAAAACCGCTGAACAGGGGAAACGCCGAAATGGATGCCGCCCCGATCATACAGAAAACAGCGGTAATAGGCATGGAACGATAAAGCCCTCCCAAATCGGTACACCTGATCTTTCCGGTCTGGTGCAAAACGGCTCCGGCCGACATGAAAAGCAGGGATTTATACAGAATGTGGCAGAAAGTATGGGCCACAGCACCATTGATCGCCAACTCGGAGCCGATCCCCACTCCACAGAGCATAAAGCCTACCTGGTTAATAAGACTGTAGGCCAAAACCCGACGAATATCATTTTCAAGCACCGCATAAAAAATGGGGATCGCCGTCATTGCCACCCCAAGCCAGATGAGAAGCTCGGTGCCGGGAAACATTCGCGCCATCACATAGACGGCGCTCTTGGTTGTAAAGGAGCTGAGAAAAACAGCACCGGTCACCGTCGCTTCCGGATAGGCATCTTTCAGCCAACCATGTAGAGGAGGAATAGCGGCATTGATGGCAACGCCAATGAAAATCATATACTTGGCAACACCCATGGTCGCACCCACGTCACTGAAATCAGCCAACCCGATAAAGCTGAACTCCAGCGTTCCGGTCCGGACGACATAAATAACAATCCCGCCCAATAATGATAGCCCGCCGAAGATATGGACGAGGATATACCTGAAGGCTGCTTTCTGGGATTCCTTTGTTTTACGCGCCAGAATCAGAAATGTGGAGGCAATGGCCATGGATTCCCAGAAGATGTAGAAGGAGAAGAGATCACCCGCAAAGGTCACCCCCAAGGCGCCTCCCGCATAAACATAGGCCGCCACATGCTGTACATTATCCTTTACCCTGATCGCGTAGATCATGCCGATAAAGGTGACGATGACAAAGATGTAGCCGAAAGCACGACTCAAGCCATCTATCCGTCCCAGGTTGAGCTGGTAGTCCAGCAGCGGATAAAGAAAATGGTTGCCATTGGGCGTGTTAACCAGCGTCAGAAAAGCCAACACAGGCAACAGCAGTAAGTAAGCAGCCTTTGCCTTCCCCTTGAGAAACGGAATCAATACCGCCCCCAGAATAAAAATCAATGCCGGTGGAATGCCCGTGTTTATTGTCGTTAGAACCATCCGATTTACCGATAATTGGAATAGTGGAAATAATTAACTACTCATTCCGAATCATGAGCTGTAGCGCTATTTGTCGTAATAATCCTCGTCCCGCTTGATAAAAAACCTGATCACCTTGGCAATAAAAATCAGCATCACACAGGAGACAAATCCATACACCGCATAGAACTGCGGCGCTCCTTCCAGGGGGATATCGTGATGTTTATGCACCAAAAAGTCGGCAATCAGCAGCACGACCAGCGACGCATAAAACACCCCAAGAAAGATTTTCACATTGCGGGGATTATCAAATATTTTCAGATCAAATTTCATTGTTAAATCCGAATTTACCGTATTGCACCAATTCCGTTTTTAGAGATAGGTCACCAACAGCACCGCCAGGTAGATCACGGCAATGACGAAGACAACATTGAAGATTGTCTTATACCCCGGCAGCGCCTCGTGTTTTAAATCCATCAATTCTTCGTGATGAGTTTCTTCCATATGTCTTACCCGCCTAATATCGTTTGAACCGCCTGCCGGGCGAGTCTTAAAAAAGGTTGTGGATAGAAAAACAGGATCAGCGATGCTGTAGCTGTAACCATGATCGGTCCCAAACACCAGGCCGGTACTTCATCCACCTTGTTTTCGAACTGGGACTCCTCTTCACTACAGAAAAATGCCCTGTAGACGATAGGCAGAAAATAGGCTGCATTGAGGAGTGAACTGGCCAACAGAACAAAAAGAAAGAAGATCTGATCCGACTCCAGCGTTCCCAGTACCAGGAACCATTTGCTGATCAATCCTCCGGCGGGAGGTAGTCCGATAACGCTCAGAGAGCCAACCAGAAACGCCCCCATGGTCCAGGGCATCCTCTTTCCGATACCGACCATCCGGCTGATGTTCTTTATTCCCGAAGCTGCAAAGATAGCCCCGGCACAGAAAAAGAGAGTAATCTTGCCAAAGGCGTGCATAGCAATGTGGAGCATGCTGGCAGTCAGGCTGTACCTGGTCAACAGAGCTGCGCCCAGGATAATATAGGAGAGCTGCCCGATGGTTGAAAATGCCAGCCTTCGTTTCAGGTTGTCCTGCGAGAGAGCGATCAGTGAAGCGGCCAGAATCGTAAAAGCGGCCAGGTAGGCAAGGTAACTGTTGTACTGCAGCGAAGAGAGAAAATCGGTGCCAAAAACCCCGGTAATCACCCGGATCACACAGAAGACACCCACCTTGACCACAGCAACGGCGTGCAAAAGAGCACTGACCGGCGTAGGAGCTACCATGGCAGCCGGAAGCCAGGAGTGAAAGGGCATGATCCCGCACTTGGCAAACCCGAAGATAAACATTCCCAAGAGAAGCAGGAGCAGCTTGGGTGGTATCCCATGTCCCGCCATGAAACCCTGGCTGCCGAAATCGAGCGTCCCTGTATAAGCATAGGTAATCAGCATGGCCGGGATCAGGAAGGCGATGGAGGAACCCAGAATGTAAAAGAGATATTTCCTCCCGGATGATCTTGCTTCCTTGTCCTGGTGATGGGTAACCAGGGGATAGGTTGCCAGTGAAAGCAGTTCATAGAAGAGATACATGGTGAAGAAGTTGCCGGAAAAGGCAACCCCGATGGTGGCAAACAGGGAAAGAGCAAAAAAGCTGTAGTATCGGGTCTGACTATGCTCTTTCAGCGTTCTCATGTATCCAATGGAATAAGCGGAGGTAACAATCCATAAAAAGGAAGCAACCAACGCAAACAGCATACCCAGGGCATCGACGGTTAATTTGATCGCCAGCGAAGGTGTCAGGGTGGCAATGACGAATTCGAGTCTCGCCCCTTCCAGGATAGACGGCAGCATGGAGACGACCATCAGAAAAAGGGCCCCGGCTGCCAGAAACGTCCAACCCTCACGGACATTTTCATTTTTGCTTGAAATCAGTACCGGTACGGCTGCAACAGGCGTCAATACTGCCAGTATTGGACCGATGGAGAATAAAGGTTCCACTGTTTAAACAATCCCTGCCGGAATGGCAAAATAGATAATTTTGGTTATGAGATCACCGGAGAATATACCGAGAATCACCAATGAAATGGCAACAACATAAAAGGGGATCAACATTCCCAGGGGCGCTTCCTCGACAGCAACAGCTTCATGTCCGTGGCTGTGATCGTGCCCATGGGATTCCGAAAAAGGTTCAAAATAGGCAACTTCGAATATCCGGAAAAAAAGAACCGCATTGATCAGACTGCTGAAAAGAAGCGCACCAACAAAATAGTAATTGCCTGCCTCGATGCCACCCGAGATCAGGTACCATTTGCTGAAAAAGCCGCAAGTCGGCGGCACGCCTATAATGGAAAGCCCTCCCAGCACAAAGGCAGCCATGGTCCAGGGCATTTTTCTGAACAATCCCTGCATATCCGAAATCTCTTCCCCCTTTATTTTCCGGGCGAATATTCCGGCTGCCATAAACAACGCCAGGGTCATCAGGGCATCATTGGCAATGTGCAGAACAGAGCCGCTGATTCCCGCCCGGTTTCCCAACCAGAATCCGCCCACCATATATCCCACCTCGGCGACGATGATATAGGTGAACATCTTCTTAAAGTTTTTCTGGGCCAGGGCCATACAGGAACCGGCGACGATTCCGATTATTGCCAGCCAGACAATGGCTCCGCTGAGTTCGATGGTCTTGAAAGAGAATTCGGGTGTAAAAACCGACAGTGCCATGCGGATCATGATATAAACCGTAACCTTTGTGGTCAGGGGGGCAATCAGTCCGATGGATGCGGTAGGTGTATAAGTATAAGCATTGGGTAACCAGCCGTGTAGCGGGAAAAAAGCCATTTTGATAAAGAGACCGGCCAGGCAGATGACGAATGCCATACGAATGGAACCTGAATCCGACATCTGCGACATAAAAGAGGCGATCTCGGCCATATTCAGGGTCCCGGTTGCGATGTAGATATAACCCACTCCCAACAGGTAAAAGGTGGCTCCGATTGTTCCCACGATGAGATAGTTCAAGGCGGATACAGTGGCCCGATCCCTGCGCAGACCCATCAGGGAATATCCTGTCAGGGAAGCAATCTCCATCAACACGTAGAGATTGAAGGCATCGCCGGTAACGACCATACCTGCCAAGCCCGTTGCAAACAATATGTAAAGCGCGTAATAGGTTCCCATCTTGTCCGGGAAATCCTCTTCGATGGCACTTTTGGAATAGATCAGGTTCACCAGCGCCACAGCGGTAACAACCACAATAACAAGCCCGTTAAGAGCATCCACCCTGTATACAATCCCGATGGGAGCGGTCCAACCAGCCATCTCGTAAATCACTTCCTTGACCCGGATAACCCTTCCCAGGAGAAAAACCGACGAAACAAAAGAGGCTGCCAATGAAGCCACGGCAATGGGAAAACAGTACCTTTTGTTAATCCAACCGGCAGCGGCTGCCGCCAATGCAGCCAGAAGCGGCACAACAATTATTAAAGCCGGATAGTGTTGACTCATTGTTCCCTGATCATGTCGTTGATTTCGTTTTCTTCAAGTGTGCCGTACTTCTGATAAACCCTGATGGCCAGCGAAAGCGCAACTCCCAAAGTGGCAACTCCAACCACAATGGCAGTCAGCATCAACACGTGCGGCAGCGGATTAATGTATTGTGAAGCCTCAATGGCTGCATTTGCCTCTTCTCCGTGACCGTGGGCAATGATGGGAATCACAGCTTTTTCCTTTACGGCGGTGGAAACATAGAAAAGAATGACAGCAGTTTGAAAGATACTCATGCCGATGATCTTCCGCACATAATTCTGACGTGAAATCATGGCATAGAGACCGATCATCATTAGGACGACATAGCTCCAGTAATTACTTTTAGCGATGATAAAATCAAGAATCTCGCCCATGATTACAACCCCTCGTCTTGTTTACCCGCGGAAGACAGATTATAGTAGATCCAGACCATGACTGCCATCACCGCTATTGCTACACCTGTCTCCACAATCAGAATACCGTGCGAGCGCGCCATGATTTCGTCAACTCCCAGGACAGTAGCCAGGGTGCTGTAGTCCAGAAAGTTCTTCCCTGCCAGGGCGGCAAACGCCCCAGTACCGGCGTAGATAAACACGCCAATCATCGCCATCAGAACCGTTGTCTTCTCTTTCAGGTGAGCAATTGCCGCTCCCAGGTTTCTGGATATGGCCATCAGAATAATGGACGCTCCCAGGACAACACCTCCCTGGAATCCGCCACCCGGACTGTGGTGACCATGGGCGATAACGTATAGAGCAAATATCTGAATAAAGGGAATGATCGCCTTGCAGGTAGTGGCCAGAATCAGGTCAAAAGGAACCCAGACCGAATCGATCCTTTTAAAGACCTTGGACTGCTCAGGCAATACCGCCCCCTCAATAATTCTGAGAGTGGTCGCTGTGGGAACATGACGGTAGTAAGTGGATTTTGGTTTCTCCGTCTTTCTCACCCGCAGAATGAAAAAGCAGGCCAGCCCGGCTGCCAGGATTACAGTGGTTTCAAACATGGTGTCAAACCCCCTGTAGTCAGCCAAAACAGCCGTTACTACATTGGGAACCGCCGAATCCTTAATGGAGTTTTCCAGAAAATAGGGTGAAAGATGGCGACTGGCAGGAGAATTCGGATCTCCCCAGTCAGCGAATTCTGCGGTTTTCAGCAGAAGTAATACTCCGCAGACAACTACGGTAAGCAGACCCAGCTTTTTCAATTTTTGGCCCTCCTGGTAGTCTGAAAGACGGCGGCAACACAGATCACCGTACTGACGCCGGCTCCCACGGTCGCTTCGGTAAAGGCAACATCAACAGCTCCCATAACAGCCCAGAGAACGCACATTAAAAAGCTGTATGCACCCAGCAGTATCGAAGCCCCAAGGAGATCCTTGACGGAAATGGCGCCAATTCCACAGATAATCACCAGTAACAGGGTAATGAGATCAATCTGCCAGTTCATTATGTCTCCTCTTTGGTTAAATCTTCCCGGGTCCAGGGTTGAAGTCCCGCCCTGACGCCGGCATCCATAATGGCATGGGAGGCAATCGGACTGGTGATATAGACGAAAATCACGATCAGCAGGATCTTTAAACTGGAGAAGACGGAAAGGTAAGAAAAGTGGTCAAAAAGGATATAGACTGCGATGGCAAGCATTGATAGCAACAACCCCATGGTATCCAGCATGCCCGCAGGATGCATTCTCGAATAGAAATCGGGAAAACGGATGATCCCGATGATCCCTACCAGGAAGAAAAAGAGCCCGGCAGCCAGTAAAACAGTGACAACGATGTTCATGATTTGTTTATATCTGAATAGTTTTTCATCTTTTTAATCAAGGCTCATCAAACAGCCCTTTCTTTTTCTTAAAGTATTTGGCAGAGGCAATGACGGCAATGAAGTTCAGCAGTGCATATGCCAACGCAATATCAATAAACATTTCCACATTGTGGAAAAGCAACCCGATGAGCAGCAGCAGAGGAATGGTCAGACTTCCGATCGCGTTTGCCCCCACCAATCGATCAAGTATGGACGGTCCGGCAATTGCTCTAAACATGGCCAACAGCATCAGGAAACCGATGAAGATACTTGCATAGAGAAAAATCTGGTTCATTATAGTCCAAATATTTTTTTTGCCTTTGTTTCCAGTTCTCCCGGAATTCCTTCGATTGAAGCATCATCAATCGCATGCACCGTGAAATCACCGTACAAAGACAAATATATTGTATTGGTGCCGGGCGTCAGCGTTATGGAATTGGCGATGGTAACAAGGGCAATATCGTTTTCAAGCTTGCTTTTGAATGTTACAATTTGAGGATTAATAACCTCTTTAAGCCTGGGATGGAACACCAGGTAAACCAGGTGCAGATTGCAGAGAAAAATCTGGTAAATCAGCCAGGGCAGGTAGCCCAGAAGACCCAACCAGGTTTTCAGCAAAAACGAGATCTTCGCTTCCGGAAAGAGCATTTCTGCTGAAAAATAGGAGACCAGAATGCTGGATATCACTCCCAGGGAGATGTGAAACAGGTCGAGCTTTCCGGATAGAATGATCCAGACAGCCAACATGATAATGAAGGTGAAAATATAGGAAAGAATGCGGCTTTTTCTTTCCACCGCTGTAGTTGACTTTTTATCGGACTTGGATAAATCGACGGAAGTTCGTGGATCAATGATTTGATTTTCCATAGGTTTCTTCTTTAAAGTCTTAGCTACTCAGCCCTTTCGTTTTTACTGATTCGCTGTCATTCCCGATAAACAGAAAGTTCATGACTAAAATATTCTATTATACAGCAACCGATATCGAAAAAAAATTGATCCCGATTGTCGTTTAATAACGTTCTAATAAATTCTGAATCACTATAGTTTTGGCAGGTCTTCAGCATTTGCCATCGTCAATCGGATTAAGATTTATGAAAAACACCTAACTGTCCCGGATCACTTCATTGAGCCTTCATATGAGGTCGGTCACAAAATTCAAACTTCTCTTACTACAATTATATTAAAAGCACAATTTAAGGGGCAAAAATTTGTGGATTTACCCAAAGGAAAGACAAATAGAAATAAGTTGAGACAGTCCCTTTTAGTCAAAAACTCTTTCGTGGCTTTTTTGTTCAATAATATTTAAGATATCGTTCAATAAATTTTAAGTAACATTCGCTGTTCTGTCAAAAGACCACAGGATGAAGTTTCCAATAACCCTTGATCTCGATCAATAGAGACCTTGATGTCATACTCTTCGACCTCTTGTTAGCAAAACAGGTCAATTTTGCAATGTTTTACTTTATAGCAATTTCAAATACCGTTTTGTAATATCATCCTGTTTTGTTAAATAATCAGAGGCCAATACCTGTCGAAAGGTTAGATGACTGATCAACTTACCTTCACCAATCATGGAGCTGTATCAAAACGCCTTGCTGATTTCTTTTTTAGTATGATATATGACATCAAGTAGCTGCTTGCCGGTCAGCTCAAGGTTTATTGTAAAAACCCAATAAAGGCATTTCCAGTTGAGGGCATGAAAACACATTTTGCTTCGCCCGAGAGGGCTTCTGAGGCTGAGCTTCAGGATGATATCGAACAAATTAGCCGCAACCCCGTAATCGATGGGTTGATGAATGTGGCCAGCGGGTTGTTCGCTGTATTAAACCAGCATCGACAGGTAATTGCTGTTAATGAGACTTTTCTCTCCCTGTTGGGGGTAAAAGATGTGCATGATATCATTGGCTTAAGGCCTGGTGAAACCCTGAACTGCATACATGCCAACAAAAACGAGGGAGGTTGCGGAACCAGCGAGTACTGCCCGACCTGCGGAGCGGCTATTGCTATTGTGCTCAGTCTGGAAAAGGAAATGCCGGTTGAAAAGATCTGTGCTGTCGAGGTGGAGAGAAACGGCAAAAGAGATGATCTCTGTTTTCGTGTCAGGGCTCTTCCTGTCAAATTCAGCAACCGCCCTATCGTACTTCTGTTTTTACAGGATATCACTCATCAACAAAAGCTTGATAGTTTGGAGAAGATCTTCTTCCATGATATCAGCAATATCGTTTCGGGTCTGGTCAATTCCAGCAATTCGATCAAAAACGGGAAACCGGAAAAGAAAGAGAGAGCACTGGACCGGATTCACACCCTGGTAGAAAGGCTGGCAGGTGAGATAAGCGTTCAGAGACAGCTTATACTTTCCAATATACATACGTACCAACCCAGTTTACATGAGCTGTCCGTCGCCCGCCTGTTTAAGGAACTTGAATCTGTACTGACCGATCATCCCGAAGCTCGTGGCAAGGAAATTATTTTTGAGGGCTCAGAGTTCGAGTTCACCTTCAACAGTGATCTTTCGCTTCTGGTCCGGATATTAAGCAATATGATTATCAATGCTCTTGAGGCTTCATCCGAAAACGATGTCGTCAGAGTGTGGGTTGAAGACAGAAATGATCGGACTATTTTCAAAGTCTGGAACAAAAGCTCTATTCCGTTGCAAATCGCCAAGAGAGTGTTCCAAAGAAACTACAGCACCAAAAGAGGTGCTGGCAGGGGGCTGGGGACCTATTCCATGAAGATTCTCAGTGAGAAATTTCTTGGGGGCGAGGTCGATTTCAGCAGCTCGGAAAAAAAAGGAACCGAGTTCGTTTTGTCAATTTGTAAATCCAATTCAAAGCAGTGATCTGTTTTATGACATCAATCGTTAATGCCTCCAATACTTAAACAGCTTGCTATTAGATTTACCACACCCGCCAAATTAACCCCAACCGATGGGATCGATTACTGGCAGGAGAGACTCCTGCTCCTGATTGTTTTTTCCGGAGTCGTTATCGGTTTTTTTGTTGTAACTATCAGTATATGCCTTGCGGCTATGGCCGGGTATTGGGAGATTATCGTCGTCGACCTGGTTGTTTACCTGGCAAGTGTCATCATACTAGTGTTTCGGCAAATTCCATATATTATCAGAGCGCTTATCTGCGTTGCCATTTTTTATGGTACGGGCCTCGCGCTCGCAATCACCGTCGGCCCTTTCGGCCCTGCCTTGGTTTGGCTCTTCATGACCCCCATTGTCGCAGCCTTGTTGATAGGTATAAAAGCCGCTTTTTTCGGATTTGGGGCAAATATTTTAACATTGGTGGGGATTGGATTTCAGCTTAGCGCCAATCCGACGATCTGGTCCTACACTTTGGTAACAGCTTACCCGCTGAATGAGTGGTTGGCGACATCTCTCAATTTTTTACTGCTGGAACTAATCACCGTATTCTCAACTGTGTATATCTTCCGGGGACTACACAACAGCCTGCTTCAGGAAAAAACCATTGCCGAAAATCACAAGCAGAATCTGAAAATTCTGGCGGAAACCAACCAACAACTGGAATCAGAAATAGCAGAACGGATTGAAACGCAAAAAGCCCTGCACAAAAGTGAAGCAAGATACCGTATGTTGATGTCCAGGATGAACGAGGGGGTAGTCATACTTGATGCCAAACTGAGTGTAACGTACGTAAACCCGAATATGATTAAAGTGATCGGTTTCAGGGAAGATGAGATCCTCAACAAACCGGCACTTTCATTCCTGAACAAAAACAGCTTGTCTTTGATCAGACAGTCTGCCCTTTCAAAAAGCCGGCCCGAAAAAGACTCTATGGAGGTGGAACTGATCAGAAAAAACAAAGAACCGATATCGATGTTGGTATCTGCATCTCCCTTGCTTGATGCCAATCACCTGGAGGGGTTCATTGTCGTTCTTGCCGATATTTCCCGGCTCAAAGCTGTGGAAAAAAGCCTTAAGGAGTACCAGGAAAACCTGGAAGAGAAGATCGAACTGCGGACTCGCGAACTGAAGCATGCCAAAACCCAGGCCGAAGCAGCCAACGAAGCCAAGAGTGAATTCATGGCCAATATTTCGCATGAGTTGAGAACACCCATGCATCATATTCTAAATTACTCTAAATTCGGCCTTACCAAAATCAACAAGGTTTCCCGGGAAAAACTGACGTTCTATTTTTCCCAGGTTCATAATACTGGTAAACGGTTAATGGTGCTTTTGAACAACCTCCTCGACTTTTCAAAACTGGAAGCCGGAAAAATGAATTACGAACTGGATTCCGTCGATATGATTCCTCTTATCGAAGAGGTTATTGCGGATTACGAATCCATGGCAGAGCAGAAGGGAATCAACGTCGAAATTCAAAACCCCGACTTTATTCCTGTAGCACTGTGCGATCGGTTAAAAATAGGTCAGGTGCTGGGAAACCTGCTGTCCAACGCAATCAAATACTCTTCCAAGAACAGCGTGGTGTTTGTTGGATTCAAACAAACAGCTTTATCAACGGCTGATTCGAATAACGATGGACTTGAAATCTTGGTGGCCGACAAGGGCGTTGGCATTCCGGATCATGAGCTCAAAATGATTTTCGATAAGTTCTCACAAGGTAGCCTGACGAAGAACGGAGCCGGGGGAACGGGATTGGGCCTGGCGATCTGCAGGCAAATAATATTGGATCACAAGGGCAGGATTTGGGCAGAATCATCTCCCGGACAGGGAACAACGGTTCATTTTATCCTTCCCCAGGGCGGATAATCCGATCACTCATGGAAAGGTAACAGCAGAAACCCGTACTGATGTTACTGTTTTTATTGATTGTGATTGGATGCTTCCTGAATCAGCCATTCGGTCCACTCTTTGATCCCTTCACCGGTTTTGCTGGAAATCTCGAAGATTTTAATATCGGGATTCAGGGAGCGGGCTCTCTCTCTCGCCAGTTTCACATCAAAATCGGAAAGCGCAAGGTAGTCGGTCTTGTGGATGATCATAACATTCGAAACCGTAAACATCAGTGGATACTTGAGGGGTTTGTCATCTCCTTCCGGTACGCTTAAAATCATGACATTAAGAGCGGATCCCGTGTCAAACTCCGCAGGACAGACCAGGTTACCGACATTCTCGATTACCACCATATCCAAATCGGGTACATCCATGGCCTCCAAACCACGGGCAACCATGTTGGAATCCAAATGGCAGAATCCGCCGGTTCTCAGTTGAATTGCCGTATAGCCCCTGGCTGCCAGTTTCTCCGCATCAACCTTGGAATCGATATCTGCTTCCATTACTCCAGCCTTGAGCCGATCTCCGATCTCTTCAAGTGTTTTCAAGAGTAACGTTGTTTTACCGGCCCCTGGCGATGACATCAGGTTTACCAGAAAGATCTTTTCGGACTTCAAACGGGATCGCAGCTCATCCGCCTGTATCTTATTGTCTGACAGGATATCCTCTTTAACCTCTATCAGTTTGACCTCTTCCATTACATTACCTCCATATCTTTGATATAATATTCTTTCCCGGACACAATAGAGCCTTTCTTCTCTCCGCATTCAGGACATTGGATCTCTTTCAGCGATTTGATATCAACCTGAAATTGATGTGAACAATGGTTGCAGGAGATCACAACCGGCACTCTCTCAATAACCAGTTGCGCTTCCGCAGCCTCTGTATCCTTGGCAAGATAGCTGAAATAGTGCTGAATCCACTCGTCCTCCAGATCACTTAATTCACCGACCCGCAGGTTAACCCTGACCACTTTCCTCACCTGGTTGCGTTTTACATGTGAGAGAATGACATCCAGAATCCGCTCCGTTACGGGAAGTTCATGCATAAATATCCTGTCGACCGGTGTTCAGCTGTAATCTAAATTACTTCAGCATCAATTAATGATTTGATTTCGTCTTCCTGGAATCCCCAGTCGCTTAAGGCTGATTCGTTGTGCTCACCGGGTGCCGGAGGACCCATTTTCACTTCCGGCTTCGTTCTACTGAACCTGGGCACGGGTGCCGGTTGAACAACACCATCGACTTCGATAAACGTTTTCCTGGCCGCGTTATGCGGGTGCTGTTGTACCTCGGAGAAAGAAAGTACCGGTGCAAAACAGACATCAGTCCCTTCCATGATCTCGCACCACTCATCCCTGGTTTTGGTCTTGAAGATTGCGGCCAGTTTCTCTTTCAACTCCGGCCACTTCTGGAAATCCATCTGATTATCAAAAGCGGGATCCTCGATACCTGCATGCTCCAGCAGCAATTTGTAAAATTGCGGTTCAATAGAGCCGATAGAGACCCACTTTCCATCTGCTGTCTCGTAGGTACCATAAAAATGGGCACCGCCGTCCAGGAGATTGACCCCCCTCTTTTCAGACCAGACCCCGGCAGCATGGAAACCAAAGAACATACCCATCAGGGCTGCCGAACCGTCAACCATAGAGGTATCGATGATCTGTCCCTTGCCGGATTTCCGAGTCTCAAGAATTGCGCAGACAATCCCGAAAGCCAGGATCAGACCTCCGCCACCGAAATCTCCCACCAGGTTTAAGGGAGGAACGGGAGCCTGATCGTTCAAACCAATTGCGTGAAGAGCGCCGGAAAGAGCGATATAGTTAATATCATGTCCCGCTGCTTCGGCAAGCGGACCATCCTGTCCCCACCCGGTCATTCTGCCGTACACCAGCTTGGGATTGCGTTTCAGACTGACAACGGGCCCGATCCCCAACCGTTCGGTTACCCCGGGGCGGAATCCCTCAATCAGGGCATCAGCTTTTTCCACCAACCTCAACACGGTCTCCACCCCTTCCGGCTTTTTCAGATCGACAGTTACCGATCTGCGATTTCGGTGAAGAATATTGAATTTGCCTCCAATCTGATCACCCGCAGCTCCCTTACGG
This sequence comes from SAR324 cluster bacterium, assembly GCA_028282885.1. Taxonomy (GTDB): domain Bacteria; phylum SAR324; class SAR324; order XYD2-FULL-50-16; family XYD2-FULL-50-16; genus JAHJTV01. Next base: position 247,416 of record JANQGX010000088.1, read on the forward strand.
TCAACACGGATAACATCCGCTCCCATATCAGCAAGCATCTGGGCGCAGAACGGTCCGGGGCCGATACTTCCGATTTCTACAATTCTAATTCCTTTCAGTGGTCCCATTGTCAAATCTCCTCTATTGCCAATTCGGTAACGATTCACAATCTGCTCCGGGCAAGAAGCACCGAATACCTTGCAGCCGATCCTGCAGTTCAGCCACTCTACAGTGCAAGTACCGGAATATTACCCGGAATTTTCCTATATCCTTCTACCTGTTTCAAATCCGTTATAAATGGCATCATAAGCCAAAGCAATCTGATTTGCATCTCCAATCACGTCATAATTGATTGCCATCTTGTCCAGCGTTTCCCGCAGGCCGTTTTCCGGAGCGGATCCGGTCGCCATAACCACCGTATCAGCAGCAATCTCTTCTGTTTTTCCGTCGCACTCGATTCTGACCCCTTTTTCGGTAATCTCCAGCGCTTTTGTTTCGGTTCGGGTAGAGACGCCATACCTGGAAAGATCGCCCATCATCACCCATCGAGTGGATCGACCGATGTCTTTTCCCGCTTTCTCCAGCATTTCCAACACAGTTATGTTCTTTGTTCCCTTGATCGCCAGTTCCCGCAAATCTTCGACGGGTTCAACTTCGTTAAGCAAAAGGAATTTGATGGTATCTCCGGAAAGCGTTCCCTTTTCAGCCAGGAAGAGAGCTGTTTCCACACCAACCGCCCCGCCGCCGATAACCACAACATTTGTTCCGGTAATAACTTTGTTCAGAAGCACGTCCCAGGCTTGCACCACATGGGGCAAATCAGCACCCGGAATAGGCAAATTCAGAGGTTTGCCGCCTGTGGCAAGCACGATATGATCCGGTTTTTCACGGGAGATAACCGATTCATCCACTTCCCGGTTCAGCTCAGTTCGGATCCCATTAACCCGAATCCTCTCTGCCAGATCCACGGCCAGCTCATTGAACTCTTCACGGCCCGGGGGTGCCGCCGCCAGGTAAAGTTGTCCGCCAAGCTTGTCCGCTTTCTCGTATAAAACAACTTCATGCCCCCTCTCCCGAGCGCTGAGAGCTGCACTCATACCCGCGGCACCTCCGCCGATGACCATCACCTTCTTGCTGTTTTCCGCCTTCTCGATTACCGTCTCTTTCTCGCGTCCGGCTCTTGGATTGCAGAGGCATTGGACAAATTTCAGTTCAAACAGGTGGTCAAAACAGCCCTGGGCGCAGGCAATGCAATGCATGATTTCGTTTTCCCTGCCCTGGCTGACCTTGTTGGGGAGATCGGGATCCGCTATCAAGGGACGACCCATTGCCACAAGATCGCACAGCCCGTCCGCAATCATCTCACGGGCCGTGCCGGGATCATTGATTCGGTGACTGGCTATAACAGGAACATCCACCCGGTCCTTAATCCCGCGGGCCAGGTATCCGAACACTCCCCTGGGAACGGAGGCTACAATCTGTGGAATTCTGGCTTCATGCCATCCTACATTGATGTTCAAAGCATCCACCCCGACAGCTACCAACTCCCCGGCAAAGGCTTGCATTTCATTTCTTCCCAGGCCGCCGGACATCAAATCGTTACCGTTGATGCGAACGATAAGCGGATAATCGTCACCGGTCGCGGCTTTGATGGCTTTCATCACCTCAGTACCAAATTTCATCCTGTTCTGAAAGGAACCTCCCCACTCATCTGTGCGAATATTGGTCAGGGGCGAAAGGAACGAGCTGATCAAATATCCGGTTCCGGCCAGAACTTCAACCGCATCATAACCTGCCTTTTTAACCCTGAGCGCCGCTTCTCCAAAACTCTGAATAATCTGCAGAATTTCATCATGTTCCAAAGCGCGCGGGGTCTCACGGGTCATCCTTGCCTGAATCGCGGAGGGAGCGACGGCTGTCTCACCGATCATAAATGAGAAATTATTCTTGCCGGCATGATTCAACTGAACTGCTGCCAGTGATCCGTTATCCTTGATTGCATCTGCCAGTCGCTTGAGACCGGGAATAAATTCGTCCTTATGTGCTCCGATATTGCTGGATCCTGCGGAAAGCTTGTCGATTGTGGCGAATCCGACAGCAATCATGGATGCCCCGCCTCTGGCTCTTTCCGCATAAAAATCTACCAGTTGGTCCGTTACTTCATATTCAACCGCCATGTTCAGATGCATGGCGGGCAGGTAAATCCTGTTCTTCAGAGTAAGGTTTCCGATTTTTATCGGTTGCAGCAAGGGATCTTTCATATGTCTTCCTCGAATTTGAGTTTTCGATCACCAAAGAATGAAGAAGGAACTCATCAACAGCCTGTTTTTTTGAAGAGCGCGGAACAATCTCTATCTGAAAATGGAGATGCTTAATGCCCGGCTTCGGGAACTACCCCATGAACACCGTAAATCAACTATTCCAGGGTCCGACTCGTGATTTGCTCTCCGTCGTTACCTGTTGAGTTCTGATCTCCTCTAATCTTCGATTAACACCTGGGATTTATGTTTAAATCAGGTTCCCACCATCGCAGACTATACAGGTTCCGGTGGTAAATGAGGAAGCATCGGATACCAGGTAAAGCACGGCTCCACTCATCTCTTCGGGCTCTGCATGCCGGTTCATGGGAATACCCTTTAGGGCAATTTTATAGATTTCGTCATTATCGATCAGGGCGCTGGAAAACTTGGTCTTGGTCAGACCGGGAAGCAGGGCGTTTACCCTGATGTTAAACCCGACCAGCTCCTTGGCAAATGCTTTTGTCATGGAGATCATGCCGGCCTTGGTAATTGAATATACAGCCTGAAAGGGAGCGGGAGATATACCCGTGATCGACGCCACATTGACCACCGCACCACCTCCTTTTTTAGCCATCAACATGGCTGCCTGTTTGATCATAAAAAAGGGGCCTTTCAAGTTAACACCCAATGTTTTGTCCCAGATGGCCTCATCCACGTCTGTGATGCTGCCAAAAAAAGGATTCGTGGCCGCATTGTTGATCAGGATATCCAGCCCCCCGTGCTTCTCTTCAATTTGACCGAACAGCGCTTCAATCTGATCCAGGTGCCCCATATGGCATGCAATGGCTTCGGCAGAGCCGCCCTTGTCTCTAATCTTGTTCACAACCTCATCCAGGGCCTCTATCTTCCGGCTCACCAGGATACAATGAGCCCCATGTTCTGCCAATGTATCGGCAATGGCTTCCCCGATCCCCCGACTGGCACCCGTTATTAAAGCCGTTTTCTCTTTAAGTGAAAAATCAACCATATCATCTCCCAATAAATGTTAACTCAATTCTGCAAGTCGCCTTGGTCGGTCTATTGTGGAACTCTTTCTCGACGAACACTCATGATCGAAGCTGCAGCCTTGCTTCTCACCTCTTGGTGTCAAACTTCCCGATAATTATTAATAAACCGGAACTTAACCTGCGATTCAGCGCATTTAACCCAGCATAACCCTTCAGGACTTAAATGGTAAAAAAAAGGAGTGGGGATTTCAATAAAAATATGAACGTTCGCTCGATTTTTTTATTGACACTGTTTCTACACAAAGGGATAATCCAATGATAAAAGAGCCGGAGCTGATGGCGAGGTATCAGAAAAACAATCGTAACGTTTAAAAAAGGATATGAATCGAATTGAAGAGAGTCCGCTATACCGGATTGCCAATGCCAGGAGCATTGCCTATTACGGGGCATCCAACAGATCGGAAACCATGGGATCTATTATTCTTACCTCCGTTCTCGAAGCCGGATTCAAGGGTTCGGTCTACCCTGTCCATCCGAAGGAGAAAGAGGTCAAGGGAATCCGGTCCTATGCTGACCTAAGCGAGATTCCCGAGACACCCGATCTGGCCATTATGGTCCTGCCAACAACGGTGGTTTGCCAGGTATTGGAAGAGTGCGGGAAGAGCGGGATTAAAAGAGCCATTGTCGTGTCCGGCGGATTCAAGGAAGTGGGAGGCCAGGGAATCGAACTTGAACAACAATTGCTTGGGATATCGAAGCAGTACGGAATCCGGATCATCGGCCCCAATTGTCTCGGAATTGTCAATACTCACCACAGGCTGAATTCAACCCCTCTCTCCATGGAGGGAGAACCCGGCTATGTAGGACTTGTCTCCCAGAGCGGGAGCTTTGTTGCACAGATGTTCAACTATCTCTCAAGTCTCGGATTGGGATACAGTACTGCCATCAGCGTGGGTAACGAAGCGGATCTGGATCTGGTCGATTGCATCGAATACCTTGCCGAATGTCCCCGTACCAAGGTTATCGCGCTTTACATTGAAGGAATAAAACGAGGTCGGGCATTTATTGAGGCTGCCAAACGAATCACGGCAAAAAAACCGATAATTGCATTTTATGTCGGTGGCTCGGAAGCAGGCAGAAAAGCAGCCTTCTCTCACACCGGCTCCCTTTCAGGACCCGATCAGCTCTACGATTCCGCCTTTAAGCAGGCGGGGGTTATCAGGGTGCATTCACTGGTTGAGCTATTCGATTGCTGCTGGACCCTGGGAAGTCTACCAAAACGGAAAGGACGAAACGTTGTCATACAGACTCACTCCGGCGGCCCCGGCGCTTCCGCTGCGGATGCCTGCAGCAGGTCCGGATTATCCCTGCCTTCCTTGTCTGAAAAAACCCGGAAAGCCTTAAAGCCATATCTTCCCCATACAGCAAGTTCGGCAAATCCGGTTGACCTGACCTTTACCCAGGAGCAAAACTCTTTTTTCATCGATATCCCCGGTGTGTTGTTAAAAGAAGAATCCCTGGACTACCTTTTGATCTATATCTTGGCACCGGTTTTCAGCATCCGGGAACGGATGATGAAAGCCGGGAAGAGCGAGGAGGAGGTTGAGGAGATGTTGGGCGGAATGGCCGGATTCGCTGCCGAAAACTTCCGCAATCTGACAGAATCAACAGGCAAACCCGTTGTCTGTTTTACCTATCACGATCCGCATAATTTCCTGATCAGGGCAATGATCGACAATGGCGTTCCAGTCTTCCAGGATCCAGCCAGGGCTGTACGCGCCATTAAGGCAAATGCGGACTACTGCGATATGAACCTGGACAAAGGCGAAAAATCTCATGAATGAACGAAAAGACAGGTTGAGTGACAAGGTTGCCATTATCACCGGGGCAGCCAGCGGAATCGGTGAAGCTGCCGCTTATCTGTTTGCGAAAGAGGGTGCCAGGACCATGCTGGCAGATGTCAGTGAAAGAAGACTGAACAAAGTCCTGGAAAAAGCCAAAACCTGGCAGCCCGATGTTGCCGAACGCGTAACAAACGTGGCTGAAGAGGAGGAGGTTAAAAGTCTGATTGAAGAGACACTCGAGCAGTTCGGTCAAATTGATATTCTTTGCAACAATGCGGGAATAACCGGAAAATATGAGAACAGCGATGTACCTGACCAGGAAACCGAGGACTGGCTTGGCGTCTACAAAGTAAATGTTATGGGTGCCGTCTATGCCTTAAAGCATGTAGCGGCTCACATGCGGGAGAGAAAAAGCGGATCCATTGTCAATACGGCTTCTGTCGCCGGCCTCTTGTCTGGTGCCGGCCCCAGTGCTTACAGTGCCAGCAAAGCCGCCTTGATAAACCTGACCCGTACTTCGGCTTGTGACCTGGGAGGTGATAATATCAGGGTCAATGCCATCTGTCCCGGTTTGATCGAAACCGGAATGACCAAACCTGTCTTCGATCTTGCCAGGCAGGCAGGAAAGGGGGACAAGCTGGGCAAATTTTGTGAACTTAGAAGATACGGTTTACCGGAAGAGGTAGCCCAAGCGATTCTTTTTCTGGCAAGCGATGAGGCAAGTTTTATTACCGGTCAGGCTCTGGCCGTCGACGGAGGCAAAACAGCCACTCTCAATCTTCCCGGCAGGAAGCTTTAGCACAACGCCCTAAAAAGAACAGTTCATGCAAATACCGATTTCCCATATCAGCTTCAGGTTCAAATCGAAGACATCAAATTATCGGTGTTTAGAATACTGTGGGATCAGATTGAAGAAATGATAATACGGCGGAATATAGTGATGTGATGAATCAGGAGGCAAATACCATGGGGGCTGTCTAGACCAAATCTATGGCGTACGGGGGTAATCGGGAATAATAGCTTCCTTGATATTATTTTATGGCTCCCGACTTTTCAAAGACGAATCCCCCACGGCATTCTCCTTTCTACAGCGGATTGCCGAATCGACCACTGGAAACAATACTGTCGAACGGCTTGCGCGGTCTCGCTTTAGGTTCTTCTCCGGGGACTCCCAAGGTCAGCAATGTTAGCAGGTACATATCATCCGGTATTGCCAGCAATTCCTTCACCTCCTGGTAAAGTTCCTGTTTTGTCCCGGTCACTTCGCTGTTCATAGCACCAACAATGCACATCCCCAATCCCTGGTTTACGGCCTCCACTCCCATGAAACCATAGGCGATGCCCAATTGTTCGAAGGTTCGCGCCAAAATAACCGCAGGACCGTTCTCTGCCACACAAAATACCGGATCATTCAGCAACACCTTGTCAATGATCTCCTCGTTCACTTTCATGACACCGGCTTCTGCCAACTCCATCAGAGCCTCTTTGTTCTTGGGTTTTTCCCAAGCCGCAAGGTTCCCGCACACCGCTATCACTACCGGTGCTTTGGCAACAAACTTCTGACTACTGGCCAGTTCGGCCAGTTTTGTCTTGAGTTCCGAGTCTTCGGCAACAATGAAATGCCATGGTTGAACATTCTCCCAGGAAGGCGCCCTGCGCCCTGCTGACAAAACTGCTTTCAAAGCCTCCCGGGGGACGGGAACATCCTTGTAACGTCTGATGCTGCGCCAGCCATGTATCGCGTCCGTCGTATCCATTTGACCCGTCCTCCAGAAAACTTTGGATTCCTCCTACCTCGTCGTCTCTCCTCGACTCGATTCCGGTAAAAACCGAATTCGACTGATAGTATATTTACAGATCAACAAAAAGCCTGTCAAGGAAAACCGAACGTTCGTTAGTTTTTTCCAGTATTTGCCCTGTACTGCCTGACAGGGAAGGGGGATAGATCAAACCTCACGGCTTTTATCCCTTTTGCTCCAGAATAGAGACGATCACCCGTTCCATCACCTGCACGGCAAACACTAGCATGGCGAATCGTTTATCCCTCGTCTGGCCGTGATAGTATCGATAGTAAATCTGTTGAGCAATGGTGGACAGCCGAAACAGGTTGCAACACTGGTAGAAGGCAAAATTCTCCAGGTTACGTCCGGATTTCTCCAGGTAGTAATTCAACACCTCCTTTCGGGTCATCATGCCTTCGATATGGGTCGGTTGTAGTCGGATCAACTGCATCTCTTCCGAATCATCCTTGTCAATCCAGTAGGCCATGACAGCTCCAAGATCCATCAGGGGATCACCAATTGTCGCCATCTCCCAGTCCAGCACACCGATGATTTGAAGCGGATTGGTTGGATCAAGCACAATGTTGTCGAATTTGAAGTCATTGTGAATCAGTGAGGACCGGTCACTATCTTCGGGTTGGTTTTTTTCCAGCCACTCCATAATCTTTTCAAAATCAGGTGCATCCGGGGTTCGGGCAGCTCGATATCTCTTGCTCCACCCCTCCACCTGTCTTTTGATATAGCCCTTGGGTTTACCCTCGTTTGCCAGACCTATTTTCTTGTAATCGACAGCATGCAATTCCAGCAACACATCCACCAGGTTTTTACCGAGAATTCCTGCTTCTTCCGGGGTATACTTTAGAGCCGGGGGAAGATCCTTCCTGAGAATGATTCCTTCGATTCGCTCCATCACATAAAATGGAGAGCCAATGAGGGATTCGTCCTCGGTATAGACCAGCGGTTTGGGGGCATATGGGAAAGTGCCCTGAAGGGTGGAGAGAATCCGATACTCCCGTCCCATGTCGTGTGCTGATTTTGCTTTGGTTCCGAAGGGAGGACGTCGCAACACCAGTTTTTTGTCGCCCATCTCAATCAGGTAGGTCAGGTTGGAATAGCCGGAAGGAAACTGGCTGATGGTCAAATCACCTGAAAGTCCCGGAATGGAATCCTTCAGAAATTCCCCGACGGTAGCCTTATCAAGCTCCTCCCCTTCCCTGATGGTTGTTGCCGAATCGATATGTGTCATGATTGATTTTCTTTTGATTCAGTCAGTTCATTCGAATTTGTTATTGCTGACCATTCGGATCAGAGCAATTGAATAGATAAGTGCGTCTTTGGAACAAGTTTCTTGCAGAGTCATGGTGAGTCTAACCCTCGCTACCCTGGGACAGGCAGTAAAAGGATTCGATAAAGCCAATCAGAAACTCGGCATAACGATCCACCGAGATTTCCCGCTTGGAATACTTCCACCGTTTCAAATACCAGTCCTGCAACATCGATTTAATCACACTGGCCGCCAGTTGGTGATCCTGATCAGCGAACTGCCCCTCCTTAACACCCTGCTTTAAAATCTTCAGTATCAGATTCTCGGTAAACAGTTCAGCCTGTTTATAAAAATCTCTCTCCTTTCTGCTCATGCTTTTGGCTTCCATGTAGGAGAAGTAAAACCAGGGTTGAACAATTTCGCTGAGATAGAGATGGGTCTTGATCATAATCCTGAGTCTTTGCCGCGCGTCGCCTCCCTTCCGGGAAGTGGTTTCAAGATGCCGGTGGATGAAATGATTGCCTACCCGTTGCAGGGTATTCAATAACTCCTCTTTACTCCGGAAATAAGCATATAGCCCTCCCATGCTGAGTCCGGATTCCTGGCTCAGGTCGCGCATGCTCATTCCCCTGAATCCTTTACGTGAGCAGATCCTGAAGGTGGCATCGAAGATCCTGGAGAGATTCTTAACCGCTGTTTTCTCTTTCTTGATCTGGATGGTCTCACGATTCTCCTGAAAGACATCCCTGCAAAAGTCCTCCTTGCCGAGCCGGAACTCTTCCTGAAAGGCGTCAAAGGTCAGACCGTCTTCGAAACTCATTACTGACTTATCCGTTGTTTCCATACTGTCTCAGAATTCGTTTTGCCACCGAAACCTTGTGCACTTCATCCGCACCATCATAAATTCTGGCAGCTCTCTCGTGACTCCAGAGCTTCGCCAGGACCGTATCATCGGTAACGCCCAGCCCCCCGTGCACCTGAATAGCCCGATCCAGAACCTTTTGCAGCGTGTTGGCAACGGTGAACTTAATTGTGGAGATTTCAACCCTGGCTTCTTTGGCACCCAGCTTGTCAATCATCCAGGCTGCGTGAAGAACCATCAGGCGAGCTCCTTGAATCTCTGCTGCCGATTCCGCTATCCAGGCCTGGATGATCTGTTTGGAAGCAAGATTTTTACCCGGGGAGATCATCCGACCCTGGGCCCTCTTGCACATCAATTCAAAAGCCCTGTTGCAGACGCCTATCCAGCGCATACAATGGTGTATCCGTCCCGGCCCCAGCCTGTCCTGTGCAATCACAAATCCGTGGCCTTCCGGTCCCAGAAGATTGGATTGGGGAACCCTGCAGGAATTATAGGTTACCTCACCGTGGCTGAAATATCCGCCACCGGCGTGGCCCATCACCGGGATATTACGAACCAGGTTGAACCCCTCCGTATCCGTAGGAACAATAATCATACTTGCGTTCAGATAAGGGGAATCGGTGTCGGGGTTGGTCACTGCCATGACAATCGCAAATTCGGCACCATCAGCCGAAGAGGTGAACCACTTGTGACCGTTAATGATATAATCATCTCCATCCTTGACAGCCGTTGTCTCCAGAAGGACGGGATTGGATCCCGGCATGTCCGGCTCGGTCATGGAGAAACAACTCCTGATATCACCTACAACCAAAGGCTTCAAAAAACGCTCCTTCTGTTCCTCTGTTCCGTATTGATGAAGGATCTCAATATTGCCGGCATCCGGCGCCTGACAACCGAAGGCAAGATGTCCCAGGGTACAGCGACCCAGAGCTTCTGAGACAAGACCGTGCTCAAGCAGACTCAATCCCATTCCACCAAGATCCTGTGGATGATTTGGTGCCCATAGCTCCATCTGCTTGACCTTCTGCTGCTTCTCCCTGATTGCTTTCTCAAACACTTCACCGGACCTCTCCCGTGTCAGGTATTCATTTTCCAGTGGGATCAGTTCCTTATCGACAAACTCATTGATCATTTCCAGAATGACCTGCATTTTTTCAGGAATAGAAAAATCCATTGTTGCTCCCTTTCTAACGTTCAAAATATCAAAACATGAAAATCGTGACAGCTACCTCGTTTTTTATCCTTCGATCCTGAGTACGCCGTCCTTGCCGGCGTAAATGGATCCCACCCGATCTTCTATTTTTACCCTATGGTTAACAGGGGAAAGATCTATGTCAAGAAAAATCGAGCGATTGCTCGATTTTTCTTGACAATCCTTTCTCAATCCCCAATAACAGTAAAAACACCGGGAGTATAAAGCCGATACCATCCACTTAAATCCAATACCCAGGCGAACGACAATCATGAACATACTGGTTTGTGTAAAAGAGGTGCCCGATCTTGATCCGGAGGTGGAACTGGAGATTGACCCGAAAACCAACTGGATCGGGGAAGATGATACGTCCCGTTACATGCTCAATCGCTTTGATGAAGTGGCTATCGAAGAAGCATTGCTCATTCGGGAACGGTTTGAAGACAGCAGAATCGACGCCATCACCGTGGGCCCCGAAAGATCTCAGGCCGTCGCTAGGCGTGCCATGGGTATGGGGGTTGATCACGGAATTCATATTACAACAGCCCTATCAGGCTACCTGGATCCCCTTCTGGTATCAAAGCTAATTGCCGACATTGCCCGGAAAAAAGCCTATGATCTGATCCTGACCGGAATTATGGCGGAAGATACACTGCAGGGCCAGACTGGAATCATGATAGCAGCGCTATTGGGATTGCCCTGGGCTTCATCCGTGATCCGTGAAGAGATCGCACCTGACCGGAAATCGATTGAGGTGCAGAGGGAAATCGAGGGCGGTCTGCGCGATTTGATCAATATTCCCCTGCCTTGCTTACTGACTCTTCAGACCGGAATCAACCAACCCCGTTATCCCGCCCTCTCCAAAGTTCTCAAGGCCCGTAAAGCCGAACTGGAATGCTATCAGGCGGCTGAACTGTGTCCGGATGTTCAGGGAGTGAAAACCACCGGTATAGATTATCCCCGCAAAGAGAGGAAGGGAGAGGTGCTCGAAGGCAGCCTTGATGAAAAGGCGGATCAGCTTTTGAATCAACTGTTGGACAGGTCCCTGATTCAATAAGGATATAATATGGAAAAGAGTCTGCTAATCCTGGAATTCGCCGATAATGAGATCAAACCCGTCTCCTATGAAATGGTGGCAGCGTCCCGAAAGTTACACGATTTTTTGCCGGGCGACCCAACAGCCGTAGTTTTGGGGAGTAAGGTCCTGAATCCGGCCGAGACCTTTGCACAGCGCACGGGTCTGGATGTCATCGCAATAGAGTCGGAAGAGTTGGAATATTACAACTCCGAGCTTCACTGCAAGCTTTTACGGGATCTCATTGATGAAATCGAACCCGGTTATATATTGGGTGCCAATACGACCCGGGGCCTGGACTGTCTGCCGGGACTATCCGTTGCCATTGGTGCAAGTTGTATAACCGGCATAGAGAAGCTGGAGTTGTACGACGACAGACTTCATGTCTGGAGATCCATCTGTAGCGGTAAGCTGACCATGCGGATGGTTTCCGATAGTCAAAGACATGTTTTGTGTCTTCAACCCGGTTCCTTTCAACTCTCCGATGAGACCCCTGCCAAAGCGGGTAAGGTTACCTCAAAACCCGTGGCAGCCATTGAATCAAGGATTTCCAACAGGGAGATTTTGCCTCATCAAGCAGATGACTCGCTTCTCAGGGAAGCAAAATCAATCATCGCAGCCGGCAGGGGTATTGGTGACGAAGAAAACCTGGAGCTTATTCGCGAATTGGCGTCCCATCTCCCGCGTTCGGCAGTAGGGGGATCACGCCCTCTATGTGACCTGGGGTGGCTTGAATACGGGCAGCAAGTCGGGATTACCGGTGCCACAGTATCGCCCGAACTCTATATCGCCTGTGGAGTTTCCGGCACGTCCCAGCATGTCATGGGTATGAAAGGTTCGGGATTCGTCGTTTCCATCAATAAGGATCCCAATGCAGCGATCTTCAACATATCCGATCTTTGTATTGTGGACGATCTTACCGAGTTTATTCCGATCCTAATAGAGAAGATAAAAAAGAGAAAAGAGAGCGGCGAACCGAAATCAAAGGGATAAGCGAAGTTAACAACTCCGAACCAAGGGGGTGCCCCAGTCAAACTGAGGTAAAAAACGGTTAACAAGCGCCATGGCGGTGTTTTTGCTAAGATCAAGTTTCACCTTGTCGGAAACCGGCAGTTCCTCCAGATCCCGATAAACAGCATCCAGCGATCCCATACCGACCGGATGATCCGACCCATACATTATCCTCTCACTGTACATTCCCAGCCCCTCGAGTAACTCTTCTATTACCCGGTAACCATCTGGCATGGATTTGACCATGGGTTCAAATTCCGGTCGGAGAAATGAGAGAACGTTGGTGGCATCAAGATAAAGCTCCGGATAATCATCCAACAGCTTAAAACAGGTCGACATCTCAGGAAAGGCCATATGGACAAATACCATAGGCAGGCGGGGATATCGTTTGATTAACCGCTCCAACTGATCCACGGGCATTTTTAAATTATAAAACGCCTCAAAGCCGGTATGAAAAAAAACCGGTTTCGAAGCCTCCTGCAAAAAGGAGTAAAGCCTATCCATGCGCGAATCCCAGGGATCAAATCGTTGTACAAAAGGGTGGAACTTGAATCCCACGTAGTCTTCCCGCATTAGAAGCGATTCTGCCAAAGCGGCCTTACCCGGTGTATCCTGGTGCATACTCGCAAAGGGGATAGCCCCCGGAGTGTTTTGACAAAACCGGGCATTAAACTCATTCAGTTTATCTGTCTCCTCGACCTTGATGGGATAAATGAAATTGAAGAAGTGGGTAACTTTCATCCGTCGTAAATCCCCCAGGATGTCATCCGCCGTAACATCCTCGGTTACGGGGTGATCCGGGAAAGCCTTCAGAATCCAGCGTGCCAGCCCTTTCAATCGCCAACGGGGCATGACATGAACATGTGAATCGATAAATATGGAGGGTAGATTATCGGAATGGACCTCAGTTCCCACTCTTTTTCACCAGGCAATGAGATTCAACAAAATCAATGACATATTTGGCAAAATCATCAACCGAAACATCCATTTTAGCATATTTCCAACGCTTCAGGTACCAATCGTTTAACAAGGACTTAATCAAAGCGGCGGTTAACTGATGGGGCAGTTTTTTAAAGGCTCCTTCCTGTTCACCCTTGGTCAGAACGGTGGAGAGAATATTGTCGCTGTGCAGTTCATGATCAACGGCGATCTTTCGTTCCATCTTTTTCAGATTTTTCCCTTCCATGTAGGTGAAGTAGAACCAGGGTTGCATCGCCTCACTAAAGTAGACGTGGGTCCTGATCAACTTATGCAGATTTTCCAGCGGCGTGGCTGCTTCGTCAATGCAATCTTCCAGAATCTTCTGGAAGTTGTCCCGTCCGTTGCGCTGCAGCATTACCAGAAGATTTTCCTTACTGGCAAAATAGGCATACAAGGCCCCCATGCTCAAACCGGTCTCATCACTGAGATCCCGCATGCTCATGGCCTGAAAGCCTTTCTTGTTCCCGATCTTAAGCGTCGCTTCGAAGATCCGTTGAAGATTCTTGGCTACCGTCTTCTCCTTCTTAACCCGAATCTCCTTGCGATTCTCAGTTATCGCCTCTTTAGCATTACTCTTGCGGTAATACTGAATAACTTTCTGAAATTCCGAATAATTCATTTTTGTGTTGATTATCGTCCCGTTTTTGATTGCATAATGGGATAAACCTCAAAATGCTCGCTCATGACGCGAGCCGGTTTTACCCAAGACTCTCCTTGCAATTGCTGAAACTTTGCTATAGGTTAGAAAATCAACAGCAATCACCCCCGCAGTACTATCTTTCTTTACAAATCTGGTTAATTCCTGTCAACAATAAATCGAACGTTCGTTCGTTTTGATCAGATAATTTTCTGTTCTGATAGTCGATATACTTACTCTGATAAAACAGTTTTTAGGATAGATTTGAGTAGGTGCAGCAAAAAGAGGTTGTTCCTTCGGGAGGGCCTTTGAGGCCCGGTATTGCCTTACGAAGCTTTTCCTTGCGAATCTCGCGAACTCAGTTGGGGGATTCATCCGTTTTTCTGAACCAACAACCGTTTGGCGGGGTGATGACAAAAAGATTCAACTCTTTTTTGATGCGCCCATGCGGCAGGGAAAATTGACTTACCCGGTCGATCAGCCTATTCTATTGTTTAGACTCAAAACAGGTTTATGCTTACCAAAACAGCAGTTCCGCGCATTATGTCATCAGCCGGACATTCATGGAGGGAGAACCGGTGAAAATAGAATATATCCATTATCCTTTGAACGAGGAGATTACCGCTATCGGCGGTCACTATGTTATTACCGGGGAGAACCGGGTTCCGGCGGGGGATCGGGAGGTTTTCTACACGGTGGGCTATGGTGTTATGGATACGACATGTTGTGGTACCGGAGGTTGTGGTTATGCGACCGTTCACGGATATATTGTTGATTGGAAAGGGGAACTCAATAAGGAAGGGCTTCAGGTTTCGATTCTGGAGTCTATTGGGGATGAGGCCCTGAAGCAGAAATTAAGAGAGGAACTTCTTCAATCGGAAATCGTGCAACAGGTTAATTTTCTGTAGAAGAGAGGAGTAATGAGATGGAATTAACCTGGTGGGGAACAGCCGGATTTCGGGTCAGTACGAAAGGGAAGGTATTTCTGATTGATCCGTTTCTCTCCAGAAATGCAAAGGCCAGACCTACACAATACATGAATCCGGCTGAGACCAGGGAGGGAGAGCTGATCTTCCTTTCCCATGGCCATTTCGATCACATGATGGACGTGCCTGTGATCGCTGATACCACCGGGGCCACGGTTTTCTGTTCGGGTGATGCCGCCTATCTCCTGCAGCAACACGGCCTTTCCGCATCGAGGATCCATGAAGTGATCAATGATGGTTATTCACTTGAGTTTCAGGGAATAAAAGCGGAGGCTTTTTTCAGTGAACACGTAGTCTTTGACCGGAAACTGATTCTAAATACGCTTTGGCAGTCCCGGTTTTCGGTGCTTAAATACTGGAAACTGTGGAAGGATTATCCCAAAGGTCAGGTATTAAGCTGGAGGTTTTCCGTGGAGAAAAAGATCATTCATTTTTTCGGAAGCGCCGGATCTCCGGCAGAAGAGATGGAAAGACTGGCCAGCCACCCTACTGATGTTCTATTGGTTCCGCTGCAGGGACACTCGGACATCTGCAATATTGCCCTGGAATACGTCCACGTCATGCAGCCTAAAATCGTTATTCCCCATCACCACGATGATTTCTTTCCCCCTGTTTCATCAGCGGTTGATATAAAACCATTTGTGGAAGGCGTTAAACGGGAGTGCCCCAATACCGAGGTCAAGGTTCTGGAATTGAATGAGACCGTATTAATCTGATCAGAAGAAGGAATAGACCGAAATGCCAAGGATGGAACCATCGTAATTGTAAGATCCGTAATAGGTGGAACTGCTCTCCAGATCATTACGCTTCCCCGTCACCTGCCCGATTTCTGCTCTAACCCCTCCGAATCCGAAGGTATAATCCGCGCCCGCAGACAGCATGGTGAAAGGAATGGTGGCTGCGGTTTGATCTTCTGTTTTTGACCCGCCGGTTGGCAGGATCGTGATGGTTGAGGTAACAGAGTAATTCCCGTAGCTCACACCCAGGAACGGCTTCAATCCCGGTCTCAGGTTGTCTTTGACAAAGGCCCTGAACTCAAGAGACCAGAAAGAGGCATTTTCCAGAATCTCCAGCGTATTGGTCCCCACCTGCATGGACATGCTTCTTTCCAGACCGTAGCCATATTTAAAACCGGCACTGAAACGATCAAAAAACAGGCGCTCGGCAAAAAGTGCAAATCCCACCAGGCTGCCCGATGCCGTCCCCGTACTGGAAGTTCCCTGTTCGGATAATGTGTAATCGCCTGTGTTATGAGTATGATGGGTTGCCCCGATTTTGGTTTTGGGGATCTTGGGTTTGGCAGCAAAACTGTTCCCGGTTCCTGCCAGCAGCAGGCAAAACGCTGCGACCGCTAATCTGATCCGGAGTTGATTGATGCCTATCTTGCCTTTCATTGTAATCTCCCTCTACGATCTGGTCTTAACCGGATGAACTTCTCCGGGTTTCATCGTTATGGTTATTGTACCTTATCTTCCTTATCGGTTGAATCAAATAAAACTTTAGAAAATAATACTTCTGAAATATCTCCGGGGATTGTGAAAATCCAGTCCCGACAGGATTTAATATGACCTTTGTTGTCTTATAATCTTTCAGCCCCTCACCCAATTCAACGCCAGGCCAGTTTCAGGCCAAAGGCATACAAGGTTCCATCGAGCACTAGCTGGCTTTTGGTGGAATTTACTTTCATGCCGTTTTCGCCCATCACCCGGTGTGCGCTTAAATGGAGACTCAATTTATTATAGATCTGTATCGCAAACTGCAAAAAATACTGTCTGGCAATTCCCTCGTCGAACTCGTAACCGGAGCAACTGCTAACCTGGCATTCTGTTTTAATGGATCCGTATCCATACCCGACCAGGAAGCTGGTATAACGCTGTTCAAATTGCACTCCGATGTCATAAAACTGCACATCAATAATGGCGGGAATTTCGTCGGAATTGTCTATATTTAGACTGATCTGGTATTTTTCATAACCGATAAAAGGCTTTTCATAGATTGACCCGTGAATCATGTATCCGGCCGGAGTTCCCTTCAATTCCTCATCGGTTGTAAAAGGAGAATTTTCTGCCTGCTCAAACCGATAAATGGTTGGAATTCCCACACTGACCCAGTAATCAGCAAAAGCCTGAAGGCTCACCATAAGCAGAATTAAAACCAAAACGGGTAGCTTTCTGATCACCTCATTCCTTTAATTTCAGATAATTAGCTTCTGATTCTACCGAAACATCCTGTTTCGATTGGAGGTTTTGAAACGGATTCAGCAATGGATATAATTGTCGTTAACAAAATAGAGCAAATCGCATGCCGATCATGATGTTAAAAGTTGAAATTAAAGCCTGTTAAGACCGGGATTTGAACCGTTGCTTTTATTCCCACAATCCAATATTATCAATTAATAAAACCGAGATCTCAATCACTTTAACCAATCCGGATTATTGGATAAAAGAACATCACAATATATTAAAGGGAGAAGCGAATGAAAATCAGACTTTTGATCTTGTTCATCCTGACACTCGCCCTTGCATCCTGTACCAGCAGTGATTCGGACAGTGATTCGGATGAGACCTCAGACGCTGGAACCACGGCTTACTGGAACGAAATCGATTGGACCACGGCCGATAGCGGAGCCTATGCTTCTTTCACCCACGAGGGTCTGCAACCCTCCTGCTCCAATGCCAGCGGAACCACCTCTGCCGATTTCAAGTTTTTTTCCAAAACGGGTTCCGCAAACAACCTGGTGGTCTATTTTCAAGGCGGCGGAGCGTGCTGGCACAATAACAATTGCAACACGTTCCCGACAAATACCCAGGAGTTGGAGTATTTTGAGAATGAAACCGCGCTCGATGTGATCAGCAACCAGGGTGATCTTGCCGTATCAAACAATATCGGCGGGATTTTTGATTTCACCAATGCAGACAATCCCTTCAAGGACTGGGATTTTGTCTATATTCCATACTGTACGGGGGATCTGCACTGGGGGGCAAAAGATAATGCCTACAGCGGAGGGACCATACGGCACAGGGGGCATGTCAATTTCCAGGTTGTGCTGGAATGGTTGAAAGCTCACTACACAACAGCCCCGGATAAAATTTTTGTCACCGGTATCAGTGGCGGCGCCTATGGATCTGTTTTTAATTTCCCCTATCTCAAAGCTTCTTTCCCCGATTCCCGGTTTTCACTGCTTGGGGATGCAGGTGTCGGAGTGGTAACCGATAGTTTTAAAACAGACGGATTGCCCAATTGGAACATACAGGTTCCCACCTCCACCAGAACCGGGGATTCATCTTTTACCTACTTCGACGGGAAAGATGTGACAACTATGGATCTGAGCGAGATCTACTCGGCTGTTGCCGATCATTATAACACCTCCAGTGAGACCATAAATTTCGGGCAATACACCACTGATTGGGATAATAATCAGGCCTATTTCTACCAGGTGATGCTCGATATTACGGCGGACAGCAATTCCGACTGGGAAAGCTATGAAGATGTCTGGTGTGACTGGAACAGCAAAATGCGTCAGAATTTGACCTCAATCGAAGCCTCCACCGATGCTTCGGTTTCCAGTTTCGAATATTACATTGCCCCGGGAGAGGCGCATACCATTTTAATGTCAACCGATTTTTATACGGAGACTTCGGATGGCACCACCCTGCTGAGTTGGATTAACGGTTTGATCGGGGAAAGCAGCGTTTTTGAAAGCGTGGATTGTGATCCCAATTGTGATAAACCGACTGATGCACCGACTTGCAATTGATGTGATTTGAACGCTCATGAGCCTGCAACCTTGGAAAATCCTTCAATCCCGCTACCTCGTCAAAGACAGATGGCTGACTCTTCGCGCCGATAAATGTGAAACTGCGAAGGGCCAGACCATTGATCCTTTCTATATCCTGGAGAAAAACGATTGGGCCCATGTGGTCGGCTTCGATGCCGATGACAGGATCCTGATCGTCCGGCAATACCGCCATGGAGCCCGCGACATCTGTGCCGAGATTCCCTGCGGTGTCATTGATGATGAGGATGCAACCCCGCTTGATGCCATCAAAAGAGAACTGCTGGAAGAGACCGGTTGTGTTGCCGACCACTTCGAGTCCCTGGGATCGGTCTATGCTAATCCGGCCCGTCAGACCAACAGGGTTCACAGTTTTCTGGCCACCAACGTTAAACTGGTAGCAGAACAACAATTAGACGAAATGGAAGAGATTGAGTTCGAGTTTCTGGACATTGAAACCGTGATGGATTTAATAGATTCGGGGGAGTTCTCTCAGTCTCTCCATATCTCCAGTGTTTTTCTGGCTCTGCGTCGCAGAGGCCTCCTGGACAGAGCTTATCATGGCAATCGCAACCCATTTTGATAAGAATTATCGCAAATGGTTCATGAACGAGGTGGTGCAAGCCATCGAAAAATACTCCATGATCGAGGCGGGAGAGGAGATCTGCGTGGCGCTCTCAGGGGGCAAGGACAGCATTTCCCTGCTCTATATTCTTTTCCTTCTTCAAAAATACTCCCATCTCGATTTCAGTCTTTCCGCAATCCATATCAAAACCGCTGAGTATAAAACCGACATTTTGAGCGAACTTTGTTTGGAACTGGATATCAGCTATCTTGAAGGGGAGCTGTCTACCCATGTACAATCTGATCATTCAGATAACCCCTGCTATCTCTGTTCCCGGTTGAAACGTGGTGCCATCTCAGCGATTCTGTCGGAGAAAAAAATCCGTAAAGCAGCCTATGGTCATCATGCGGACGATGTTGCAGAGACCCTGTTTATGAACATCATCCAGACCCGAAAACTGGGCAGCTTTTCTCCCAAAGTATCCGTGGAAAAGGCCGGTATGGAGATCATCAGGCCGATGATTTACCTGGAAGAAAAAGTTATCAGCCGAATCCATTCCCATTTTAATCTGCCATTGCTAGACTATACTTGTCCGAACGAGAATCGGAATTTGCGAACCGTGTTTAAGAGTGGTGTGGCAGGGTTAAATCAACTCTTTCAAACTGAAAGAATCTCAAAGAAAATCGTGGATGCACTGGAGAATATCGACACCACCAACCTGTGGAATCAGGAACAGTCATGATGCGTTCAGATATCGAAAACCAGCCGCTTCATTAATGCTGAAAGGAAATCAATATGAATACCATAGAAACCGAAGAAAAGTACTTTGTCCCATTTTTTAACAAGATTCCGGTGTCTATCGATCGAGGTCGGGGCATCCATGTCTGGGATGAAGATAAAAACCGGTATATTGATTTCACCTCCGGATGGGGAGTCACCTGTCTCGGTCATGCCCACCCTGTAATCACGGAAGCCATCAGGGAGCAGAGTGAGAAAATCATTCAAAATCCCAGCTCGGGTCTGACCTATTCCCCTGCCAGGGCTCGCCTGCTGACCTCTCTTTCCGAGATACTGCCAGGTGAGCTGAGCCGGGTTTTCTTTTCCAATAGCGGTGCGGAAGCCAATGATGCCGCCATCAAAATAGCCCGCAAGGTCAGTGGCAGAACCGATGTCATTGCCACCAACAAGAGCTTTCATGGCCGGACCATCAGTACTGCGTCGGCTACCGGGCAGGCGAAACATCGTGAGAAATTCAATCCCTTGATGCCGAATTACCGATTCATTCCCTATAATGATCTGGCCGCTATCGAAAAAGAGTTGGATGAGAATGTTGCCGCTGTTATTTTGGAACCGATCCAGGGTGAAGGGGGCATTAACCTGGCTTCCCCCGAGTATCTAAAGCGGGTTTCAACCCTTTGTGAAGATAACGGCTCCTTCCTTATCATCGATGAAATTCAAACCGGATTCTGCAGAACAGGCCCTATGTTCGCTATCGACGGACTGGATCTCAATGTGGATTTTCTAACCATGGCCAAGGGGATCGGAGGCGGATTCCCCATCGGCGCTTTTGCGATCACCGAAAGAATCGCTGAAAAGATTGAGAAGGGAGACCATGGCGGAACCTATTGCGGCAACCCGCTGGGTTGCGCCGCTGCTTACGCCGTCGTGGAGTTTTTGAAGGAGAATGATATCAGCAAGCAGGTTTTAGAAACCGGGGAGTGGGTAATGCAGCGGCTTGATGATTTGCAAAAGCGATTTCCCGAGATCATTCAGGAGGTTCGTGGACGGGGACTTCTCATCGCCTTGCAGATATTCAATGCTAATATCGCTGCCAAAATCTACGACGAAAGCCTTAATCAGAGACTCTTTCTCAATCTTACACAGGAAAGAATTATCCGCATCTTCCCGGCATTGAATGTCACCAGACCGGAAATGTCAGAAGGTCTCGATATTCTGGAGAAGGTGCTGGAAGCCCTGCATGCCTGATTGGAAAATCCGTTGTCAAAGAATAAATGATGGACCAGGGAATAATTCCCCTGCGAAAACACTGCAAACGAATCCGCAGGGGAAAGGAGGAGACGGGAGAGGAATCGGTCAGGAGAGGCCAAGTATTGCTTTTGCTTCTGCCGGTGTGGCCGGTTCTTTATCTGCTTCCCTTATCAGACGGGCTGCCTTTTCCACAAACTGCCGATTCGATTCGGCCAGAACACCTTTGGCATAATAGACATTATCCTCCATGCCGACACGAAGATGTCCTCCAAGTGCCAGGGTGGCATACATTATAGGAGTGGCGCTTTTTCCAATACCGAATGCTGACCAGGTGGCATTTTCTGGTAAAAGCCCTTTAAGAAAAACCAGGTTCTCTACAGTGGCCCCAATGCCACCGGCGGCGCCCAGAACGAACTGGTAATGTGCCGGCTCTTTGATCACACCTTTTTTGATGTAGTAAAACGAATTATACATCATCCCCGGGTCAAAGATCTCGATTTCCGGTTTAACGCCGGTTTCAATCATGGTCTTTCCCAACTTTTCAAGAAAATCGGGAGGATTCAGAAAAAGGGTTGAGTGTGCCCAGTTCATTGAACCGGCATCATACGAGGCCAACTCCGGTTTCAACAATTTCAAATGAGCCATTCGTTTTTCATCCGTCGCATTCAATTCTCCGGATGTGGTCAGATTCAAAACGATATCGCATCTTTCGCGGATCAGGTTGACCGTCTTTTCAAATCGTTCCGCATCCATGGAACCGAGTCCCTCATCGTCTCTCATATGAAGGTGAGCTACGGCAGCTCCTCCCTGCCAGCAATCATAAACATCGTCTGCAATCTCTTCCGGAGTTAACGGAATTGCCGGATTATCCTTTTTTGATGGCCATGCTCCCGTCGGAGCGACCGTAATAATGGTTTTACCGGTAATACTACTCATTTTAATCTCCTCAAACTGGTTTCAAATCATACCCGTCGGATCCCCGCTCCAAATCAAAATCGAGCGGAAACAGAACAGGATTTATCTGCCAATCACATGACAATAAGGATCCACCTCTTCCCCCAGAACGCGAAGCTCTCGATCCGTGGGCGGTTTTGTTTCTACAGTCTTAATTACTTCTTACAATTCGATTCCGCAATTATTGTGGACATCGGCCAGGGAGTAACCGGGATTTGGGGCATCAGTTTGTTAACCGTATTTCCGCTTTTTTTGCGGAAATATGCCCTCACCTCGTCCGGATCGGGGTTTGTAAACAAAACGGCCTGACCTCGATCTTATATCTCCACAGGTACCTCTCCGTTTAAGCCCTGATTGCCGGTTTCCGGCTGTATTAACAACAATTATTTCAGAATTTTGAGCTTTCTTCAATTCCAGTGAACCATCGGTAGTCCGGCCACCGGAGATCTAAAACAGGGAATGCGATCCCCCCTGAGACTGCCAATATAAACCGTTTTCAAATCTCGACCTCCGAAAGTGACACTGGCAAACCAGGGGGCGATTTCCCCACCGCAGGCAAGCATCAGTTCAGGGGTTGCCTTGTCCTCTTCAAAAGCTTTCATCAACCTGGCTTCCGATTCCGGATCACTGTCATCAAGCAAAATGCGCAGATCCCCTTCGGGAGTGATGGCAAATATTCGATCGGTCATCACATGGGTTCCCCAAAGATTGCCATATGCATCAAAAGCAATACCGTCGATAAAGGCGCCCGTATCCCTGGGTCCATAAACTTCCCGGTTGGACAGAGAACCATCTTTTCCGACCTTTAGTCGGCTCACCTTTCTCCCGCAGGTTTCTACCACGTAAAGCCACTCTTCCTTTTCATCCAGGCGTATTTCGTTGGTGAAATGAAACCCGTCGGCCACGATGCGGATTCCCTTATCATCAACAAGAGCTACATATCCATCGACGATATTCGGGCTGATAGCACTCATCCAGTTTTTAATCCTTGTCGAGATGGTGAGCCAGATTCTGTCTTTTGAATCCCGCAATACAAAATTGACCTTTCCTATAGGCTCGCCATCGATAGAATCGATTAGAACCCGGGTGTCTCCCTGGCGGGACATAACTTCCAGGCAATCGGTTCCGAAATTGGAGATGAGAATATCTCCGTTTGCGGCAAAGGCAAGACCATTGGGCAGGGTGCCTTCCGTAAACTGGGATGCCTCATCGGTGGAAGTCTCAAATGTGTTTTGATAAGACTGGGTAATAACCTGTTGCGATCCGTCTTCACTGATACAGACAACACCTCCCCTGGCATCCGCAGACCAGAGAGTTCCGTCCGGCTCCGCCAGAATACACTCCGGTCGCTGAAGCCCCTGTCCAATGTACTTCAAATCGGATTTTTCTACCTTAAATCCGTCCAATGGATTCTCTGTCATATGCTATTTTCTTATTTATGTATTAAATCAATATCAGGCTGATCCGGGGGAACAGGACAATCAGGATCAGCACGGCAACCATGATGCAGACAAAAGGAAAGGCACCTCTAAAAACATCATTGAGACCGATGCGCTGGTCATCCAGGGTTGATTTAACAACGTAAGCGGCGATTCCCAGGGGAGGGGTAATCAGCCCGACCTCAACGGCAATTACCGTGACAATGCCGAACCAGATCAGATTAAACTCCATGGCAATCATCACCGGGTATACCAGGGGAACGATGATCATCAGTATGGAGCTGGAATCCAGGATGGTTCCCATGGCCAGAACAACAATAATATAAATGGCTATCAACGGATACATCCCAAGCCCCGATTCCCCGATCCAACTCCCCAGAAACTGTGTCACCCCGGAAAGAGCCAGCATGCGACCGTACATATTGGCAGAGATAATCAAAAACAGAACCGATACCGTCACATGCCCCGTTTCCGTCAATACTTGCCAGAGCTTGCTGCGGCTCAGTCTTTTCTTACCCAGCGCTATCAAAAGAGCGCCCAGGGCACCAACAGCACCCGACTCGGTAGGTGTGAACCAGCCTGCGTAGATACCGCCCAGAACCAGAAAAATCAGGGCTGTGATGGGAGCTAATTTCCATAGGGCTGTTATCGGCCCCATTTTTGTTTCCGTTTCCTGTTGAACGCCCACATCCGCTTCCATGACCGTTTTCGGGAAATGATAGGCGACAAAAACAATATAGATAATAAAGCAGGCCGACAGGAGCAAACCGGGAAGAATTCCCGCCGTGAACAGATCACCGATGGAGGTTTCGGTCAGAACACCGAACAGGATCAGGAGAAGACTTGGTGGAATCAGCATCCCCAATACCGAGGAGCCGGTAACCACTCCTACTGAAAAGCGGGGGGTGTATCCCAGGCGCATCATTTCGGGAACGGCTACCTTGGTAAATACAGCAGCCGAGGCGATGGATATACCGGTCACAGCAGCAAAAACAGCATTGGCTGCAACTGTGGCTACTCCCAATCCACCGCGAATCCGTTTAAAAGCCCGGTTCGCCACATCGAACATGTCTTTCCCGATGTCCGAAACCGAGACCAGAAGACCCATCAGCACAAACAGGGGGACAACCCCGAATATATATTTTGAAATACTGTCTGCCGCCGCAAGGGATAGCATTTTGGTTGCAATGGTCCAATTCCCGCGAATCAGCCAGACACCGACAAAGGAGGTTAACGTCAAGGCGATGGCGACATGCATGCCGCTGTAGATCAGAATCAAAATGGAGAATATGGAAAAGATTCCGATCTGAAAATCCGTAAACATGAGTTCCATCAGTTATTTCCTCCTTCATTCACTTTTTGGGTCAAACCGGAATCTCCCAGCCTTTTGAAATCTCTGAGGGCAAGTAACAGGAACTGGATTACGGCAACTACACTTCCAATCAGAATAATCAGCTTCACCGGCCAGACAGGCGCCATAAAATCGCCCTCGGCCCCGACATATTCATCAATGTTCCAGGCCTTGATAAACATGGGATAGCTTCCCTGGATGAGGATAACGAACAGCCCGGCACCCACCAAGTGAAAGACTCCTTCCAGCACCGCTGCAAGACGTGGAAATTTGCCCTTGAGGATATTTAACAGGGTTTCTGATCGCGTTAGTCGACCCACCTTGAGCGTATGGGCAATCTGCATAAACACCAGGGCGACGATCGAAAGCGACACGACTTCAGGAACACCCCGAATCGGGCTGTTGAAAAGAAAACGGCTGAAGATATCCAGATTGATAATAATCAGCAGGATGAACACCCAGGCCGTCCCGATGCTATTCATCGTCGATGTGACGATATCAAAATTGAAAAGCTTGTTTTTTGACATCTTTCCTGTCTCGGGCATTGGTTGAAGGAGGGGGATGGATAAAGCCCGCCCCGGTTATCCTGGGGCAGAAATGTAAGGCTTAGCGATCCCAATCCCTTGGTAGATTCACATTGCGATTTCGCAGACCATCGAGGTATGCCTTAACAGTCTTCTTGCCGGGCTTTCTTTTCTTTTCCATTGCATCGGCCCAATCCATGGGGACGTTTGGCAGCATGTTTGCCCAACGACTTCTTTCGGCCTGGGATAGATAGGTAATGGTGGCACCCTTGCTTTTCATCAGGGCCAGGGAAGCGTTCAGCTTGTCGGTTTGTGCTTTTGCCAGTTTGGCTTCCCACTCTTTACCGACCTCTTTGAAGATCTTCTGCAGTTCGGGAGAGAAGCTTTCAAAGATATCCTTGTTGATGGAAAGTCCGCCCGCAAACATGGCACCGAAGTCAACAATCAGAATGTGCGGAGCAACCTCATGTAACTTAAGCGCCGAAGCGGCTGTCATAAAGGTCAGGGTTCCATCATACACACCCGTTTTGATGGAGTTATAGTAGGTGGTCAGGTTACCGGCAACGGCTACGGCACCCGTTCCCTTAATCCAGTTTGCCGAAGGCCCCGGAGCTGCAATTTTGTGGCCTTTCAGATCATCAACGGTTTTCGCCGGGAAATTGGTCAGAATTCCATAGGAGTCCAAACCGGTTCCGCCCAGGAAAACCTGGTTGTATTTGTCCCATTCCCCACGCAGGGCAGGGATTTTGCTCTGCAGTTCGGAAACGGTATCAACAACTTTAAAGATATCGTTACTGCCAAAGGGCGTCATATAGGTGACATTGTGCAGTGGCATTTTGGGTGCTTCAAACAAAGTCCCCACAAATCCCATATCGGCAACGCCGGATTCAATGGCTTCCAGTGCACCACCGATTTTGGCAATGGTTCCGCCATAAGCCTGATTCCAGATAATCTTATCCTTGGCACCGGCCTCTTTCAGTCTTTTGTCCACCTCGGGAATGAAGAAATCGCGCGTCAGGGTCACCCAAAGGAAAATCGGAGGGTGGCCCGCAACAACGGTGATTTTATGTGTTTTTGCAATAGTTGTGGTAGCCGAAACTGCCAGCATGATAGCGGAGATAACTGTGAAAGAGATAAATCTTCTTATTGTTTTCATTGCAACCTCTCGTTTTTGTTTGGTTAGGGTTAAGTTCAGGAGTGTCTCCCTTGATTCGGTTAACGGAATCTCCTTAAGAAAACAGATATCACCGGTTTATCAGAAGCTAATCAAATCACAACCCGAAGAACCCTCGCTGGTTTGTGTGACTTCATGAATATGCGCCCGGTTTTGGTTCCATTTCAATTCCCTGTCGGTGGCATCAGCAAATCGGGTAAAACCCCATTTGCCGCCGGTTCATAATGTGGTCAACCCGCGCATACCGTTAACTGCGTATTGAACCAGCCGAACAATCATCTGCTCATTGTTGCCATCATCCAGCGAACCATCGGAAAGACGGTTAATCCTTCCCGTTCTTGCCATCGAAGAGACAACAGCACTGGTGGTTATTAAATAGCCCCAGTACACTTCCGAATGTGAAAGATCAGGCAGCACCTTCTTGAACGCATCTATGAACTCACGTGCAATCGGGTCATAATACTTGTGAACCAGTTCCCTGGATCTGGTCTCATCGCTAACGGCGAGCTTGGCCAGAATCTGACTGAAATCACGCCCCCAGCTATATCGACCGCTTTCAATTGCGGGCCGGACAAAACTCTGCATAATCTCCTCCAGTGAAGGAACTCCCCCCTCTGCCTCGTCAAAACACCGCTTTAGCTCCTGACGTCTGATCTGGTTGATCATGGTTGAACGCTTCTCAATGATCATTTCATACAGATGTTCCTTGGATTTGCAGTGATAGTGAATCAGGGCCTGGGCGACACCTGCTTCCTCTGCGACCATTCTCATAGAGGTGCCGGAGTATCCGTGCTGGGCAAAAAGCCGCTCCGCCGCTTCAAGTATTGAATCCTTTGCTTTTGTTACCGCCATTTTTTTGATTTTTTCGCTGATTAGGATTTCTTGACCAATGGGCCCCACCTTTTTGATTCATCAGAATTGTTCTTAAAATGACAATTTGATTGATCAGCCAGTCAGTTTTTTCAAACTCACCGCCCCGGCAAATCATCAATCCTCACCCCTGCTCAAATCAAAACCAATAAAACCCTTGACCAACTCAATTATCGCTACGGATCATCGGGAATTCCCCTGTTCAGGAAAAATCCTCCCCGTTTCGATAGTTGAAGCTTATTTCTTGACTGATCGATCAGTCAAGAAATTTCATCAAAAAAAGTGATATTTGTCATCATTGTCTTTTCGGCTCTAAAGTTCATTATTTCGGTCATGTATCAGCTTTCCACGATAGCAACCGGCCTCACCCATCCCGCAGATGCAGCTTTGATTTTTACCGGAAAACAGGCAACTTTGAAACCGAACGGTTTGGGAATTTTGTCCAGATTGGTCATTTTCTCCATATGGCAATAACCCTTTTCAATACCGGCAAAATGGGCTTCCCAGATTACCGAAGGATCACCTTTTTCCTTGAACTCCTTGGCCAGAAAGGGCAGGGGGCGGTCCCATGACCAGGCATCGATACCGACAATTCTGACACCTTTATCCAGCAGGTAAAGTGTCGATTCACGAGTCATACCGGCACCTTTCACCAGGTATTCTGGTTTTCCCCAGAACTTATCGGCTCCCACGTGAACAAGAACGATATCAAGGGGTTTGATCGAATAGTCGATTCGTTTCAATTCTGTTTCAACATCTTCGGCTGTGATACGTTCACCATCTTCCTTGGATGAGAAATCCAGTACGACGCCATCCTGAAAGCACCATTCCAGAGGCACTTCATCAATAGTGAGGGCTTGTTTTCCATTGTCCATGGTGGGGTGATAGTGGTATGGGGCATCCAGATGGGTTCCGGAATGGGTGGTCAACGTCAGGGTTTCCAGAGACCAGCCTAGGCCTTCCGGAAGTTGTTCCTTGGTGATTCCCGGGAAAAAATCAAGCATCTGCTCTGCCCCCGTCTTGTGATCGGTATAATCGATCGACGGGATCATGCCCGGTGGATCGCTGGGAAGTCCCGATTCCACCGCGATGCTAAGGTCGATTGTTTTGAAATCTCCCATGTTTAGTCCTTTAACAAGGGGTTAGTAAAAAACACCGGGGTTATCCCGGCAATTATCAAAATCGTCTGCAGCACATGCAGCGAGTTCAGGTTGGATCTTCACGAAGCGGAATTGGATCCGGCCCCCGGCCTTGCTTTGCCTTTTGGTTCTATCCAAATCAGGCCCGGATTTGATTCCAACTCGACTACCTATCTCTGCCTCATTCACAGGTCGAGAGCATGGATTATAGTTTGATGAGGAGCATTATATCTGCAAGTTCCAATCAAAGACAAGTAGGGCTGAAACAGAAAGTCAGCAATCAAAGCCTCCAAGACGTTGACAATATGGAAGATAACTTTTTTATTCTGCATTTAAGGAAATCAATTCCATACAGCGAAAAACAGCAGCTATTGTAACCCCGGTTCAGGGCATTTCCCCGTTTCAGATTACCGAATATCAAGAACATGAAGGCGTGATATGAGAAGCTCAACCCTGGACTCCGATACCATAGCCTGTCACAGACCAGACCATGGTAAACAGAAACTAGCGCTTCTCTTTCAGTTCGTCGATCAGTTCCTGAAGATCGCTCTTCTGCTCATTTAACACCTGAAGCTTCTCCTCAAGAATTCTGATCTTTTTCTTCTTACTCCACATACCGGATCCAAATCCGGCTCGTAATGACTGATGACCACCACAGCAGCAGTGATGCGATTGATGCGCCATTTCGACAGGTTGTTGACATCCGCAATGCATATTATTCTCCATTAAATAAGTTTATAAGCAGTTACTAATATTACTAAACGCAAAAATCCCCGGGATATACATACCAGTTATCCCTCATCCTTAAGCTGATCTATCATGAATTCAATCTCTTCGGTTTTCTGGCGAAGGTCAACCAGCTTTTCCTCCAGTTCGGTAATCCGGCTCTGTTGATCCCAGAACCCGGGACCAAAGCTGAAAAGTCCGCTGCCGCTGACAACCAGAAAATCCCTCCCCTCCACCTCAAGCAACTTTTTCCGCAGAACCTCAAAATAGGAATCGTTGATCCGGTAATGAACAAAATTACCCATTCGCTCACCGTAAACGATTCCGGACTGCTTTAAGGTCCTCAGATGTTGGGAAACAGCAGACTGGGAAATACTCAATTGTCGGGTTAAAGCATTGACACACCGAGTTCCCTCATGCTGACACAAATGCTTCACAATCCTTAGCCGTGTCGGATCGGACAACGCCTTGAAAAGGTCTGCCAGTTTTTCGAGATTTTCCATAAACATTCTCACCAATAAGAATATAAGTGATAACTAATATAGATTAGAATGACGACTTCCCTTCTTTTTGTCAAGCTCTAAAGAAAATAATATCCCCTGATGTCTGGAGGTAATGGTGACCATTACCCTTGTTCGACAAAATCCATCCAGTTTTCAAATGCATTTGTTTTTTGCGTTTTATTTTATTTGCAAATTTTTCTTGCATTAAAAAAAACCATCTGGTAGTCAAAAGACACAGTAAACAGTCTTCGTCCAAATGCTCTCTGGTAAGCGGAGCTGTTTGCTGTTTTGCGCTGATCATAACATCCTACGCTCTTTCCGGTTGAGGGTTAACGGACCAGATAGAGATCCAAAACCGACTTCGATCTTTTTATTTAACAGGCAATGTATTGATGCTGTAAGACCTGCTGAAAGATCCGGATTGAAGGGTGTAGAGCCATTCATTCATTAACACCGATAAAGCGAGGAATCATGAAATCATTCATAAAAGTTGTAAAAGGATTTTCAAAACTGTGGTTAATACTGATTGCCGTATGTTTTCTGACTGGAACCGCATATTCAAAGGATCTTATCATCGGGGTTGATACCGCTTTTGTTCCATTTGAGTACAAAGGGAAAGATGGAAAATACACCGGGTTTGATATCGATTTGTGGGCTGAGATTGCCAACCGTTTGGGGGTTTCATACCAGTTGAGACCAATGGACTTCAATGGGCTGATCCCCGCCTTGACAACGGGAAATATCGACGTAGCGCTGGCTGCCATATTCATAAAATCTTCCCGTGAAAAGAAAATCGATTTCTCTCACCCCTATTTCAGGGCAGGGCTGAAGGTGATGGTCCGATCCGAGAACACTGATATCAAAGGTCCGGCAGATCTGGAAGGCAAGGTTGTGGCTGTCAAGCTGGGAACGGCTACTGTGGACTATGTCAAAACACTTAATGCCAAAAAAATCGTTAAGTTTCCCAACATTGACCAGGCCTATATGGAAGTTGCTTTTGGGGGAGCAGACGCAGCCATGCACGACACACCCAACGTTCTCTATTATATTAAGCAGGCCGGAAAGGGAAAAGTAAAAGCGGTAGGAGCTGACGTTAAAGCCGCCTATTACGGAATTGCCTTCCCCCAGGGGAGCGACTTGAGGGACAAGGTAAATGTCGTTCTGCTCGAAATGATGGAAGACGGCGGTTACGACGAGTTATATAAAAAGTGGTTTGGAACCTTGCCGGAGTAGGCTTTTCAAGAGCTGAACCACGCCACAGAGAAGGGTATTGCGGTTTTTGCCGTATCGCCGGTTAAAAGCATTCGGAAAAAACCGCAACGGTTTACACCCATACCGATGAATCGGAAAACCTGGAGACCAACATGGATTTTGAACTGGAAGTTATTTTAGAAGCTATTCCGGCTTTGTTGGAAGGAGCCAAACTGACCTGCCTGATAACTGTTGTCGGTTTAATCGGTGGAATGATTGTCGGAGTGCTGGCGGGACTGGCTCGGAGTGCTCCCTCGATAAGCCTTGAGTCGGAAAATTACGGCTTGCGGGCTGCAATTGCGAAAACAGCCGGTAAGCTTGCAGGTCTTTTTGTCGAGACCATCAGGGGAACGCCCATCATTGTCCAGGCTATGTTTATCTATTTTGCCTTTCCCCTGATTGTTCGTTCCATGCTGGGAATGCCGGGTTTTCGTTTCGATGCCCTGACCGCTGCCATCATCACGATCATCATTAATGCCGGTGCCTATATTGCTGAAATTGTCCGTGGCGCCGTGCTGTCCATCGATAAAGGACTGGTTGAGGCCGGCCTCTCCCTGGGAATCAGCAGGTTCTGCCTGTACAAGAATATAGTGGGACCGCTGGCATTTCGCCGGATGATTCCGCCGCTGGGCAATCAGTTCATTATCAGCCTGAAGGACACCTCCCTGTTTATCATTATCGGGGTCGGCGAGTTGACCCGGCAGGGGCAGGAAATTATGGCAAGTAACTTCCGGGCCTTGGAAATCTGGTCAACGGTTGCGATCATCTACCTGATAATGACCTCCATCATGGCGTACACACTAAGGCGATTCGAAAAAAGGTTGAAAATACTATGAAAGAAAACATGATCGAGTTTAAGAATGTTGAAAAGCGATTCGGCAACCTCACGGTACTGAAGGACGTCAACTTGACCATCGAAAACGGTGAAATCGTCGTGATTATCGGTCCATCCGGTTCGGGTAAATCCACTTTGTTAAGATGCATCAATGCCCTGGAGATGATCAACGGAGGCGAACTGATCATAGATGGCATCCATCTTCCCCGGGAGAGACACCGAATAAAGGAGATCCGCCTCGAGGCCGGAATGGTGTTCCAACAGTTTAATCTCTTTCCCCATATGACGGCTTTGGAAAATGTGATGTTCGGTCCGCTCAAGGCAAGGGGTAAATCAAAACAGGAAGCCCAAAAAATAGCGGAAGCATTGATGGAAAAGGTCGGATTGGCCGACCGTGGGCACCACTTTCCATCCCAGCTTTCCGGAGGTCAGCAGCAAAGAGTTGTTATAGCCAGATCTCTTGCTGTTCAGCCCAGGATGATGCTGTTTGATGAACCCACCTCTGCTCTTGATCCGGAACTGATTGAAGAGGTGTTGGTTGTCATGCAGAAAATCGCCGAAGAGGGAATGACCATGGTTGTTGTTACCCACGAGATTGAGTTTGCCAAAAAAGTCGGAACCAGGCTGCTGTTTATGGATGAAGGGATTATCATCGAAGACGGCAAACCCGTGGACCTGTTAACGTCACCCAAAAGCGACCGTCTCAAAAAATTTCTTAGACATGTGGTTTGAATCCCTCGTTATTTACTTTTATTTTCAAAACACTTTTTAAACACTTCTCTGAAAGATGGTAATTCCAACATTCTCGATAAGCGGTAGTGCTTTCGACATCGGCTATCAGATCGGTCAACACTCTGTCCCGATCATGAAGTCATATATGATTCAATCCCCAACCTGGCAAGAACTGATAAAATGGCAAAAGAGTTCTCGGTTAACGGAAATGCAATCGATTGTTCAACAAAAGCTTCCGGTTTTTTACCGGGAGATCGAGGGTATTGCTGCCGGAGTTGGTCTTGATGTGAAAGAGATCTTCCTGTGGAACTGCAGGGGAGACCTGTTGGAGGATCTGGCAGAGGGCTGCACCACAATCGCGGTACCGGGTTTAAATTCTATCCTGATCGGCCATAATGAAGATGGGGATCCACTGTTCAGAAATCATGTTTTTATCGCTGATATCACCCCGGAAAAAGGAACGGGTTTTACCTCTTTTGTCTATCCCTGCTCGATTCCCGGCCACACCTTCGCGCTCACTCATTCCGGATTGATTCAGACGGTCAACAACCTGCGCCCGAAATTCAAGGGATCCGGTCTCCCCAGGCAGTTCCTGGCCCGTGCCATTCTGGATGCCAAGGATTTGGATGATGCGGTTGACATGTTCAACAGGTTTGACAGATCAGGAGGATTTCATTACCTGCTGGCTCAAGCCGGCGATGATCGGATTTTTAGTATTGAATCAATTAGCGAACGATTATCTCTGGAGATGGTAACCGAACCTTTCGGGCACGCCAATCATTTGATTCACCAGCAGATGAGCCATACCCCGCAGTTCACAACCGGATCATCCCATTCCAGGCAGGTTCGCATTGATGAAATCTGTCGAGAGAGTACAAAGTCTTTGGCTCAAGATGATGTTTGCAGGGCTTTGTGGGATCAGAAAAATCGGGGATTACCCATTTATCGGGATGACAGGCTTGATCCCGACAATGAAAACACCCTGGCAACAGCGGTCTTCGAGATCGGCAATCAGGAGGTTGACTTCTCCGTTTATTCTTCAAAGAACCAATCCGCCCAACTCAGGCGGACTTTAAGGCGACAGAAAGACGGGAATTCGTTATGATACCTGAATAGAAAAATCAATTCAGATAAGTATCAGACCGGACCAAGATTAATACTGATCACAGCAGGCTAACGAACGACAAATCGATATCGCAGAATCTCAACACCCATGAGCAAAACATCCATAGAACCACCTGTTCCACAGACAATCGAGGCTCTTAAGCAAAAGATAGACTCCCTCAACCGGAAGGGTAGCAAAGAGAAAATTGGAAAGCGGGCATTGAAAGCCATTGAAAATATGCTCGATCATCCCAATGAAACAGCGGTTTTCTCCATCTCTGCCCTGGCCGAGAAGAACGGGGTCAATGCATCTACTCTCACCCGACTCGCCAAGAAACTTGGATTTGCAGGATTTAACGGCCTGCAGAATATTTTCAGACACCATGTAGCAGAAACCCATCAATACTATAGCTATCATGTCGAACAGCTTTTGAATCCGCAGGATCCGGGTGTAAAGGAAGAGATGATGCACCTGGTGGCAAGGGAAGAGATGTCCAATATCATGAGATTAACCGAGCAGACCGAAGCTTCTCTTCTCAAAAAAGCTGCCAAATCCCTGGTTGGGAAAAGACTTGTTCATATATTGGGGCTGCGTGCCAGCTATTCAGTTGCACACTACCTTGCTTATTACCTCGGTATGATCGGGATAAAAGTCAATGTACTCGGTGCATTGGGGCACAAATTGGCAGAAGATCTGGCGGAAATCAAGGAGTCGGACACAGTAGTGGTCATCTGTTTTCGGCCTTATACAAAGGATACGGTGACAGGATTCAAGATGGCCAGGAAAGCCGGCGCCGAAATCGTCTCCATCACGGATCAGACCATTTCTCCAATTCACAACAAAAGCGTTAACACCCTGATAGTCGAGAATCATAATCCTTTCTTTTTCGACAACACGGCTTCGACCCTGGTTATGGCCGAATCTCTCCTGGCAGAAGTCGCAAATCTGCTAGGGGAGAAGGCTGTTGTTGAACTGAAAAAGCGCGAAGATCTCTTTGAAGAGCTGGGAACAGAAATTAAATGAGAACCGGATTTTTCAATCAATTCCTTGTTGTTTCCTGTTATGCAGACCGCCGGTTCCTTTGAGGTCAATCCCCCGGAGCATCGATAAAAAATTCCCGGTCAGGGACAGGGATACATTATGATCGTATAACCTGCCATTATCGTCGATTCCACGGATTCGTCCGTCCTCCAGAAACAGTCTTAACAGTTGGCGACCCACATCATCGGTTTCGGGATCATGGAAATCCATATTCTGATCCTTTAATGATTTCATGTAATTGAGA
Organism: SAR324 cluster bacterium; assembly: GCA_028282885.1. Taxonomy (GTDB): domain Bacteria; phylum SAR324; class SAR324; order XYD2-FULL-50-16; family XYD2-FULL-50-16; genus JAHJTV01. Next base: position 282,492 of record JANQGX010000088.1, read on the forward strand.
ATTCGCCCCAGGCGCAGCAAGGTGATGATTTCCTGCCGGTTCGTCAAATCTGATACGGGCAGGGCAGTGGCACGCGACAATAACAACGAAGGGGGTAACAGGTTTTTCTGTCGACAGACTTCATAGTCACCGCTTCCGGGGGCGGGATAGAAAACGGAAACGCCAGCCAAGACCCTTTTATCCGCAAAGTAAATCAGATCTGCCAGCGATTCCTCCGCAGGTTGTCCCGGCGCCCCGATGATAATATACCCAACTGCTTCCAACCCGGCTTTTTCAGCCCAATCCAATACCCTCTCAAAAGATAAAGTGACATCCGGTCTTGTAAACTGCTTGAGACGCTTTTTGGACACGGTGCAGAGTGATAAGTTAAGTGCTTTGAAGCCAGCTTTCTTCATGGCGTGGATCATCTCCTCGTCAAGAGTGGATGGCAGCAATCCGTTCATAGCCCTGATTTCAAGGGTTTTATCTCCATACCTCCCGATCAATCGTTCAAGCAGCTCCATGAACCAATCCCTGTTGAAGCTGAGGTTCTCATCTTCAAAATCGATAAAACCTGCCTCGCTTGCCACAACCAGATCGATTTCCCGCATAATTGAATCGACGTTTCGTCTCCTGTATTTAAGATAGGAGTTTTTCCCGGTCGAGCAATAGGAGCACTTCATGGTACATCCCCTGGAAGCTGTGATAACCGAGCTTCCCTTTCCTTTGCGGCTGTAAAACCTGTTATCAATCAGATCAATGGCAGGACGGGGAGATTCACTCAGATCCTCAACCAGGGCTGGAGGAGAGATTACCTTCTTCCCCTTTTCTGAGACAAAAGATAAACCGGGAATTCCATCCGGAGCAAAGCCCTGCTGAACAGCCTTTGCCAGGAGCGGCATGGATCTTTCTCCTTCTCCCCTCAGGATATAGTCCACATCAGCACATTCCAGAACGGTTTCGGGTAAAGATGTGGGATGATGTCCCCCGAGTACGGTTTTGCAGCCTGGCAAGCTTTTTTTAACAATCCGCGCCACTTCAAGCGCCTCCTGGAAATAAGGAGTGAAAAGAGATGAGATGCCCACCAGGAAAGCTCCGCTTTTCTTAGCCTCAACAGCAATGTGCTGAAAACTGTAACCAAAATGACGGAACTGATAAAAAAGAGAAAACGGGGAGTAATCCGGACCAGGATAATAAGCTTTGAGATATTCCATCTCAGCAGGCAGGTCTATCACTCTTGATTTTCGGGTTGCCAGACCGTCCAGCAAATCGACCGAAAACCCGGCTTCCCTCAGGCTCGATGCAATACAGATCAGCCCATAGGGAATGGTACGCTTTTTGGTCAGGTAGAAATCCCTTACCGGAGGCTGAATCAGTAAAACATCGCTCAATGGAAACTCCTGTCTGCTTTGATTGGACAAATCCCGGTTGACCCCAAAATTGCGATTGCTTATTCCAAACAGTTACCAGGATATCCTCTTTTCAGGATTTTGCAATCCGACCCGGCGTTTCCGGATATCCGTAAAGGTGCAGACAACCCTGCATCAGGAAAATTCGCTCTCGGAAATATTGTTCCATCTCATTTCAGGCAGGCACCCTTGAAATTTTAACCAAATTCGCGTATGTGGGGAGCAGATGATCTATCAGCAACTCTCCGCAACGTTAAAAACCTAGACCAAACATAACCCGTCACCAAGGAGAGATCACCATGAAAAAAAATCAAATCTCATTGCGACCCCCAACCCGGAGACAGTCTCGTCGGTCGTTTCTTCGATTAATGGGTACTGCGTCCGCAGGAGTTGCCGTTGCCGGTGTTGGCCTGGCTACCATACTAAAACCGGAAGATGTGGGAGGTGCATATTCTCCCTATTTTGACCGAATGAACCAAACCCTGAAATCGGCAGGAATCGGCAGACCCTGCATATTTGTCGATCTCGACAGGGTGGATGCAAATCTCATCCAAGTGAAGCAGAAGCTGTCGTCGCCTCTTGAATACAGGATAGCAGCCAAATCCCTGCCATCGGACGAATTCATTCGTTATGTTTTAAACAAAGCTGAAACCAATAAGGTGATGGCGTTTCATGCACCCTATCTTCCTATTCTTCTGAAACAGGCGGATGATATCGACATTCTTTTGGGAAAACCGCTGCTGATCGAATCCGCCAGGGAGTTTTATTCCGAATTACCGGCCGAGGAACATCAAAAGGCTTCGGATCGAATTCAATGGCTGGTGGATTCGAGAATAAGACTGATTCGTTATCTTGAATTGGCCAGGGAATTTAAAATAAAACTGAAGATCAACCTGGAGATCGATGTGGGATTGCGCAGGGGAGGACTTCAAACCAACCAAGAACTGGGACGCCTGCTCACCGTTATCGAGAAGAATCCGGATCATCTTCAGTTCACCGGCTTCATGGGGTATGAGGCCCATGTCCCCCACGCTCCGCCAATTATCAGCTCGGTGGAAAAAGCGTTTGACGATGCCATGGCCGATTATTGCAGCTTTTGTGATGCCGGTAAAAAAGAGTTTCCGGGATTGTTCTCGGGTGATCTGACGTTCAACAGCGGAGGCAGCAAAACCTATCGCATGTTTCCCGATGATCTTCCCATCAATGATATTGCAGCCGGCTCCTGCGTGGTCAAGCCTTCCACCTTTGACATTCTCGATAATCATCAGCCTGCACTGTTCATTGCAGCACCTGTTATCAAGAAGATCGACAGTGTTCAGCTTCCCTTTCTGGATTTCGCCGCCGGAGCAATCGAATGGTGGGATCCCAACCTGGCAACATCCATCTATCTCTACGGCGGCGGTTGGGCTGCGGAAACCGTATCTCCACCGGGAGTCTCCATGAACGGACTGACCGCAGATCCGCCAAACCAGAATTTGCTCCCGAACCAGTCTCTGTTCAACAGCTCATCTCGTACACCAGTACAGATAGGAGATTTTGTCTTCTTTCATCCTCATCAGAGCGATGCCATGTCCCAGTTCGAGGATATTTATGTCATTCGTAACGGGGAAATCACAGATAGATGGCAGCCCTTCCCCAGGAGGTATTGAAGCGAGTCACTTTCAGTATGGTGACAGCGTGACCTCCTGATTGTTAACACAAACCTGAGTTTGCTTCCGGAAACCACGGTGAGTTATACTTGGCAGCAAACTTACGTGTTTCCGGATTCACCAACAATACAGCCCTTGAATACGCAGTATTGGCACCTGAAAAGTTGAAAGCAAGAGGAGTTTTAACCGACCTGGATTAATGATCCGGCAGACATTAATAAAAAGCTGATCACAACCAATGTCTGAACGATTCCGTTCCCCAGGCTGCCCAGTTTCCATTCCGGGTTGGTCACATCACCGTCTTTCAGAACTGCCCGGTAGGTCGGAATGATGAGAATAGCGACAATCAGGGCGATGGCACCGCCTGCCAATCGCATGAATCCGAGGAAATCAGTAACCCCGGTGATGACAATCAGAAAAGTGGGGAAGGTGGCGATCAGCCAGGAAGAGCGATCCCCCCACTTGAGCCGCTCTTTGACAATTACAGCCAGGGCAAAAGAGATGGACCAGTAGGAGGTCAACATAGCCAGAAGAACGAAAAGACTGCCGGAAACAAAGGCCCAATTTCCCAGGGCCTTGCTCCAACCTGTAATGGCGATGCGCGTAATCTGTTCCGAAACACTGGTTGCTGCTACGGTCACGGCAGTGACAATACTGAGATTGATAAACAATCCCAGAATGACAGCCTTGGGAACTTTAGTCCGGTCCCAGGAAAGTCCTTCCACAGCCTGTGGGATGGAAAAGAGAGAAGTGAAACTGAACATAATCATACCGAACAGAGCCATGGGTTTCCGGTAGCCAAAATCCTGTAACCAGAGAGGATTGAAACCGATTCGGAGAGAACCTATAAAGAGCACACCCACGATTGCGATAATGGCCAACACGGCATATTTTTCACTCATCCCCACTGCTTTGAGACCGAAAAAGACGACCCCCGCAGTGATCAGATAGGTTATCGAATGTCCTGCCAGAAGGGAAATTCCGAGAAGGTCTCTCAAGATCTCACCTCCTCCGGCAATATAGGCTGACAGGTTCGTGAAGAATGCCATTAGAATCAATATAAAAAAAGTCCAGGTGAATATCACCCCGCCGCGGCCTTTAAAGAGATACCTGTCAAAAATCTCAATCATCTGTTTGCAGGTGGAATCCCGCATCATGACTTCTGCCAGCATCAGGTGGAAAACCACGCTCAACAGAAATGCCAGGACAAGAAGCAGAAAAAAAGGAAGCAATCCATTCAGGGAGGCCAGATAGGGCACAGCCATAACTCCACCTCCGAGGCCGTATCCGGTGATTGTGCAGGCAGCCTCAAACAGGGTAAGCTTCTTTCTGTTTTGCATATCATCTCCATTTGACTGATTAACGTACGACACCATCGCAGATCGTCTGCTCTATCCCAATCCCGGCTATTTCGTTTTCGGGAACTTTGGTGGGATTTTCCCCCAGAACAACAAAATCCGCTTTCTTCCCCTCGGTAATCGATCCCTTTACCTGCTCTTCAAACTGTGCCCAGGCTGCATTACAGGTAAACATGCTGAGGGCTTCCCCGATCGTAATCGACTGCTGGGGTTCAAATTCCGGCCGATTGACGCAGGACTGGATAGCCAGCATGACATCCATCGATTCGATCGGGCAATCCGAAGACCCACTGAGGATCACCCCGTGATCCAGAAACGAACGGAAGGCATAGGTCTGTTTCGCTCTCTCCTCACCGATCCTCCTGTAGATCCAGCTTTTTTCGGAGTGTATAAACAGGGGTTGCACAGAAGCTATCAAATTGAGTCTTGCAAATGCCTGCATGGTAGGTTCATCGACCGTTGAAGCATGTTCAATCCGATGGCGGTGATCCGACCTTGGATGTTCCTTCAATACCTTTTCAAAGAGCTCGGTGCAGATTCTGTTTGTTTCATCGCCAATAGCATGCACGGCAACCTGTAATCCTGCGGTATGGGCGTCCCTGATCCTTTCATAGATTCTGTCGGGATCTTCCAACAGGAATCCACAGGTATCCGGTCTGTCATTGAAAGGTTCCTTCATTTTTGCCGAACAGGAAGCAAAACTCCCGTCTGCCCAAAACTTGAGTCCGCTGATACGATGTCCCCGGCCCTCATTTTGCCGATTCAGAACGGAATCTTTCAATCCCAAAATGGTCTCCGCTTTGTCCGCCACCAGAAGCGAGTTCATTGCGATAGGAACCTGGTCGATGACCATTTCCATCAGCGGAATGTCAAAAGCTCCCTGGGAACCAAGGGGACCGTCTTCCCCCGTTTGCAGAATAACGCTTGCCGATGTCACGCCATGCCCTGTGATTCTTTTGAAAACGGCCCTGGAAGCTTCAATGATCGTGTCCATTTCCGGAAAAGGCAGCTTGGACATGATCATATCCATGGCCGATTCGCTGAACTGCCCGGAAGGGTAACCATCCCCCTCACGCATTATCGCTCCCCCATCCGGATCAGCCGTGTTTGATGTCACATCGGCAGCTTCAATGGCTTTGGTATTGGCAAAAAGTGAGTGCCCATCTCTTTTAATAAGAAATGCCGGTCGATCCGGACAGCACTCATCAAGATCATGCCGGGTTGGAAGCTGCGGTTGATCAAAGTACTGTTCCTCGAACTGCAGTCCCATCACCCAATCAGAATCTGATTTGGAGGCTGCCATCCCCTTCATTCGCTGCTTCAACTCCTGCATGGACTTGAGATCAGACATATCCTCATACATCTCATAAAGGATCATCAGGGTTGGGTGAATGTGGGTATCAATGAACCCGGGCAAGAGAGTTTTATTCCCCAGGTTGATCTCCTGGGGAGTTACATTCAGCTTGGACTGGCAATAGCTTTTTGATCCCACACCGATGATTTTGCCATCCATAACCGCCACGGCTTCTGCCAGGGGATTACTTCCATCCATGGTAATAATGTCGCCACCAAAATAGAGTTGGGCTGTTGTCATAGTTTATTCTCCGACGCAGTTTCTTCTGTACGATCCAATATTCAGATTAGTCAATCTACTTCATCACCCCTCTCTAATATACCCTTTTTCCGTTTCTGGAAATAGCGGGAGACCTTCCTGGTCTGAAAAGAGTGATGGATATGATGAGTGCTGTTAAATCAGGTGGATATGTCGAGGGTGGAACTGGGATTTGAGGCAGGAAAGCCAATATCTGCTTGAGCGATTGTAATCTTCGAAAACAGATCAAGCCTGATTCCCTCTTTCAAGGCAACTCCGGGCACCATATCGTGTACGGCGCGCATAATTTTTTCGGGTCTCAGGTTCATTTTAGCACTCCCAACGCTCTCCTGCTTTAAATAAGTATAGCTGTCTCAGTTCCCATCAAGAATGTCGGCAATCATTCCGGAGGCGTCCGCAGTCATGGCTTTGCATTGTGCCATCTTAACTTGTTCGCCAAAGGCCAGCAGGAGTTCGGCACAATTGGTGGTGCCATACTTTTCCAAAAACCGCTTTCTAAATTCAGTAGCGTACTCGCAAGCGGTCGTGTTTTCGCCATCCTTGTCGTCACGGCCGAGGACATATCCTATCGCCATCACACCGCCGGCAACAGTACCACAGACATCCAAACCCGTTTTGCCAATACCCTTGCAAAATCCCGAACCCATTCTTGGTATCGCATTGCTGGGTTCCGGGTAGTACAACTCCGCTATGGACTTTAATATCGCTTCAGTACAACACAGGCCACTCTCATGGTATTCCAGGGTTCTCTCTTCGACCTCTTTTCTCTTCATTTTTCACATCCTCCATTTTTATTCATAAACTGAACACCAACCATCGATTTCCGTTGATTTTAGATTAAACCTTGAGAAAGTATAGCTCAAATTACTTCTTTTGATAATAACGATTACTATGAGTTATAGATTTTATACACAGACATAAACCTTGGCTGTTTTGAATTGGATGCAAATTGGAGGCGGATCCGGTTGACCACCCATTTAAAGTGGCATAGATTAAAAAAACACCACCTGGAATCGAAATAGCAACCGATAAAAATCCGTTTCAATCACAAGTTCTCTGGACCCCTATGGCTTTGATTCCCACTCACCTGCGATTCGCATTGGATGTGGCCGGATATCATTCCAACCCTGAACTCAAACCGTATCTCTCGGGTACGATCTATCCTGATTCGAGATGGACTACCGGAATAGACCGTACCCTGACTCATCATTCAAGATTTCTGGATCCGGCATTCCCTGCGGATAATTTCACCCTGGGTTGGCACATCCACTGCGTTTGCGACAGTTTACAGAATGAGATCCACGCACCCCTGTTGGAGCATCTGATAGATGTCCAATCCGGGAACAGTTGGATTCTCCAGTCCGTTGCCAAGGTTATTCAGGATATGAATGATCTGCAACAGTTCGATCTGAAATCGGCATTCAGGACGGCCGATTTGATCCAAAATCCAAACGGAGAGAATCAGGAAACGGTAGAAGCATTTTATGAGATCATCAGCGGAACCTACGAAAACGGAAATCCTCCGACTCCCTTCGAGTATGGTGTAATGTGGCGTAAAGTGGGTCTGGACGAGGAGACCACAGGTAAACTGTTGGAAAATTTAAACCATTTACTCATTGATGATGTGTTTGTCGGAAATATAGAGAACTCCTACAACGCTGTACTGGATCTCTATATCGAGAGGTACATACAAAACAACAAAGACTGAATTTCATCGTCCGAACATTGGTACAACAGCCTTTCAGTTTGATTGCCAAGCCGCACCAGATGGACAGCGCCTTGATCAGGTAATTACCAGACAATAATTAACTTAAAAAAAGGAGAACATCATGGGCTTTTTAAAAGGGGTATTAACCGGTTTAACTGCAGTGGCAGCAGGATCGGCACTGTTGAACAAAGTTCTCGCCGATCCGGAAAGAAAGCCCTTAATCTCGGAATATGCCGTCAGAAGCGTCTGGATGCATCTGGCCGGTTTCGATGAGATTAAACCCAATCCCCCGCTTTTGGAAAATACGACGCAAGCAGACGTCGTCATTATTGGTGGGGGCTTCACGGGACTGGCTGCAGCGTATCATTTGAGCAAAAGCCATCCGAATAAGCGTATTATATTATTGGAGGCAGCTCGTTGTGGATATGGAGGTAGTGGACGGAATGGTGGCATTCTGCAGGATTTTGACAACCATCTGGTGATGGTCCTGATGCAAAAAAAGGGATTGGAAGCAGCCAGGACCTACTATGAAATCGACAGGCAGGGGCCGGAATTAGTGCGCACCCTGATCCGCGAACATCAAATCGATTGCGATCTGGAAGAGTGCGGGGTTTTGGAACTGGCCCTGAACGATCAACAGATGGAGACACTTCAAACCTTCCACCGGAACTGGAAATCACTCGGTATAGACTCCAGGATACTGGACAGGGAAGAGGTCAGTTCTGAGTTGAAGACGGACCGATTTGCTGGCGGGCTTCATAAGGATCTTGCTGCCATCCTCAATCCCGCCAAACTGGCACATGGATTGAAAACGGTTGTTGAATCCCAGGGGGTCGAGGTCTATGAACGAACAAGGGTTATGTCGATAAAACCGGGATCGACGGTTGAAATTGAAACGGAATTTGGCAGTATATCAACACCATCCCTGGTCCTGGCTACCAATGCGTATACTCATCAGATCGGATTTTTCAAGGAGAGAATATTCCCCCTCGGAGCTTACGCCATAGCCACAGAACCGCTCGACCGAAATCAGCTTGAATCGATCGGCTGGCAGGGAAGAGAAGCGATGTGGGATATGAGTCCCGAATTCTTTTACACCAGGTTGACAGCAGATAACAGAATATTGATTGGAGGCGAATCCTCCCCCTATTTTTATGGCAACGGACTGAGCACCGGTAACTACAAACCGACCCTCGAAAAACTGGAAAAGAGTCTTTTGCAGACCTGGCCACAGCTCAACGGAATTCAAATCACCCATAAATGGGGCGGAACGCTGGCAATGACCCTGGATTACCATCCGACCATCGGTGTGATGGGCGAAAACAGAAATATCTTTTACGGATTAGGTTATTCGGGACATGGCGTAAGCTGGAGTCAACTGGCAGGGAAGATCATCAGTCAGCTCTATTCAGGTGACGATACCGAGTTAACCCGCTTTTACTGCGTTAATCGAAAACCGCCTTACCTTCCCCCGGAACCTCTTCGTAAGGCAGGTTTCGAACTTTATACCCGATTTATGATGTAGAACGACAGAGAGGGGTTTGGCTGTCATTACCCGATATTGATAAAACCAAGATTTTTTTACCCTCTTCTACGCCGGCAAACCTCTTAGCCCTCGCGGCTTACTTCGTTAGCGGGCTGAACGTCCGTCGGAAAAGGGATCAGTGACAGATCGTTCGGCACCAGATGCTGATTTTTGAGGATTTCAACTCAGGATATCATCGAACTTGAGGATGTTTTTTCTCAGCGCGAAAACCACCGTGTCCAGGGCAATGTCGGGAGAGTAATTATAAAGGTAGTTCATGTTGTGGATAATGTTTTTCATGAAGTCCTTTATTTTTTGAGGGTACTGACTGAGCCGTTTGGGGTCATTTTTCTTGTGAAAGAAGACATCTTTCAGTTGTTCGGGATTGATCTCCCTGTCCACTTTGCGATGGGACAACAATACCGAATACTCCTTGGCAAAACATTGCAGCATATTGTCTTTTCTGGAGGAAATAATGTTTTTCCCCTCCTCCAGGACCACCTCTCCCGTAGACTGAAAATCAAGAAACTTCTGCGAGATCTCCTTGCGAACCTGGGAGAAGCTGCGTCCGGGCGCCAGGATCTTCTCAATGGTTTTCATGTATTCTTCATCCGCCTTGTCTATCTTTAATCCTGTCTGGGGATCAACAAATGAAAATTTGGGAACCATGATATGGGCAAAAGCCTTGTTCTGGATGGCGCTGTTGAGTACAGCATGCTGGATATATTTACGCATATCGTGTTCAATCTGATCCGGGTTTCTGTCCACCACGCAGATGGTCAGCTCCTTCTTGAGAATCGTAAAATAGAGCTTGCGGACAACCTCAACCAGACCACTGTAATCTCCGTAATCTCCGGCTCCGGTTTCAATCGAGGAATAACCAATCATGCGAAAGGGGATGACAGGTTTGTCCATCTGATAAGACTCATCCGGTAGCAACCAGTGATGCAGTTCCGGACCTTCTTCAATCATCTGGGTGAGCTGCTTGAGAAAGATTCCCACATGAATCTTGCGCCCATCGGAATTTGCGATGGTATTCCGCATTACGTTCTGAAGCTGTCTCACTGAAATGCCGACCTTTCCCTCTTCGGGATAGTGTTCATTCCAGAGGTGTCTCATGAACTCATCGTCAATCAGCTTCAACTCTTCGTTGGAAAAAAGATCGGTATCCTTGAGATTGACCGCATTGGGATGGGTAACGATCAGATCCGCGAAGGAATCCGTATCATGACGGCTCAATCCCAGCCGCAGCATCTCATTTCGAAACGGGTGCCAGTGAGGCAGTTGGCTGATCGTTCGGATGGGATCTTCCACTTGACTGCTGTAAATCAAGAGTTTCTGCTCAGGTGTTATGGAGCGATAAAGTTTCCGCTTTTCTTCACTCCACTGCGCCGGAAATGACTTGCGAACCGGAGGCATCAGTCGGGTCAAAACCGCATAGTACGCGGCAATGCGCAGCAGGTTGGGATCCACATCATACTCTTCCCGCATGTTGGACATATCCCTTTTCAGGATATCCATCTCCGAGTTGGCATCAAGCAGGTAGTTCACCGGTATTCGCTCAATCCGATCCAGAAGCTTGGAAGCATCCAGTTGCCGGTCCAGATTCTTCATCTCCTCGATATTGGTGGTAATCACGACTGTGTTGTCCACTGAAGACTGGGTGGATTCAATTGCCACCTTGCCACTACCCAGTAGCATCAGCAGGGGTTTGTAATCCTTTTCGTGAGCCCCGTCATGAAGTCCGAAGGCGTCGTGAATATGCAGGATTCCCCGGTTGGAGTCCACAATGGCTCCACTGTAATTATATACCAGTTTCCCCGGCAAATGTTCATTCAGAATGGTCGTGTTCTTGTTATCGAGCATAACCGGATTGACCCTTGCCTTGAGGGCGCCGGTATCGTCAATATTGGATATTCCCTTTGCCTGGGCCGTTGAAAACTCGATCTCCTCCACATAGGTGTATTTCTCCAGCACCTCATAAAGCGAGAGATCCTTGTTGATGGGATTCTGCATCAATCCCTCGATAATATCCAGGGAGCGCTTGTCCGGAGTGGCGTTCAGGTAAAAACTGGGAATCTTGAACTCGCCCGATGACTGATGTTTCTCCTTGATATAGTCAAACAAAACTTGCCGGGGTTGAACGATATTGCCCTCCGGCGTCTGCATGGTTATTGGAATCAGCAACAGGGGATTATGATGAAATCTGGAACGGATTTCAAACGAGCATCCCTTTTCGTTGGCAAATTTGAAGCAAAATGTATAGAGCCGGACGTTGGCCTGCTTGGTGTATTCCTCCAAAGCCCGGACAATCAGGTCAACGATATTGGTTTTGCCGGAAGCGGGCGGCCCCACCAGTACGATTCCCCTGTTTGAACCGGCTTCGTTGTCGAAAGAGGTGATGACATCGACCACATATTTAATACAGTGCTCCTGGCCAAAAACAGCGTTGATCCCCGTGGAAAAGAGGTCTTTAAAGATATTGTAGCTGATAATGGGCTCCCCGCTACGCACTACGATTTCAAAGCCGAAGTATTCGATAGCGCTCTTGATCAGCGAAGCTGAAGTTTGCAGATGCTCCACCGGATTGTCGATAGCTCCATCGATAAATTCGGAAAACCGGATACTTTTTTTTCTCTGGTAATTCAACAACTCTTTGAGATCCAAGGTTTCCATGCCTATCTCCTCATAAGGTGAACGGTTTTTTGTTACTGTCCATTCGCTCCAGAACTTCCTCAAACGAGGTTTCAGCGATCTCCTTCTCTTCGAACTTCCTGTTGGAATAGGTGTACAGCTTGTTGCCTGACACCAGCGAAGCCGCACTCTTCCATATGAAATTGATGTTCTTCAGGGTCGGCTCGATCCAGCTTTTCCTCAAAGCCCGGCCGTCGTTCCTGTGATACAACAACAATCCGCCATCGATGAATTCGGTATCCACAATATAGATCCGGGGCTTGTTAAAATGGGTGAAGAAGCTCAGCATCTCATCCTTGACCATCTTCGGATCAAGCCAGATGAAGTAGTTATCTTCCTTAACCACGGCATCTTTAGAAATACCGTACATTTCCGCCTGTTTTTTGAAGATACGATTCAGATGGAATTCAAAAACCAGTTCCTCGGTTAGAAATCTGCGCAGAAATTCATAATCCGTGGTGGTCTTGACCAGATGTTTCATACATTCCAGGGGATCCAGGTCCGATTTCCGATCCCATTTTTCACGGGCTTCCACATCCTTTTCTTCAATATAATCCAAGGTGACCTTGCCGGTCCGGTAGAGCTCTTCTATGTGGTTCCAGAGATGATACCCGAGGTGATAGGGATTTCGCATAAAGAAAGGACGTGGCGCACAAACCCCCGAAAAGATCTTGGCATAATCAATGATGCCATTAACCGCCTTCTCCTTAAAGAGTTCCAGCATAATCTTCTTCTCCCAGTACATCGCCCAGCCTTCGTTCATAATCTGTGTGCGAACCACAAAATCGTGCTTGGAATGGGAGACATACATGTAGTCCAGGATGGCCTTTTCCGCAGCGCTGGTCGGGGAGAAGGTCCTGAGAAAACCGAGAATGTCCTGACAGGGCCGATACAATCGATAGCCGGTGCGACTGATCTGTTCCCGACGATCCCTTTTCTGTCGATCAATCTCCCAGGCATTCTCGGAATCCTGGTATTTGAGCAGGGAATCCATGGTATGGGAGAAGGGGCGAAAAAACTCCCGGGAAGTCTCTTCTTCAACTTTAGGGACAATCTTCTCCGGCTGGGGAGGTAAATCTCCTTCAACCGAATGCTCCAGATTATACTGGGAATGGGGAGCTATTAGGGGAATAACCGATTCGCAGGCATTCCAGTAGGTCAGGTAATGTTTTTCTCCCATCTGGTGCTGCCCGGCGTTCACCTTCTTCACCAGGTACATGACATATTCGGTTCTGTCCGGATTGGAGTCCTGCAGCACATTCAGTTCCGAAAACTCGCAATGCCCTACCACATGGGCCATGACTGTCGCCTGTATCATGGGTGAATTGGTGTTGTTGAGGTAGGCATAAGAGGGGTTGCCGGTCTGCACCACCTCATAATAGAGGCTGGACTCCTGTCCCGATTCGATCCGGAACTTCTTTGTTACCATGCGTTTCCCCTCCCAGATATTGACCGGACTGGTGGGGTAGACATGTTTTTCCAGCAGCGATGCGAATTCGATTCCGTCCAGAATGAAGAAGCGGATCTCGGGCAGGGTCCGTCCCATCTCTTCCGCGTAATGCAGAACACGCTTCTCCAGGTGGCTAAGTGTCTTATCCGTTGATATCAGTCTCATATTCAACCTCCCATTGCTGACAGGTTTAGGCGCTTAGATCAGACTTCCTGAAACAAGGTTTTAATGGCGTTAATGGTATCCGATTTCCTGTGAATCTTGCTCAGGCGAATAATTTTGTTTTTCACAAAGTCCTTGGATAAATCCAGGACCAGTTTGCTCCACTGGGATGGCAGAACCTCCAGAATTCCCACCCGGTTGAAAACCGGCATGATCGACTCCCTGAGGATACCGGCGATCTCCTTGCTATCGTTGCCGAAGACCTCGCCATCCCCGAAATAGAATGCATAGAAGTTGGTGGAATTGATATCATACTCGTTGAAGGCAACCTGGTAGATCAGGTCAAAGGCAATAAAGGCGCGAGTACCGCCAATATTGCCCACCCTGTAAAACTCCTGCTCCTGAACCTCATAAGCCTTGACATCGTGAACAAAGAAGCGATGCTCCACATTCCGGACCCCATAGTTGTAATCCAGCCAGTTTTTGATGAAATTCACCAGCCGTTTTTCCATTTCCAGACGTTGTCCGTGTGTGGAATAGGAAATATCCCCCATATAGAACACCACCGCCTTGTACTTGGGATTTTCAACCCGAACGGGTATTTTATAACGCCGATCCCTGCGCATGAAATCAACAGTGTACTTGCCACGGGCCGGATCGTATTTCCCCATGCCGATGCTGGAACGCAGGGCGCGTTTGAAAGTTCTTTTTTTGTCCAGAATGACACCAGTGGGTCCGAAGGTCTTGAACTCGTAAGAAACCTCTTTGATTTTACCCTTCCCCTCTTTTTTCAGATTGGGAAGTCGCAACTTTTCGGCCAGGAGTTCCATAAACCGGTTAAAAGGCAGGTTGAAGACCAGCTTACCTCCCTCGGTTCCGGGTTTCCGTCCCCCCTTTCCGCCTCCTTCACCTTCATCTCCGTAAGAAAAGGTGGGGGGTACTATATCGTCCATCTCGATGATGATCTCGCTGCCCCTGTCACCCAGGGTATCCAGATCTCCCTCGTTGATTATCTCCTCAATGGCGTCTTCAACGGTATCCTCAATGAAATCGTTAAAGGCCCCTTCCGATTCGTTGGAGGATATTCTGTCTTCCTGCATGACAACCCCCTGTTAGTATTGGTGAATGATTAGCAAGAAAAACCTGATTTTGAGCATTCAATTCAATCCATACTGTTTGCGGTCAAGCACTGCCTTGGGATTTATGATTAAGCTTCCCGGCCGCATGAGTAATCTTGCTTTACGCCACAATGCTGGAAGCGTTTGCCGTAATGGTCAGCGCCTGAAAAGCGCATTTGCCGCAGTATCCCTTGGTTTCAATGAGATATTTAATGGTTTCGTTCAGATGTTCCTGCTCCTTGATATTAACATTGGCCGCGCTGGTTCCGCTTTTGATCCAGCCCAGCAGCTTCATGTTCTCGCTGGCCTTGAACTCGTTCTCGAAGACATATTTCTTAATGGCATTTTGATAGGAGGGCTCATCGGCCAACAGAACCGAGTAACTGACACTGGCGATGGCATCGCTCAACTCCTTGCGAAAGACCTCTCGGTCAGGGATTCCCAGGTACTGTTCAATGGACTGCATGAACTTTTCATCGGGTTGCACATCCATCTGGGTGACATCATGTTTTACCTTGGCGCGATGGGCGTATGCCCGGACATGATCGGAATACTTCTTCCAGGTCGTTTCGATGATTGAATCGTCGCGCAGGATGGCTCCATAAACATCACTGGCAATCTGACCAAAAATCCAGTTCTTGGCCTGGGGGGTTATCTTTTCCACATAGTGGCTCAGTTTGGATTTCTCTGTGGCAAACAGATCCTTGAGAGCGCTTTCCAGGCGGACATAAAGATCCAGCGGAGTGACACAGGGATTCTGCAACGCGACCGAGGTCAACAGGGCATGATCCCCCGACTCCGATGAGAGTTGATTGATATTGGCGGCATACTCGCTGATCTGGAAATGATCGGTGTATTCGATGATGTTCTGGATAAAACGGGGATCTAACCCGAAGGTTCCCTCCGAAGGTTTGACGAACTCAAATTCCTCCAGGATCATCTTGGCCATATTGTTGTCCACTCCGCTGTCAGCGCGTCCGGCATAGATCAGGGCTTTCTGCAGCAGGGACAAGTTTTCATTCTGTTTGGAGGCATAAAGCCTGGACATGACGGCCACCAAACTAAGGAAAGCAAGACTGTGTGGCGCAATATGGGCCTGGTGTTTTTTCTTCTTGCTCCACTTCCTCACCTCGTTGGAGTAGGTAAAAGCGTAAATCTGCTCTTCCTGTTTATAGTTCACCGAGAGCGGCATCTCGATAAAGGTGGTACGGGAGCGCAGGGCTTCAAATGTGGGATTTCCCATGAACATATTGTATTCATGAAAGTTGGTATGCCCGATGATAACCCCGTTAAAGGGAATCGGAGCCTGCCCTTCGGGCTTGAAGAATCGGTCCTGGGTGGCAAACAACAGTTCATAGAGAAACTTGTCCGACAGTTTCAGAATCTCATGTATCTCTACAAAGCCGTTGGCCCCTGCGCAAAGTTCCCCTTTATAATCGTGAACAAGCGGGTGCGATTCACTGCCAAACCTGGGCAACAGGCTATAATCGATGTTACCGACCAGCGATCCCGCTTCCTGGCTTTTTTCATCCCTGGGGGTATAAGATCCGATCCCGGTTTTGGTCCTGGCATCAAAAATCATTCGTCTTACTTTCAAAAAGCTCAACAAACCGTTGAAATCCAGGTTTTTGGCCTTCATGAAGTCTTTCAGGACATAATCCGAAAATGGTGAAATCAGACCGCTAATACGAATCTTGAATTCGTTGTCGTAATGGGGATGCTTTTTCAGCCAGCTATTGAGTGCTTTCTTGCTTAGGACTTTCCCCAGTTTTTCACAGAACTTCTCTCTTATCTCGATGGGAATAACCATCAGGGGCGGTTCAAACAGCGGGGCAGGTAAATAGTAAATGTCTCCTTCCTTGAACAGGGCTTTCTCTTTCAATCGCTCATCAAGGGTCGGTAACAGCAGAAAAAAGGTCTTTCCTGCATCGGAGGCTGAATAGCGCCTGAGAGCGGATTTAATTCCGTCCATGGACCTCGATTTTGCCGAACCTGGTGGTCCAAGCAGTATCCACAGCCGCTTGGAGGATTCCATCCCACGGCTGGCATTGTGAATTTTTTCCACGAGATTTTCCTTGGCCCTTTGCTGCCCGAAAACCACGTATTCTCCCACAATTCCTTCGGTCTCAAAAAACGAATAGGTGTGTTTGACCGGCTTTCCGGTAACCATCAGATGCTCAACCCCTTCTGCCAGCATCATATCGTGCAGGATCTGGGTGGAGTTTCGGGTAATCCATGGCTCTTTTTGTACCAGTTCCAGGTACTCTTCAAAACTCATGACCTCTTCCCTGGTCTGCATCTTTTCGTTGGATTGATTTATCAGATCGTTCAGTATCTGTCTCATGCGGCCCCCTTTTGAGTTTGTTGCGAATGAATCCGTGTAACTATTCCTTTTGGGCTTAACCGAAGAGGTCACGATCCAGGACCAGAAAGAAACCGTCGCTGAGTTTGAACCGCTGTCAATTCAGTATCGGGAGTTCAGTGAATAGTTACGAATCCGATTGGATTATTGAACAAAACACCTTAATTCATTTCCATTTCCGGCTGAAAGATCCAAATCCGATTGATACTTTCCTACCAAGATCTCCAGGATAATCCAAAAAAGATCGCTCCCGGAAACCAAATTCCTTTTGACATCAATATACAACAAATCGGACTCAAAACACAGGAAAAAAGAATATTTTTATCAACTCCGGAGGGTGACAAACAGGGAAGGCACGCCATTACTGCTTCTCATCCTTGATTATTTCTTGTCTTGGAGAAGTGGCTACAATAAAAAAACGACAAAATAGAGATCCCCGGAAGAAAATTTGGTGATTTTCAACCATTTTAGATTAAACCCGGTACTTTTGGCCTAAAAAAACAGGGGTGGGTGATACAGGGCTTCGTCCTGTTTTGAGTCTCTCTTGACCTTGTCAGATCACAATTATCTGATATTATTATTTAAATCAGACCAGTCTTTGTATTTTTATTTCTTTTAAAACCAGCCAATTAACATCAAACCCATTATTTTAAAAGGGAAAAAAAGACTTGATAAAGGCCGTATTTGGGCAGGGAGAATGCATTATTAGTTTTGCATAGTTTTTGGATCAATTGACACAGGGGGACATCATGGAAACGAGACACAAACCCTTTTACTGTTATCTCAACAAAGGTACACCGATAGTACTTGAGAACAAACCGGAAGATTTTATCAACCTGCCCTATCGTTATCAGACCCACTGCCCCAACATTGAAGTTGCAAAAATGGCCTATCAGACCAGCCTGAAGATTATGCAGTGGCGAACCGAAGATGACTAGCCGGACACAACCTGCCCATAAGGTTTGATTCCGGCTTACAACCCCGGGAAATGACCTGTCGATCAGATCAGCAGTCGATAAGATAAGTGGAAATAGACAACGGCACAAATAACGATCCCCAAGGTGGGTATCCAGAGGTGTTTGTACACTGAGGACATTTTTGTTTCAAAATACTGGTTGGACAGAATGTAACAGAGATGCAAAGGCGAAATCAGTACTCCCGCGAATCCGCAAGCCATGACCAGCATCACGTAGGAATACATATGAGACGATTCTCCATAGGTATGAATCAAAGGGATCAATATCGGCAGGGATACCCCCACGAAGGCAAGCGTATATCCCGAAATAACGCCAATCAGGAAAGGCAGAAACATGGTAATCAGAACCAGGGGGATTTTCATTTGCAGTAATTCTCCTGCAATTGCTTCCGCCGCATGGCTCTGTTCCAGAATTCCCTTGAAAATCAGGATAGACGCGACCAGGTAGATCATATTGATGATTTGAAAACTGGTCAGCAGCCGGATCACCCTCTTCAGGTCAAACCGATTGACCAGCCAGACCCATAGAATTCCAAAACAGAGAGATATATGAAGCCCCAGTTCTTTGGCAATGCCCAACTCGGGAAATAGGGCAGTCAGAATTATCCCCAGTATCAATCCCGGAAAGATTACGATGAGGATAGGCGTCAATTCCCTGAGAAAAGGTGACAAAGAAGACGCCATCTTCTTCTCGCTCTTCCGGCTAGCCCAGTTTTGACTGCTTCTCAACGGTAGATAGCCCAGAAGATATGCGATGACGGTAAGGGGAAAGGCAAAGAGAACAAAATAGACGATATTCAGATTGGCCAGAATGCTTGAGAGCAGGATCCCCGGGTAAAGAGGCCAGCAGTATTCCCAGATGTGTCGAAACCAGTAGTTCGTGTAGCTCAGTTTGGATCTGGAAAGGTTGAGCCCCGCTCCCAGGTCTTTCACCATAGGCGCTGAAAAGATCGCACCCCCGGGCATTGGCAGCAGACCGATCAATGCCGGGAAAATAACCAGGTTTATCTTTGGATTTTTTATCAGTCCTTTAAAATTAAACAACAGGCGCCGCATCTGTCCGGCCTGCTCCAGGCTGTTGCTGAGAACCAGGATTAGGGAGACAATAATGGCCAGAGACAACGTTTTTGGATACACAATCGACTGAACCATGCTGACACCTATGGCAGGAGGCTTCAATCCGAAAACCAATCCCATGACCACACTTCCCAAAATGAAAGAGTGGCCCAACGCCAGTTTCTTGTGAATAGCCAGTAAAATAACGGCAAACACCACCAGAACCCTGATGACAGCCGGAATATCGTAAAGCAGCGACATGATCTGAATGTGAATTGAAGGTTGCTGATTTCAAGGACCCGCACGTTATTGTTGAACATCCGAGCGAGTTAGCCTGATTGTGGGCACGCTGGTTTTAAAGTACGTCAATCCGAGCCCCCGGTCTCCAACAAAAGAATCCTGATTTGAGCGCTGTCAAATACCAAGAGGATTGTTTTGAACAGGCAATGCATTCGATATGAAAAAGATAGCTTTTCAGGCTGTTGTTATTGTGAAGGATATGTTACCTTCAGTCTACAAATTCCCTGTCGGCTGGACCAAAATCGCCGTGATACAATGACCAGTAACCGGGCTTTCTCTCAGCCGTTGCCGATAGTGAGTACAGCGGATGCGATCTCCGACCGGATGACCAGGATACAATCTAAGCCATTATGAAAATCAATCGGGTTGACACGTCTCTATCAGTGAAAATTCTTGTTTTGGGTTTGTTGTTTCTGCTGATGTACGCCCTTCCTCTTTCCGCACAAGGATTACTGGCAGGCGCAAGCAAAACAGAAAGAATTCATGCCACATCTGAGTCCCTGTCGATCTATGATAAACCGGACCTCTCTTCGGATGTCTTGGGCAGACTGATCTACGATGAGATGATTGTTGTCAGCAAAGAGTTTCAACAACCCTATCAAACAGGATTCTGGTTCAAAATTCTGGAACCCTATGTCGGTTATTATCTCAACATTGACAAACCTCTTACAAAAGGCGGAGAAACACCGCAATCCCGGGAAAGCTATTTCAGGGAACCTGTTGAAGCCCCATTGGATAAGCTTCTGAGGAAAAATGACGAAGATGAAGGAGAAGAGGAGAAAGGTTTCTTTGCCTCAATCATGGGTTTCTTCTCGGATGACGAAGAAGAGATGCCGGAGGAAGCAACCCCTGCGGAAGAAGCACCGACAGAAGAGACTCCTGTTCAGGAATCCGCCGAAGAGGTCATGGCTGAGTCTGAGCTCCAACAGGAAGAACCCCGAACCTCCGTGGAATACTCTCCTTTCTGGATGAGAGACAAGAAAAAAACCACCCTCATCGGATTAGGCGCTGCCCTGGCAAGCACCCAGGAAGATGATAATTTTTCCACCTCCGGAACACCGACCGAGATATATCTGGAACTGATGGGGCGGGGTAGCTTTCTTTCGAAACTCCGATTCGGGATCAACAGTATCTCGGCCAGCAACGATCAGTTTGAAATCTCCACCAACTCACTGTACGCAGCCTTTCGAATCAAGCCCGATCAGATTAATTTTGATGATGTCAGCATCTTTGTGATGGGGGGATTGGCCTGGATGCAATCGTCCCTTTCCGGAGACGACTCCGGATCCTTTGAAGGACTAGGAGTGGTTTGGGGCGGTGGTGCTTTATACATGGTAACGGAAAAGATCGGACTGGGCGGGCAATTAATCTCTTTCATGAAGCAGGCTGATTTCAATAAAAGAAATATATCCATAGGCTCCACGCAAATCCAGTTCAACGCCGGATACTCATTCTGAGGCTCTTCACAATCTCACAGGATTGCAGTGCTTCGATCTCTGCCGGGAAAGTACGGAGTATAATATAATTCAAATGCCTGTATCAGGAAATGATGTTCAACCATTCTTTACACCTTCAATCTCTCACCATATTATCGTTAAATGGACTTAACCGATAAGCTCGTACCTCTTTCCCGCAACGTCTTTTGGGTGGTAGCCCCGGGAAAGGGAAGGTTTCCCTTCAGCAATGGATTTCTGATTACCGGTAATGAGAACATTCTGATTGATGCCGGGATGGGAGAAGAGAGAATCAGGGAAGTCGATACCCTCCATCATATCGACTGCCTGATTATTTCTCACAGCCACCTGGATCACCTACTGCATTGGACTTACCTGAAGGATCGGCGCATTCTTCTTCCCAGGGAAACACCGGACAGTTTTACAGATCTGATGCAGATGGGAATTCGCTATACCGGATCGCCTGAAAATGCAGAGGTCTGGAAGAAGAGAGTGGCAAAGGATTTCGGATTCATTCCTCTACGGCAACCTGACGGTAGATATACAAACGGGGATATCATCGATAACGGCAGCGTCAGAATCGAACCCATCCATGCTCCGGGGCACCTTAATGATCATTACTGCTTTTTCATTCATGGTGATGATGTTCTGCTCTCCACGGATATCGATTTTGAATCCTTCGGCCCATGGTATGGAAACCCGGAGTCTGATGTCACAAGATTCAAGGAGAGCATCATCAGGATCAGCCATCTTCCTTTTAAAACCGTCTGCAGCTCCCACAAACCTCCTCTTGACCAAATTGAAGCACCACAGGCCTTTGAACGTTATCTGAAAATCTTTGATCGCCACCAAAACCTGGTCTATGACCTCTGCTCAAATCCTGTTTCCCTGGACGATATCATCTCGGCTTCTCCTTTTTATCGCAATAAAATGCCCCATAAAATCCTGCAGCGAGTGTATGAAGGACAGATGATCCGCAAGAACCTGGAGATTCTGATCGGAGAGGGACAGGTTGAAAAATCGGGATCATTCTACCGGCAAGTCGCTCCCTAGTTTTGAAGATGATGATCAATGGCCTTGCTGGAAAAAATCATTCCGGACCATTCAAAAAAAATGGCGCCTCTGCCAGGTAGAACCCACTTCAGCCTGCAGTTTAAACTGTATAACGTGCCCCTGGCGGGAGAAGCGAAAGAGGGCGATATGGGGTGGATTGGTGTCCACGGATATCTGGCAGGCGCTGACACCTCAGGGGAATTGTGACCCGATCCATTCCATCCTCAAATAGAATGAAGCCTTCCGTGCTGCCACGGCGCCATGCCGGATGCACCCGTCGAATACCGGCACTGCCATTATCTGTACTATACTTGATTCTCTCAGTTTCGCGCACCGAAAGCCTCATCAGCTTCTCCCCGGCGAAGCGGCCCCAGGGATTTTTCCATGGTGCTGATGATGTCTTCGGATCCATCAACAGAACTCTCCAAATCCTTACGCAGGGATTTGTAAAAAGAGCCTTCTGCCTTGTTAACCTGATTCAGCACCAGTAGAAACCGTCCTCGATCTTCATAGCGATTTCGAATCAGGGAGATATAGCCGTCTCCCTCGGTATTGAGCAGGCGGGTATAATGCTCAAAAAGCAGTTTTGCCCAGGATATGTAGGCTTCGGCCGCACAGCCGGGAACCTTCTCATTCAATACCATCTCCCGAAAATCCGGTTTTGTCCCTTCGTTCAGACAGTCGACCGCTTCATCCAGCAGTTTCTTGCGAGTGATGATAAACTGCCTGACGAACTCTTTTTTGGCCTTGGCGTAGCGGCTGAGAGAGTAGAAATAGTAAACAAAAACAATGGGGATGACAATCATCCAGATACTCAGGGTTGGCTTCTGCAGTACTTCCCTGGCAATTCTGTTGGCAAAATGGTACTCATTATCCAGAATGTATTTTTTTTTCTCGTCCAATTGAGCCACTGGTCCTCCCTTACCCATGATCACCCGATTTTGTGCCGACATCTCTTGACATTAGCTTGAATCCGACAGCCAGAATGGCTATGCATGAAACAATTCCGAGTATAAAATAGCTGTTGAACCCGTATCCCCTGGGTCTTTTCAACTCAAAAGTCTCCCTGAGGTTTCGTTCAGCTTCGTAAAACTCCTTGGTTTCTGAATAGAAAAAGGTGGTGGTATCGATGTCCCGCTCTCTGGCCACTTCGGTCAACTCTTTCCAGACAGGAATACTGTCGCGCAGAGCCGGACCTATATAAAAGATGAAAGCCCAAGTCAGGAAAACACAGATTAACAATCCCATCCACCTTCTCAAGCGGCTGTGCAGCCTGTTTTGAATTTGTTGTTCTTCAATCCCATTACGATTTATATCCATGAGGGTTCATCACCTGTAGTTTTTTCTTTTTGAAAAACGTGAACAGGAGTCGCGATCATATCGACTCCCGTTTTTCATGTTAATAACTGATCAAATTGGAAAACTAAATCGTCGCAGTCAGGTCCGGGAAGATCACATAGAACATGATATAAGCCATCAACAGGGTCATGAACAGGTTGAACGACTGCCCGACCACATAAAGAATCAACGGCTTTCCGCCTCTGAAGTGTTCTCCAAGCTCCCGGAAATTGGTCGCCAAACCGATGCTGACGAATGAGAGCGAAAAGAACCAGGTCCTGAAAAGATCTCCCATCCCCTTGACAATACCCTGGTCGATCATGGCAGAACCGAGCCCGCTCGCCTGGGCGTTAAAAATGGAATAGAAAATGGAGAAGATAACCGAAGCTGCGATAAACCCCAGAACAAACTTGGGAAAACGATACCAGATTTCCATCGCTCCTACCTTATGCCCGGTCTCTTCAACCTCTACTTTTGTAGTGAAATATAGTGCGATAAAGAAAGCGATCACACCGATCAATACATTCTGAATCATCTTGATGGTTGCCGCAACATAAAGAGCCTTTTCCCCCAGGAACGCACCGGCTGCAGCTACAGCACCCGTAGCATCAATGGTGCCACCCATCCAGGCACCGCCCAGGATCAGTTGCTTGTCCACGGGAAAGAAACCCTTGATAACTGCGGGCATCACCAGCATCATGATGGAGGTAAAAACCATGGAGAGACCGACGGCCAGCGTCAGCTCCTCTTTTTTAGCCCGACAGGCCGAAGCGGCGGCAATCGCGGCAGAAACGCCACAAACCGACATATCCGAACAGATAGTGGCATTCAGGCGTTTGGATGGCATTTTGACGATTTTCTGACCAAACCAGTAAGTGACCAGCCAGACTGTTGGCGTCACCACCCAGGCTACGAAAACACCGGCCGTACCAATGGTGATGATCTTCTCAAACAGGATTTTGGCTCCCAGCAACACCAACCCGGTTTTGATATAGTACTCGGTTTGTACTGCCGGTATGGAGAATTTCGGTGTTCCCACCGTGTTGCTGATCACCATCCCGATAAAAATAGCCCAAATCGCGTAGTTAATCCCGTAGAACTTGATCGTAGACTGGCCCGCCAACACCCAGACCAGCAGGGTGATAATATAAACAAAAACAAAACCTTTTATGAACTCCCCAAAAGGCCTTCCCATAAAAGCGGTCCCGATACCAAAGAAAACAGCATAGATTATTCCCAGCAGGATTAACCAGCCAATCTGGTTATACCCCTTGACCGATGCCTTTTTCTTGGCGCTGCCTGTTTTCAACATGGCGGTTCGCCAGTCTCCGATAGCTTCTTTCGCATTTTCATTCAGCGAAACATCGTTGAATCCCGCTGCCTCGGCTGCTGCTTCCGCCGCCTGGGCTCTTTCCAATGCCGCCTTTTCCGCCGACTTTGCCATCTCATACTTTGACTTGGCAGCATTTGCCTTGAGAGCTGCTTTCTCATCGCTCATGTAAAAAGCATCCAGGGGATTTGTTGACCAGCCATGGGGCTTCTTGGTCAACTTGCTCATAAAACCGCCAAAAGCCGAGCTTTTAGCTTTCACCTTTTTCTTGGCATCCGAAAGATTGTAATAACCGATGGTCTTGAACTTATCGGTTTTGATCGCTGCCTGACCGTACTTGGCTTGTGCTGCCTCTACTTTCACCTTCATATCACCGGAGCTGGGAAAGTAAAAAACGATTCCCAGCAGCAGGATAAAGAACCCCAACCAGACGGCCCACCAGTCTTCCTTGGTCCATAGCTCGGACCATTCCCATTTGCCAACATCCCGTACAATATCACTACTTGAACCTTCAGCCATAAAACATCTCCTTCAAAGCTGTTAAAAGATTGACAATCGGAACTCGCAAACAGACGAAAGCTGCAAAGATCTCCCGTCACTCACTCATTCATTCAATTCGTCTTATGATTTCATCAATTCAAAGAAATGAATCGCGGGCTATTCAGCAATTTGCATACCTTAATTCCGATTTATTTAATTTACTGATTTCACAGATCTTTATATCAAAAACATGTTCCAAATTCCGACAGGTGCCAACAGGAGATGGCAATCAAACCAGCCAGATAACATCATGCATTCTAATATTTTAATTTTATTGGACTAAAAAAATGAGGCTTGTTTTGAAGGGTGCCTCTTACAGGAGGCACTGCCGCTTTTGCATGACAACGTTGGGGAACTATTCGAATCAGCGATATTCACTGACATCTATCGAATACCGTGCGATGATTTTTTGAAGGGATTGTCTTTTGATACCACTAAGCTTGGCTGAAAGGGTGATGTTGCCGTTTGTTTTCTGCAGGAGATGACAGACATATTCCCGGGTAAATTGCTCAATAACCTGATCCTTCAGGTCCTTGTATGGTCCCTCCAGGTTGTTATCAATCTGCAGGTAATCCACTGCGGGAACTTCCGTGAGAATATCCTCGTTTTGAATCAACGATCCGGGAATAGTGGCAGTCCAGGATCTGATAGTATTCTCAAGCTCCCTGGTGTTTCCGGGCCAGGATCTGGTCCTCAACTGATCGATAACCTTCCTGGATACCTGTTTGGGTTCAATATCCAGCTCGCAAGCCGACTTAACGAGAAAGTAATTCACCAATAGCGGAATATCGGCTTTCAGGTCGTCGAGCGAAGGCATAACCAGAGATGCCACATTGAGACGATAAAACAGGTCTGCCCTGAACCCACCGGATTCTATCTTACTCGTGAGATCCTGGTTGGTTGCTGCCAGAATTCGCACATCCACCCGGTGACTCTTTCCTGATCCGATGGGAGTAACTTCCTGGTTTTGTAAAACTCGGAGCAGCTTGGTTTGCAGGGATGGTGGAAGATCCCCGATTTCATCCAGGAAGATAGTGCTTCCTTCCGCCTGATCAAAAAATCCCTTTTTTACCGTATCGGCTCCGGTAAACGCCCCTTTGGTGTGACCGAAAAGTTCGCTCTCCAGCAGACCTTCCGGCAGTGCCGGACAATTTACGGTCAGCATGGGCTTTCCACGACGCCTGCTGTTTTCATGAATGGCATGAGCTGCAAGATCCTTCCCTGTACCGGTTGCACCCGTGATCAAAACAGTGACATCCGTCCTGCCAAGGGTTCTGATCTGATCGTGAACTTTCATCATGGAAACGCTTTTACCGACCAGGTTTTCCAGGGAGGTGCGCTCACAAATTCTTTGCTGGAGCGTGCTGTTTTCCCGGAGCAGGCGGTTTCGCTCAAATCCTTTCCTCAGAAGGCGAACCAGGTGGTCAAAATCAAACGGCTTCTGGATAAAATCATACGCCCCTTGTTTGAGGGCTTCCACAGCGATTTCTATGGTTCCGTATGCCGTCATCATCACCACGGAAAGTTGAGGATCATACTTCAGTCCCAGGTTGAGGAGATCCATTCCATCAAGTCCCGGCATACTTATATCAGTCAATAAAAGATCCACCGGATTGGTTTTGATCAGATCCAGGGCTTTTTCACCGGTCTCCGCCGTCAAAACCTCACATTCCAGCTCTTTACCCAATGAACGTTTCAATCCCGTTAACAGATCGGCTTCGTCATCAACAATCAATAAGGTATCTTTCATATCTGCACATCATGCTCCGGTATTGAACCTGCTCCATTGTGAATCGGCAAGTGAATCGTAAATGTGGTTCCCTCACCCGGTTTGGTGGAGACCGTTATTTCACCGTTATGCTGCCGGATGATCCCATAGCTGACTGATAGGCCAAGCCCTGTCCCTTGCCCTCGTGATTTGGTCGTAAAAAACGGTTCAAAGATTTTGTCCAGTGTGGCATCGGGAATACCCCTGCCGGTATCAGCCACATCAATTACGATTTGCTCATTTTGTTTATCGAAGTCCGTTCTGATATCCAGTTTGCCGCCATCAGGCATGGCCTGAATCCCGTTCAAAATCAGGTTCATGAACACCTGTCTGATTTTGCTCTCATCAAAAACCGCTTGTTCCACTTCGGACTTGAATCGATGGGAGATCTTAATATTCCGTTTCTTCATCTGGCTGTTGAGAACCGAAAGAATCTCCTGCAGGCAGGCATGAATATTGGTCTGTTTCATTGTGGTCTCTGAAACCCGGGCAAAATTCAGCAGGGATTCAACAATGGTTTTACAAATCGTGGCATGTTTACGAATCACTTCGGTATCTTCCCTGATTTGTGGGTCAACCTCCCCGTTACGCACTATCAGATCGCCATAACAGAGAATAACTCCCAGGGGATTGTTGATTTCATGTGCCACTCCCGCTGCCAGTTGTCCGATGGAAGCAAGGCGTTCGGTCTGGGCCAAATGTTTATCTATCTTCTTACGTTCGGTAATATCCCGGATCACCCCCTCGAAACCGTTAAACTCATGGTGATCATTCAAAAGCCTCTTGGCGGAAATGGAACAGATCAAATGGTTTCCTCTCTCCGTCACCATGGTATGTTCCAATTCAGTGACAGCGGCCTTATCACGTATTGAGCGGAAAAGCTCATTCCCTTCTTCAATACTGACAAAGAGCTGGGTGAAATGGGCATTCACCAGGTATCCCGAGGAATCACTCACTTCAAAAAGCTCAATCCCCGCTTCATTCAAATCGGTGATTCTACCCTCCGCATCGCAAACAAAAATCGCATCCGGGGAAGCCTGAAAAAGCGTTTTATACTTCTCTTCGGATTCCGTCAATTCATCATGTACCTGCTTCAGGTTCTCAGCCACCTTTTCAAAGGCGAATTTAATCTGTTCCACTTCATCATGACTCCGGTTGTCGTGGCGTTCCAACTCACTCCGATTGGCCGGTACCAGGGCCCGAAAAGTTAAGAGGAGTCTCTTCAGGTGTCGGATCACGGTTCTGTTGAACAGCAGGGCAAAAAGCGCAAAAAGAGAAAAGAGAGAGATAAAACCGAAGACAAAAACCCAGGCCGTTTTTTCTTTGATTGCAAGATTGGTTTTATCCATGGGGATATAGATGGTATCAGCCCCTACAATATCTCCCACCACGTATCCGAAGCTTTGTTCCGTACCATAAATGGCTGTCAGCTCCTCGGGGGCATCCTCCGGTAAACCGTGGCAGGTCAGGCAGGGTTTCTCTGCACGAATTGGCATCATTCGCACATAAAAGTTATTGCCCTCTTTTTCAACCATTCCCTGCCACTGTTTCTTCTCCGGGTTAGCCTCAAACCACTGCATCATCTCCTTCTCAAACAGGTCGGCCTGGTTCACAGGATTCCGGGGATTGATAGCTGAACGACGATAATTCAGATCGGGAAGGGTATGTTTCAGCTTGTTCATAATCTGACGGGATATGTAGGAGGTTGACATGGCTTCCAGTATAAACTGATCGGAAGGCAGGGTTCGCCGTATCCTGGGTCTAAGCACATCCTTCACATAGGATCGGATGGAGGAAGCCGTTGTCAGATAGATTTCCGTTTTTGTGTAAATAAATGCAAGCGCCTGATTATGCATATTTTGATATTGATACCAGGATGCTCCCACACAACAGATAAGAAGAATCAAAGCTGCCCCCAGGTAAAACTGGGTTTTTATGCTGAGATCCCTCATGATGCCGTTTTCTTGCGAATTAATGCTCAACATGGGTCTGACCTTTCCAAGTTTGAATGTTCATAAAATACTGCACTATCATCTCCCGTTTCGCTCTCCGTACCACAGCCGGAGCTTCTCATCCAGACGTTTATTGGATTTTTTTCAGGTTAAGCGTTGACAGAGTCAATTTATGAAGTTAATACTTCAACTAAAAAATCGTTTGAAGTGAAAACTTCTAAATATTTTCAATTCTTAGCGCAATATCCAAAAATATCGAAAATTTTGGTACAGAATTATAAACTTTGTCTCTATTTTGGAAGTTAATACTTCGGATTCACTTTGATTTTAAAATTGAATCATAAACCTCAACAAGGAAATCGGCGGTGAAGAATATACTCAAGAAGATCAAAACCAAATATACAGATCTGTCTCCCAGTGAAAAAAAAGTAGCGGATTATCTGATCGCCAACTACCAGACGGTTGCTTTTTTGAGTTGCCAGGAGTTGGGGAGACAAGCGGGTGCCAGTGACACCACCGTCATCAGGCTATCCAACAAGCTGGGTTATGAAGGCTTTTTGCAGTTGAAGAAGGAACTCCAGGAGGTGGTCCAGGACAAGATTTCCCCATCAGAGAAATTCTCAAAGACTGCCAAGAGCGTCACTGCCAAAAACTTCATTGTGGAGACCTACCAGCAGGAAATGTCCAGCCTGGAAAAGACCTTTGGCATGATTGACACGGATGAGGTTCTCACCATCATCGAGAAGATTAACTCCGCCAGGAAGATTTTCGCCATGGGACTCGGGTTGTCCGCTGCGACCATTCGCTATCTCTGCAATCGCCTGAGAAGAATCAGTAAGGATGTGGTGGAGATCAATTCCAGTGCATACTCACTGGTGGAAAAGATCTCCCAGCTATCCAAAGAGGATCTGCTAATCGCCTTTGATTTTCCCCGCTATTCCAATGATGTTTTTAAAACCCTTCGCTATGCCAAAGAGGATATCGGAGCCACGACCGTTCTGATCACCGATAACCTGGTCAATCCGTCTCTCGAGTACAGCGATGACTATATCTTCGCTTGTAATGAGTCACTAGGGTTTACCAACTCCACCATCAGTTCCGATTTTATTGCCAGTATCTTGACCGTGGGAGTTGCCCTTGGTGCAAAAGAGTCATCCTTATCCCAATTGGGTAAGAATGAGCAATTTGCCAAAATCCTGGGTCATTCAAACTGATCCGGATCCGTTTATTCAATTCAATCGAGAGGAGAGAAAAATGAAACGCAGAAATCTACTGCTGCCTATAGCGTTGGCCTGTCTGCTTTTGACAACGGCAGGTTTGAGCACAAAGGCCACCGCCGCCACCTTTGATGAAAAAGACAAGGTTCCCGGATTCAATTTCTGGATCACCAGCCAGACCTATGACCCTGTCCGATATGAGATTGGTCTTATGGTTGCCAAGAAATGGGAAAAACTGGGTTTTGATATCGAGATCACGGCCCTGGAGTGGGCAACCATGTCCAGTAAAGGGATGAAAGGTCACGAGCATGACGTTTTTATGATTCAGTGGGGCGGAAAACCGGAACGGGTGGATCCCATGCATTGGCTCTACACCCTTCATCATTCCAACGAATCGCGCTCCGGGGGTTACAATGTAGCAGGGTATCAGAACGCGGCATATGACCGGATTGTAGAGGGATTTGTCAAATCGGTGAATCTGGATGAACGCCAAAAGAACGCTTTCAAAGCACAGGAAATCCTCTCCCGCGATGTTCCACAACCTCCCCTGATTCATCGAATCATTACCCATGCCTATAACAGCAGGGATTTCACAAACCCGACTTATGCCATGGGGGAAGGGCTGAACAGTTTCTGGAACTGGCTCAGTATTACCCCGAAAGGTGAGCGCAAGAGTGCCAAATTCGGTTATGTAACAGATATTAAGCTATTGAATCCGCTTTCAACCAAGACGGGTGCCGATATCTATATGTTGCGCATGATCTATGATTCGTTAATTCGCATGGACGCCGAAGGTAAACCGGTTCCCTGGGCAGCCGAATCATACAAGTATCTTGATGAGACCACCATTAGAGTTGTTCTGAAAGAAGGAATGACCTTTCATGACGGAAAAGCCGTCACTGTGGAAGATGTCAAGTACACCTTTGATCTGATCTTGAGTGTTAAATCGCCCTATTACGCCTCCAAGGTAAAAAAACTGAAGAGCGTTGCCATCACCGGCAAGAATGAACTGACTTTCACCCTTTCCGAACCATACGCTCCATTTATCTCCAACGGCTTTGGTACGGTTTGTATTCTTCCCAAACATATCTGGCAGAAGAAATACGAAACAGCGGGGAAAGACGGCATTTTAAAATGGGACAACAGTAAGCCCGTCGGTAGTGGACCATTTAAATTTGAATACTGGAGACCCAACGAAGAGATGAAGCTGACCCGGTTCGCTTCCCATTTTCGACCACCAAAGATCGAAGAGTTTATCAGGATTCCCTATGCCAAGGCCTATGGTGTTGTTCAGGGGCTTCAGGCCGGGGAAATTGATGCGGCGGGCTGGTCACTGCTTCCTCTTGAAAGGCAGACCCTGTCCAGTTTCAAACACCTGACCATCAATACCATCGACGACCAGGGGTATTACATGCTTCATTATAATATGCGCAAAAAGCCTTTCAATGATGTACGTGTCAGAAGAGCCTTAACCTATGCGATTCCCAAGAAAATGATCGTGGAGCTGATCTTCTCCGGACAGGCTGTTCCGGCCTATTCAACGGTGGCTGCTGTCAATAAATTCTGGCACAACCCGGGTGTGGAAAAGATTGGGGATGATTTCAAGAAAGCCAAGGACATTCTGAAGCAAGCCGGTTTTCGCTGGGATGACAAAGGGAAGCTTTTCTATCCCCAAAACTACTCGGTGCAGACCATCACAAAATAGACACGGGGCAACGATTCCTGCGGATCAGTTTACGATCCCGTCTGAATCATTGCCACCCCAAACGATTCAAACCTGCCATATAGGAAAACATGAGTGGTTTTGGCAAATACATGCTCAAGCGATTGCTGAACATGCTGTTCTCGCTCTTTGTCCTGATTACCCTGTTGTTCTTCATGTTTCGTCTGATACCGGGTGATCCCCTGAGTATGTATATTGACGTGGATATAAGCATAGAGGCCAAGGAAATGCTGATGAAGCAGTTCGGGCTGGATAAGCCCCTCTTTGAACAGTATATCGCATACATGAAAAACCTGGCACAAGGGAACTTTGGTCTCTCCTTTCAATACAACAAGCCCGCACTGGAGATCGTAGGTGACCGATTCTGGAGCACCTGTATTCTGATGGTGACTTCCCTGGGTATTGCCTTCTTCATCGGTATTATTGCAGGTACTGTCCTGGCCTGGATGAGGGGAACCCGCTTCGAGGTATCCAGTATTACCGCCGTGCTGTTCATCCGATGCGCTCCTGTTTTCTGGATCGGTATGATCTTCGTCATGGTATTTGCCTTCAAGTTGCAGTGGTTTCCCCTGGGAGGGATGAACACACCGGGAACACATTTCGAGCATACCTGGCAGAAATACTTCAACACCGATTTTCTCTATCATCTGTTTCTGCCGGCCATCACCTGCGGGATCAATATGGCTGCAACACCGCTCCTGGTGATGAGGGCCTCCATGCTGGAGGTCATTAAGGAGGACTTTATCGAGCTGGCCACCGCCCGTGGATTGTCAAAAGCCAGGGTCATGTTCAAGCATGCCATGCGGAATGCACTTCTTCCCGTGGCAACCCTGTTTGCCGTAGAGGCCGGTTTGGCCGTGGGTGGTGTTGTTCTGATCGAAACCGTATTTCGCTGGCCCGGCATGGGAAGAGAGATCGTGCTGGCAATCGGTGCCAGGGATTACCCGGTGGCACAGACCGCCTTTGTTTTGATCGGTGCCATGGTCATCCTCTTCAATTTGCTGGCGGACATGATTTACGCCTATCTCGATCCACGGGTAACCTATAATTGAGAATGTAGGTTCTTTCGATTCCGCCGGTTGGAAACGATCTTCACGAAAATCGGCCGACTGTAGCCAAACGCAAAACTTAAGGTTTACCGTTTCACAGCAGGTACACTAACAGGGTGAATAGAGTCGCCTCTTCATCAATAAAAAATATGAACGCAGTTTCGGAATTTTTCTCGGTCATCAGAAAGGACAAAGTGGGGATGATCGGTATGATCCTCTTCTCCTTTTTTCTGATTATTGCCCTGGCCGCTCCCTATATCGCCCCTTTTGATCCGGTGGAGATGCAGTTCAATGAGCTTGGCAAACTGGAAAGACTGACACCGCCCAACAGCACCTATCTTTTCGGTACCACTTCCATGGGGAGAGATATCTTCAGCCAGGTTGTGATGGGATCGCGGGTGGCGATCCTGGTTGGCGTCATTTCGGCTGTCTGTGTGGTTTTTATTGGCACAAACATCGGCTTGATCGCTGGCTACTACGGAGGAAAGGTTGATAACGCCATTATGCGTATCGTGGATATAATCTACGGTATCCCCTTCCTGCCTTTTGCCTTGATCCTGGTGGCAGTCATGGGACCGGGGATTATTAATATCATCATCGCCATTGTTCTCATCACCTGGCGGAACACAGCGCGGATTATCCGCTCCCAGGTGCTATCGATTAAACAGCGGATGTTTGTGGAAGCGGCACGCATCAGTGGAGCCAGTAATTTCAGGATCATGTACAAGTATATAGCCCCCAACGTGATGCCGTTGTCTCTGGTCTACGTTGCACTCTCCATGGGGTACGGCATCATGACCGAGGCCAGCCTCAGCTTTCTGGGATACGGAGATCCCACCCTTCCCAGTTGGGGTAAGATTCTGTTCGAATGCTATTCCAGTCAGGCCATGTTCATTGCCTGGTGGTGGATGATTCCACCCGGACTCGCGATCCTGCTGCTGGTTCTCTCCGGATTTCTGGTCGGTCGGAGCTACGAGGAAATCGCCAATCCACGACTAAAGGAGAGATAGAGGTTATTACATCCTCCTGTTTCCCATTGAATTGAATGGAACTCCCCAAAACGGTCCGGAAACAAACTTATGTATTATTCACCAAGCTAAATTAAACGGCACGGTTGAACTTAATGGTCTAATGAATGACAAACTCAGCAATACTGCAGATTGATCACCTGAAGATGCACTTCAAAACCCAGGCCGGGTACGTGAGGTCAGTGGATGACGTCAGTCTCTCACTGCCCCATAACACTAACCTGGGGCTGGTAGGTGAATCGGGATGCGGCAAAACCACCCTGATGAAGGCATTATTAAAAATACTGCCTCCAACCTGTCACCACCGGGGAGGGAGCATCACCTTTGATGGCACGGATATCACCGATTATTCATACAAACAAATGCAGGCAATCCGCTGGAACAAGATATCCATGATTTCCCAGAGTGCCATGAATGCCCTAGACCCGGCCTATCGAATAGGAGAGCAGATTGTGGAGACCATCCGCATCCATCGCAGGAGCGTTAATAAAAAAGCTGCCTGGGACCACGCTGCAGCCTATTTCGAAATGGTCGGAATTAATCCGGATCGCTTGAAGGACTATCCCCACCAATTCAGTGGTGGAATGAAACAGCGAGCCGTCATCGCCATGGCCATGGTATTGGAACCGGATATCATTATCGCCGATGAGCCGACCACAGCACTGGACGTGGTGATCCAGGCCCAGATTCTGGAACGCTTGAAACTGCTCCAGGAGAAATACCGGGGCTCCATGATAATTGTTACCCACGATATTTCCGTAGTAGCGCAGACTTGTTCACTGGTTGCGGTGATGTATGGCGGCAAGCTGATGGAGGTCGGTCCGGTGAACCAGGTGCTGAAATCACCCAATCATCCTTATGCCATGGGATTGAAAAACGCCTTCCCGAGCCTGCTGGGTGAGAAAAAAAGCCTGATCTCCATTCCCGGGTCTCCCCCGGATCTGATTCATCCTCCCACGGGATGCAGGTTTGTTGAGCGATGCCCATTTGAAACAGACAAGTGCAGGGTACAGGTTCCGGAAATGCAACCCGTAGACAGTTCATGGACGGCTTGCCATCGGCTGTCCGAAGCCGAAGCATTAAGGCAGGAAGCCGAGGATGAGAACATCTGGTTAAAGAAGGAGACGGCATGATAGAAGAGAATTACGCGGTAAGAGCCGTTAATCTGGAAAAACATTTCCCCGTCAGCAGCGGAGGATTCTTCAATCGGAACCAGCAGGTGGTTAAGGCGGTGGACGGTGTCAGTCTAGAAATCTCGAAAGCCGAAACCCTGGGTCTTGCCGGAGAAAGTGGGTGCGGAAAAACCACAACTTCGAAACTGTTGCTGAATCTTTATCCACTGACAGGAGGCAAAGCCTATTGCAACGGAGTCGATATCTCAACACTCAAGGGCAAAGATCTGAAGTCTTTCCGCAGGAATGCACAGATGATCTTTCAGGACCCCTATGAATCCCTGAATCCCAGGTTCAATGTCAGGGTCACACTGGAAGAACCCCTGATCATCCACAAAATGGGAGATGAGGCAGAACGCCATCAGCGTATCATCTCTATTATGAACGAGGTTGGATTAAAACCGGCAGAACAGTTCCTGGAAAGATTTCCCCATGAGCTAAGCGGCGGACAGCGACAAAGAGTGGCCATTGCCAGGGCACTAATCCTGGAACCCGATTTTCTAATTGCCGACGAGCCGGTTTCAATGCTTGATCTTTCCATTCGCGCCGGTATTCTGAAACTGCTGCAGAAACTCATCGAAAAAAAGCAGATCGCCGGTCTTTGTGTTTCCCATGATCTGTCACTGCTTCGCTACCTCTGTAAACGAACCGCCATTATGTACCTGGGACGCATCGTGGAGACGGGTCCCACTGAGTCACTGATTCAAAAACGATATCACCCCTATACCGAAGCATTACTGGATGCGGTTCCGCACCCCGATCCCGACAAAAAGTATTGCCTGGATAAAATAAAGGGCGAAATTCCCAGTGCTTCAAATATTCCCGAGGGATGCAGATTTTCCAGCCGTTGTTTCAAGGCCATGGAGATCTGTTTCCACCAGCCACCCCGACCGGTTGTTGTTGATGAAAACCACTGGGTGGAGTGTCATCTTTACATGTCTAACAGGAGTTGATTTTGAAACGATTAGTATTGCAGGAACTATCCTATCCCGAACTGGCAGAACACCTCGACGAAATCGAACTGGCCATGGTACCTACCGGTTCACAGGAACAGCACGGTCCCAATCTTACCTTTGCCACGGATACAGACAGAGCCTATGAACTGGCTAAACTATTGGGTGAAAAATTTTTCCCCAGGGTCCTGATCTGTGCCCCGGTTACCTATGGCATCTCTCATCACCATATGAACTTTCCCGGAACCATCACGCTTCAGCCTGAAACCTTTTCCAATATACTTGTCGACATTGCCAAGAGCATCAAACACCACGGAATTAATAAAATCCTTTTCCAGAATGCCCACGGGGGGAATCGTTCGGCGCTGGGAGTAGCTATTACCAGGATTCAATTCGAACTGGACATGCAGGCCGCCTGGATTGGCAGTGGAACCGATCTCAGTTCCGACTTCTGGAAAGAGAAAGGCCTCTCGGAGATTCGGGGCCATGCCTGTGAAGGAGAGGTTTCACAATGCATGTATCTGGCTCCCTGGCTGGTCAAGGAGCAAAAACTGGAGCGGGGAAAACTGAAAAAAACCCCTTACCAGAAACGACGCTGGTGGGGAAATGTACCCTGGAAATTTGACCATCTAACAGAAAACGGAGCCCTGGGAGACGCCACCAAGGCCACAAGAGAACTGGGTGAAGAGATGACCCAACTGATTCTGAAGCGGATCGGCTGGTTCATTAGTGAATATTTCTTTAACGAGCCTGCTCCCGAAGAGAATAAGCTGGACTAAGCTTACCGGCCAGGGGACGTATTCATTCCGGTGCCGGGTCAGCCGGCGCTAGGTGATCTTCTTAAATTTCTCTTTTTCGGCAGCACACATGGGACAAAACCAATCCACCTTCAACTCGTCAAATTTCGTTCCCGAAGCAATTCCCCCCTCGGGGTAACCTCTCTCCTCGTCATATATCCATCCACACACCGAACATTCGTATCGATCCATATTTTCTCCTAATCAAACAAACCTTTCATCACCGTTTCCTGAAATCCCTGCAACATTGCACGATGATCCGGTTTTTTTGTATTGAATAGTATCGAAAACAGCGCCATCCCCTCCAGATAGGCTACCAGGGAGAAAGCGACTTCCCTGCTAACAGCAGGATCAGCGGTTTCCAGGGTCTCCAGCGTCACATCCATCCATTCCTGGTAAACCTGCTTTAATTTAGCCTTAACCTTGCGCTTGTCAAGGGCAAGTTCCCAAAGAATCACAAAAAGCTTTGCCAGGTTCCGATTGAGGGTGATCTTCTCATTCACATACTCCAGAATCCGCTCCATGATTTCACGCTGGCTGCAGAAACTGAAATCCTGACTGCTACGCCAATCCAGGAATCGCGTTTTGTGCTTGTCCAGAACATAATCCATGAACTGCAACAGGATTTCTTCCTTGTCCCGAAAATAGTAGTGCAGCATCCCGTGATTGATTCCTGCCTCTGAAGCAATATCCTTGATGGTGGTTTCGCGATACGGCTTTTTCATCAGACAGCGATGAAGCGCCGATATGATCTGCTGCCTGCGTTCCTGTTGAATGTTTTTTCTTCCCATCTGTGTTCGTAGTGATGTGAATTTATTTTTTTTTTGAGCTTCCAATATAAACAGGAAAAATTAGTTAGCCAACTAAAATATCTTCGACCTGCTCATGCCTGGACATGGCTCTAAATAGACATATAATCAATATGTTATAGCAAAGAGCAACAAACCGGTCTCGAACCTTGTTGGATAACTTTTAAAAAAGTATTGACGAATCCGAAAGATCCTGTTTAGTCTTGAGCCAGATATAAATTAGTTAGTCAACTAATTTTTTAATTTTCATGTTTTTATACAAAACTGAACTTACAGGAGTTAATCATGGGTATAACTGATAGTGAACTTGAAAAAATCAAGGAGCAGGCCTTCAAGGATTTTGAGGAGTATATCAATCCCATGAAAGTCCGAACCCTGAATCAGGCCGGGATTCACTTGATGGAAGGAAAACGGGAGGGAGCATCGGTTTGGGACCTGACCGGGAAGAAGTACATCGACTGTCAAACCGGTTCCGGCATCATGAACGTCGGCAGACACAACAGCGAGATAATCAACGCCCTCAAATCAGCACTGGATTCGCTGGATATTGGCGTCTTCCTGTTTTTCTCGAAACAAAAGGCCGATCTGGCTAAAAAACTGGCCGAGATTACCCCCGGTGAGGATCTGAGTTGCACCGTGTTTGGCGTTGGTGGCGGAGAAGCCATCGATACCGCCATCAAACTGGCCCGTGGCTACACCATGAAAACAGAAGTGATCTACACCGAAAAAGCCTATCACGGTCATACCGGATTTGCTCTATCCGCCATCGGTAGAGACGGCTACAGGGAACCCTTCGAACCTTTGATCCCGGGATTCAAGATGGTACCCTATAATGATCTTGAGGCTGTAAAGGCCACAATAACCGATGAGACAGCAGCCATCATTGTGGAAACCATCCAGGGAGAAGGGGGGATTAATATTCCCGGGGATGAATATCTGCCCGGCCTGCGGAAATTATGCGACGAGCATGAGATCTGCCTGATTCTGGATGAGATCCAGACCGGAATGGGTCGCACAGGAAAGATGTTCGGTTGTGAACACTGGGATGTGGTGCCGGATATCATGACCCTTGCCAAATCCCTTGGAGGAGGTATCTATCCCATCTCGGCTACTATCTATCGCAAGGAACTCCAGGACTTCTTCATCCCCCACCCTTTTATTCATCTCTCGACCTTTGGGGGATCGGACCTGGGATGCGTTGTGGGACTGGCGACCATTGACTATATTCAGAAAAACAATCTT
Source organism: SAR324 cluster bacterium (assembly GCA_028282885.1). Classification (GTDB taxonomy): domain Bacteria; phylum SAR324; class SAR324; order XYD2-FULL-50-16; family XYD2-FULL-50-16; genus JAHJTV01. The sequence continues at coordinate 321,275 of JANQGX010000088.1, forward strand.
TGCGAACACGCTGCTGTAATGGGAGAACGCTTCAAACAGGGATTTACCACCCTGACACAGCAATATCCTGACCTGCTGCTGGAGGTTCGCCAGAAGGGATTGATGATTGGTCTGCAATACACCAATGAATCCATCGGACCCAGGATGACCAAAAAATTTGCTGACCGGGGACTATTGGCCGTATATGCCGGAACCGATTCCAGCGTCTGCAGGATAATGCCTTCACTGGTAATTTCCGACGGAGAGGTGGACAAGGTGTTGGAAATCATTGAGGATTCCATGAAAGAGCTTTCCGGGGAGAAGGGGATCGGCCAGGAGGATTGATAACTGAATGCTGATCAGGAAAGCTGGTTAACAACAATTCAGCCAAGGGGATCGCACTTCAAAACACGTGTAACCCCATCCTTTGAAAACGTCCTGTTTTCAAGGGTTTTGAAGTGCCATCCCCTTGGCTAAGCTAGCAGAGAGAAATCCGGAGATTTGAATCAATATGCAAAAAGGAGAAACATGGCAACATCGGCGGAAATAATGGAGGCGTTGGAGGATTATAAAATCCAGTGTAATAACAATAAGCGATTGCGCAGGATGCAGCGGGACTGGACCAAGCTGTTGCATTTTATTGCCGAAGACACAGGGGATAAGTTTACCATGGATGTGATCAAAGGTGAAATCATCAATAACAAGGAAGGAGCCGAAGGAACACCCGATGTGATTATTACGGCCACCAGCGAGGATATGTGTGATATGTTCTGGGGAGATTTGAATCCCGCCCAGAAGTACCTTGACGGAGAGATCCGGGTTAAGGCCAGTCAGGAAGATGTACAGAGAATTGATGCCATTACCATGATCATCTGGCCCGACGCCTAAGGAGACAACCATGACCGGATTAAGAAAAGTATTAAAACTGAGGACCGTGGTATCCTCATCAGCAGGATTGGCCATGGCCACCTCCTGTTACCTGGCGGGGCTGTATGTTGCAGTGGTGACAGTTGGGGAACTGGCCTGGGTATCCTTGTTGATCGCAGGAGTTCTTTGTCTGCTTTCAGCCATGTGCTTCAGCGAGTTAACCTCACTCTACCCTACGGCAGCGGGCATAAAACTCTATATTCAGAATGCCTTTAATGAGAAAACCGCGGTAGCCGTCGCCATGTTTTACGTGATAGGTGGTGCTTCAATTGTGGGCGTGGAGAGTTATCTTCTTTCCAGTGTCTTGCTGGACACCGTCGGTATTCTGATCCATCCCCTGGTCGATCGTTTTTTCTGGCAGTTGATTTTTATCCTGCTGGTGGGTTACATCAACTACCGCGGAGTAGTGTTGACGGGGCGGGTTCAGGACTTCCTCACCTACCTGATGTTGGGGTTTCTGATCTGTGTCGGATTATACACCTTCACCGTTAAAGGGGTAGATCTTGCTGCAGCAGTCGCCAGCCCGAAGTTTACCCTGGAAAACATCTTTACCGCCACAGCGCTGGGTATCTTCCTCTTTATCGGATTCGAATGGGTGGCTCCCCTGGCAGAAGAGACAGAAGATTACCGCATGGTCGGCAAGGGTATGATGATAGCGATCGGGCTATTAAGCATCACCTACTCTGTTTTTGTCGTTGCCATGTATACGGGGCTGACACCGGAACAGATTAAAAGCGGGACCACCATCCCCCATATCCTGTTTGCCCGAAACCTGTTCGGATCGACCGGGGCAGCAGTGTTCATTTTCATGAGCATCCTGGCCTCATTCACTTCGTTTAACTCGGGAGTACTCAATAACTCCAGGTTTATCTACGCCATGGCCCGTGCTAACATCCTGCCCCGCGGACTCAGTAAATTACATCCCGATCACGCCTCTCCCTGGCTGGCGATTGTGATGATTGTCTGCTTTGCGGTTATCCTGAGCCTGTTCACCCTGTTAACCGGCAGGTATATGTTTATCGTGGTAGTGGCCGCAGCCCTGGAATGCTTTATCTATGTGGTGGTTGCCCTCTGCGTGTTAAGACTGCGAAAAAAGCTCCCGGACAAGGAAAGAGCTTACAAGGTTCCCCTGGGCAAAGTTATCCCGGTTTTTACCATCGTAGTTTTCACGCTGCTGATGATCGGAATGTTTGCGGATTCAACAAAGGACAGCCATGGTAATATTCTCTTTCAGAACTACTGGTGTGCACTCGCCATGGTGATTTTTGCAGGATTAACAGCGTTCTACGCCTGGAGAGTAATGCCAAAGCTGAAGGCCGCCGCAGAGGAAAAAGCAAAAACTAGAAAACGACGACGACCCCAGAGGAGACCGGCGAGCTAGCGATCTAAACTAATATTATACTGAACATCAAAGTCGTGGGGATTAATCTCTTTCAGCAAAACTGACGGGATCGGAGATGATCGATCAAGCCAGCAACATCTTATCGTTGGAGAGTTCCTCTCCCTGGACTTCATAGAATTTGGCAAGCAGATCCTTGACCTCAAGCTTCCCTTTCTCTTCATCCCTGACATCAAGGATGATTTTGCCGCGATGCAACATCATCAACCGATTCCCCAGTTGAAGCGCATGCTTCATCTGGTGGGTCACCATCAGAGTGGTCAGTTTCTTCTGTTTGACGATTTCCCGGGTCAGTTCCAGTACCTGGTGAGCGGTTTTGGGGTCCAGTGCCGCCACATGTTCATCCAGTAGTAGAATATCCGGTCGGATCAAGGTCGCCATCAACATGGTTAAAGCCTGTCTCTGACCGCCGGAAAGCAATCCGGCCGTATCGAGCAGTCGGTCTTCCAGACCCAGTCCCAATTGTTTCAACTCCTGCCTGAAGAACCCCCTGTCCCTGGATTTAACTCCAAAAGCCAACCCCCGTTTCTGCCCCCTTTTATAGGCAAGGGCAAGGTTTTGCTCAATACTGGCACTGGCGCATGTCCCCAGGAGGGGATCCTGAAAGACCCTGGCGATCAGTTTTGCCCTTTTATACTCCGGCCAGACAGTGATATCCTGTCCGCTGGCCTTGATAGAACCGCTGTCGATAGCATAGGTCCCCGCAATGCAATTGAGCAGGGTGGATTTACCGGCACCGTTGGATCCGATAACCGTAATGAAATCTCCGTCCTTCACTTCCAGACTGATACCATCCAGTGCCAGGATTTCGTTGACACTGCCTTTGTGAAAATACTTAATCAGATTGCTTATGGTAATCATGAGAGTTTCAGCTTTTTCTTGATGGTCGGAGCGGTCAGGGCAATGACGACCAGGATAGCGGTTATCAGGTTGAGGTCGCTGGGACTGACGGAGAATTCACCCAATTCAAGTCCAAGCGCCATGGCGATGGCAAGTCGATAAATAACCGAACCGGCAAGAACAGCAATAATCGCCCTGGGAATGGTTTTATCTCCAAGGACAGTCTCTCCCACAATAACCGAGGCAAGTCCGGCGACAATGGTACCGACCCCCATATTGACATCGGACGCTCCCTGGTTTTGCGCAATCAGCGATCCGCTCAAGGCTACCAGGGCGTTGGAAAGTCCTACTCCCAGAATAATCATGGTATGGGTGTTGACTCCCTGTGAGGTGATCATTTGTGAATTATCACCGGTTGCCAGTATCGACATGCCCAGTTCTGTGTAGAGAAACCATACAACGCCAATCACAATCAGGGCTGCCACGCCGATAAAAACGACCGTTGATGCCAGATGTCCCGGAATCCCCAGCTCAATCAGGGGATCAAATACCGTATCCACTGCCAGGAGAGAGACATTGGGGCCATCCATAATCCTGATATTGATGGAATAAAGGGCAATCATGGTCAGGATCGAGGCCAACAGATGAAGCACTTTCAACTTGGTGTTGAGAATGGCTGTAACCATTCCTGCAAGAAAACCACCGGCTATGGAGAGAACCAGTGCAATAAAAGGATTGATACCACTGGTCAAAGCCAGGGCGGTAATAGAAGCGCCAAGGGGAAGACTCCCGTCCACGGTCAGATCGGGAAAATCCAGTATGCGAAAGGTCAGGTAAACACCAACTGCCATGATCCCGTATACCAGACCTTGCTCCAGGGCACCGAGAACTGCGTACCAAGTCATAAAATGTGCTTTTATCTGTTTTATTATCACTCACCGGTACGCCGGTAATTCCGGATATCCGGTACTGTAACCAGTGATGGGCTGCTTTTTAAGTATTATCTGTTTTCAGTCAAAGGTCGTTTCTTACCTTCAGATTGTCCGGATAACTAACATTGCCAGACAACCAAGAACCAGGCGTGTCTTCTCGCTTGGCAGGCTCGTTTGATGAAAAGTGTCTCCTGTACCCTGAATCGATACAAACGGGTGTTATTCAACAGCAAATACGCCTTTCCGGAAGCCATCCTCTTTTATCTAAAGTAGAATGCGCCCGGAAAGAGGTCAACTCCTACTTCACAATTTTGTCTGCTTCATCAATCAGAGATTGCGGGACATTAATTCCCATCTCCCTGGCCGATTTCAGGTTGAGATGAAGCAACAGTTCATCCTGGGTTTCAACGGGAGTCATTGCAGGATCAGCTCCTTCCAGAATCTTCTTGGCCATGAAACCGGTCTGGTAGCCATGTTTGTAATAATCAAAACCCATGGCAGCAACGGCACCACGGGGCACCGAATCCACATCGGCGGCAAATATCGGCAGATCGTTCTCCATTCCCACTTTGACAGCAGACTCAAGCGCTGAAACAACGGTGTTATCCGTCGGGATATAAACTGCATCGGCTCTTCCCACCAAACTCTTGGCAGCCTGGTAAACCTCACTCGACTTGGAAGCAGTCGCCTCCACAACACGGAAACCCTGCTTTTTCCCTTCCGCCTTGATCATTTTCACCAGGACCTTGGAGTTGGCTTCTCCGGCGTTATAGATTACGCCCAGTTTCTTCAAACCGCCCGGGAAGAACGTCTGCAGCATATTCATATGCTTGGTAACAGGAAGCATGTCGGATACGCCGGTGATATTTTTACCCGGTTTTTCCCAACTCTTCACCAGACCGGCCGAGACGGGATCGGTAACTGCCGTAAAAAGCAGGGTTCTTTGCATCTTCGTTGGAGCTTTTTTCAACTTCTGGGCACAGGCCTGTGCAGTCGGTGTGGCAATTGCCAGAATCAGGTCCGGGTCCTCACCCAGGATCTGCTGGGCAATCTGGCTGGCCGTTCCCATGTTGGCCTGGGCATTGTGAACCTTGTAATCAACTTCTACATTCTGATCCTTAAGAGAATCCTGAAATCCCTTCAATACAGCGTCCAAAGCCGGATGTTCAACAAACTGGTTGACCGAAATGCGGTAAGTTTTTGCATAAAGACTGAAAGCAAAACAAAAACTGAATATCATGATAGCGGTGATTAATTTCTTCATTTTTTCCTCTCTAACAGATTTGATGTTTCTATTCATAAGAACAGTCAAGCCGTAGGAATGCCCATTCGAATGTTTTTATTCGATTCTCTCAAATTTAAATATCCGAATATTCCCGTGGAAAACATTTAGATTTTTACAAAAACCGACAAAAAGCAACAACTTTTTTTACCAATCCTGATCTAATTCGCATTCCGTCAGAAAACCCCTTTGTCCGAATCTATAATTTCCTTGCGGCATAATCCGATTTGAAATAGACTACCCATAAGCCAAGAACAGGGGACTGACCTTGGTTTATAAACACATTTTCGGCGGCCGATTATCAGTATCAAAATCAACCGAAGACGATCCAATTCAAAAAACCAGACCAAAGCTAACTATCTGATAACTTTCGAAGAGGAGGGAAAAATGGATAAATTCTGCCCTGAAAAAGAGATGACAAAAATCAGAAGAGAATTTGGCGAACATGGAGGTGTTTCACCTTCCATCTCCCGCTCATCAACTTTTACAGTGATGGACCCGAAAGTGATGCAGGAGATTTTCGAAGGCGCCAGGGGACCGCATAACGGGGGGTGCTTTCTCTATAGCCGGCATTTTAACCCCACAGTCGATACCCTGGCTAGAGAATTGGCCGCCATGGAGGGCACAGAATCCGCTGTTTGCACGGCCAGCGGCATGGCTGCGATTTCCAGCGCTTTGCTGCAAATCTGTCACTCCGGAGATCATATTGTCTCCAGCGACACGGTCTATGGCGGAACCCATGCCTTGCTGGATGAGCTTTTTCCTGAAATGGGGATTGAGACCACCTTCGTACCTCCTGATGATCCCCAGGCGTTTGAAGATGCTATCCGCCCGGAAACCAAGGTGATCTATACCGAAACCGTGGGAAACCCGACTTTGAAAGTATCAGATATCCCGGCTCTCTCAACCATAGCAAAAAGACACGGTGCAATACTGGTGGTGGACAACACCTTCTCCCCCATGATGGTAACCCCCTCAGTCCTGGGTGCTGATATAGTTATTCACTCCCTGACAAAATACATCAATGGTGCCAGCGACGTTATCGCGGGAGTAGTCTGTTGTTCCAAAGACTTTGTCTATCAATTGATGGATCTTCATCGGGGCAGGGTGATGCTCCTGGGTCCGACAATGGATGCCCGGACGGCTTTCGATATTCAGCAGCGACTGCCCCACCTCGCTGTTCGCATGAAGGAGCACTCGCACAGGGCTATGGCCATGAGCAAACACCTGCAGGATCTCGGGGTTGAAATCAACTACCCGGGATTGCCTTCGCACCCTCAGCACGACTTGATTACCTCAATGTTGAACGAGGGTTACGGTTATGGCGGGATATTTACGATTGAGTGCGAAACAACCGAGAAAGCCGACCAGTTAATGAATATTCTGCAGAACAAGGAGAGGTTTGGACTGATTGCCGTCTCGCTGGGGTATTTCGATACCCTGATGAGCTGCTCAGCCAGCTCCACCTCTTCGGAAATAGCACAGGAGAAGCAGAAACGGATGGGACTCTCACCCGGTTTGATCAGACTCTCCCTGGGAATAACCGGTACCCTGCCCGACCGCATCGAGCAAATAGAGAGGGCTGTGAGAGAGGTTGGACTGATCTGATATTGACGGAGAGTTATTTAGTCCATATAATTCAAAGATATCAAGACTACTGATACCTTCGGGGCAGGGTGAGTGAGAAATCGCAATTCCCGACCGACGGTGATGCTGCGCAAGCAGACGAGCCCGTGAACGCCAGTTGGACCCAGATCGAGACACCCGATTCGATCTGCCCGGTTAGCCGGGGGCAGGCAATTGGCGCCGATTCAGTGAGATTCTGAAGCCGACGGTACAGTCCGGATGGGAGAAGGTAATGTTCAATAAGAACGGCAGGAGCAAATCACAAGGCCTCAAATACGATTTGCAGTTATAATCGTGTTGCCTTGCCGTGATCAGTTGAAGAACCCCGAATGTTGATGTACGAGACATTCGGGGTTTTTTTTTGCCTGGAAAAAAACCCCGACGGGACAGATGCTGTCTGAATGGATCAACATTTTCCGCAGGGAGAAGCCGAGATAAATATTGGGACTATTTCAACGGGAAGTCAAATTGAAGAACAACGAATCAGCAACCCGGATAACTGAAATGGAAAACTCTTCAGAATCAGCCGGAACCACCAAGAGAAAACACAACAGGGCTTTTATGGCCGGCTGGTTGAATGGCTACGGCATCGGTCTGCTGGCTTTTCCATTCGGGGTCGTCCTGTTGGTTGTGATCTGGTATCTGGTGACAAAGCTGGGTGATTATCCCGCGTTCATCCTGCCGGGCCCCGCGGCTGTAATGGAAGAGATGCATAAGATTATCGTTAATGGAGTGCTGTGGATTCATGTCAAAGCCACCCTTACCGAAATGGCAGGGGGTTTGGCATTGGGTCTGGGGACGGCGACCATCCTGGGATATATCCTTGCCAAAAGCCCGATACTGGAGAGATTGATCGGTCCCTATATCGTCGCCTCACAATCCGTTCCCGCAGTCGCCATAGCACCATTACTGATCATCTGGTTTGGTACCGGTAAACTCAGCAAGGTTCTGGTTTGTGCCCTGGTGCTCTTTTTCCCTGTATTGATCAACACGATTGTCGGCATTCGTTCCGTTGATGCCGGGTTAAAAACCCTGATGAAATCCCTTCATGCCAGTCGCTGGCAAACCTTCGTCATGCTGGAGGTACCTGCTTCTTTGCCGGTTCTCCTGGGCGGATTGAAAATCGGGGTTACCCTCTCGGTAATCGGAGCTGTGGTTGGAGAATTCGTGGGAGCCGATCGTGGGTTGGGATACCTGATTAACCTGGCCAAGGGAATTTTCAACACTTCCCTGATGTTCGCCGCCCTGATCGCTCTTACAGCCATCTCCCTGACCCTTTATCTGCTCATAACCGCTCTTGAGCGATGGCTGTTGGACTGGAGAGACTAATAACAAGGATGTAACGATGCAATCCGGTTATCAACTCGTATATCACAATGCAGCCGGTAATTTATGCTTTGCAGCTGTCAAACACCAAACGACAGTAAAAGAGGATATCAAAAGCGTTATCTGACTTCCTAAACCGGGGATCTGGCAACGGGAAGAGTTGCGAATCGTAGCGTAGAACCCAATTTCAACCTGATTGGAGAAAGAACAATGAGAACAAATAAGCTTGGATTAAGCCTTATCTTCACCTTAATTATGCTCCAGTTTGCTCCCCAGATTCGGGCAGCGGACCATCTCAGAAAGGTGCGATTCGGAGTCAGTTTTATTCCCAATGTCCAGTTTGCACCCATCTATGTGGCGCAGAAGAAGGGCTTTTATGCCGAAGAAGGGCTTGAAGTCGACTTGGAACATGGCTATGAAAACGATTTTGTTGCCCTGGCAGCCCAGGGGGAGAGAGAATTCGCACTGGGGAGTGGGGATCAGGTCATTCTGGCTCAATCCCAGGGAGTTCCTATCGTCTACGTCATGAAATGGCATCAGCGGTACCCCGTTGCCCTGATGGCTCCGAAGTCGAAAAACATCAAAACCATGAAGGATCTGGTCGGCAGGAGTGTGGGAATCCCGGGGTTTTTCGGGGCCAGCTACGTGGGTTGGAAGGCGCTTGTCTATACTTCCGGCGTGGATGAATCCAAAATCGATATCAAACAGATCGGCTTTACCCAGTCCTCTGCCGTGCAGCAAAACATCGTTGATTCAGCCGTGATATACATTGTCAATGAACCCATACAGCTCCGCAACGCGGGAATTGAAGTGGATGTCATCGAGGTTTCGGACTATATTGACCTCGTATCCAACGGCCTTCTGGTCGGTGAGAAACTTATCAGGGAGGAGCCCGACCTGGTCAGACGAATGGTACGGGCAACTCTCAAGGGACTTGAATATTCCATCGCTCATCAGGAAGAGGCATTTGCCATCTCACGTCAGATTATCCCCGAGATCACAGATGAAGGGGCACCGGTTCAGTTTCAGGTACTGAAAGCATCCGCCGAGCTCTGGAAAAGCAGTGAAGCCATGGGAGTATCCACCCGAAAATCGTGGCAGGATTCCGTGGCCTTTATGAAAAAAACAGGTCTTTTGGGCAAAGATGTCGACATTGATAAGCTTTTCACTAACCGCTTCATCACGGAATAGTCTACATGTCCATCAACTCCTTTATCCTGGAAGCGAAAAACCTGGGAAAAGTGTTTAGTGACTCCAGCGGTAAGCTGCCTGCGGTAAACAATATCAGCTTTTCCGTTTCCAAGGGGGAATTTCTCTGTATCGTGGGTCCTTCGGGTTGCGGCAAAACCACGATTCTACAACTGCTTGCCGGACTATTGGATAATACTTCCGGCGAGATTCTGTTGGGAGGAAAACCGCTGAAAGGTCCCCACCGGGATATTAGTGTCGTCTTCCAGAAATCCAATCTGATGCCATGGCGCAGTGTGCTCAAAAATGTCCTTCTGCCCTTGCAGATCTATGGAACTCCTGCGAAAGAGGCAAAAGAAAAAGCCGGATTATACCTGGAGAAGGTTGGCTTGTCAGAGTTTGCCAATGCTTATCCAAAGGCGCTCTCAGGTGGAATGGAGCAACGAGTGGCTGTTGCCAGGGCACTGGTTCAAAATCCCAGGATTTTGCTTCTGGACGAGCCCTTCGGAGCCTTGGATTCGTTCACCCGGGAACAGTTAAACCTGGAACTCCTTAGCCTTTGGAGGGATCAGAATATCACCGCCATCATGGTTACCCATAACATCAGGGAAGCCGTGCTATTGGCCGACCGAGTCCTGGTTCTCTCCCCCAGGCCAGCCTCCATTTACAGAGAAATCCCGGTGAACCTGCCCAGACCTCGAACCGGGGATATTGAGTATACCCGGGAGTTTGTGGATCTCACCTACCAGATTCGCAAAGCGATCAAAGCCTGAATAGTCCAACTCGAATCAGGGCCTTTTCCTCCCCAATCCCCCCTGTATCCTTCGAAGTCAAAAATTGACATTGAGACCTCTGTCCGGTGGACAGATTATTTGGCGGAGATATTGACATATCCCGAATACTTCTCTATGCTCTCTGCATAAAATGAACTACAATTCATCTACTCTTTTCTTACTCAACCCAAATAAAAACGTATGACAGGCCAATAATTCAATGGATCATCTTTAACCTCCATAGATAAGATAATCCATGACTTATTTGTGAAATGAATTGTAATTCATAATATCTGAATCAGGATAACAAAAAGGAGAATTAATATGCAAAGCGAGAGATTAAGGGTATTAAGCGACAAGGAGATCAAATCGATTCATGAGCACTCCTTTTCCATACTGGAGGAGACGGGAATCAGGGTTAACCTCAAGCGTCTCAGGGATCTTCTGGCGGATCATGGCGCCAGGGTTGATGAATCCTCAAAAATCGTACGCTTTCCTAGCGATATGATGGAGAAATACCTTAAAACGGCACCATCTCAATTTTCCATCTGCGGTAATGATTTGGATCTGAAAAAAGCAATCAGCACCACTGACCGTGTCTGGTCCGGCCTGGGAACCGCTTTTCGGATGCTGGATCCCGTAAGCGGTGAATGGACGGATGCCACCCATGAGGATGCAGTTAAGCATATTGTTCTTTTTGATTACTTGGAAAATGTTTCCAGTAATCAGTTGGATGTTTTGGCACAGGATATCCCCATGCATACCATCCATGTTGAAGCAATTCGCGACTGGGCCAAAAACTGCAAAAAGGGTTTCGGCATGGGGGCATATGGTGTCAAAGCCTCAACCGAAATGGTGGACATGGTGGGTATGGCTATTGGAGGCAAGGAGAAACTGCAGGAAAATCACCCTTTTGTCACCATTATCAGCATTCAAAGTCCGCTTTCCACGGCACATATCCAGCTTGAGGGGATGATGATATTTGCTGAACATCGCGTTCCCATGTGCGTCTCACCTGAAGCCATGGCTGGAACCACTGCTCCGGTAACCCTTGCCGGACTGCTGGTTCAGCACAATGCAGAGATTTTGGCCCATATTGTCATGACCCAGGTGATTAATCCTGGAACACCTGTCCTGTATGGATCGGTCTCAACAGTCGCCGAAATGAGACGGGGGACGGCGGCACTGGGCTCCATTGAGTGCGGAATGATCAGTGCAGCCTCCGCCCAGCTTGCCCATTATTTCAATATTCCCTGCCGGGCTGTCGCCGGCGGTACCGATTCCAAGATCATCGACATTCAGGCGGGATTTGAGAGAGCCCAATCCATGCTGATGGCAGCAATGGCAGGAGTTAACTACATCACCTGTGTCGGAACGCTGGAATCAACCAACCTCGGGGCCCATGTTCTCAGTGTCATTGACAACGAAATCATCGGTAGGGTTGAGCGGGCTGTGCGGGGAATTGAAGTCAACGATATCAGCCTGGCCGCCGACATTATCAAAAACGTCGGTCCTGACGGCAACTATCTGATGGAATCCCATACGCAACAACATTTTCGACAAGAGCATTTCATTCCATCCATTTCAGACAGAGACCAGCTTGAGATCTGGGACAAAGGAGGTAGGCAGTCGATAATGGATCATGCCCGTAAGAAGATGGAAAAGCTGATGGACGAACATCAGGCCAATTCAATTGATCCGGCTTTGGCAGCAGAACTTGACAGATTTGTCGACATGGTAAAGAAACAGTCAATAGATGACTACTATGCTGCAGAGTGGGAAGAGTAGGAATAATCCAAAAAGGGAGGATAACAATGAGCGAAGAGATATTAAAGAAGCTGGAAGATGCGGTTGTGGAAATTCGAATGGATGACGCCAGTGACTTCATGAATCAAGCCATGGAAGAAGGAATTTCAGGGGTCGATATTCTCAACAAAGCACTGGTCACTGCATTGGACAGGGTTGGTGTTCTCTTCAGGGATGGAGATTATTTTTTGCCCGATGTCCTGATGTGTGTGAATATCTACAATCAAGCCTTTCAACTGATTGAGCCGGAATTGAAGGCCGGGGACTATGAACCCAAGGGGAAAGTTATGTTGGGGACCGTAAAAGGAGATACCCACGATATCGGTAAGAATATTCTTTCCGCACTGTTGCAGGGCAATGGTTATGAAGTGATCAATCTTGGGATGAATGTCCCGGCAGAAACCTTTCTGGAGGAAGCCCAAAAAACCAATCCTGATATCATCGGCATGTCGGCCCTGTTGACAACCACAATGCCCGAAATGAAAAACACCATTGAGCTCTTTGCCAAGGCGGGATTGAGGGATCAATATCGCTTCATTATCGGCGGCGCACCGGTTACCCAGGATTTTGCCAACCAGATCGGAGCCGACGGATACGGGGAAGAGGCTCAAGCCGGAGTTAATCTCGTTAAAAGCCTTATAGCTTAAGATATGGCGTTGCGCTAACAACCGCAGCGCCATACCCGCCCCTTCCGTCAATTTTTCTGACACCGTGACCGATGAATCAGACGACTGTATCCGAATCCGGGCCGGAAAATCCCGGCTTGTCAAGAATGATCATCTATAACCTGGCTTCTGTTCCGGTCAATCTGTACGATACGATTCTGGTTGCCTGGGTGATGTTTTTCTACCTTCCTCCTGCTGACCAGGGGCGGATTCAATATCTCCCCCTGGGGGTCATCGGTATCATACTGGCCGGGGGCCGTATCTTGGATGCCTTGACAGATCCCCTGATCGGATTCCTAAGCGACAATACCAGATCCAAATGGGGGCGCAGGAAGCCTTATATCGCTGTTTCGGTCCCCATACTCTATGCATCCTTTGCTCTTGTATGGCTGCCCCCGGTAGAAGGCAACAGCTTGATCAATGCCGTTTTCCTGGTGGTGGTATTGTTCTTCTACTACTGGTCCTATACGGGAGTGCTGATCCCCTGGTTCGCCTATCTGCCGGAGATGAGTCAAGACAATGACGGCAGGGTAAAAATTGCGTCTGTTGGCGTGGTCATCGGGGTTATTGCTGCTCTCATTGGCGGAGGCCTTTCCGGTCCTTTGATGGAGAGCATTGGTGTTTTTGAAATGGCACTGTTACTGGGGTTACTGGGCTTAATAACAGGTGAATTGGCACTCTTGGGTATTAAAGAGACATATGTTCCATCCGGGCAGGAGAAGAGCCCCGGACCTGTGGAGTTTTTCCGTATTCTGAAACAGGTATTCAGCGACAAGCAGGTTCTCTCTTTCTCCGCAATGATCATGCTGGCCCAGATGACTTACCAGCTTATGTTGATGAATGTCCCCTACTTCACAACCCTGATTTTGCACAAACAGGAATCTGACGCATCCCTGTTGATGGGACAGATCATCCTTGTCATGGCAATCACGGCGCCACTCTGGTATTTCCTGTTGCGGCGTTTTGCCAAACGAAATGTATTTCGGGTGATATTATTGTTGATGTCCCTGGGATTTACCGCATCTTACTTCATTGGCTACTATCCCCTGTTTTCCATCTATACCCAGGCCATGATCGTGTTATCCCTGACCATCATTCCCTTTGGCGGCATGTTCGCCACCGTACTTGCGGTAATTGCGGATATAACCGACTACGATGAGTTGAAGTTCGGTGCCAGGAGAGAGGCAATCTATTACGGGATTTATGGAATCGTCAGAAAATCGGGATGGGCTTTATGTTCCCTGATCATTGCGGGAGCCTTCGCCACCTTTGGCTATAGCACTGAAAATCCGGAAGGGGTGCGAATCATCTGGTTGATTTGCGCATGTTGTTGTCTGCTGGCGCTGCTCGTATTCACTCCCTACCGATTGGGTGACAGCAAAGAAGAGACACGGTTGTTGATGAGTATTGAATAGTCGCTATCCGGAGCAGGGGAGGGCGAATTTGAAAGTAAGACCGCCTCTTCGGGGAGACTCGGCCCAAATCCTGCCATCGTGGTCACCTATGATTTTTTTTGCAATGGCCAAACCCATTCCGCGTTCGCTGCTACCTTCCTGGTTTGAAATCTCACCAACGGGAGCCTTGAACAGTTCTTCCAATTCCGCCTTGGAGAGCCTTTTCCCCGAATCACTGATGGCAAACTGACACTGCTCCGCCTTTTTGGTTATTTTGATTTTAATGCTGCGATCCGGCTTGGATACTTTGACGGCGCTAGATATGAGGTTGCGGATAACTTTCCCGATTTTATCCACATCCATCTGCACCAGATCGGGAAAATCGGGTTTGATGAAATCGACTTTGATTCTTTTTTCCTCGATCTGGTTAAACAGTTCGTTCAAAACGATAGTGGTGACCATGGAAAGTGTTTCGGTCTGGAAGTCGTATGCCTCACTCCCGGGTTCAAGCTGGGAAAGATCCAGGAGGTTATTCAACCGCATCTGCAGCCGTTCGCCACTCTCCTGAATGGTCTTGAAATAACTTTTAATCTTCTCCCTGCCCAGTTTTTTATACCTTTCCTGTCCCAACTTGGAGAATCCAAGAATCCCAATCATGGGTGTCTTCAACTCATGATTAATTTTGGAGAGAAACTCGGTCTTAAGATGCATGGCGGCTTTGGCTTTCATCTCAATCATTTGCTCCTGCTTCTCATCCTTCACTCCTGATTCGAGATCCTGCAGGTGAACAACGACGTACCTGACCTTCGCCACCTCGTTCATCACCGGGAACATCCGGATTTCCCTGGTTTTGTGACTCTCTTGACAATAATGCTTTTCAAGCAGCGGTTCCCCGGTTCGAAACACCCTTTTGGCCAGACATTCTTCGCAAGAATCGTTTCGTTTCCAGATCAGTTCATAACACTTTAAGAATCTGCCGGTGGTTCCCTGGTTCAACCCCTCAAAACCATTGTGATTGCTGGTAATAATGTTGAGTTTTCTGTTCAAAACTAGGAGGGTTCCGGGAATAGCTCTAAAAACGGAATCGAGCATCCGGTAGTGATTTTTCAACTCCGTTTCTGCTCCCTTAACCTGTGAGCTGTCCCTGGCATTTAACGTTACTGCAATCACTTCGTCATCATGTTTGACAGGCAGGATTCTGGTGGTATACCAGCGCACCACCCCATCCATTCCGATACCGTTTACATCGTAAGTCCTCTCTTTACCGCTACTGAATACCTTTTGTATCTCTTTGGCAACGTTGGAATGATCCACCGGCAGTGTAAAATCAAAAATCGACTTGCCGACTATTCCCTTCAACCTGGACTCTTGGTTGAAGGAAAGAATCGAGCCCTTCTCATCGATATTCAAAACAATATCGGGCGAATGTCCCACAAAACTCTGCAGCCTTTCTTCACTATTTTCCAGCTCCTCTTCCAGTCTCTTTTCATGGGAGATATCTTTGTGAATCAGAACCAGAATCCTGGTTCCACTGTTGGGATCGACCTTCAGTGAAGTCTTCAGGTGGAACCTCCAGGGTTTGTGGTTCAGAAGAGCAAAAGTGAAGTCACCGGCCGGAATAGAAGCACCCTGAAAACACTTCCCAAGCAGCTCCAGGAACTGTCGACCCTCTTTTATATCTGCAAACTGCATGGTAATCGACCTTCCAATCATCTGTTCACGATCTTGACCATACTGCTTTTCAGCAGCATGGTTCAGGAACAGCACAACGCCCTTCGCATCTAAAACGGTAATACCATCATTGAGACTGTCCAGCAGTGCAATATCCATAAAATCAACTTTGGTTCTGCCTGGCACTGAAGACGGATTCGGGGTTTGTGTAATTGAAATACGGTTCATGTAATCTCCAACTGAAACAATATCAGATTCACTCGCAAGAAGTATCACAACCGGATTCATTTGGAAAGGGTTTGATGAAAGTTAACTTTAAATTGATGATTAACATTTCTCGGGAAAGCTTAAACAGAAACAATAATCATTCCGGGGCGATTGTTCCGTATTCCCTTTCAACTCTGAAATCTGTGGTGTTTACACCGCCGGCAATACACAAGGAAGTTGATGACAAAAACCACTTGTAAAAATGAAAATTTTTAGTTCGTTTTACGGATATAGTTTAATTCCCAAAATCTTGAGACTTTGCTTTTAAGTACCACTAATTAACTCTGACAAAAGATGATCCCATTGCTAAGTTGCCAGGCGGTTTCCAAATCGTATGGAGCCAGCCCGATCTTTTGCGATATCAGTCTGACCCTGAACGAGAGCGACCGGCTCGGACTGATCGGACCAAATGGATCCGGCAAATCCACTCTTCTGAAAACCCTCTCCGGTATCATCGAGCCGGACCAGGGGGAAATATCCATCACCAGGGATACCCGCATCATCTATCTCCCCCAGGAAGATCGACTTGAAGAAGAAAAAAACATCGAGCAGGTGCTAATGGGAAGTCTCGACAATTCGGACATGGAGGAGAAAGAGAAATTTTCCGCCGTTAAACGCTGGATTGCAAGAACCCAGTTCAAGGCTCCTGAAGTAAAGGTCGGTTCCCTCTCCGGAGGTTGGAAAAAACGCTTGAGTATAGTCTCCAGCCTTATTGCGGAACCAAATCTGTTGCTGCTGGACGAACCGACCAACCACCTGGACATAGAAGGGATCTGCTGGCTTGAGGATTTATTGAAACAGCCGGATTTTGCCTTTGTGCTGGTGACTCATGATCGCTATTTCCTGGAAAACGTAACCAGTCGCATTGTGGAGCTGAACCGCAAATTTCCCAAGGGGATTATTGCTGTGAACGGAACATACAGTGAGTACGTTATTCACAGGGAAGCGGAACTTGACAATCAGCTTCAACTGGAAACCGTATTGGCCAACAAGCTAAAGCGTGAAACGGAGTGGTTACAGCGGGGTCCCAAGGCCAGAACCTCCAAAGCCAGGTTTAGAATCGAGGAAGCTTACAGGCTGAGAGAGGAGCACGCCTTGGTACGAAAGCGAAACCTGGAAGGGAAGAGTGTGGGATTTGATTTCGTCGGAACCCACCGAAAAACCAAACGGCTGCTTGTTGCGGAAAACCTGGGAAAAGCCAGGGGAGGTTCAATCCTCTTCAACGGGCTTAGTCTGGTTCTCACCCCAGGTAGCTGCCTTGGTCTGCTGGGCAGAAACGGCACCGGAAAGAGTACCCTCTTGTCTATTCTGGCCGGGGAGATGGAACCTGACAGCGGAGAGGTGCGTTGGGCCGGTGATATCAAAAATGTGGTTTTCGATCAATCAAGAGAACAACTCGATCAAACCCTTACCTTGAAGGAAGCATTGTCGCGGAAAAGCGATTCCGTCGTCTACAAGGGTAGATCTGTTCATGTGGTCAGTTGGGCAAAACGGATGCTGTTTGAGCCGGAAAAACTGGAATTACCCATCTCTCAATTGTCTGGAGGAGAACAGGCCCGAATTCTGATAGCCAACCTGATGTTGAAACCTGCGGACATTCTTTTTCTTGACGAGCCGACCAACGATCTGGACATTCCCTCACTGGAAGTTCTGGAAAACGCTATTCGCGAATTTCCGGGCGCTGTTGTTCTGGTGACCCATGATCGCTTTCTTTTGGATGCTCTTACCACCTCCGTCATCGGGTTCGATGGCGAAGGTAAAGCTGAACAGTTCGCAGACTACAATCAATGGTTGACCAATCTCCAATCCAAAAAGAAAAAGAGTATTGAAAAAAACTACAAAACAAAAATAACCACCCGCAAATTGACCTACAAGGAACAACTTGAACTGGGAAAAATGGAAGGATTGATTCTTAAAGCGGAAGAAGAGGTTGAAAAATTCCAAACCCGGGCACAGGATCCCGAAACCATCGCAGATCCTCCACGGCTGCAGGAGTGTTGCCTGCTTCTACAGCAAGCCCAGGATAAAGTCGAAGCCTTGTACGAGAGATGGGAAGAGCTGGAGGAGATCCGGTCCGGCTCTTCCGGTAGCTGAGGTTACATATTCATATGAAAGGGCTCCATCATGGAACGCTGAAGCAGCACCTTCCATTCATAATCCACTCTTTTCTGAATATATTCCACGTCCTCCTTATCCAGGTGAGAGAACCTGCCCTGTCTCTTCAGATATTCTTCCACCGGCAAACCCTTTGGCTCAACGTTGATGCGATACTCTTCCCCGTCGAATATCTCATAAAGGGGAAAGATTTTAGTGTTCACGGCCAGACGGGCGATTTCAATACTCTTTTCCGAAGAGATCTTCCACCCCGGAGGGCAGGGAGAATAGGCATGAATAAAGGCCGTACCCTTGGTTTCCGCGGCCTTTTTCACCTTGGCCATTAAATCTTCTGGCCAGGCGACAGAGGCAGTGGCGCAATAGGGGATTTTGTGCCCGCTCAGAATCTGCAGAATATTCTTCTTCGGACCTCCCTTGGGATGAGAGGTGGGAGTTGTGGTGGTCCAGGCTTTTTCCGGGGTAGCGGACGACCGTTGGATACCTGTATTCATGTAAGCTTCGTTGTCATAACAGACATAGACAATATCTTCATTTCTCTCGGTGGCTCCCGAAAGAGATTGCAGCCCTATGTCGAAGGTACCCCCGTCACCGGCAAAGGCCAGAACCCTGGTATCCTGCTTTCCCTTCATATCCAGGGCGGCCCGGATTCCGGAGGCCGAAGCCGCTGCTGTTTCAAAAGCGGTGTGAATCAGCGGCACCTCAAGGGTATTATACGGCCAGTTTCCGGCAATAATGGACCAGCAGCAGGCCGGTATGGTACAGATGGTATTTTTGCCCAGCACTTTCAGACAGTGCCGCATCACTATCGTTGCTCCGCACCCCTGGCACGAAAGGCAACCCGATTTCAACAACTCTTCTGTAGGATAATCGTTTATCATTGTTTCAGCCCCTTCCAAACGGAGAGTTCAGCGGGAGGTTCTCCGCTCTCGACCTCGGTGACGATTTCATGAATCAGATCGGGAGTTATACTTCTTCCTCCCAATCCCGTTATATAGCTGTAAATGGCCGGCATATCCTCCTGATTGGAGATAGCGCCCTTGATCTCGTCGGCAAAAATACCGCCTTTGCCCCAACTGCAATTACGATCGATAACGACTGCTTTGGACTTGCCTTTGAGAACGGCTCGTACCTCCTCGGTGGGAAAAGGTCTGAACATCCTCATCTTCAACAGACCGATCTTCATTCCTTTATCCCTTAACTCCCGGATAACCAGTCTCGCAGGGCTTGTAGCACTGCTACTGATGGCAATCACCATCTCCGCATCATCGCATTCAACTGCCTCAACAGCACCATAGTATCTGCCGAAGGTCTCGCCAAAAGACTGGCCTACCTCATTGGTGACGGATTTGGCGCGTTCATGAGCCATGTGAAGCTTATACCTGATCTCCATATAGTTATCGGGCATCACCAGCCCGTTAAATGCACTCGGTTTTTCCGGATTGAGATAGTGTTCCGGCTGGTATCCGGGCAGCCACTTATCCACCAGATCCTGATCCGGAATATCCACCGGTTCATAGGTATGACTCAGGATAAAGGCATCATAGCAGATCATCACCGGCAGATTGACCTGCTCGGCGATTCGATACCCCTGGATTACCGAATCCAGGACCTCCTGGTTGTCTTCAACATAGAGCTGGACCCACCCGGTGTCACGTTGGGACAGGGAGTCCCCCTGATCCACCCAGATATTCCAGCCCGGTGCCAGGGCCCGGTTGACGTTTACCATGACGATAGGAAGCCTGGCTCCCGCTGCCCAGTGCAATAATTCGTGCATCAAAGCCAGTCCGTTTGCAGAGGTCGCCGTAAAGGACCTGAC
Organism: SAR324 cluster bacterium; assembly: GCA_028282885.1. GTDB lineage: Bacteria > SAR324 > SAR324 > XYD2-FULL-50-16 > XYD2-FULL-50-16 > JAHJTV01. The sequence goes on from JANQGX010000088.1 coordinate 341,281, forward strand.
ACCGGTACTCTGCGAAGAGATCACCGAAGCCATGGCGGAGTGTTCGGACTCTACCTTCAGGAATTTAGCATCCAGGCTGCCATCGCCGCACATCTCGGAAAGTTCTTCCACAATATGCGTCTGGGGGGTGATAGGGTACGCAGCTATCATTTTGACCTTGGAAAGGCGGGCCCCCCAACTTGCTGCATGATTTCCCATTAAGACTTTTTTCATTTTTCCTCCTCCATGAACATGGCAGATCTCGGACATTCATAGACGCAGATTCCACAGCCCTTGCAATAGTCCATTGCGATGTCATAGCCCCACTCTTCCTTCGGTTTTCTGCTGATCGCCACATCCGGGCAGAAAACATAGCAATTGTCGCACATCGTACAAATCCCGCAATGAAAGCAACGATCCGCTTCTTTCAGCGCCATGTCCTCGGGATAGGCCAGATTGATCTCCCGGAATCCCTTCATGCGGTCGTTCATGTCCAGCTTTTGGGCCTTGTTTCTTGCCTGGGGTTCAAAATAGTTGATATTCAGCTCCTTGAACTCCACCACATGATTGGAATCGGGACTTTCTGCGTGAGCGTTGCCATGTTTCAGGTACCGCGAAACGGAAACCGCGCCGGTCTTGCCGATGATCTGACTTTCAGTCAGCTCGCTGTTTCGCAGTTGGGCGTCGATCGCACAAGCTGCCATTTTACCCGACCCGATGGCTTCGGCTACATTATGCTCTTCCAGGGCCGCATCTCCACCGGCATACACCGATAAGGAACTGGTTTGAGTAAACTTATTAACCGAAATCCGTCTATACTCGGTCTTTACCGCTTCAGGAAGAAAATCCAGATCTGCCGATTCACCAATCGCGGTAACAATCGTACTGGCCTGAACATCAAATTCGGTACCGGGAACAGGCTCGGGTCGTCGTCTTCCCGACTCATCGGGTTCTCCCAGCATGGTTTGTCTCATCCGGATTCCGGATACTTTCCCACCCTCTGCCAGGATCTTGACCGGCTGCCTGAGAAAATGAACCTTCAAGCCTTCTCTTTCCGCCTCATAGATCTCTTCGGCGAAAGCCGGCATTTCGTTTCTGGAGCGGTGATAAAACAGGGTTACCCTGCTGCCCTGTCGCAAGGCGCATCTGGCGGAATCAATGGCAGAGTTCCCGCCTCCGATAATCACAGTGTGGTCTCCCAGAACCATTTCCTTGCCCCGGGTAATATTTCCCAACAATTCCAGTCCGGAGAAGACCCCCTTGATCTCTTCGTTTTCAATACCCAGTTTATTGTTCTTATGAACTCCGACCGCTACAAAGATGGCATCAAAGGATTGCAGATCCTCCCAGGAAAGATCATTGCCTATTCGTGTATTGCATTCTATTTTAACACCCAAGGACCGAATGGCATCAATCTCCGTGTCCAGCACGGAGTTGGGAAGACGGTATTCAGGAATCCCGTAACGCATTAATCCCCCGGGCTCCTCGTCGGCTTCATAAACCGTGGTTTCATGCCCCATCCGGGCCAGGTGATAGGCTGCCGTCAATCCGGCCGGACCGGATCCGACAATCGCAACTTTCTTGCCGGATTCGGGCTTAACCTTCTGCGGTGTCTCACCAACCGGAGCATGATCCGATGCGAATCTCTCCAGACTGTTAATGCCGATGGAATGGTCAAATTGTCCCCTGTTACAGGCCGTTTCACAGGGGTGATAACAGACCCTGCCGCAAACGGCGGGAAAGGGGTTCTCCTCTTTCAGCAGACGCCAGGCATCGGCATATTTTTTTTCACCAATCAGCGCAATAAATCCTTCAACATCATTCCCCGCCGGACACCCCTGGTTACAGGGAGGTATCTTGTTCAGGTATCCGGGCCTCAGGTACCGCCATGAACCGGTTTTGTTCCAGAGCATCGTGGCTTCTGAAACAACAAATTCCGGAACCTCATCAACGGTTTTATAGACTATGGTTTTGATCTCAGACATAAGCTCTCGACAGTTTAAAGAGTTACCTTAGCTTTTGAATTGACATGGAGAATTCAAATTATCCCATTCGTCAGTTTGACGGTGTTTCCGCCAGATGAATCGCCTCAAAAGCGTCCTTGGCGGCCTGGGCATTTTCTTCCGGTTTGATGGGAGCTTCTTCCCTGATGGCATTGCAAATCGAATCAATGCCGACCAGTTCGGTTGCCCTGGCAAAAGCCCCGCAAATAGCCGTATTAACGATGGGAGCGCTTCTGCTTCCCAGACGGTGATCGGCAGCAATGCGACTGGCATCGACGCATCCGATTTTAAAATCCTTGAAATCCGGGAAATCCTCCGGGCTTCCATGGGTGTTGATAATAATCCATCCGCCTTTCTTGAGACCCGAAGTAACATCGGTAACCTCCATCAGTGTAGCATCCAGGATAACAATATGATCCGGGGCTTCGATCTCGCTGCGGATTAGTATTTTATCCTGATCCAGCCTGAGAAAGGCCTCCACGGGAGCTCCTCTCCTTTCTACACCAAACTTGGGAAATGACTGAACCCATTTCCCTTCCGAGAACAGGGCGACCGCCATGATTTTTGACGCGATAACCGACCCCTGTCCACCTCTACCATGTATTCTAATTTCAATCATTTTGTTCAATCCTCCTGCTTTTCAGACCGGGGTTGTTATTTATCCCCGGGCGGCAGCAGCACAAAAACCGCCCTGGGGGTGCCGGGACCCAATCCCCTCAGAACATGCGGGACATGGGAATAAAAGTGAAGGCTGTCCCCGGCTTTGAGAATAATCCGTTTTTCATCAGTTATAAATTCGATATCCCCCTCCAGGCAGAAACAGAATTCTTCTCCTTCGTGGGACAAAGGCACCAGGTTTTCCTCGATAGTTGAATCGAACTCCACCAGAAAGGGTTCAAGGCGTTTATCTTTGAGTCGGTAAGAAAGGGCCTGGTAATTATAAGTCATTCTGGCCTGATCCGATTCCCTGCTTTTGGCTACTGTCAGTCGCTCATTGCTCCGGGTCAGCTCCAATTTCTCCACAACTTCATTCTGGGTAAAAAAGTAGTCCACTCCCACCTCCAGAATTCGTGCTACATTCAGCAGTGTTGCCAGGGTGGGGGGGATGACATCGGTTTCAATCTGGGATAGTAGAGTGGGTGTGATATTGACCTGTTCAGCCAATTCTTCCAAGGGGATCTCTTTTTCCTCTCTCAGACTGCAGATGATCTTTCCGATTCCCAGTCTGCGAAGTTCCTCAGTTGTGCTATAACTCATAACGCTCCTTCCTGATACAGGTTGAGTGACTGCATCTGACCCTTTCTCTCAAAAAAGGGTCACCCGTTAAACACCAGGATCTTATTTTTCGCTAAAGTCCCTGTTTAAGGAGATGTAAGTGGTAATAAATACCAAGGCAACGAAAATGTCGATCCTTGATTGGTTTGCTGCCTCAATCTAGCACTTTAGTTTTCACAATTCAAGGATTAACTCTTTTGCCGAAGCCGACAGGTATTGAAGTTACGCTGAATAGCCGATAGCTGGGGGTTGGCGGGGATTGAAAAACGGGGAATTATGCTTAAATTCGGACGATTAAATCAGATTTATTACGTATTTATTAAAAAATCAGATATTTTTTATGTATTGCGTAGAGAATTGCAGGTTTGTTTGAATAGAAAACACTATGTTCCGTACTCACCTTCGAGCAGTCTCAAAATTCCGCTATTCAATTCCTCTACGATATCTTCAAAGCCCATGACGCTGAGTGCTCTTTGAATCCCCTGGCGAAAAACATTATACGGGGTATAGTGCAAAGCACTGCTGGGGATGTCGACTTCCTGGTCTTCCAGGTACTCGATACAGTGGCTGACAGATCTGCTGTTCCAGGCCCTGCAGGACATGGGTCTTTGTTCATAAATTGAGCATTTATCACCTTTCAGAAAAGAGCATTTTATCTTCAGTTTTTCCGTCACACTATTGCTCTCCTCCATGGCCGTAACGTAGGCTTTCAGATCCTGTGCAAGTTCTTTCAGTTCCTCTTCGGAACGGGTGCTCCTGAGATATTCAAAAATAAGATAGAGCTCGGGAATAGCAACATTTACAGTTAATCCACAGCAATGTGAACAGCCTTCCCGGCAAACAACCCGGTACTGTTCCATTTTCGAATCCGGAATAAGGCCCTTGATTTCAAGGTGTGCAGCTTCGGCTTCTCCATAAAGTGATTTGATTGAGGCGAGAAATCGGGGAGTGTAGACTCTGTTATTACGGGCAATGCTTACCACAACATGCTGGATGACCTTCGCGCGCAAACTTCGCTCAATATCCTGATCCATTTTGTTATTAGGGAAATAGAAAGGAGTGTTTTCATCAACGGAAGGTCTGGATTTATCCATCGGTCTTTTCCAACCGGAAAAAAAACGGGTTGCTGTTATTACATATGAGTTGATTGAGTGCTAAGTCTGATCGGAATATGACAAACTGTCAAACTGTCAAACTGTCAAACTGTCTTCAGTATAGTGTCGGACCAATCCCTCTTCCCAACATCCTGATGAAAAAGATGACTCAACCCTATTCTTCCAAAAAAGAGACATCCACTATGGAGTTGTGTTTTGATATGATATATGCAAGCTTAAGACATCCTCGATGGAAATCCTTTTGTCAGAACGAGTTAGCATGAGTTCATGAATCGACATTCCAAACAATTAAGGAGAAGTTATGAAGAAAGTTGTAGTGGGTTACGACGGTTCCAATGTCGCTAAAGACGCTATGAAGCTCGCGTTTGAACGTGCAAAACTATACAACGCCAGTGTTGAAGTCGTTCAATCGGTCGTTCAAAGCCATACTTTAAAATACGAAGAGATCAGAAGATACGAACAATCATTGGAAAACGATTCCAGGGAAATCTGCGGAGATTCGGACATTGAATTTAAAACTCATCTTCTGGTCACACACCAGACCACGGGAGAAGCCATCGTTGAATTTGCTACCGACCAGCAGGCAGACGAAATCATTATCGGTGTGCAGAGAAGATCCAAGGTCAATAAACTGGTATTCGGTTCCACAGCCCAACATGTAATCCTCAACGCACCCTGCCCGGTATTATCCATCCGTTAAACCGGGATCTCCTCTTACAACTTCGCCAGGGGATATTATCAGAAGATATCCCCTGATGAGTCAGGTACCGATCAAGCACATCTGAATTCGTTAATCCGGACAAGCACAAGTCTGTAAAAGAGTATAAAAATACCTATAAACCATCGGGGTCAAAATAGAATTAATGCGCACAACTTGCCATTGATATTCTTTTGAGAATCATTTCCGGCCGCCAACTCACCACAGGTTTTTCGCCTTTTTCTTGTCAAAGCACGATATTCAAGGCTTTTCACCCCTTTTCGTTTGACTTTGAAAAGGGTTCTTTCTAGACTTTGAACAAGACGTTAACATAGTTAGCTGAAATTCAATGTAAAGTCCGACAACCGGCTACTATTCCGTTTTAAAAAGAGAACACAAGGAGACAGAATGTCACGATCAAAAGCAATGCTTCGAACCTCGATCTTTACAATTCTTCTGACGTTGCTTTTCTTGCTCCTGCAGGGAGCTCATGCCGGGGAAAAAAATCTCCTGGTCGGTATCGAAGACCCGCCAAAAACCATGGATCCCCGCTTCTCGACAGATGCCACAGGCATGAGGATCTCGCATCATCTTTTGTTCTCCACCCTGGTTCAACATGGCCAGGATCTGCAAATTATCCCCAACCTGGCGAAAAGCTGGAAGACGCCCGATAATAAGACTTATATCTTTCACCTTCATGATCAGGTGAGATTTCATGACGGCAGACCCCTCACCGCGGAAGATGTCAAATTTACTTTCGAGCATCTAAAGAATCCCCAGACCAAGTCTCCATTTGCCGGAACCTATAAGGTCATCAAAAGTATCAGAGTCATAGATCCATATTCCATCGAGTTCAAACTTGAGAAAACGGTTGCTTCGTTTCTGACATCCATCATCATGCCTATCGTTCCCAAACACGTTATCGAAGCAGGAGGACCCTTCCATAACCAGTTAATCGGCAGTGGTCCCTTTATCTTTGACGATCAGAGTCCCAACGAAATTATCCTGAAGAAAAATCCGGACTATTTTATGGGTGCCCCTTCCCTGGACAGGATTACCTTCAAAATTATCAAGGACGACAACACCCGATTCCTTAAAATGAGAAAGGGGGAACTGGATCTGGTTATCAACGCCATTCCTCTCAACAAGGTGGACGATTTCAAAAAATCTCCCCTGAAAAAGCGTTACACGGTTATGGAAGATGCCGGACTCTCTTATAATTATATCAGTTTTAATATGAAGAAACCGGAACTGCAGGATATCAAATTGCGAAAAGCCATTGCCTATGGAATTAATGTTGAAGAAATCATCAAATATCGACTGGAAGGTCATGCGGTGCCTTCATACAGCCTTCTGTCCCCGGTTAACTGGTTTTCCGAGAAAAACGTCACCCGGTACGATTATCAACCCGAAACGGCGAGTCGATTGATGGATGAAGCCGGACTGCCAAAAACCGGGTCTAACAGCAAGCAGCCTCGTATCACCCTGGAGTTGAAAACCAGCAACAACGCCGAGGTTATCGGTATTGCCCGCATCATTCAGGCACAACTGGCCAAGATAGGGATCAGGATTGAGATTAAATCTTACGAGTGGGGTACCTTTTACGGAGATATCAAGTCGGGTAACTTTCAGCTCACCACCATGCGCTGGGTTGGGGTTACCGAGCCGGATTTTTATTTCAATATCTTCAACTCCGGCCAGTTTCCCCCGGCAGGTCGCAATAGAGGGCTATACAAAAACGAGCAGATTGACCGACTGACCGAAGAAGGCAGAAATATCCTGGATGCGGATCGTCGGAAAACGATTTATGCGAAAATTCAGAAAATTGTGGCCGATGATCTGCCCTATATCAGTCTCTGGCACACCAGTAATATCTCCATTGTACACAAAAGGGTATCAGGTTATCAGCAGCACCCCATGGGTGGATATCTCTCTTTTCGAAACATCGATATCAATCCCTGATCCGATCAACTGCAATGATCTCCTATATTATCCGCAGGCTGCTGCTACTGGTCTTCGTCCTCTTTGGCGTGGTCACCCTTGTTTTTTTTCTCATTCATTTCATTCCGGGTGATCCCGTGGATATCATGTTGGGGGACTACGCACTGCCCGCAGACAAGCAGGAACTGAGGTCTGTGATGGGGCTGGATCGTCCGCTTTTGATTCAGTACAAGGACTATGTAAGTGGTGTTCTTACCGGAGACCTGGGAACATCGATACACAGTAAAAGAACCGTGCTTGAGGAAATCCTGGAGCGATTGCCCGCCAGTGCTGAACTAATGGTTGGTGCCATGACAATCGCCCTGCTAATTGCATTTCCCTTTGGAATTCTGGCCGCACTGAAACCTTATGGCCTGTTGGATAGCGCCTCCATGTTTGCCTCATTTCTTGGTGTTGCCATGCCCAACTTCTGGTTAGGCCCGCTGTTGATCATTTTCTTTTCCATCAAACTCGACTGGCTCCCTATTAACGAACGCGGTGGTTTGGAAAACCTGATCCTGCCTTCCATCACACTCGGTACGGCAATGGCGGCCATGCTCTCGCGCATGATTCGATCTTCACTATTGGAAGTACTCGGTGAGGAGTATATCAGAAATGCCCGCGCCAAAGGTCTGGCGGAAAGAAAGGTTATTCTGAAACATGCCCTGCGCAATGCCTTGATTCCGGTGATTACCATCATCGGACTGCAAATCGGGGTGCTGTTATCCGGGGCGATTATCACCGAGGCTATCTTTGACTGGCCCGGACTGGGTAGCCTGCTGCTGGAAGGGATTTACAACCGGAACTATCCCCTGGTGCAGGGGTGCATTCTGGTCATTGCCACTATTTATGTTGTGGTTAACCTGATCACGGATATCACTTATGCCTGGGTGGATCCGCGAGTTCGGCTCTCTTGAAGATGTTTAGAAACAAATGGACCTATGCGGGTCTGATCATCATCCTGTTCTTCATTGTAACGGCTCTAACCGCTCCCTGGATTGCCCCTGAAGATCCCTATGAGATTAATCTTGTCCTACAATTGGCTCCTCCGGATGCGGACCACATCATGGGCCGGGACAATAACGGATCCGACATCCTCAGTCGGCTGCTGTATGGGGCTAGAATTTCCCTGGTCGTGGGTCTGTCAGTTGTCACCATTTCCGGAATTATCGGTATACTTCTCGGCCTGGTTTCCGGGTATTACGGAGGATGGGTAGATCTGATCCTGATGAGAATAGTGGATATTCTCCTGGCTTTTCCCGGGTTGTTGCTCGCCATCGCCCTGGTTGCCGTTCTTGGACCATCCCTGACCAATGTAGTTATCGCCCTGATTGCCTTGGGATGGGTTCCCTTTGCTCGCCTGGTGCGGGGTCAGGTTATATCAGTCAAGGAAAGAAACTATATTCTGGCAGCCAGAACTTCCGGACAGTCCGATCTAAGGGTGATGATCATCCATATTCTTCCCAATATCATCTCTGTTGTCATTGTCCAGGCGACCTTTAATCTGGCCGGTGTGATCATTTCCGAATCATCCCTTAGTTTTCTGGGCCTGGGAGCACCACCCGGAACCCCGAGTTGGGGGGCCATGTTGAGTGAAGGAAAACAGGTCATCCTCGATGCTCCGCACGTCTCCATCTTTCCCGGTCTGGCCATCATGCTGGTCGTCCTTGCCTTCAATTTTGTCGGAGACGGACTAAGAGATAAATTGGACCCCAAAACGGATCGCAAATGAATCTTAACCGCTCACCACTTTTGCAGGTTATTGATCTGAATGTGGACTTCAAGTCAGAGGGGAAGACAACTGCGATCCTGAAGGAGATCTCCTTCGTGCTTGAAAAAGGAGAAACCCTGGGCATTGTGGGAGAATCCGGAAGCGGAAAAACCATCACCGTGCAATCCATTCTGAATCTTATCCCTACGCCTCCATTGTCCGGTATTTCGGGGAAAATCCTTTTTAAGGATACAGACCTGCTGAACTGCTCCCAAACCCAGTTGAGATCCATCCGTGGGAAGGAAATCGCCTACATTTTTCAGGAACCCATGACTGCGCTGAACCCGGTGCTATCCATCGGCGATCAAATCATGGAAATGATCCGGACTCACGAATCTACAGGACGAAAGAGTGCTTTTCAAAAAGCCGTTTCGCTGCTTGAAGAAGTGGGAATCCCCAGTCCGGAACAGAGGATGAAAAACTTTCCTCATGAACTCAGCGGAGGCATGCGGCAGAGGGCCATGATCGCCATGGCATTGTCCTGTAATCCCGAAATCCTGTTGGCGGATGAGCCAACAACAGCACTGGATGTAACCATACAAGCCCAGGTTTTGGAACTTTTTAAGGAACTGAAACAGACACGCGGGACATCCATCATCTTCGTTACCCACGATCTGGGTGTTATAGCGGAAATAGCCGACAAACTCATGGTGCTGCGACAGGGTATGATCATCGAAGAGGGACCTCTGGATCAAATTTTTAAGTCCCCCCAACAGGAATATACCCGCGAACTGATATCCCTGCTTGGAGGCGAATGAATACCCAACCCGACATTCTCTGCAAACTCAATGGGATTGTAAAACATTACCCTATTCTCGGTGGCGTTCTGAAAAGGGAAACAGGGAAAGTAAGCGTCCTGAACGGTATTGATTACGAAATTGAGAGGGGCAGTATCACCGGGCTGGTGGGTGAAAGCGGATGTGGAAAATCCACCCTGGCAAAGCTGTTACTCAAACTGGAAGATCCGACTGCGGGTGAGATGATTTTTGACGGACGAGTTGTAAAGAAGTTGTCCGGTTCAAACAGAAAACAGTTTTATCGACAGGTGCAGATGGTCTTTCAGGATCCTTATTCTTCACTGAATCCACGGATGAAAATCAAAAATATCATCGGTGAAATGATCCGCATTCAGGGGGTGGGCTGGGAAGAGGAAGTTGACAGAGTTCGTTCTATCTTGCGGCAGGTTGAGTTGGACAGTGATGTACTGGAGAGATATCCCCACGAGTTCAGCGGAGGGCAAAGACAACGCATCGCTATCGCCCGAGCCCTGATCGTTCGTCCCAAACTGCTCATCGCGGATGAGCCTGTCTCAGCGTTGGACCTCTCCCTGCAAGCAAAAACATTGACCCTGCTGAAAGGCCTGAAGGAGCAATTTGACCTGACAATATTCCTGATTTCCCATGACCTGAAAAAAGTGGCAAAATTCTGCGACAGGGTCGCAGTGATGTACCTGGGGAGAATTGTAGAAAGTATGCCCGGCGACAGACTCTTAAACCACGCCGAACATCCCTATACCAGGGCGCTGATCAACAGCATCCCATCCGGTGATCCTTCAAAACGAAAAGCCAGGAATAAGGTTATCAAAGGAGAGGTGCCCAGCCCCATCAATCTGCCTTCCGGCTGTGCCTTTCATTCCCGATGCGAAAAGCGCCTGCCGAAATGCGACAAATCAATACCGCAACTGAAACAGACGAGCGAAGCAGACCACCAACTGGCCTGCTTCCTGATGGATGAGTAATCCAAGAGAAGGTTTGAATTCCGTTCTCTGATCCAACCGCAAGATGAATATTCAACATTCCACCACTTCTGCGGTTCAGGGGAAAAGACTGTATGATAAGAATTGAGGGAACCAATACGCGTCCCTCAATTCCGGAAAGTTGAAATTAAATGGGTCTTATGTCCCCCTATTTAATTCCAAAGAAGATATTTGATAGAGTTAATCTTGAAGATAGATATAGACGGCCCCTGCATCGGAGAGCTCCCCCACATCTGTACGTGACGCTCCAATAATGGCATAACTGCCATCAATGGCGACTGAATGCCCGAAATATACCGCACTGCTTTCGGGTTCCTCGGTTTTCACGGGTCCACCCCATGTGCTCTCGCTTCTTTCGGAAATGTAAACACCACCATAGGACATGGTTCCTATGATGACTGTATCCATATCCATGTTTACGGAAAAACCGAAATACTCACTCTCCGTTTTGGGGGAGGCCACAAGAAAGGCGATCTGGCTCCAATCCGCGCCGCTCCTTTGGAAAATATAGACTGCGCCTGCCCTTAAAACAGAGTCGGGACCGGCGAAGGGAGCACCCGCTACCGCATAATCGCCATGGATAGCAACGGAGTAACCGAAAGAATCCCCCTGTTCACCACTAGAAGGAACGATCTTATCTTCTTCTGTCCATGAGTTCCCGCTGGTCCTGTGGAACAGGAAGGCGGCTCCCGTTTCATTAACCGTATCGTCATCCCGATAAGCACCGACAATGGCATAGTCACCGCTGATGGAAACAGCTTCTCCAAAGTACTCACTTCTTCCTGCTCCGGTCCCGGTTATTTTTTCCTCACTACCCCAACTATTTCCCGAAGATCGCTGATAGATAAATGCTGCTCCGCCTGCACCGACGATAGTGTAATCCCCATCTATGCTTACAGAAACACCAAACCGTTCTGTGCCGTCGGCAGGGGCACTGATTTTTGTCTCATTTCCCCAGGTATTGCCTGTAGTTCTTTGATAGATGTACACGGCACCCGCACCTTCCGCGCCGACGATAGCATAATCCCCGCTGATGCTGACAGATGACCCCCCGTTGTTAGCAACGGATGAGCCAAAGCCGCCGCCCGCCGCTCCGTCGGAGGCAGTCAGTTTGAATCCGCTATCCCAGGTATTGGCTCCGGTCCTGTTAAAGATATATGCCTTCTCGGTGGCTGACACAATGACATAGTCTCCATCGACAGAAACAGAATCCCCAAAATAGTCATTCTCAGCTCCCTCCGAAGCGATAATCTTGGCAATGTTTTCCCAGCAAGCGTAAAATGATACGTTGTTGGCCGGCATGATGAAAGTACCCCCCTCACCGTACACGGTCCCGGAGCAATCGGATTCGGTCGACCAGCCAGTGAAAAAATATCCCGATTTTTCAAGGTTCCCGGTATTCCCCGGCAGGTAAATGTACCTTCCTTCAGGATAGGTCTCATCGTCCACCGGCACCGTTCCCGAAGTGGCGTCCTCGGCGTAGTAGGTCACAGAATACAGACTTTCTGAATCTGTTTCGGATCCGGAACCGGAGGAATCTGAACAGGACGACTGAAAGAGTAAAAAAAATGCCAGCATGATACCCAGGGGTAGTCTATTGCTCATTGAAACAAGATTTTTAATGTTCATAGTTCCTCCCTTTTATTTTGTTTGGTTTTTATCTATAAAGCAGCTATTCTCAGGCTCTCCTCTGTGAGACCCCCATTAATCATTTTCCGGTAGTTTTCATAGTGATAAGTCTCTTTTAAACGTGCTTTTTTCTCCAAGTTGGTTCCCGTAAAGATCCCAATTGGATTAAATCTGCCCTAAACGCCCACAGAACCGGCATCTTTTAACTCGCTTGAAGAGGTTGTTCGATGACAGGAAAATACATATTGAATCAATAACTAATCCAGCCATTTTATTTCTGTCGTCCCAAAATACATTGTGGGACCTAAAGCCTTCACTTTTTCAGAATTTATGGCGCTTAACTTTGATTGTTTTGGAGGTTTTTAATATAGGCGGATGGCGACATCCCCATTTTTTCTTTGAAGACTCGATTGAAAGTGCTTTTGGAGGGGAATCCGGCTTCAAAAGCAAGCCCAAGAATGGATTGTTTCCGGGATTTATCTTGATGAATCCGGTGCAAAAAATAATCAAGGCGTGCTTTGTTAAGCAGCGCTCTGAAGCTGACATTACGATGCTGGTTGATAGCAAAGGAGAGACGGTTTTGATGAATTTTAAACTCCGCCGCCAGATCGCTTAACATAAGATCAGGGTTACGG
>JANQGX010000039.1 GCA_028282885.1 SAR324 cluster bacterium
GTGCGTCAAAAAACAGCTTGAGACTGGGCCATGGGGCCCATGACGGCAGTGAAAACAGCTGCCATGCAACAAAAACCAGCCAAATCGAACAAGATTCTCGCCAAATAATCTAAAAAATCAAGATTTCTGGTGTCTGGAGTCGTTCATTCAAATTTGATGGTGGATTTGGGTAAAGAACCTGCTTTACATGAATTCGGTGAAAGTGCTATGACATAGAATATTAAAATCAAAAGCAATGCCGGAAATAATGTGTATAAATAGTGTCTTAGAACAATCTATTGAATACGCACTCTAATGGTTTACTGATATGGATCTAGCCGCATTAATCGGGACAATAGGTGTATTCTTCGTTTTCATGATGGGATCATCGAAAATCTTTTCTAATATGGGCGGACTTGCATTGATGTGGGATCCGGCCAGTATCGTTATCGTGCTGTTGGGTACCTTGATGGCGACAATCGGATCGTATCCATTGGATGTTATAGCCGGTCTGCCAAAATCCATCGGCAGGGTTTACAAATCAAAATCCATCCCCCTCATCGAAACCCTTGTCATCATTGTCGACGTAGCCAAAGTAGCCCGGAAGAACGTTCTTGCTATTGAAGATTCACTGCCCAGTATTGAAAATGAGTTTCTGAGGAATGGATTGAGGCTGGTTGTGGACAGGGTTGATCGTGAACTGGTGACAGATATCATGATGTCGGAGATGAAATACGCCGATAAGAAAAAGACTCTCGATCAGGAAGTGGTGAAGTTGATGTCGACATACTCTCCGGCATTCGGAATGATCGGAACTCTAATCGGATTGATTCTCATGCTTGCTGATTTGAGCGATCCGAACTCCATCGGACCCAACATGTCGATCGCACTGATTACAACGCTTTATGGTGCTTTTCTCTCCAATGGCGTGTTCCTGCCATGGGCAACGGCACTGAATACGGCGAGGAACAATGAGATGGTTTTATACGAAATGGTGCGCGATGGCGTCCTCTTTATCGAAAAAAACGAGCGGGCTGAATTCATCGAACAGGATCTGATGAACTATCTCACCCCGGAACTTAAAGCCAAGTACGAAGAACTGAAGTTCAGCAGCGACAAGGGTAAATAATGGCGTTAGAAGAAGAAGTCGAATGTAATTGCGGCGAAGAACGGGTTGAGTGGATTTATACCTACGGGGATATGGTAACCCTGTTGTTGTGCTTTTTCGTCCTGCTATTTGCCATGTCCAAATCCGACGAGGAGAAATTCAAAGCAGTATCAGCTTCTTTCAGGGGTGGTCCACCGGCTTCGCCCTTTATGTTCACTGGAGCTCCTTCACCCATGGATACTTTGCAATCGGCTTTGCAACAGGCTGATATATCGGAGGTAACAGATATCACCATGGATGATCGCGGCATTGCTATCTCTTTTAGCGATACAGCAATGTTCGAAAAAGGATCGGCAGAACCAACACCGGAAGGTGTTGAAACCATAGAAAAATTTGCCCGAATCCTCTATGCGGTACCCAATCGCATTGTGATTGAAGGACATACCGACGACACCCCCATCAGCAGCCCGATATTTCCCTCAAATTGGGAGTTGAGCGGTGCGAGGGCAGGTTCTGTAGCCAGAATTCTTGAAGAGTTGGGAATCGACAGCGATCGAATGGAGATAGCCGGCTATGGATCAACCAGACCTAAAGTATCCAACGACAGTCCGGCTCTGCGTCGTCTGAACCGTCGTATCGATATTTTGATCAAACCCGAAGGATACTGATTTTTTGCCTGATTCGGGTATCCGAAGTTCCTTTGACACTCTGTCAGTACAATCCAATCATGTTGACGGACTAAATATTCTTTGTCTGAGAATTTAATAATCTAAACAGAAAGTTACATTATGCAAAGAAGTTATGCTACTCCTGCCAGGAAATCAGATGGTGGTTTTTTAAAAATCATTGCACTGATATGTTTAGCAGTTTTTATGGTGACTTTTGTTTATGGCGCCTATCAGGTCATCACTGAAATCAAATCCATCTCTGCAAGCCAACAGATCCTGATAACTGCCCTGACCAGTAAACAGGAAAAGAAACCTGTCCAGGATGGTGTCGAAGGAGTCGGGGGTGAAACGGTTTCCAAAATTGAATTTGTGAAATTTAAAAACGAAACCAACCGAACCATCAGGGAGCTGACACTGGAAATAAGATTGATCCAGAATAAACTGAAAATGAAGAGAACCCCTCTCAAAAAGTAGATGAATTAAAAACCTGTAAGAGATACGGAGTTAATCCCTGATGTCATCCGATGATTACCAGCTTGGCCTTGCTTACCTTGAGCAGTTTCAACGGCCGGTCAACCCTTGGATGTCAGATATCAGGGAAAAGGGGAGAAAGAGCAAGGTCCCGATCATTGACGATGATATGGGCCGTTTTTTGACAATGATATGTTCTGTACGAGAGCCGAGGTCAATCCTTGAAATCGGTTGCGGAATCTCTTATGCGACCCACTGGATGCTCATGGGCTACTCGAAAGCCCGGATCACGGCTTTGGATAATAATCAGGACCGGTTAAATCTCTGTGAGGCTTATCTGCGAAAATCAGGATATCGGGATAGGGTGAAGTTGCATAAAACCTGGGTAGAGCAGTTTTTTGAAGAAAACATTGAACGGTTTGATTTGATATTTCAAGACTCAACCAAAAAAGATTATGCAGGGATGATCGAAAACTGCTATCAATGTCTTAATCCCGGAGGATTGTTCATTGCGGACAATATCTTCTACAACAAAAAGACGTTTGACCTCAAGCCCGATCAAGAGGCAAAATACAAGAAAGCCGTAAAAGCGCTGGAGGATTTCAACAAAAAGATGACCCATCACCCGGGATTTGAATGTCACTTCCTGGCCATCAGTGACGGTGTATTAATCGCAAAACGAATCAATTGAAAAGGTCTCATGAGTGTTCCTGTAAAAACACTGAACAAAGATCAGAAGATCTGGTACGCGAGATTTGTCATCGGAGCCATTCTCGCTGATGATGAAATCAGCCCTTCCGAAGTAGATTTTATGAAGCAGGTGATCAGCATCGTTGAATCGCCGGCTGACAAAAAAGAGCTAATGCAGTTAATCAGCAGCAAGAAACGTCCCCCACTGACCCCCCCTAAGGATATACCCAAAGAGGTGCTGGCTGCGGTATTTATCGAGCTGATCTTGATTATGATCTCCGACCTGGATTTTGCGGATAAAGAGAAGGTGTACCTCAAAGAGGTTTCGGATCTTTTCGGTTTCACCAATTCCTATTTCAATGAATTAATGAGTTGGGGAGAGGAAGGGCTAAACTGGAAGATCTCTCAAAAATACTTGGTTACGGAAGACGGCAAAATAGACAGTTTCCATGTTCCTCTCGACAAGATGGATGCCGATCAGAAAAAATGGTATGCCAACATCCTGATCGCTACCATCATGCTGGACGGCCTGGTAGATGAGTCCGAGCTGCCTTTTTTGAAAGCGGCCATGTCCCTTGTGGAATCCAAGAAGGATCAGCAACAAATGGTTGGTTACGTTCGTAATAAAATGGCCCCTCCCTTGAAAAAACCGCAGGGGATTCCGGATGAAGTTCTGTTGTTGATCTTCTTCGAGGTAATACTGACTGTTTCAGCCGATGAATCGCTGTCCTATAAAGAACAAACTCATCTTAAGACCATTGCCGACCTTTGTGGCTTTTCCAATGCACTTTTGGATAAATCAATTCAGTGGTGCAACCAGGGAATTAAGTGGAAGAAGAACAAGAATCCCCTGATTGGCAGGTGTCAGTTCGATAAGAAAGCCGTTCAAGCCGGGGCCGGCGGAACGCTGGACACGCATCCCGAGAACAATTCCGTTCTTATCAGACCACTAAAATGTTTTGTCTGCGAGTCTCCTGCTGAATTCAAGGGTTTCCAGTTAAAACCGCACAGCCAGGAGCCAAATCGTAATATTTTTGGAATCACGACATACCTGGAGAGCTTGGGCAGGAATGACTATGTAGATTTCAATATGCTCAAGGTATTCGTCTGTCCCAACTGCCTGTTTTCCAGCACTGAAAAGAGCCTGTTTAAAAAAGACAAAAATGAATCCGGTCCTTCCTTTCTGAGTAACCAGAAATTCAAGAACTTCTGGTTAAAAGAGGTAAAAAAACGTCAGGCATCGATGCAAAGCCACCTGGATGAGCTTGAAGGACTAAACCGGAGTATCCCGACTGTAATCAAATCGTACGATATGGCTGCTGAGGCTGCTGAAGCCATGGCAAAGGCCAGCAAGGATCAATCCTACCAATGGCAGGCCGTAACCCTGAAACTGACACAGGCAGAGATCATGATGAGTAATGGCGAAGAGATGAAGGCAGATGAGTATCTGGAACAGGCTCGGGCCGTAGCGGATGATCTTTTCCAAAATGCTGAAAGTAATCTGGTGGCTATCAGGGCTGCCAGGCTCCTATTCTATATTGCCTTGTATTTCAACGATGTTAGAACGGCCGGCCCTTTCGTCGATTACATTCGCAACCTTCAAATGGATCAGCCCAATCATCTTAAACGGAACGAATTAACCGTATTAAAAAAGATTTACGGCGAAACCCAGAACTCTCTGAAAAACAGATCAGACTATAAAAAAGAGAAGCTGATCGGTTATCATCTTGACATTTGACGACTTGTAGTACTCAGCTCAATCCCCTCTTATCCCCGAACTTGCCGCTTCCTGATTCGAAATAATCACACAGACCGGTACGATTGTCCTTGAATAACTCTCGCCAGATTTCCTCAGGATTGCACGATTAAGCAACAATATGTATATAATGAAGGACGTCTGATCGAGAATCCGGTTTTTTACCGGTGAAAAACTTATGCCTCTATTCATCGACCATGAGTTGTTTTTGAGAGGACACTGGTGATCAATTGAGGTGGAAACCTCCGCAAAAATTAGTTTCTTATGCTAATTTTAGTAGTTGATGATTCGGGATTTGTCCGAAAATCTATCAAGGCCGGATTGAGAAAGGCCTTCCCGGATGCGGAAAATCTGCCGGCTGAAAACGGTTTGGAAGGCTACAACAAAAAAGTCGAGCACGACAAAAAAGGAGATAGATTCGACATGGTGGTAATGGATCATCTCGTGCCTGAGTTATCCGGAACAGGAGCTATGGATAAGGTACTGGAATTTGATCAGACTGCATTTATGGTGTTCATTTCAGCAACTATCCAAAATCAGGTACAATCCCGGGCACTGGAATCCGGAGGAGCACTGTTTCTTAGCAAACCCTTGAAAAAATCTTCTTTATACGAACTGAAAGGTGTCTGGGACGGTCAAACAAGCGTATAGTCCGACCTGCCCCGACTCATAGATATCAACTGAAATGGAATTGACCCCACAACAACATGACGCTGTCAACGAACTTGCAAATATCGCCGTTGGCAGAAGTGCTTCAATGCTGTCCATGATGATAAATCGCAAGATAGAGATTGACGTCCCGGTTGTAAAACTGATCTCTACTGACAATCTCGGCCAGTTTTTCCAGGAGAGGTACTCTGAAGACATACTTGGCGTATCGATCGGATTCGATGGAGAATTCAGGGGTACCAGCACCCTGATTTTTGAACGACATCAAGGCAAAACACTCGTTGATAAACTTCTAAGCGAGCAACTTGACGATGATGACTGGGGTGGCATTGACGATTCCGGGTCTGTCGATGAGGAGGCTGATCTCATGCTTTCCGATACAGATAAAGAGGCCCTCATCGAAATGGGTAATATTATGATTAACGGATTGATGGGGTCGGTCAGCAATCTATTGCAGACAGTGTTGAACTATTCCCTTCCGGAATTGAAACTCAAGTTCAGTTTTTCGAATGGTTCCGGGGATAAGATTGAAACTGAGCCCTTTAACGCGCTAATGCTGGAAACGCATTTCAAGGATTCGGAAGCCAGGATTGAAGGTTTTTTGACACTGATTTTTGAATCACGCGAACATATTTATCAGTTTCTTGAAGCCGTTGATAAATTAATTTCAGTATCCGGGGATGAGAACGATGATTTCTAATCGAACCTGATACCTGACCAGTCGTCAATTCAGATGATCGATGATCAAATACTTTTGGAAGCTCTTGAACAAACGGATAAAGGGGTTTGCATTCTTGACAGAAAACTGACTATCCGTTTCTGGAATCGTTGGTTGGTGCAAAAGACCGGCATCCGAAGTGATGATATTCATGGGAATCCCCTTTTATCAGTGATTAAAAAAGGTGCTCGCCAATATGTCTTGAGTCGACTTGAAGAAGTGCTGAGATCAGGGCTCTCAACCTTCTTTTCACAATCCTTCAATAAATTCCTGATAGAAATCCCCATCACAAGCAGTCATCAGTTTCGTTATATGCAGCAGAAAGTTGTGGCAAAAGCAATTCTTCGCGATAATACAACTGCTTTTATCGTTATATTTGTGGACGATGTCACCCTCGAATCGGAACGAATATATGACCTAAGCCACCACCGCAGAAACCTCGAAAAACGGGTCAAACAACGGACAAAACAGCTACAGGAGGCGAAGGAAGATTTGGAGATTGAGGTCCGGGATCGCACCTGGAAGCTGGAGAAGGCAAAAGAGGCAGCAGAGATTGCCAATGTTGCTAAAAACGCTTTTCTTGCCAATGTCAGTCATGAAATTCGGACTCCCATGAATGCAATTCTGGGATTTTCTGAAATTCTGTCCGAGCTGATCACCGATCCGCAGCAGAAAAACTATATATCAACCGTAACCTCCAGCGGAAAACTGCTGCTAACCGTAATAGACGACATCCTGGATATCTCCAAGATCGAAGCGGGTGAACTAAAAATCGAATACACCCCCACCAACCTCGCCGAAGTTTTTTCGGATACAGTATCCATCTTTGCCCAGCAAGCCAAGAAAAAGCAGATTCGACTTCAAGTTTCGATCCCGGACAACCTTCCGCAATCACTGCTGATGGATGAGGTGAGAATCCGCCAGATACTCATCAATCTTGTCGGGAATGCCGTGAAGTTTACGGATAAGGGCTATATAAAACTTAGTGTGGATCTGGTTTACAAAGCCACGGACAGCAATCAGTTGGACCTGGTGATTAGGGTCGAAGACACGGGTATAGGAATTCCGGAAGATCAGCAAGAGTTTATTTTCATGGCTTTTCGACAACAGAAGGAGCAGGATCATGCTAAATACGGAGGATCAGGCCTGGGATTGTCCATTACAAAAAAACTTCTGGAGTTTATGAAAGGAAGTATCTCGGTTTCCAGTCAATGTAGTGAAGGAGCTGTGTTTATTGTCAGGCTGAATGATGTGGTGATTCACCAATCCTCCTTTGAACATCGGAAACAGGTTGGCAGGGAGGGAGATATTGAGGCATTGTCCGGACACTCAATCCTGATTGCAGATGATGCAAGATCCAATCGAGAACTGCTGATAAGCTACCTGAATGATTTTGATTGCAAAACTATCGAAGCGGCTGACGGAGAGGAAGTATTTGGGTTAGTAGAAATGCATCTCCCTGACTTGGTTTTACTGGATCTTCATATGCCGAGAATGGACGGCATTGCAGCAGCGCGCGGTCTAAAAAAAGACACCCGTTTTAGACATATTCCGGTTTTAGGCATCTCTGCCAGAACGATACCACAAGATGAAGCTACAAATATGGAATTTGATGATTTTATGCAAATACCTGTTTCCAAACAGCAATTTCTATCGACTGTTTTCAAGCATCTTGAACGGAAAAAAGATGACATGACCCCAAATTCAGACCATACCCGGAAGGATAAAGCGGAATCTTCCGACAATATTTCAGGGTCATATAAACAAACGGATCTGGAGTTGCTTTTCGACCTGCTAGTCAAAGAGAAGAAAGAAGTATGGACAGACCTGATCGATACCATGACAATTAATGAAGTGGAAAGTTTTGCGCTTAAAATAAAATCTTTGGGCTTAGAATATGATTATCAGCCCCTCCTATTATGGTGTGAAAGATTGCAAAGTCAGGTCACCTCTTTCGATGTTATTGAGCTGCCGAAAACCCTGAAGGAGTTTGAAAGAATTATTAATCAATTAAATAAAACATTACAGACTTAAAACATTACAGGCTTATGAAAGAGGACAAACATCAACACGGCACAAACGACAGAATATTGATTGTCGACGATACTTTGGAGAATATCCAGGTCCTGGGCATCATTCTGAAAGAACGGAACTACCAGATCAATGTGGCTCAGGATGGCCCTACGGCATTGGAGTTGGTTGAAAAAACCAAACCGGATCTTATTCTGCTGGATATCGTTATGCCGGGAATGGATGGCTATGAAGTTTGTGAAAAGTTGAAAGAGGATTCTGATACAAGCGAAATTCCGGTGGTTTTCCTTACCGCGAAAGCCGACACCGATAGCGTTGTCAACGGTTTCAACGTTGGGGCGGTTGATTATATCATCAAACCGTTCAGAAAAGCCGAGTTGCTTGCCAGGGTAAGCACACATCTTGATCTGCGCCGCTCTAAAAAAGATCTCCAGAAAGCCCTGGACGAAGTGCAGACATTAAGAGGGATTGTCCCCATTTGTGCCTCCTGCAAGAAAATCAGGGATGATGATGGTTATTGGAATACTTTGGAAAAATACATAGAGACACACTCCCTTGCCGAATTTAGCCATGGTATCTGTCCGGGTTGCACTGAAAAACTCTATGGTGAAGAAGCGTGGTACAATCACATGAAAAAAAAGGATTCTGAATCAAACGATTGAGTGTTTGCCCGTCAGACAGAAATCAACCGATGTGTTTAGTTCAATATTCCCCGGTAAACCAGACCTATCCGGAGACAAGGACAGGATAGATAACGCACCGTCCCGGTTTGATTGTTAACCTCATCACAACCCTGCCTGTGGATTTCGGATTTCCCAAAAGCGTGTCGAGTTCAATGTTCGTCATAATTTGCATGCTTTTCCGTTGAAAAAAAGACCGGATATCAATAATACTAGTCCTATTGAACAAAATTCACGGATCCTGTCGAAGATATCGGATTTTTAACAGGAAAAGATCCTTAGGCCCCCCAAATGCAAAATGAAAATGTTTAAAACAATCAAAAGCAAAGTTGTTTTTCCGGAACTCGAGGAAGAAATCCTCGACTATTGGGACGAAGAGAAAATATTTTTCAAATCCATAGAGCAGAAACCAGAGGACAAAACGTTTTATTTCTATGATGGACCTCCATTTGCAACCGGTCTTCCCCATTACGGACATCTCATTGCCAGTACCATTAAGGATGTCGTGCCCAGGTATCACACCATGCTGGGGAATAGGGTGGAAAGACGATTCGGTTGGGATTGTCATGGTCTGCCGGTGGAATTTGAAGTGGAAAAAGAGATGGGGCTCAATGGCGCCGCAGATATCGAAGCGTTAGGTATTGATAAATTCAATGAAAAATGTCGCAGTATTGTCTTGCGCTACAGCAACGAATGGCGCAAAACAATCCGCAGACTGGGACGCTGGGTCGATATGGACAACGATTACAAGACCATGGAAGTGTCCTTCATGGAATCAATCTGGTGGGTATTCAAGTCCTTATGGGAGAAAGGCCTTATATATGAAAGTAAGAAAATAGTTGCCTTTAGCCCCAGGCTCAGCACCCCGCTTTCCAATTTCGAAGTAAACCAGGGTTATAAGGACACGCAGGATCCTTCGATTACAGTTAAGTTTCCGATTAAAGGTAAAGACAATACCTATTTTCTGGCTTGGACCACCACGCCCTGGACCCTGATCTCCAACCTGGGTCTGGCGGTTCATCCGGACCTGATCTATGCGAAGGTTTTTTACCAGGACGAGACCTATTATCTGGCAGAAGCCCTTGTCGAGAGCACTTTTGGTACAGAGAACGGAGCCCGGATTCTGGAAACTTTCAAAGGTGGCACGCTGGAAGGTATGGCGTATGAGCCGCTCTTCCCCTATTTTGAAAAGCTGGAGCAAGACGGTGCTTTTAAGGTGTTGCTGGGGGATTATGTCTCTATCGAAACCGGTACCGGTGTGGTCCATACTGCTCCCAGCTTTGGTGAAGACGACTTCAATACCGGGGAGAGGTATAAGCTTCCACACGTCTTTCCTATGGACGATAGCGGCTATTTCACCAAAGAAGCCCCTGATGTGGCTGGAATGTTTTTTAAGGATGCAGACAAGTTAATCATCCGGCTGTTGAAAGATCGGGGATTGATCCTTAAACACGAGACCATTGTACATAGTTATCCCTTTTGCTGGAGATCCGGAGCTCCTTTAATGTATAGAACCATTCGTAGCTGGTTCGTTAATGTGGAAAAGATCAAGCAGAATATGATCGATAACAACCAACAGATTAAATGGTCTCCTGACCATATCCAAAACGGACGGATGGGAAAATGGCTGGAAGGGGCCAGGGATTGGGCTATCAGCAGAAATCGCTACTGGGGAAATCCTATTCCTGTTTGGATTTGTGATGACTGTAAGCACCAGCATTGCGTGGGTAGCCGGGGTGAACTGGAGGAGTTGGCAGGTAAAGAGGTGGATGATCTACACTCCCATTTTCTGGATGGCATGACACTCACCTGTCAAAAATGCGGCGGCGTCATGAACCGCACCTCGGAGGTATTGGACTGCTGGTTTGAATCAGGATCTATGCCTTATGGTCAGGAGCATTATCCTTTTGAAAACAGGGAAAAATTTGAAACTAATTTCCCGGCAGACTTTATCAGCGAAGGGCTGGATCAGACCAGGGGCTGGTTTTATACCCTGCTGGTACTCAGCACGGCACTATTTGAAAAACCTGCCTTCAGAAACTGCATCGTCAATGGATTGGTGCTGGCTGAAGATGGCAAGAAAATGAGTAAGAGCCTGAAGAACTTTCCTGATCCCTGGGACATGCTGAACAAGTACGGGGCGGATGTGATCCGGCTTTATATGCTCAACTCCGGCGCTATCAGGGCAGATGATCTGCAGTTTTCGGAATCCGGTTTGCAGGAAACACTCAGAAGCACAACCCTGCCGCTCTGGAATGTTCTCAGTTTCTTTACAACCTATGCTAATATCGACAACTGGAAACCAAAGACGGTTGCTGACAAATCTGCACTGGTAAATCCCCTGGACAGATGGATTATTTCCCGACTCCATCACCTGATTTCCGATGTTCAGGATGGTATGCTGGACTATGACCTCAACAGGGCAGTATCACCATTTGTTGGCTTTATCGATATGCTTACCAACTGGTACATCCGCAGAAGCCGAAGAAGATTCTGGAAAGCTGGTCAGGGTGAAGACAAGGATCAAGCCTATATGACGCTCTATACGGTCCTTCTGGAACTGTGCAAGGTGATTGCGCCTTTTATCCCATTCATTGCTGACAATATTTACCAGGTGTTGCGTGACGATTCCATGCCGGAGAGTGTTCATCTTTGTGATTACCCGGAGGTGAATGCTTCCTGGATCGATGAAACACTGGAAGCGGAGATGGATATCATCCTGAAAAGCGTGAACCTTGGGCGGGCGTTGAGAGCCAAGCACCAGATCAAAATCAGGCAACCCCTGCAGAAAATAACCATTCTGACAAAAAATTCAGCAGTGCAGGGCGTTTTGGGCGAGATGTCCGAACTGATTATCGATGAACTTAATATCAAGGACGTTGAAATCTCTCAGAATGAGGAGAATTTGGTAACCCTGACGGCTAAACCCAACCTGAGGGTATTAGGGCCTAAACTGGGTAAGAACCTGAATATACTACGACCCCAGATCGAAAACCTCAGCCCGGAATTGATCGTTGAGTTACAGGACGGAAAGAAAATCAATCTGGATCTGGATGGGGGAGCCTTTGAAATCGGGATTGATGAATTATTCATTCAACGGGAACAGAAGGAAGGAATCGTTACTGAGAATGAAGGCGATATCACCGTTGCCCTGGACATTCATATTAATAATGAACTCAAGGCCGAAGGTTTCGCCCGCGAGTTTGTCAACAAGATCCAGCAAACCCGCAAAGAGCTTGATTTTGAAGTAACCGACAAAATCCAGATTGGATTTTCCTGCGGGGATGAATTAAAACAAGCCATTAACGTTCACGAAACCTATATCAAGACAGAAACACTGGCTGCAGAGCTCAATTATGCTGACAGTGTCAATCCTGATCTGTTTGAAGAGCGTGATATTAATGGCGAGAGCTGTCGAATTCAGGTAGCAAAAATCTGAAGGGGTAGCGATTGTATTTCGGCAGAGTGGTATTCTTTGTATCAGATGGTCCATTTTCTGGTAGAAGGATACTGCCTGCGTTCCCGCACTTGTTTTCTATAGCGCTTTCCCGCCAAAAGAAAGATCACAGCCGCAAGCCCTCCAAATATCCCGGCTATCAATGATTCATTGATTCCCAACAGGGAAAGGCCCCCCTGTTGGGTAAAACTGAGGGCAACCTTTACCAGACAATAGTAAAACAGGCAGCAGCAACTGAGAAACCCGGACTTGAACCGGTTCAACCTGATCAGGCTGAAAAAAAAGTATCCCGTTATATATAGAATGGACTCATATAACTCTGTTGGGTGATAAAGCTCCTTAAATGCCGAATCGTCCCTGAACATCATCCTGAATATGGTTGTGCTCTCTCCATTGAGCATGATTTCAAGAGAACCGGAATTGATGAAGCTGCCAATACTGACCAGGGTTAAGGTTAAAAACAAGGGCGAAACCAACTGGTCGGAAAAGTCGGAAAATCTAATCTTTTTGTTATTACACAAAACCCACAAGGCAAAGCTCGCAAGCAGAATTCCCCCTGTCATCCCCAAGCCGCCATTCCAGATGGCCAGAAATTCATACCACTTTTCACCGGGATCGAAATAAAAATCCAAATTGAACATCACGTAGTAACTTCTCGCCCCTATAATCCCGTAGACGAAAACGATAATCAGCCAATTTAGCAGCTCATCCCTTGTAATCCGTATGCTGGTGTCCTTGAGGTTTGCCCTTACCTGGATAAACAGAAGGATCAGGCTTACCGCGTAGAGAAGGCTGAAGTATCTTATCTGGAGTCCGTCGAGTGAAATTAATACTGGGCTCATTATTTTTTTGGCAGTAGATCCGGACTATTTTATTGACACTAAAATCTGATAAGTCGTTGAAAATACAAAATTAAAACTAAGGCAGAATCAGGATTAATCTTCCACGAGACTGAAATAGTAAAAAAAAATCCGGGTTATTGTAAAGTTTTTCCGGAATCTTCCGATAAGGAGTCAACGAAAAAAATGGAAGGAAAAAAAGTCTAAAGTTTTTTTCTTGTTTTCCGATAAGGGAAACAAGACGTTTTTTGTTGTACATATTTGAAAACCAAAAAAAGGGTCAATCATGGGCTTAAGAATCAATCATAACGTCGCAGCGATCAATTCCTGGAGAAACTTGAAGGCAACTGACGAAGCGATGAGTTCGACACTGGAGAGACT